>JAZGGH010000101.1:0-128130 GCA_036480335.1 Gammaproteobacteria bacterium | reverse complement strand
CGTCTACCGCCTCTCCAACGCATGAATATCTCCCAACTATTTACCAATTCTGGCTATTTTACCTGCATGCGAGGGTTTCTGCAGTTATTTTCTGGGAATGGCGGGTTTGATGGTGGATTTTGCTCCGCCTTCAATATTATATTCAGGGTAGGTCTTTAAAAAGGTTTCCATCTGGTGTCGGGCTTCTTCCGGTTTTGAGGTCATCAATTGACGTATTTCGGCGAGCCATTCTTCGGCTGGTGGCGATTCACCGGCTTTACTGGCAACCGATTTTTCAGCGGCCGCTGGTGAACTAGCTTCATCCTCAATAGATTTTTCTACTACAACTTCTTCGGCCGGTACGGCTTCATGTGCTTCTTCAGCAACTGATTGAACTTCGGCAAATCCCCTGGCCGGTTCTGCTGCACGTTTTGCTCGTTGTATACGGGGTTGTGGCGCTCTGGTCGGCGTTGAAGCGGGTGCTATTGTTTTAGACAGAGGCACTGACTGATCTTGCTGCATCATTCGACTATCCAGTGGTCCACCAGATTCATTCAGCATTAACGGTACCAGCAGCAGCGATAACATGACCATCGCTGCCATGGATGCAAACAGGGCTGGTTTTCGCCAGGATCCTGTTGGCACAGACCCGGACCGGGTTGTTGGATCAGCGTTGCGGCGCGAGGCTGCCAGAATCTGTTTATCCAGATGCTCGGGTGGCATCTCTTGTTCAAGTTCGGCATACAATGATGAAAGTTTTTCAGAATCTGTCATAACCACTCCTTCATCCCTGCCCTGAGTTTATCGACTGCATATCGCACCCGACTTTTTGCGGTTTCTTTGCCAACGGCCATCACCTCGCCAATCTGCTCCATGCTCAGGCCTGCTTCTTCATGCAGTAAAAAGGCATCACGCTGGTCAATTGGTAACAGACTAATTTGCTGCAGTAACTGACGCTGCCGTTGTCGGGCAATTTCTTCGGCCTCAGGCTGCCGCTGGTTTTCATGCGCGAGTGTATCTTCATTGATCACTGTTTCAGCCTGCATAACGGCTGTGGTGACTGATTGTCGACGGTAATAATCCACCAGCCGGTTATGCGCGATACGGTACAGCCAGGTTTTAAATAATGCATCCGGCTGGTATTGCTTGCTGCCTCGAATGACGGACATCCAGACATCCTGAAACATTTCTTCACTCGCAGAATCATCCTGGCACTGGCGCCTGAAATAGCGATACAGACTGCCCCGATAGCGTTGATACAGGCTCTCAAAAGCAGCGGCTTCACCCATTGAGTAAAGCCGCAGTAACGCTTCATCTGTTTGTTCCTGATTCATTATCGGCAAGGATACGCATTTTTACCCACGTTGTCACAGTGCATTGCGTAACTGACTGACCTGCTGTTTTTCTGCTTGCAGCGGTTGCAGAGTCTGGGCCAGCTTAAGCAGTTGAATAAATTCGGCTCGATAACCGGATTCGTCTTTGCCTCTGGCAGACTGCGCCAGTGACAACACATCATCCATTGAAAAGCTTTGCAGATATTTACCCTGCCGCAAAGTTTGGCCAAAGGCAGCAACAGAGGCAGAGAATCGGTAGTTTTCACTGGTTTTATCGATATCTTTGACAATGGAGTTTTTATCAATTGTCTGTTCGATCAGCTCACTTTTTTCAGTCTCTGCCGGTTTATAACGCAAACGTAACAGAGCCAGTTCCTGATGGTGCTTTGCAGGTTTTGTTTGCGTTTCAGTCGGCTGATAGCGTAGTGGCTCAATGCGCTGTCCATGACTATTTTTCAGGGTAACTTCATACAGCGCAGTGACCGTATGCCCTGCACCGATATCACCGGCATCCACTTTGTCATTATTAAAATCTTCACGTTTCAACTGGCGGTTTTCATAACCAAGCAAACGGTATTCAGCAACGACTTCCGGATTGAATTCAATTTGAATTTTCACATCGCGGGCAATAGTATGCAGCGTCGATGCTCTTTCATCAACGAGGACTTTACGGGCCTCGTTAAGGGTGTCGATATAGGCATAGTTACCGTTGCCTTCATCGGCAAGTTGCTCCATCAGATGATCGTTATAATTACCGCTGCCAAAACCCAGCGTGGTTAAAGAAACACCAGAGGTACGTTTTTCCCGGATCAATTTTTTCAGGGCTTCGACACTGGCAAGGCCAACATTGAAATCCCCATCTGTAGCCAGGATAACCCGGTTTATTCCGCCTTCGATGAAGCCTTCTTCTGCCATATCGTAAGCCAGCTCGATACCCGCTGCACCATTAGTCGAACCACTGGCAGAGAGTTTATTGATTGCCCGCAGAATTTTTCGGCGATCTTTTCCTTGTGTAGGTTTCAGGGCGATGCCTGTTTCTCCTGCATAGACGACAAGCGATATTTTATCCGTTTCATCCATTTGCTTTGCCAACATTTTCAGCGCAGATTTTAACAGGGGTAATTTGTTTTTCGCCTGCATGGAGCCGGAAATATCGATCAGGAAAACCAGATTGGCCTCTGGTAACTGTGTTGCTGCGACATCCACTCCCTGAATACCGATATGCAATAATTGTGTGTCACTATTCCACGGCGTTGGCCCAACTTCAGTACTGATACTGAATGGCTGTGTGTTATTTTTCGGTTGTGGATATTGATAAGAGAAATAATTGATCATTTCTTCGACGCGAACGGCATCTTCATTCGGCAAACTGCCCTGATTCAAAAAGCGCCGGATGTTACTGTATGAACCGGTATCGACATCAATACTGAAAGTGGAAACCGGAAACTCGGCCGCCCGTCGAACCGGGTTGTCTGAATAGCTTGCGTACTGTTCCCTGCTCTCTTCAACAACAGGATAATCGGATGGAAAAATACCATAATGCTGTTCTGCCATCATCGGGCGGTCTTTTGCGGCAAATGCGCGTGTTACCGGCGCTGCAGAAACGGCTGTATCCTGCATGACTGACTCTTCTAATTGGGCAGGTTGGCTGGTTTGATGAGTTGATGCTGCCTTGTCAGATACAGATTGATTTGAGGTACAACCCGATTGTAGTAACAGTGATATAGCAAGAACTGAAAGGGATAGACTGGATGATTGTGACATACGTACTCCTGAGTTTATTGTTGGTTCAATGTAATAAACGCAGCAAGCAGTAAAACGGGTTAATTTTTTTCGCTCGAATATAAAAAAACCTCTGATGCTCCGGACGAAACAGATTCGCCCGAATTCATCAGAGGTTCCAGATTAGAGGTAACTTTAAGCTGTTTTACGTCGCGACAGGCCAATTAAACCCACGATAGCCGATCCAAAGAGCCAGATTGAGGCCGGAAGTGGGACAACGGCTGTACGTTGAATCGTATTCGTGTTTACTGAACCGTCTACCTGAAGGAATATTTTATCTGCACCAGGAGGATCGATGAACGGAATTGGATCGAACAGCCAGGTCATCGATAACCTGGCGAAGTCACCTGGCTGAGAAAATTGATTGTCGTCAAATGCTTGCAGATCTGTTCCTGATAAAAGATTCTCGCTATCCAGCAGACTGAGAGCAAGCCCCAGAAAAGGGAGGTTTTGACTATTCACAAGCGCATCACCAACCTGCCCAGGTACATTATCAGACGAAATGGCTACAAACCAGGCGTCATAGCCGGGCTGATTCTGTTGAACTATTGCTAGAGGCGTAACGGAAACGGAGTACGGATTTTCATCATAATCGAAAAGAGAGAGTTCCAGATTTGAAATTGCATCTGGAAATTGCGTGTCGTTCGAGGTGTTAGCAGTTTTACTGTCATCCAGTGTGAAACTGAGCGAGAACTGTGAACCGACCTGGACATCCGGTGCAGCACCTGAATAGCCCTCACCGGATTCAGAATAAGGGCTGTCGTTTATTTCGATATTCGAGAAATTAAACTCGCCCGACATCGTATAGTGAAAGAGGCTGGCCTGTACCGGGCTAAACAGAAATATGGCGAGGCACGGTATAGCCAGACTAACAGATGTTTTGATACTCATAACTGATTCTTCTCCATATATACTTAATTGATTACCTTAACTTGTCTAAGGATATCAAAAATATTGACACCGATACATATGGACTGGCATCTACTCACAAGTCCTGATTAAACAACTCAATGACTTCGTGATCCTCATCATTGGGTATATTGAAAGCTAGAAATGATAATTCAGACCAAAGCTTGTGCCTATGAAATCTTTACCCCCATAGTCCACGGTGGATTCTATTTCAGCCGTCAAACGCGGCGTAAATCTATATCCGATACCGATACCTGCAGCTGGGCCTGAGTTATCACGTTTTTTAGTAACGCCATCTACCCGGCGGGTTAACACATTACGAGAACTACCCAGCTTGATTTTACCGTAAACTTTTGTACCAAATGTAAACACACCATAGATTGTTTGCGTATCTATTTCCCATTCATTATTGGGTGTGTTATGGAAGTCACCGCTTGCAATTGATTTGGAAAATTCAGCTTCCACGGCCAGTCTTACCCAGTGCTTGGAAATCAGACTATAGCCAAGTAGCACCCCGGCTGTAGCGGCAGACTCATCCAGGTCATCGTTAGACCTGAAAAATACTAAATTCTCTCCTTGAATCTTTCTGTATTTAAACCCAGCATACATTCCCTCAGCACTTGCCGTGCCAGCAGTGAATAGCAAAAGCAAGGCCGCAAAAATCAATGTGTTTTTTACCATGTTGTTCTCCTAAATATATTAAATAGATAAATTTATTTCATTACGTCCGAAGCCAACAAAACTTTATGCTTATGTACTCCAAACTCTTCGACCTGGTAATTACACGCATAGGTTTTTATTTTTTGTACTAATATCAATAAGAAAGGAGATATTATTGATGTATTATTTATCAGCATTTTCATTGATAAATCCCTATAAAAATAATTACTATAAATATAGTAGCATATATTTAACTATAATGTATAGTATTTATACATTAATTAAAGGTAAGCTACGATTACAGGGCTAAAGGCATTAATTATGAAGATAAGCGAAAAAGACAAAATAAAAACCCGGATAAACATTCTCAAGGCCTCGGTGGAGGTGATTACAGATAAAGGTTTTAGATCAGCATCCATGCGTGAAATTTCCCGTAGCGCAGGTGTCAGTGATGCGACTATTTATAATTATTTCCCTACCAAGGAAACGCTATTATTCGGCTATTGTGAATATGTACAAAAACAGGTTTTAGAGGCACTGGGTAAAATTGATGATTTCCATGAATACTCCCTGCAGGAACAATTACAGCAATGTATAGAAATACAGTTACATACCTGGCTACCCGCCAGAGATTTTTTGCACGAAGTCTTTGAACATATATATGCTTCCCCTGTGGCCGGAGCAACACAACTGAACAGTACAAAAGAGATATTCAATAGCATTGTGACCGAGCTGCTTGACGCTGCCATTGATGCCGAGGAAATTCCCGATCAACCTTATCAGGATCTTCTGCCACGCCTGTTCTGGGATTATCAAACAGGCATACTGGCCTACTGGCTGAATGATGATTCTGAAGATTTTACGAACACCTCTCAACTGGTGGATAAGAGCATGGGGATTATTGCGATTATTTTGCATCAGGGTGTCGTGGGTAAATTACAGGATCTGGTTTCATTTTTATTCCGTACACATATAATGGCGCAGCTTGGTGATATGATGGACAGTTCATCCGTATTGCAAACAGGTTCTAAACGCGTAAAGCGCCGTTTCATGGATAAAGGAAATACCTAAAAGTCAATGGCATCTAAAATTCCCAAAGGGAAACTGGCGCGTGGTAGCATTGCTGGTATAACAGCAGCGAAACTGGGTGCTGGTCATTTGAAACACAAGGTAAAGCGCCCTTTTCTTTCTGCCAAACAACATCAGAAAAACACACACAAGCTGAATGATGAAAGTGCAGACATTCTATTTAAAGCGCTCACAAAACTTCGCGGAACCGCATTAAAAATCGCGCAAATGATCGGTATGGAACAGGGGCTACTGCCTGACGCCTATCTTCAAGAGTTAGAAAAGTCTTTCTACCGGGTACCGCCACTTAATCGCGTTCTGGTGCGCAAACTCATCATGAACGCATTCAACAAATCGCCGGAAAAACTGTTCGCACAGTTTGAACCCCAGGCATTTGCTGCCGCCAGTCTTGGTCAGGTTCATAGGGCAACGCACAGTAACGGCGATAAGCTGGCGGTAAAAGTTCAGTATCCGGGTATTGGCGTTTCGATTGAAAGTGATCTGGCTATCATGCGTACCCTCGCCCGTGGACTGCCAGATACGCGACTCTTGCTGCGATCTCTGCAAGAAATTGAATCGCGCTTGAAGGAAGAAGTCGACTATTGTATGGAAGCCAGAAATACTCAATGGTTTCGGCAAAACGTCACACTCAGTGGCATCAATATCCCTCTTGTTTATCCTGAACTGAGCAGTCAGCACGTTCTGACGACAGAGTATTTTCAGGGATACCATCTGCATGACTGGCTGGCTACGCAGCCATCGCGCGCAACACGAAACAAAGCCGCACAATTACTTTATGATTTCTTTGTGCATACATCACAAGATCTGTGCCATCTGCATGCCGACCCAAACCCTGGCAATTATCTGTTCCATGAAGACGGCTCTGTCAGCGTGCTTGACTTTGGTTGCACTCGCAAACTGTCTGAACAGTCTACCGCTGTCTTCCCTGACCTGCTACGTGCCTATATTAATGATGATGCCGAGGCGCTTTTCAGCGCCTACAAAAATCTGGGTATGTCGATTGAGCCTTTTAATGCAGAGCTCTATCAAAGAGTTCTGCAACCTTTCGGCCAATGGCTTGCCCTGCCATTTAAAACTGACAGCTTTGACTTTGGCAAACATGCGACTTATTCACAACAGGGTAAAGCGGTGATACAAAACCTCAACAGCGCTTTTAAAGCGGATGATATAAATCAGGAGTTTATATTCCATAACCGAACCATCTATGGCCTGGTGAAAATCTTTGAGCGTATGGGTGCTACTGTGCGGTTACGGCATCACTGGATGTAACATCGCTCAATCGCGCATATGTACATCACGCTGCGGAAATGGGATTTCAATACCTGCTTCCCGGAATGCGCTGTCGATAGCAAAATTGAGATCACTGATCACATTGATTCGTTCATCAATGTTATAGATGAAAACCCGCAATTCAAAATTCAGTGAGCTGTCGCCAAAGGCTCGGAACAGGACCTTGGGCTTTGGAGAAAAGCTATCCTGAATAATGCGTGGATGTTCATCTGCTACCTTGAGAAGAATATCCCGTACTTTGCTGGTATCACTGCCATAGGCAACGCCTACCGGCACTTTAACCCGGCCACGCGGGCTTTGTAGCATCCAGTTGGTGACCTGTTTTGAAATCAGTTCAGAGTTTGGAACGATCACATCAGAACGATCAAAGGTCTGAATCTGGGTGGCACGTATGCGGATGCGTTTTACATAGCCCTCTGTTTCCCCTATCACAACCCAGTCGCCGGTTTTAATCGGACGTTCAAACAGTAATATCAAACCGGAAACAAAGTTATTAACGATATTCTGCAAACCAAAACCGATACCGACAGACAAAGCACCGGCAATAATGGCCAGGTTACTGAAGTTCAGGCCGGCTATTCCCAACGATACCAGCGCAGCAATGCCTACCATCAGGTAACCGGAAATGGTTACCATGGCTTCTCGCGCCCCCCGGTCCATACGGGTTTTCTGTAACCAGCGCTGATCCAGCCGGGAACGTACCCAGCCACTGAATGCCAACAACATGGCAAAACTGATCGCAGCCCAGAAAAGACGTATCGGAGTGAGTTTGATGGTGCCAATTTCAAAACCGTTGATAACGAGATTTTTCAGATTAGCAATGACGTCATCAGAAACATCAAACAGTTTCATTATGGACAGCACAAAACCCATCCAGATAAGCACACCGGTCGCAAGCCGTAACCAGATAATGCCTGGAAAAGGCCCTTCATCGCGCACCGACAAAACCTGCCTGAGATTCTGGCTCCATGCATAAGCGCCTTCATCAATAGCATCAAACAACCCGCGAAACACGCGGCTCAGAATCAGAGCAATGCCAAATATAAGCAAACTGCCAATCACCGTTTGTCGAGTGGCATAGGCCAGGTTTCGATAGCCTAGCCATTCCGCAACCAGCGACAGGACAATAATCAAAATAACACCAATGATGATCCAGCGAATTTCGGTCAGTTTAGGCGAACGGAACAGTAACCACAGCGCCCAGACAATATTCAGCACCATTAATAACGAAAAAAGTCCGCGCGCAAACAATAATGGGGTGTCTGCAACCTGATGCGACAGCGGAGTATAAAATGCCAGATAGCCAATCAACGACAGCAATGCCAGCACGATCAGACGCCGATTCAGGCCGCGGGCAATTTCCGGCGTTAGCGGCAGGAAGGATTTAGCCGGTGGATAGGGTGAGAACAGGAAACGGATGTTGGTTATAAACAGAAAATAGGCGGCCACTGCCAGCGCAACAAAACTGACAAAAGGTCGGGATGGCATATCACTGGTGACATAATAGACCAGTCTGGCAGCCACACCTGATACCAGTAAATGCGGAAAATAATGGTTTGCCGTGCTTAACAGGGCCTGGGCAAAACGCCCAGAAAAATCATCCTGCCAGTGCAGGTTCGCAAGTTTTAGAGTAAAGCGTTTACGTAACCATAAAGCAAACAGTAGCAACAGAAACAGTAAACCGAGACCGAATGCCCATTCATTCCAGGTAAAAACCTTGATGCCTGTACCCTGAGTCAGATACAACTTGAAACCTTGCAGTACGGCACCCGGCTGTTTGAGGTTAGCAACCAACAGCGTCAGCATATCCGGCCTTTTGGCGAGCAGTTGTTTCGCCAGTGTCGCCTTGTTAACCGCATTGATACGGTTTGAAAGTTCCTCGCCACGCAGCGCCAGCAGACGACAACTGGAAAGCGCTTTTTCTACCTGGGTTATCTGTTGTGCAACCTCCTTGCGCTTACTGGTAACGTCTGCCGATTCACCTTCTACCGGCTCACCCAGGCTATCTATATTTTTTTGCAAGGTTGCAAGTTCTGTTTCCCGTTCGCTGACACAGGTAGCGGCAGCCGTTTCGGCATTGCCGCTGATTTTGCTCCAGTCATCCAGCTCATTTTTATTGATGCTTTCCAGATCCAGCTGCTGTTCGATCTGATCAAGAGATTTTGCCAGTGTGTCCAGATCTGTTTTTTCCGCCGAAGCTATTAGGCTATAGCCACATAGCCATACCAGTAAACAGATAGCCAACAGTTGTCTGGGTTTGCAAGACTGGATCTTCGACATGGAAAGAAATCTCCAGAGTTAGATTGAATGACTGTGAATAATAGTAACAGCTTAAAGCGGTGATCAATACGTATGCTTTGCGTATATTTTTGTTGGTATCAGGAGACAGATTGAGTATTGCTTGCCATTGTAGTAACAGCATCATCTGGCTATCACATTGTTGCTATACTATTGCTAATCGCATTTACTCGGAGATAGATCGCTGTGTATGATGAAGTGAAAGATTATTATGGTAAAACTCTACAGGGATCTGAAGATTTAAAAACGGATGCCTGCTGCACCGATACCCATCTGCCGATGCATTTAAAAACCACTCTGTCGCTGATACACGATGAAGTGCTCTCGCGTTATTATGGATGCGGTCTGGTAGCGCCGCAATGCCTTCAGGGAGCTAGCATCCTTGATCTGGGCTGTGGTTCTGGTCGAGACTGTTATGCACTGGCACACCTGGTTGGCGCGGAGGGTTCGGTCGTCGGTGTCGATATGACCGATGAACAACTGGAAGTAGCCCAGCGTCATGTAGATTATCATCGTGATAAATTTGGCTATGACACTGCAAACACCCTTTTTCTGAAAGGCTATATCGAACGACTTGATGAACTGAATCTGGCCGATAACAGTTTTGATATTATTGTTTCAAATTGTGTGATCAACCTGTCGCCGGATAAACCGGCGGTATTGAGAGAAGCCTTTCGCCTGTTAAAACCGGGCGGCGAATTGTATTTCTCTGATGTGTATGCGGATCGTCGTATACCGGAAGCGCTGATCTCTGACCCGGTACTCTATGGCGAATGCCTTTCAGGCGCACTCTACTGGAATGATTTCCTGAATCTTGCCAAAGCTGCAGGCTTTGCAGATCCGCGTCTGGTTGAAGATCGGCCGTTGGCGATTGATAATCAGCAAATTGAAGCAAAAATTGGGCATATCAATTTTTACTCAGCAACATACCGGCTGTTCAAGTTGCCTTCGCTAGAAAACCACTGCGAGGATTACGGCCAGGCGGTTGTTTATCGCGGTACTGTCCCTCATCACCCTGATCGCTTTAATCTGGATAAACATCACAGTATTGAGCGTGGTCGGGTATTTCCTGTCTGCGGTAATACCTGGCAGATGTTACATGAGACGCGGTTTCGGGAGCATTTTGAATTTATCGGCAATCAGGATACGCATTATGGAATATTTGCTGGGTGCGGTACGGCATTGCCTTTTGATATTAGGGATAGTCATTTAGGGTTAGATGGTGGTGGTTGCTGTTAATATTCCAACACATACCGCTCTTTAAATCACGCGTAGATCCGCAAGCTTGATCCACCCTACTATTGTAGATATGAATACGGTGTCCTGCGATATAAGCCCTTCATGTCCGAGTCTGTTTTTTGGTGCCTGTACGCTAGTTTGCGTACCCGAAGCCAAAAAACAGACTTGGACATGAAGGGCGTTCAAACTTAGTCAGGCGCAAAACGGACACTCACAAGAGCATTCCTGCCATCCTGATTATACCCTTTCTTCGTGGCATATTCTTCGTCCAGCACATTATTCAACGACAATGACAGCCGCCAGTCTTTGGCAAATTGATAGGCAGTACGCACATCAACTGTAGTAAAACTATCAAGCTCATCGGAGTTAGCTGCATCGGAATAACGCTTTGATTCGGCATGTGCCGTCGCCCCCAGACTCCATTTCCCAAAGCGGCGATCCATATCCAGATTGAATAGTTTTTCAGGACGTTCAATTAACTGTTTGCCGGAAGACTGACCCGTACGAACTTCTGGCTCCTGTACGGTCACATTGACTGCCACATCAACACCCATCAACTGAGTATTGATAATAGCTTCCAGGCCACGAATGCGCACCTTGCCAACATTGTTAACCGGAAAACCAGCAATCAGATTTTCAATATCGTTCTGGAACAGATTTACTTCCCAACGGCCACTGTCCATTTTTCCGTCAATCCCCAGCTCCAGGTTTTCACTTTCTTCGGGATCAAGATCAGCATTACCAAAACCCGGAAAATAGAGCTGGTTGAATGTGGGCGCCTTGAAAGCCGTGCCATATGAAGCCTTGATGGTGATGTCATCAGTGATGTGCTGACCGATAGCGATGGCACCCGTGGTGGTATCCCCGAACTGTTCATTGTCATCATAGCGCAGCGAGGCTTCCAGCAAGGTATTACCGAATTCCCCCGCATAACTGGCAAATACTGCCTGATTATCACGCGCCTTTTCATCATAATCAGTAGTGCTGTCGACCTGATCTTCATACCAGTCAAGACCGAATAACAACGTCTGATTTTCTGTCATGCCGATATCAGCCAACAAGGTTACCGTATCACGTTGGTTGTCAAAACGACCCGCAGGAACCTTGTCTTTGAAATTGTCACTTTCATCGCGTGAGCGACCAAGTTGCAAACTTAGATTAACTTGATCGTTTAGTTCATAGGCGAGTTTTCCACTGATAACCTGCTGCAACACCTTCGACTGATTTTGAAAATCACCATCAAATTCAGTAAACCCTTTTGCATGTGTGAAGCTGAAATCTCCAACCAGTGAATCACTTAATCTACGCCCGGCATGTACTGAAAAACTGGTACGACGATAACCATCCTTGTCTGGCTCATCAGCAAAACACCCTGCCGTGGTAGAATTACAGCTATCAATAGCATTGGTTTTTTCTCCCTGAAGATTCAGGTTATACCAGCTTGATTGATCGCCGCCAGACACATTTGCCCTGGCCTGTATGCTAGAATGACTCCCCGTTACAAATTCCAGAGACGGCTGAAAACCTTTGCCACCCTTGCGGGTGAATATCTGAATAACACCCCCAATGGCTTCCGAACCATACAAGCTGGAACGTGGTCCGCGAACGATTTCAATGCGTTCAATCTGATCAAGAGGAATATGTTCAAAAGCCGTAGCACCTACGGTTGCAGAACCGTGGCGAACACCATCAATCAACACCAGCACATGGCCTGAGTTAGTGCCGCGAAAAAAGGCCGAGCTGACTTTACCGCTACCACCGCTATTGGTGATATTAAGGCCTGGCACACGTCTTAACACATCCGTAAGCTGGGTTGCCTGATATTTCTGGATATCCTCACGAGTAATTACGGTGACTGGTGTCAGGGTTGCATCAACGCTGCGCGCTATCCGGTTTGCTGTAACAACAACTTCTTCGAGTTCATCAGCGGCAATGGATTGAAATGAAACAAACGAAGAAACAAACGCAAAAGGAAGTAAAACACCGGATGAACCGGCAACGGATAAAAATTTCATAAATTTAAACTCCTGATACTGCGCCCGCCGCGCAGAACATAAGAAACATTGCCTGCTTTTAGCAAAGGCAACACGAAGCTTCAGGCCGGTTCCGGACTCGTGAGAATTGCCAGTATTGCAGGCTTGCTCACTTACCGTTGCGGGGGCAGTGCTGGCATTGCGATTAATCGGAGATTAAGGCGCACCAGCTTCCCGTTTAAACATCAACCACTGTGCGGCGGCTGATTGCACCTGAAAGCGAAGGGGAAGGTACGGAATTTTGTCGCCAGAGTCAATCACTCTGGTAGATAAAGATCATGAGAGTTTCAGTGGGTTTTCCGGATCAACTCCATCCATAAAGGGTAAATGGCGTTCTTTATGCGTTACCTGATAAACGCAACCCATCCAGTTACTGACAACGGCTTCCGCAGTATCATGCCAGGTATTGTCAAGCCGACTGGCGACAAGTTGTTCCGGGAAGTCGGCGATAGTCTCTGTTTGCTGTTGCTGAACTGTGTGTTTGTATTCACGCAGGATTGCCTGTTCCTGATGATGAAAAGTGTTTTCAGGAAACGGTGGATAATCTTCGCGTTGTGCCTGTCTGAAAAGCATCACTTCGCGTTTGTATTCCTTGAGCAATGATACCGTGTCATATTCAGGATGCCCCTGAAATAAAACAAAACGCAGACCATCCGGGCTGGTTGCCAGATGCACACCGGCCTCTTCACTTTCAGCCAGCACCCTTAATCCTGCGGTTTCAAACTGCTGTCGGGTAATAATATTCCAGCGAGAATGTGGCACATCAAAACGGCTGTTGATATCGTTAACCAGTGGATGTTGCTTTTCCAGTACCTTGTGAGAGAACACTCCCCAGGTCTTGATGGGTTGCGGTTGTCGCTGTTGTTGATAACGAAACTGCATCACCGCATGTGTTGCCAGACAGGAACACAGCGTGGAAGTAACATTCTCGTAGGCCCAGTCAATAACCTCTATTAATGGCTCCCAGAATGGCTGATTGGCAAGATCTGGCCCGGCCACATTAACACCCGTTACAATCAGTGCGTCCAGTCCCTGTATTTTCAGTTGTTCAAAGGTTTCATAGTAATCGGCAATATGCTGTTGTGCCTTCTCGCCTCGGGTAATTGAGGGCAATGTAAAGGGATGCACATAAAACTGGGCAATCGGATTACTCTCGCCAATCAGTCGAAAAAATTGTCGCTCAGTCGCTTCCAGTGCAGCATCCGGCATCATGTTTAGCAGGCCAATATGTAACTCACGAATATATTGGTCTTCGGCGCGGTCTGCACTGATGACGGAGATACCCTCTTCTCGGACACGAGTAAAAGAGGGCAAGGAATTATGCGCAATCAATGGCATGGTAAATCAGCCCTTGCGTTTAATGGCGGTGATGAGCAAATCATTGAAATCCTTTTCATCCCGCACCTGCGACACTTCTTCTGAAGTAACCGTATAACCATGAGGTTCAGCGATAGCCTCATAACGTGGTATACGCGAATGAAACAGGCGCGGGAATACCCAGCGGGTAAACGCATCAGGATTCATTTCAGCCGCATAGGAAAGAGTATTTTCCTGCAGATAAATGGCCAGTTGTTCCTGCAGGAATTCAGGCCGGTAATATAAAGGTTTTGGATTGCTCTGGGCACGTTTGATCAGTTTGTCTTCTTCTTCCTGATTGGTCACCTTGATATAGAGTATCAGGGTTTTCTCAACCAGCAAATCCAGCACACCAGGTTCTTCCAGCTCGCACAGACTACCACCCACATCGTTGACAAAATGCTTATAGCCATAGATTTGCTGTGCTTTGTTAATAAAAACCGGCACATCCTGCATGGCACGAATCTCAGCCTCACGGTATAAAGCCTGCCGTTCAATAAAGGCATCCAGCTCAACCCCGCCCTCTTCCGGATTGCCCGGCTTGCCAACAAAGCTCAGTACAGGCCCCAGATCATGGATCTTGATATTGTTGCGAATAGAGATCCAGTCATTGCGCAACAGGTCATGTAGAAATGGCACCTGCATCGCCTGTTGCTTGATAATATCCAGAATGGGCTCATCCAGATAACGGGTACCAATGCGATAATCACCGGAATAATGGAACCAGTGATGATCTCTTAATAACGTTGACAGATAGGTTTTACCTACGCCGGACATGCCCAGTAAGGTGACTTTTTTATGTTCCCAGTTCTGGAATTCTTCAACAGACAGTTCCACTGTATTTTCCTGACAGCTTGTTTAAAAGATTATTATGCCCTAAATCTCGATCAGGTGGTCAGGAAGCTCATTTTCGTCACCGGCTCGTGGTGGAAATGCATCCGATAACAATGCACCGCAGGCCTCAATAGCCGTCACAAAACCTTCTGCCGTATGGCCGGTATGCAGCGCTGAGCGAAATTCGTCGACAATCGATTCCCACTGATCCTCACCAACTGCATCATTGATACCCTTATCAGCAATGATTTCAATATATCGCTCGGCAACCGCGACGAATATCAAAACCCCTGTGCGCTCTTTTGTATGATGAAGATTATGCGAAAGAAACTGCTCCACCGCTAATCGGTGGGCACGTTCATATTTGAGAGCCTTCGGCGTCATCAACAATAACAATGGCCGCCAGCGAAAGACAACCGCAAACACGAAAAAGCTGGCTATCTGAATCGCATAGGCATGTTCATGCAGGCTATGAAACTGCAGCAAAGCCATCAGGCCAGGCAACGCCAGGGAAAACATCGCCGCCCACATCATCGACACATACAGATAATCATCTGCATCACCTGCCACCACCGCAATCAGTTCACCGCTGGTAGATTCCTCTGCCGCCACAATCGCCGCTTCGATACGCTGTTTTTCTACTGATTCAAGAAATGCCATACTTACCAGCCTCCAGAAGCGCCACCGCCACCAAAGCCGCCTCCGCCTCCGCTGAAGCCGCCACCAAAACCACCGCCTCTGTATCCACCGCCATAATAGCCTCCACGACCAATCCCGCCACCCGGTCCTGGGCCATTGCCGCCGACAAAATAATGGAACAGTCCGACCAGCGCCGCCATTACTCCAGCAACAAGCAAAGAACCCAGTGCAAACCAGCCAATCAGAAAACTGGCAGCACCTAACACACCGGCACTTGCAAATCGGCTTTTGCGACGCAAACGGCTAACGAACATCTCACCGAACATACTGATAAAGATAAACAGGGTAAACATCTGACCCGGCAAATCGGCCGGTTTGTCACTGAAAACCGAAGGCTGTTTTGGCGCATAAGTTCCTTCGATTGTGCCTGCTATGGCGCTGGCACCATGCTCAATGCCCAAAGCATAATTACCCTGCCTGAAATAGGGCAACATCACATTCTGGATAATCTGGTGAGAACGGGCATCCGTCAGTGTGCCTTCGAGGCCATAACCCACTTCGATACGTGTTTTGCGCTCATTCGGAGCCACGATTAACAGAACACCGTTATCATTCTCAGCCTGGCCAATTTCCCAATACCTGCCAAGTTGGTAGCCATAATCTGCAATATCATAACCCTCAAGCGACTTCAGTGTGACCACCACAAGCTGATTGCTGGTAGCTGTCTCATGCTGCGCCAGCAGCGTGGTTAACGAAGCTTCCGCCGCTGCATCAAGAATTCCCGCCTGATCAACAACACGCCCCGACAGTGCCGGAAATTCCGGTGCAGCAGTAACCACCGCCACCACCAGAAAAAGCCCGACAAAGCAAACTGCACGAAAAAACTGCATTACAATCTGACGCCTTATCAGAACTGTACTTCAGGGACTGTTTCAAGCTCCGGTGCTGCAGAAAAATTCTCCATCGCTACGGAATCCGGATACATAAATGATTTCCACCAACGCCCAGGAATAGTCCGCAATTCAGTATTGTAACGGCGCACGGCTTCAATAAAATCATGTCTGGCAACAGCGATTCTGTTTTCTGTCCCTTCCAGTTGCGATTGCAATGTCAGAAAATTCTGGCTCGACTTGAGTTCGGGATAGCGTTCTACAACCACCATCAGGCGCGATAATGCTGAACCCAGGGCATTCTGGTTTTGCTGGAATGATTTGAACGCTTCTGGATTCGTCAGGATATCGGCTGGCACCGGTGTAGATGTGGCTTTTGATCTTGCCTCAACCACTGACATCAAGACATCTTTTTCATGTGCAGCAAAACCTTTCACCGTATTAATCAGATTCGGCACCAGATCAGCCCGGCGCTTATACTGATTCATCACATCACTCCAGGCAGATTTTGCACCTTCATCATAGGTTGGAATGTTATTAATGCCGCAACCACTGAGTGCTACGATTGCGCCTAATAGTAACAACAGGGGTATTTTTTTAAACAGATTCATTGTTTTTCCTCGGAACAGATCAGTATACAAATGTATAAAAAAGGCCATGAAACTTCACGGCCCTTTCCTGAATTAAGATGGTTAGCAAAAATTACAGAAACTTTCTCGCCATATTAAACAGATCATCAATGACCTTGCCGTCATTATCGCGATCAATAATAGAGCTGATGATACCGCCAGCACCCGATGCCAATGCGCCCCCTAGCAGCCCCTTACCCATACTTTGTTTGGACAAGCCACCCATTGCCATTGAGGCAATCACAGGTAACATTTTTTTCAACAATCCAAAATCAAGGCCCGAGTTCGAAGCTGCCTGCTTCGCCAGTGAACGACTGGCATCTTTACTGCCCAGGATATGGCCAAGGATGCTTTTGCCATCATTCGCGGTGTTGCTATGACCCAGAATATCTGGGCTATCCAGATATCGTCCGTGATTGCCCTTCTTCAGAGCGCCCATCAGACCATCAAGACCCGATGGATTATTGTCAATATTACGTTTCACATTCTGACCTAAAGCCGGGACCAGTTGCGAAAGTGCCTTCATGGCATCCTCACCACTCAAACCAAAATTATTCGCCAGTGCCTTCACAGCAGCACCATTACCTGATGTCAAAATGGTTTCAAGTAAACTCATTAAATACTCCTTCCGTTAATAATCGTTATATCAGACACAAAAGTCCTATTGTTGTTCAGCATTATACGCTGGCGAGCAATTATATCGTCAAGGTAATATTCCAGATATATTTATACTTAAATATCATATAGATACAATCATATATTAATCTATGATATATTTTGACAAAGACATTATTTCTTTAACTTTTGTTACAGGGTATGTTTGAATTCTCATTCGCTATCGTCCTGATTGTTATTGATAAATTCAACCATTACAATAGCTGACAAATTCGCAACATTAATGAAGGTACTGTAAATGCAAATGCTCCGTATTCTCGGCATCACCGCAATCTTTTTGTCCGGCTTCCTGCTCAGCGGCTGCCAGACAACCTATTACAATGCAATGGAAAAATTTGGCTATGAGAAGCGCGATCTGCTATTAAGCCAGATTGCCGATGCCCGCGGGGCGCAGGAAGATGCCAAGGAACAGTATGCTGACGCACTGGAACAGTTCATCGCCGTGACCAATTTCGAGGGTGGCGAACTGGAAAAACAATACAAGAAACTCAAGAGCCAGTATGAAAAGTGTGAAGCGCGAGCCGATGATGTCCATGATGAAATCAAGGATGTGGAACGTGTAGCCAGAGATCTATTCAGAGAATGGGGAAAAGAACTGAAAGAATACAGCACGTCTGACCTACGCCGCTCCAGTGAAAGGCAGCTTGAAACCACCCGTACTCGCTATGCGCAACTCATTGACACCATGAAACAGGCCGAAGATAAAATTGGCCCTGTGCAGGAAGCCTTCCAGGATCGTGTGCTCTTCCTGAAACACAATCTGAATGCGAAAGCGATTGCCTCATTAAAAGGCAACCGGGCCGAAATTGAATCAGACGTTACCAGCCTGATTGCTGAAATGAATAAATCCATTGCCGAAGCCGATGACTTCATCAAATCCATGGATAATAAAAAATAATAGAAGACAAATTACTGACACACTTCCTGGGCTACGCCCATAAGTAGTCCAGGACATTAAAACTAAGTGAACTTCTGATTAATTCAGTAAAAAGCTGTTGGGTAGGTTGGGCTGAGGCACGAAGCCCAACCTACACTGCATGGACATTTGAGTATTCATGAATTAATCAGAGGTTCCCTAATAATAAGATAAAACCGCCTCAGGCTGTCGCCTAACGGCAACAAATCATTGGTCACCCCCTTCTTTCTCTATAGACTTTATTCAAGAATCATTTACATACTGATCCAGATAAACCGGCGTTAGGCACATAAAGACCGGTAATTGTAAGAAAAACAATATTTTGGGTGGCACTATGAGTAAAACTATTCCCTAACAATAAATATCTGATATTTGATTCACACTTCTGTGTGGGAATCAGCATTTTTAGTAACGATTTTGAACAATGAATATCAACAGTAAACAAAATGGAGAAGAGGATGAAGACTCAACTGAAAACATTGATTAATGGTCTACTGCTGGCAGGGAGTATGTCGGTAGCAATGCAGGGAATTGCAGGTACAACAACGCGAGTTTCTGTGGCCAGCGATAGCACTCAGGGGAACAACGAATCGAAATATGCTTCAATTACGGCAGATGGCCGGTTTATCGCCTTCCGATCATTCGCTAATAATCTGGTGGCGGGGGATACAAATGGCCGTGATGACATCTTCGTCCATGACCGCCAGACCGGTGAAACCTCCCTCGTATCCGTTGCCAGTGATGGTACTCAGGGAAACTCTACTTCTACTTTAAATGCATACTCCATGAGTACTGATGGCCGGTTTATCGCCTTCCGATCATTTTCTGATAATCTGGTGACGGGTGATACGAATGGCGAGGCAGATATTTTCGTCCATGATCGCCAGACAGGCGAAACCACCCGCATCTCAGTCGCCAGTGATGGCACTCAGGGAAATAATACTTCAAGTTCACCAGCCATCAGTGCGGATGGTCGGTTTATAGCTTTTAAATCAGATGCTACGGATCTTGTTGCGGGTGATACAAATAGCCGTGGCGATATCTTCGTCCATGACCGCCTGACAGGCGAAACCTCGCGTGTCTCTGTCGCCAGTGATGGCACTCAGGGTAATAATTTTACACATTACCCTTCTATCAGTGCTAACGGCCGATTTGTGGGCTTCTTTTCTGGGTCTAATAATCTGGTAGCAGATGATACTAATGGCAAATTTGATATCTTCGTCCATGACCGTCAGACCAGTAAAACAACGCGTGTCTCTGTCGCCAGCGATGGCACTCAGGGTAATAATTCTTCCCCTTTTTATTCTCCACCTTCATTCAGTGCTGATGGTCGGTTTGTGACCTTTGCATCAGCGGCTTCTAATCTGGTGACAGAGGATACGAATGGCGCGTCCGATATCTTCCTCCATGACCGCCAGACGGGTGAAACCTCCCTCGTCTCTGTTGCCATCAATGGTATTAACTCTGAAAATTATAAAAATATATTTTACCCATTCATCAGTGCTGATGGGCGGTTTGTGGCCTACAGCTCAAATGCTAAAAATCTCGTGGCAGGTGATACCAACTTATTATCGGATGTATTTGTTTATGCGCTTTCTGACACTACTCCACCTCCCACCTCCACGCCAGCAAAACTGGAACTCACCGCCACCATCAACGGCAACGATACTCTGCCAAAACCCGGCCCTGCCCTGTCTAACAGTGGCAGCCCGGCAAACTGGCAGTACAACGTGACCAACAGCGGCGATGAAACCGCCAGTCTGGTTCGCCTCTATGGTAAACAAATTGAACCGGTCCGTGACAGCAAATGGACCCTGCTTTGTGCACTCGGCGATATCACTGGTAGCAATACCGCAAGCTGTTCCAGCAGCAGCCTGATTGCTGATGGTGCTGCAAAAATCCTGCTCTCTGCTCAGGGCCGGGATAAAAACGGTGACAAAGTGATTATCGGTACACCTGCCTGGTATGTCGGGGGTGCGGATACCAGCGCACCTGCTCTATCACTAGAAGTCTTGCTCAATGGCGTAGATGACGACAACGCTGCACCAGGAGTTGATCTGACCACTGGCGATAGTGTGACTTATACCTATAACGTCACTAACATCGGCCCCTTTGCTCTGACCAATGTGCGTGTCTTTGATCGTGACCGTTTACCGGTTAAGACAGATTGGAAACGCGCCTGTGTATTCGACACGATTGTTCCGGCTGAAAGTGTGAGCTGTACGCGGACGATTACCGCAGGCGCTGGTGCTATCAGGCGCGATGTGACGGTACAGAGTAATTATCAATCACAGCGTGTTAAGGATGATGAGGCGAGTTTTTATACGGGGCAGTAAAGTCCGCAACCTTTGCTCGGCTTAGGCTGGTTCACACGCTTTTCGTGGGAACCATGCCTACATACATGCACCTACTCTTCGCTATCTGTGAATGATTCAGTCTGATACCTGGAAATCTGCAGGGTATCGGACCAGTAGTCTGCGGGTAAGCCTGCCTTTTTCTTCAACTCCTGCAAAAAATCTGCAGGTTCCGGTAATGCAGACCAGACTGCGGGCAAAAATGTGCCTCTATTGCCTTTGTCTTCTAGCACCAATCCATCTAAGCCGGGCTGTAGTTGACTGATCAGATCCTTCTCTGACAGAAACTGCATCGGTTCTGCTGGTGTCAGTACAGAAATGGATAATTCAATATCTGTGTATTCTTCACGCGTTAACGGCGTAAAGCGTGGGTCTCGAAATGCTGCGGAAAAAGCATTTTCAGCAACATCCTTTATCAAGGGTCGGCGAGCTTCCAGCGAACCGATACAACCGCGTAAATTTCCGTTTTTTTTCAACGTCACAAAACTTGCTGTTGGCTTCTGCAATCTTGCCGATGTCAGCGGAGAGTTTTCTGGCTGAAACGATTTACCTGTTTCGAGACCGGATTGAATAGACGCATCACACACCGCGAGTAGCTGTTTTCTGTCTTCCATTGACAACCGCTTATGCAAGGGAAAATGCACCATAGCCAACTACCCTGTCCTGCGTTCCCGCCGTATCTCCAGAATTGCGCAAATCTAGCAGTTGCGACTGTAAATGATGATGCTTTGCCGCCAGCAGCAGGCCATTGACTGGCAGGCGTCCACAGGCCTGATCATAGCCAATCGCTTCAGGATTCATGGAAACAATCGCTTTTGCCGTTTTAGCATCCATATTCTGCGCATGCTGATAGTCAAGGTAATGCGATAAATCCGAACTGATAATGATGACTGTTTCTGGCCCACCCCAAAGTAACTCTATCACTCTGGAAATGTCAGCAGGCTCTGCATCTCCTACCACGATGGGCACGAGAAGAAAATCATCCAGCACTACCTGCAGGAAAGGCAATTGCACTTCCAGACTATGCTCTTCATGGTGTGCATCCTCACGCTCATTTACAAAAGACAGGTCTTCTAGTACGTTGTATGACTCTCTGTCAATAGGAATATCGCCTAAAGGGGTTCGAAAATAATCAGCCTGACTCACCGCCAGGCCGCGAAAACCGACTCGGTGGGATGGCCCCAATAAAACGACACGGTGTATCTGTTTTTTTTCGGGTAATAATTGCGCATAAGCACTGGCTGCAATTCGCCCGGAATAGATATAGCCTGCATGGGGAACAATCAACGCCTTGACGGGTTGTTGCACATTGATCGTGGGGACGGATGACAATAGCTGTGTGACCGTTTGTTCTAGCGCCTGTCTATCCTGTGGATAGAAAAGCCCGGCAACGGCGGGTTTGCGAATTACCCCAGTCAAGTTAAAGCCGATAGTTGATGGAGACTAACAGGCTGACGCCGCGCGCCCCAGTTGCCTGGTACCCTTTCAAATACACCATTGCATCGGACACCACAATGTTGACAATTGCCCTTTTTATCCAGGTACCAGTCAGTTATGTTATAGCCATCGCGACCTATCAGTAATTTCTGACAAGCATGGCACCAGGTACTGTCACCTTCAACATTATGTACGTTGCCCGTATAAGCGTATCGCACACCATTATTCATGGCTATTTTTCTTGCCCGCGCTAGTGTTTCAGACGGTGTTGCCGGTATATTGCGCATTTTCCAATCGGGATGAAAGGCTGAAAAATGCATGGGTACATTCACACCGAGTTTATCGACCACCCATTGTGTCATCTCTTCAATTTCCTCATCCGAATCATTCATACCGGGAATCAGCAAGGTGGTTATTTCCAGCCATACATCTGTTTCGTTGTGAATATATTCCAGCGTTTCCAGCACTGGCGCAAGATGTGAGCCAGTAATTTTATAATAAAAATCATCTGTGAATGCCTTCAGGTCAATATTTACCGCGTCTATATGCTGGTAGAATTCTGCCCTTGGTTCTGGACAAATATAGCCTGCTGAAACTGCAACAGATTTAATGCCTTTTTCATGACAGGCACGTGCCACATCAATGGCATATTCATGAAAAATAACTGGGTCATTATACGTATAGGCAACGCTTCGACACTGCAACTGTTCGGCCACGCTGGCAATCAATTCAGGCGAAGCCTGGTCCATCAGTGTATCCATTTCTCTTGATTTGCTAATGTCCCAGTTCTGGCAGTTTTTACAGGCAAGATTGCATCCCGCTGTACCAAAGGAAAGAACGGGGGTACCGGGTAAAAAGTGATTCAACGGTTTTTTTTCAATAGGGTCAATACAATAGCCACTTGAACGACCATAAGTCGTTAACATGATTTCCCCGTGAAGATTCTGGCGAACAAAACACAGGCCTCTCTGATCTTCATGCAGCTTGCAGAATCTTGGACAAAGATCGCACTGAACCCGGCCATCATCCAGTTTGTGCCAGTATTTTGTTTGCACGATGTGCGGCGTAGTTTCTGTCATTTTCCTGACCTCTGCATGCCATTACAGCATAGATGTCATCCATCTGCTTTGATGTGCGTCAACGGCAGCGCCTACTTATCTCCGGGCTGAATCGTTGTTGAGTGATAGACACGTGGATTAACTGTATAGGCACTACAGCCGTCACCGTGTGCGCGCCAGCTGAGTGCTTTGTTTTTCTCATTCACGATAAAGGTAAACTCACAGCTTCTTTCGTAATATTCAGCCGGAAAACGATAACCAGGTGTGACATGAACATGGGTTTCACCATCTCTGCTTCTATGTCTACTGATGACATCAGGCTGCCAGTAGCCGGGATAACTGCCACGATAGATCCTCACCCAGGTATAGGCTTTTTGTCCATCTTCCAGTGATCGTTCGATATAATTAAAACCAAACAGGTTTTGCAGTTGCTTGAGTTCCATGCCGATATAGCTGTCCATACTGTGTTCAAAACGTTCTATTGACGCACAGGATGTTAATAGCACCAGCAGCAAGCCTGTTATCAGAATTTTTTTATTCAGCATTTTCCCCTGTCTCCATTTTGTATGTTGTTTTATCAGCCTCCAGATCAACCGGCTCCGGTATCACCAGACTCAATAACCGCCAGCCTGCTTGCGGGCTTATCGGTTCTTCGCTGGTGAATACCAACAGCTTGCCTTTCGGATTGATCGCAAACATGGGTACTGCTTTTTGATAATAGCGCTGATAATAATCATCAAAAGTAAAATTTTCGGTCAGTTTTGTTTCCCGCATTTCTGCTCCGGCAACAAGCATTTCGGATAAACCCTGATAGCTTACACTCTCAGAAAAAGCAGTAAATCCACAGGGAGTATCTGCATCAGTTCGGTGCTCGCCTTCGGCCGGATCCGTTTTTAGTACGAACAGATGTTGCTCACCAAATTCACGTCGATAACGATACAGTGCTAAAGCATTGACCTCTGGCTGGGGCGAAAGTGCCAGTAATTTCCCGTAGCCCACCAGATCAAGCCGTCTGTCTGCCATTTGTGAGGCCGCATTACCAAAAAAAGTGTTCAGTCCGTGCATTCTTGCCGCACGTATATAATCCCAGTTGGTATCACTCAACAGGCAGTCTATGTCCTGCTTTTGCAGGGCTTCTGCAATCATTCTGGCAAGCGGATTGGCGCCTATGATGAGGAAATTGCGGGGTTCCGGCTCCCTGACGCCGAGCATTTTTGCCAAAAAACCTGCCGTGGTACTCTGTAAAACAACCGTGCCAATAATCACCAGGAACATCAACGGTACCAGCAGGTCTGCCTGTGCGTAACCTTCCGCCTGTAGTTTGATAGAAAACAATGCGGCAACGGCTGCAGCGACAATGCCGCGAGGTGCTATCCAGGCCAGTAGCGAACGTTCCTGCCAGCTTAATGAAGATCCCCAGGTTGAAAGAACGATTTTTAATGGTCTGGCAATGAATTGAATAGCGGCAAGCACAGCCACTGCACCCCATCCCAGTTGCTGAAACTGGGAAAAATCGATCCGCGCTGCCAGTATGATAAACAGTGTCGAGATCAGCAAAATAGACAGACTTTCCTTAAAATCAAGAATATCCTTGACCTGCACACGTGGCATATTGGCCAGCCACATACCCATCACGGTCACCGTTAACAGACCCGCTTCACTTTCTATCTGATTCGATAATGTAAAAACACAAACCACCAGCGAGAGTGTTGCAACATTGTGCAGGTATTCCGGCAGCCAGTGTTTACGCAATGCCTGACCCAGCAGGTAACCCGAAATAACACCGAGAATTGAACCAATCAATAGAATACGGGCAAAGATAAATAATGTATCGACGAGGGCGCGTGAAGTTTGTACATCGGTAGTCCCTGTATGCATGGATACAATGAATTCATACACCAGCACCGCAAGCAAAGCACCGATGGGATCAATAACAATACCTTCCCAGCGCAGAATATTGGCAATCCTTGCCGTCGGTCTGATGGTTCGCAACATGGGAATAATAACGGTCGGCCCGGTAACCACGGCAATGGCACCAAACAACGTTGCCAGCGGTAATGGAAAATGCAGAAACCAGTACGTAGACAGAGCGATCACAGCCCAGGTGGATAATATCCCGATAGTTACCATGCGACGAACAACGCTCTGCAAACCCGTAATATCCGATAATTTCAACGTCAAACTGCCTTCAAACAAAATCACAGCAACCGACAGGGAGACAAACGGGAACAGCAAATCACCAAACAGGGCATCTGGATCGATCCAACCAAATACTGGCCCAACCAGAATACCTGCGAGCAACAGAAACAGAATGGCAGGCAATTTAACCCACCAGGCAATCCATTGACTGGCAATACTCAATGCTGCGATAGTTGCGAATGCAATAATAGCGTGTTCATGCATGAAGCTTTTTATCCTGCTCTAGCTGATTTCCCAATGACTGAATGAGCTGCAGCTTGTACTTGCGTTGCAGGCGTTTAATCGCGGCTTCACGCTTGCTGGCAGAGCTGCGATCATGCCCATGTTCCACATAGACGAGTTTTTTCGGCTGGCGGCCACGAAAGAAACGCGCACCGGTTTTTCCGGCATGTTGTTGATAACGTCTTTGTACATCGGTGGTAATGCCGGTGTATAAGGAATCATCGCTGCAGAGAATCATGTATACCGACCAGTTCATCATACCCCAGCGGATTTATCCGGCCGCAACGCTGAACCGCAGAGACGACAACGGTATTTGGCTTCGCCACGCATCAGTCGATTATGCCGCAGCATACTCAGATCATATTGCTGACAATCACAGATATAGCTGATCCTTCGCTGGCGGCGCACCGGTATTCCTGTCATATCGTATTGACAGGTGACACTTGCATCAGCGCCAAAATGCTGCATGATCTGTTGCCACTCGCGACCATGCGGCTTGATTTTTTTCAGGCCATACAGGCAATCTGAAACGTAATGCGCGACTTCATGCGGCACCGTAGTTGCGAGATTATCGGCATAATATTTTGCGAAAATAAACGGATTGTAACGAATCAAGCGAAATTTATTTCGCACCCGATACATGCCGGCAGCACGGCCTTTCAGATCAAACAGAACCGGCAAATTCTCTGACTTGAAATCGTAGCATTCTCTGGCTTTATCAATATATTGGTAAGTTAATTCCTGCACCTGCTGGCATTGTTCTTTACTGATCGGCTGAATACAGTCACTCATCGGGTCTTTCTCTCAGAAAACTGGCAAATCTTGGTAAACCTTTACGCGTCAGGCCATGATACCGGTAAGTGATCACCGAGCCAATCGCGGGCGGATGCTGGCGTTGTAACAGCGTCAAACCGGTACCGATTCTGAAGCGTCTACCATCCGGGGTTTTAACTTTCAGTGCGCCTGTCAAACCTTGAATCTCGCCCTTGCCCCGAGTATAGCCGACCACCTGAGCCTCGGCATCCATCCAGGGTTTCAGTTTCAGCAAATCGTGGCTACGACCATTATGATAGGTTGCCTGCCTGTGACGTAACATCAGACCTTCGCCACCGTTGGCGACTATCTGCCGCATTGTTGCCTGTAACTGCTGATTATCGACAAGCTGAAACTGCCTGACGCTCTGTAACCAGGTAACATCTGCCTTTTCAATGATAGCAGTCAGTTTTTTCAGCCGATGTGTAAAGCCACCGGGCTCCCCAGGCAGATCAAACACCTGGTAACTCAGCGCATGCCAATCTGTATCAGCTGGATTCATGGTGCGGACAATACTGACGGTTTTCTCAAACTGGCCACGTCCGGCCCATAATTCACCATCCAGCGCCTCAGCAGGAAAATTAGCGATAAACCATTCGGGTGCATGGAACAGTTTTCCACTGCGAGAAAGCAGTTGCTGACCATCCCAGTATGCACGCACCCCGTCCAGCTTTTCGCTGATCCAGTAATCTTCAGGTGATACAGATTCTGAATAAACGTCTGCGAGGGTTAACGGCGGTGCGGGACTATCGCCATACGCTGTTGCTGAAGATAGCTGAAAACCACACAGGGCTAAAATGACCAGTAAAGGCCGTATTTGTTGTTGAACATCCATGTTCCTCTCCATAATTTTAGAATAACGGGCATCTCTATTAATCGTCTTTTCGCCCGATTTCTGCGTTGGATAATTTTTTGCGATCCTCATACTATGCTTATATACTGCGGTTCTCAAAAATCATCCGCCTTGAACTCAGACGAAAATCCTGATTAGTAGAGATGCCCTAACCAACAGGGCACTGTTCATCACGCCCTGGAAATAAACTCCTTTGACTCGGTATTGATCTTGATCTTTTCACCCGGCGTCAGATATTCGGGCACCTGCACAATCAGACCCGTATTCAAAGTAGCAGGCTTGGTGCGTGCCGATGAAGAAGCCGCCTTCATGCTCGGCGCACACTCGGTAATTTCCAGCACCACCGAAGCAGGCAGTTCAATACCGAGCAACTGAGCATCCGAAATCAACGCTGTAATGCCTTCCATGCCATCCACCATCAGGGGTATCTCATCCTCTAATGATTCGCTTGCCAGCACATATTGATCGTAGGTTTCGTTATCCATAAAAGTACAGCCATCCGCATCTCGGAACAACAACTGCACAGATCGACGCAGCATATCAATCTGGGTAACATTTTCATCACCCTTGAAACTGCGCTCAAATTTCTGGCCTGAAGAAACATCGTGCCCCCTGAGCTTGTACAGGGTGCTGCCACTTCGTGACGAGGGGGACTGCACCTGCACCTGTTTGACAACGATGATTTTGTTATCTATCTCGAAAACCACACCGCGTTTTAATTCATTTGCTTTCATAACTGGATCGCTTTTCAGTTGTTTGTTATAAAATAACCATTAATATATCAGGAAAAATGGCCTGTGCCACTGACATTTCCTTTCAAATTTACTACCATAGACGGCTTTTGAGCAGGACAGAGACCTACACGTGCAAAATTACCTTCCCGGACAACGCTGGATCAGTGGTACAGAATCTAAAATGGGCCTGGGCACCGTACTAACGGTAGACCATCGCACCGTCACCATCGCCTTTGAAGCGATTGGTGAACAACGCATCTATGCACAGGAAACCGCTCCACTGAGCCGAGTACAATTTGTTAACGGCGACAGTATTCTTGCGCAGGATGGCGCGGGTCTGATTATTCAACGTAGCACAGAAGATCAGGGATTGATTACTTACCACGGCATCAATGACTCGGGAGAGCCTGTCAGTCTGCATGAAAGCCAGCTTGATCCTTTCCTGCAACTGGATCGCCCTGCTGAACGCCTGTTTAGTGGGCAACTTGATGCCGGTAAATGGTTTAATTTACGCTACCAGACGATTAAACATCAACACCAGCTTGCTCACTCGGATCTATACGGGCTGGCAGGCTGCCGTACCAGCCTGATTCCGCACCAGTTATACATTGCCCATGAGGTCGCCAATCGCTATGCACCACGTGTGCTACTGGCCGATGAGGTGGGCCTGGGTAAAACCATTGAAGCCGGTCTGATTCTGCACCAGCAGATTCGTACCGAACGTGCTAGCCGTATTCTGATTGTGGTCCCGGAAACGCTGATGCACCAGTGGCTGGTTGAAATGTTGCGCCGCTTTAATCTATATTTCAGCATTTTTGATGCCAGCCGGTATGAAGCATTAACGGCTGAAGATGAAACAGAAGGCATGGATGAAAAGACCAATCCTTTTCAGACAGAACAGCTGGTGCTCTGCAGTCTCGATTTCCTCACCAATAATGATGCGGCACTGTCAGATTGTCTGGACGGAGAATGGGATTTGCTGGTTGTTGATGAAGCCCATCACCTGCAATGGTCGGAAGAAAATGTCAGCCCTGAATATCAATTGATAGAGCAGATTGCTGCAAAGACCTTGGGCGTTCTGCTATTAACTGCGACTCCTGAACAGCTCGGCAAAGCCAGCCATTTTGCCCGATTACGCCTCCTTGATCCTGACCGCTTCCCGGACTATGCCAGTTTTTTGCAGGAAGAGACAGACTATGAGCCCGTTGCCCAGGCAGTCGAAATGCTGCTTGATGAAAAACCTTTAGGTGAACGGGAACTCAGCCAGCTGCTGACTGTTCTGCATGAAGAAGACAATCCGCTTGCCGAAGATATCCTGCATCATACCGATATAACGCCAGAGAAAATTGTGGCTGAAAAAACACGACTCATTGATCAATTGCTGGATCGCCATGGCACTGGCCGAGTCCTTTTTAGAAATACGCGCGCTACCATTCAGGGCTTTCCACCGCGCCAGGTTAACCATTATCCACTTGCCATACCGAAACAATATCAGGTCTGCCTTGCCCAGGCTGCGGACAATATTCAGGCCGATGAAGTGCAACTACTGTTATCACCGGAACTTGTTTATCAGGATATCACTGAGCCATTAATAGAAAACTGGACGGACTTTGATCCGCGTACCGAATGGCTGGCGACCACCCTGGAAACTCTTCGCCCGGAAAAAGTCCTGGTCATAACCACCAGCATGCTCAGCGTTCTGGCACTTGCACAGGCATTAAAAGTCACCACTGGCATCCATGCCGCTCTATTTCATGAACAACTGAGTATTGTCGAACGTGATCGGGCTGCTGCCTGGTTTGCCGATAAGGATGATGGTTGTCAGGTATTAATTTGTTCAGAGATCGGCAGCGAGGGACGTAACTTCCAGTTTGCACATCATCTGGTTTTATTTGATCTACCCGCCAATCCAGATTTACTCGAGCAGCGCATTGGACGACTGGATCGAATCGGTCAATCACAGACCATACAGATCCATGTGCCAGTTTTGCAAGGGACCGCACAGGCTATCTACTATGACTGGTACCATAAAGGCCTGAATGCCTTTGAAATGACCTGTCCGGCAGGTGCCTCTGTATACCGTAAGGTCAGTGATCAACTGTACCGCAGCTGTCTACAGCCTGCAGATGACTATAGCGAACTGATTGAAACAACCCGCAAGTTCTACACAGACATCACTGCAACCTTGCAGCATGGGCGCGACCGCTTGCTGGAATACAGCTCCTGCCGCCCACACGTTGCCAACACCCTGGCGGCTCTGGCCGAACAACAGGATAGAATCTCTGAACTACCCACATATATGGACGCTATCTATGACTGCTTTGGTGTTGACAGCGAGTTTCACAGCGAAAACTGTCTGATTATCAGGCCTGGCGAACACATGGTCAGCCACTTTCCTGGCCTGCAGGAAGATGGCATGACGATTACTTACGACCGGGCCATTGCCCTGTCTAACGAAGACATGCATTTCATCACCTGGGAACATCCGCTAACCATCACCGCCATGGATATGGTACTGGGTCAAGAACTGGGTAACAGCACCGTTGCAACAATCAAACACCCCGGCATCAAGGCTGGCACATTGCTGCTGGAAACGCTGTTTGTACTGGAAGCCGTCAGTGGTAGCAACACTCAGGCTGAGCGCTATCTACCCCCTACCCTGATACGTGTTCTGATCAATGAAAATAAACAGATTTTTTCTTCTCAGTTAAGTGTTGAAGCCATTTCTGCAATCGCAGAAAAAGTCGACAGGGATACCGCCGCAAAAATAGTTCGCATCAAGGAAGCTGCATTGCGAGACATGTTGGCTACCAGTGAAAAACATGCCAGTCGCAAAATACCCGAAGAACTGGATAAAGCCCGCGAAAAAATTGTTCAGGTGCTGGAAAGCGAAGTCGAACGCCTGACAATATTGAGCAAGACCAACAGAAATGTGCGCGAAGATGAAATTGCTTTTTTCAAAATCCTCGAACGGCAAATCCAGCAACTGCTTGCATCGGCAAAATTGAGAGTCGATGCCCTGCGTGTCATCGTAGCCACCTGATAAACAGACTGGATAAGTAGCTGGAAAAATGGCAGATAAAACCCTCCATATCACCCGCGCAGGATACCTGGCACTGCAGGAAGAACTCAACCAGATATGGATTCGTCGACGCGATGTAACGGCGGCATTGACGGCTGCAGCCGCAGAAGGCGATCGCTCCGAAAATGCCGAATATATCTATCGTAAAAAAGAACTGCGCGAAATCGACCGTCGCATTCGTTACCTGCAGAAAAGGCTACCCGAACTCATAGTCGTAGACACACTGCCAACCGATACAAACCGCGTATATTTTGCTGCCTGGGTAACACTCGAAAATACTCAGGGTGATGAAATCACCTATAGAATTGTCGGCCCGGATGAATTCAACCCGAAGAACAACTGGATCAGTGCTGATTCACCTATGGCGAAGGCATTGATGGGTAAAACACTGGATGATGAAATTATCGTGGCAACTCCGGCGGGAAAAAGGGAATATACGATACTGAAAATAGACTACTGAACGAGGTGTTTAAACTAGCATGAAGCCTGTCGAAGTCATTGATTACTGGTATTCCAAGAAGGTAAGAGACCATTGGTTTTCATCGACTCCAGAATTAGACGCAGAAATCCTGACAAAATTTGAAAGCATTTGGGAGCAAGCGGTGGAAGGCAAATTAGATAAGTGGCAAAATACTGCATCAGGTTGCCTGGCGTTAATATTAATATATGATCAGTTCCCTCTCAATATGTTTCGAGGTGAAGCCAGGAGCTTTCAAACCGAGAAAAATGCAATCGCCGTTGCAAGAATTGCGATAAACAGTCATTTCATACCTCAATTACAAAAAGAGCAATTGGTATTTTTATTTATGCCTTTTATGCATAGCGAAGAAATCAAAGAACAAGATCTCGCGATAGCTTTATACCGTGAACACCAGCTTGAGGGAAACCTTGAATTTGCGCAACATCATAGGGCCATAGTAAGACAGTTCGGCCGTTTTCCACATCGAAATCAGATATTGGGTAGAAAAAGCACTGCCGAGGAACTCGAGTATTTGAGATCAAAGGATGCATTTATAGGATGAAAAACAGTCAATGCCGAACCTGAATACTGTTGAAATCAAAGCATTCGTTCCTGCCAGAGATTTTGAAATATCCAAACAGTTTTATCAGGATCTTGGCTTTACCATGGCCTCCTGTGGCGGTGGCGTGGCCTACTTTCATTTTGGGAATAACAGTTTCCTGCTCCAGGATTTCCACAAACAGGGTTATACGGAAAACTTTATGATGCATCTTTTGGTTGAAGATGTTGAAGCCTGGTTTGAGGAGATCACTCGGAAAGAACTCATGAAAAAATATAATGTAAAAATTTCCAGGCCTGAAAATCAGCCCTGGAAGATGAGAGATTTTGTATTGTATGATCCGAGCGGTGTGCTTTGGCGTATTGGGCAGAATATTGATTAACCCGCCGCATGGGCTTTCCCAAAATATTAAAATATTACCATTTGCAAACATACACAACCACACTATCCCTCTGCCACAAAAAGGCCTATGATAATCAGGCAGTCACAGAAATGCACATGAACTTGTAGCAGAATAACAAGGTCGAATAGATAACGGCCACAATAAACAAGGGGCTTGCTATGACAATCTGGCTCACGCTTTTACTTTTCCTTGCTTCTATCCTGACGCTTGCCGTTTTGAGCGCACCCGCTATTGCATGGGGTGTTACCGGTGTTATTTTTCTGGTTATCGTGTCTTCTTCCCTGCCCATCTGGCTTAGCATTCTTGCCTGGTTAACCCTTGTTCCGTTAGCCGCTCTGTTTGCGATACCTTCTCTGCGTTTACGTTTTTTCAGTACGCCGGTGATGCATTTATTTCGTGCGGTGATGCCACCGATTTCAGATACTGAACGGGAGGCGCTCGAAGCTGGTAGCACCTGGTGGGAAGCAGATTTGTTTGGCGGCAAGCCCGACTGGAATGCTTTGCTTGCCCTGCCCGCCCCGGCGTTGACGAATGAAGAGCAGGCTTTTGTTGATGGGCCGACAAATGAATTGTGCAAGATGATCAACGACTGGGAGATTACTGAAGAATTGCATGATCTGCCTGAGTCTGTCTGGCAGTTTATTCGTGAGCAGGGTTTCTTCGGCATGATTATTCCAAAGCGCTATGGCGGTCTGGCATTTTCTGCGCATGCTCATTCAACGGTAGTGATGAAACTGTCTGCGCGCAGTATTAGCGCGGCGGTAACGGTGATGGTGCCAAATTCACTCGGGCCTGCACAACTCCTGTTGCACTATGGTACTCAGGAACAGAAAGATTATTATTTGCCGCGTCTGGCACGGGGTGAGGAAATCCCCTGCTTCGCGTTGACTGGCCCGGATGCGGGCAGTGATGCTGCCGCCATGCCGGATACCGGCATCATTTGCAAACAGATCTGGCAGGAAAAAGAAACACTGGGCATTCGTCTTAACTGGGAGAAGCGTTATATTACGCTTGGTCCGGTTGCTACGGTGTTAGGTCTTGCCTTCAAGTTATATGACCCGGATCATCTGATCGGTGAACAGGAAGCTCTCGGTATCACTGTTGCTCTGATACCCACAGACACACCCGGCATTGATATCGGGCGGCGTCATTACCCGATGAGTCAGGCATTCATGAACGGGCCTAACAGTGGTCATGATGTATTTATTCCGATGGACTGGATCATCGGTGGACAGGATTATATTGGTCAGGGCTGGCGTATGTTGATGGAATCACTGGCTGATGGGCGCTCCATTTCGCTGCCTGCCGTGAGTACCGGCGCAGCCAAGCATGCGGCGCGTACCAGTGGTGCCTACGCGGCCACCCGTAAACAGTTCAAGATGGCTATCGGTCAGTTTGAAGGCGTCAGTGACGCACTGGGACGGATTGCAGGTATGGCCTACGGCATTGATGCAGTACGTGGCCTGACAACACTGGCAGTTGATCGTGGTGGCAAACCTGCGGTTGCCTCTGCGATTGCCAAATACCATTTGACCGAACGCATGCGCATTGTAGTGAATGATGCTATGGATATTCATGGCGGCCGCGCAGTTTGCATGGGGCCAAACAATTATTTAGCGCGTGGCTATGAAGGTATACCCATCAGCATCACCGTTGAAGGTGCCAATATTCTCACCCGCAGTCTGATTATTTTTGGTCAGGGGGCAATACGCTGTCATCCCTGGTTATTGAAGGAAATGGAGGCGGCCACCAACAAACAGTCTGACGACTTTGATCATGCCTTTGGCGAACATGTCAAAATGGCGTTGTCGAATCTATCCAGAGCTTTGCTGCACGGTTTAAGTGCTAGTCGTCTGGCTAATGCCCCGTCACATCCGGCCATGCAGCGTCATTGCCAGCATCTGAGTCGTATCAGCAGTGCCTTTTCGATCACGGCAGAAGCGGCTCTGCTGACGCTGGGCGGCTCACTCAAACGGCGTGAGTCTTTATCGGGTCGACTGGGTGACGTACTTAGCCATTTATATTTCGCCAGCGCCGCGCTGAAGCACTTTGCCGATCAAGGTTATCAGAAAGATGATCAGGTGTTGCTCGACTGGTGTGTTAATTATGAGCTCTATCATGCCCAGCAACGGCTTGATGAAACACTCGATAATCTCCCCAACCGTTTTGTTGGCGTTATGCTAAAACGGCTTGTTTTTCCCTTTGGCAAGACATTCAAACGCCCTGCAGATTCTCTGACGCACCAGGCGGCAGATCTCATTATGCAACGTGATAATGCACGTGAACGGCTTACTGGGGATTTGTATAATCCAATCTCCCTTAAAGAGCCTCTCGCCCAGCTAGAAGATGCCATGCATAAGACCTTGCAGGCCAATCCCATACTTCGCAAAATACGCGATGCGATTAAACAGAATATCATTCAGGGCGATGATCCCGAACTGGCACTTGATGATGCCGTTGCAAAATCGGTGATAACCGGTCAGGATGCTAATCTTGTACAAAGTGCAATTACCGCTCGCAAGATAGCCATCGCCGTTGATGACTTTCCGGCAGATTTCTGGTTGGAGGAAAAACAGACATGGGCAAACAATACAACCCCCTCAAAACAGGCAGGCACGTCTATATAGTTGACGGCTGTCGCACGCCCTTTTTACGTGCACGTAACAAGCCTGGGCCGTTCATGGCATCTGATCTGGCTTTTCAATCCGGACGTTCACTGATGGCCAGACAGTCATTTTCTGCCACCGAGTTTGACCAGGTGATACTCGGCTGTGTCATGGCCGGCCCGAGTGAAGCCAATATTGCACGCATCGTTGCGTTACGTCTCGGTTGTGGTGAATCCGTACCGGCGTGGACAGTGCAACGCAATTGCGCCTCTGGCATGCAGGCACTAGACAGTGCTGCTCAAAATATCGCCAGTGGCAGAAGTGATCTGATCCTGGCAGGTGGCGTTGAAGCCATGAGTCATGCACCCGTGCTATTAAACAATGACATGGTCGGCTGGCTGGGAAAACTCAACAGCGCTAAAACTCCGGTTGCCAAACTCAAAGCTGTTAGCCAGATCAAACCGGCTTACCTGAAACCCGTCATTGGCCTGATCCGTGGGTTAACCGATCCGATTGTCGGACTCAATATGGGGCAAACGGCAGAAAATCTGGCTTACCGTTTTGACATTTCACGTGAACAGATGGATGGCTTTGCACTGCGCAGTCATCAGCGACTGGCCGCTGCTCAGGAAAGTCATCATCTGGATGAAATTCAGCCTTTGTATGACACTCACGGTAATTACTATGATTTTGATGATGGGGTGCGCCCTGAATCCAGCCTCGAAAAACTGGCCAACCTCAGGCCTGTTTTCGACAAACCTTTTGGCAAGGTAACCGCCGGTAACAGCGCACAGATTACCGATGGCGCTGCGATGCTGATACTCGCCTCGGAAGATGCCGTCAAACGCCATGATCTGCCTGTGATTGGCCGCATACTTGATAGCCAGTGGGCAGGCCTTGACCCACGAGAAATGGGCCTTGGCCCGGTACATGCAATGGCGCCGGTTATGCAACGTAATCAACTCAACAGCGATGATATCGATTGCTGGGAAATCAATGAAGCTTTTGCTACTCAGGTGCAGGCCTGTCTGCAGGCCTGGCAAGATGAGGACTATTGCCGCGAGACACTAAAACTGGATAAGGCCTTTACCGCAATCGATGAAACACGCCTCAATGTGGATGGCGGTGGCGTCAGTCTGGGGCATCCCGTGGGTGCTTCCGGTGCACGTATTGTGTTGCACGCATTGAAGGTACTTGAACGCAATAATCAACAACGCGCCATGGCCAGCCTGTGCATTGGTGGTGGTCAGGGCGGTGCGATGTTACTGGAGAGAGTGGCCTGATGGAAACTCAAACAGAAAACAATCTATACATCAATATTGATGCAGACAATATTGCCTGGTTACATCTGGATAAACAGGCTTCCGGCACCAACGTATTATCGGCAAGCGTCCTGGGCGAATTTTACCAGCAATTGCTGGAGCTGGAAAAACAACGGCCACGCGGTCTGATTATTCTTTCAGATAAAAAGAACGGTTTTATAGCCGGTGCCGATGTCAATGAATTTACACAACTGAAAAATCAGGATGAAGCACTGGATGCGATTCGCCGTGGGCAGGAAGTGTTTGACCGCCTCGCTGCGCTGTCATTTCCCACAGTGGCTTTGATCCATGGTTTCTGTCTGGGTGGTGGGCTTGAGCTGGCACTGGCCTGTAATTATCGCATTGCGCTGGATGATGCTAAAACCCGTTTGGGTCTGCCAGAAGTTCGCCTCGGTATTCATCCAGGCTTTGGTGGTAGCGCACGCAGCATCCCCCTGCTTGGCGCTGTGAATGCCATGGATTTGATGCTCAGTGGACGCAGCATTTCTGCTTTTGTTGCCAAACGGATGGGGCTTGTGGATTATTGCGTTCCACGCCGGCAGTTTGAAAATACGGCGCGTCAGGTCATTCTTACCTTGCCAGCGCAGCACAGTCCAACACGCGCCCAAAAACTGAGCAATCATGCAGCCACACGCCCGATTCTGGCAAAGGTTTTTGAAAAACAGGTCGCAAAAAAAGCCAGCAAAGCTCACTACCCTGCTCCCTATGCACTGATTGATCTGTGGAAAAAACACGGCGGTGACAGTCGCGCTATGTTACACGCGGAAGCCGAATCGGTGGCACGTCTGTTGTCTGGAAATACGGCTCAAAATCTCATTCGTATTTTCCAGCTACAGGAAAAAATGAAAGCATTGGGTAAAGTCGCAGACTTCCGTCCGCAACATGTGCATGTTGTCGGCGCTGGTTTGATGGGGGGTGACATCGCTGCCTGGTGTGCCCTGCAAGGCATGACCGTAACACTGCAGGATCAGTCACCCGAACGTATTGCACCGGCGATTAAACGTGCGCATAAACTGTATACACGCCGACTGAAGCGACCGCGTCCTGTGCAGGAAGTACTGGATCGCCTGATGCCGGATCATGCTGGCCTCGGTGTCGAACGTGCTGACGTTGTCATTGAAGCAATTTTTGAAGATGGCGATGCCAAACGCGAACTCTACCAAACGCTGGAACCGCGCATGCGCAAACAGGCAATTCTTGCCACCAACACCTCAAGCATTCCGCTGGATGAGCTGAATACTGTGCTGGCAGATCCTGGCCGACTGGTTGGCCTGCATTTCTTCAATCCGGTAGCAAAAATGCAACTGGTAGAAATTATCCATACCGCAGACACACATCAGGCCGTGATTGATAATGCTATGGCCTTCACACAGCGCATTGGTAAACTCCCGCTACCCGTGAAAAGCTCGCCCGGTTTCCTCGTTAATCGTGTACTTATGCCTTATCTACTGGAAGCGGTTCAACTGGTCGGTGAAGGCGTACCCGTTGTTGAAATTGATAAGGCCGCACTCAGTTTTGGTATGCCGATGGGGCCGGTTGAACTGGCAGATACGGTAGGGCTGGATATCTGTCTGCATGTCGGGCGCATTCTCGGCGATCATCTTGGCCTGCAAATACCCACTAAACTGAAACAGATGGTCAACAGCGGCCATCTTGGTAAAAAAATCGGGCAAGGCTTTTACCACTACAAAAAAGGCAAAATTATCCGCCCCAAAACCCCCAGAGGCTATCAGGCAGAGGCAGATCTGACGGATCGAATGATTATGCGATTACTCAATGAAGTGGTTGCCTGCCATCGTCAAGGCATTGCCGATGATGCAGAACTGATTGATGGTGGTCTTGTTTTTGGTACGGGATTCGCACCCTTTCTGGGTGGCCCGATTCATTATATCGAAACGGAAGGAGTAGATGTCATGGTGTCACGTTTACATGCTCTTGAAAGTCGCTATGGCGAACGCTTCAAACCGGATGAAGGCTGGGCTGAGCTAGCCGGACTCGGAACAGAGACAACCGCATGACTGCCTCCACATCACACATCATTTCACTTGAGCAGGCAGGCACACTTGCCGGACTTTTTTTTGAACGTGTGCGGCGCACAGCTGACCTGGATGCTTACCGTTTTTTTGATAACGACAAAAACCAGTGGCAAACTCTGAGCTGGGACGATGCCGGTAAACAGGTCGCCCGCTGGCAGGCAGCGTTTGCTGATGAAGAGCTGCAGCCTGGCGATCGGATTGCCATTATGATGAACAATCGCCCTGAGTGGGTATTTATGGACATTGCGGCAATGGCAAACGGCCTTGTCACTGTGCCTTTGTATACACAGGATCGTGCAGAAAATATTGCTTATGTGATTGCAGACTCCGGTACAAAAATACTATTCATTGGCCACCAGGAACACTGGGATTGCCTTTTTCCTGTGCTCGACAAGCTGGATTTTCTCAACCGGATTATCAGCGTTGATCCCATTGACACTGCCGGCCAGCCTAACCCCAAACTGAAAACAGTCGGTGAGTGGTTGCCGGATCTTGGGCAGCCACCGCCAGAAGTCTTATTTGATAAAGACAGCCTTGCCAGCATTGTCTATACATCGGGGACTACCGGGCGACCCAAGGGGGTTATGCTCTCGCATTATAATATTCTCTGGAACACCTGGACCTCACTGAATCTGGTGCCTATACACTACAATGAAGTGTTTCTTTCCTTCCTGCCACTGTCTCACACTCTCGAACGCACCGCTGGATATTATCTGCCCATGATGGCGGGTGCTGCAGTGGCCTACAACCGTGCGATTCCGTTACTGGCTGAAGATTTACTGGAAATTCAACCTGACCTGATGATTTCTGTGCCGCGTATTTTTGAGCGCGTTTATAACAAAATCCAGCAAGGGCTGGCTGAAAAATCGAGTATCGCGCGATGGTTATTTGCACGTGCCGTCAATATTGGCTGGCGTAAATTTGAATACCAGCAAGGGCGTGCATCATGGCACCCTTCTCTGTTGTTCTGGCCCATTCTGAACAAACTTGTTGCGAGTAAAGTGATGGCAAAACTCGGTGGCAATTTGAAAATGACCGTTGTTGGAGGTGCGCCATTGCCATTTGATGTCGCCAGATTATTTATCGGTCTTGGCCTGCCCATGTTACAGGGATACGGACTTACCGAAACCAGCCCGGTTATCAGCGTCAACACGCCGGAAAATAATGACCCGGCCAGTGTCGGTGTCATTCTCCCCGGCATAGAAACACGCATTGGTGATAAAGATGAATTACTGGTTAAAACGCCCTCTGCCATGTCCGGCTACTGGAATAATCAAAAAGCAAGCGATGAAATCATTGATGCTGAAGGCTGGTTACATACTGGCGACAAGGCGCGAATTGAGGCAGGATATCTTTATATCACTGGACGATTGAAAGAAATCATTGTGCTCGCCAATGGCGAAAAAGTACCGCCAGCAGATATGGAGATGGCCATTTGTGGCGATACCCTTTTTGAGCAGGCCATGGTCATAGGTGAGGGGCGGCCTTTTCTCAGCGCACTGGTTGTACTGAATGAAGAACAATGGCCAGTCATTGCGAAACAAGCCGGTGTCGACAGTAACGACCCCATGGCCTGTAAAAGTGACCGCATCAATAATATTATTATTGCTCGTATCGCTCAGCGGCTTACAAACTTTCCAGGTTATGCGGCTATTCGTCAGGTCAATTGCCAGCGGGAACCCTGGAGTATTGAAAATGGGCTAATGACACCCACATTGAAAATAAAACGCAACATCGTTTGCAAAACATTCGAAGACAGTATCGAAACAATGTATGCAGGGCATCATTAAACAACCAGTTCTGTCATGGTTATATCGCCTGTGGTATCGACAGCGACTTCGCGGATATCCGGCGCCCTGCTAAGAATATAACCGGCCATCATTAACATCAGTTTTTTGTTTTCCGAGTGAAAAGCGCCCAACACTCGATCAGAAACAATCTGGCAACGCTGATATAGATCAGGTTTTTCGACCCAGCTACGACTCATCTGCCAACCCTTGTCCATGTCAGCATCCATGCTGGCATAAAAATCCTGAGCTTCACGCATCAGCTCATCGGGTACATCAATCTCACAGGATTGGTCATCGATGCTAAATTTCAATATCATTAGTTTCTCCAAAGTTTTATGCTGCTGGAATGCTGACTATTATCCCTGATGTTTTAACCCCTTCACAGATCCAGAATGCAGTTTCTATGCTCGCAAGCGGACAATTCGTTGATGGACGCCTGTCTGCCGGAAGCATGGCAAAACAGGTCAAAAATAATGAAGAACTCAAGCAGAACTCTGCGCTGCTAGAGCGCCTGAATGCCATTGTTATGTCAAGCCTGGTACAACACCCGCTGTTTCAGGCGGTTACCCACCCTTTACGTATCGCCAGCCCTTTTTATGCACGTTATGGTGCAGACAAATCTTATGGCGACCATGTCGATGATCCTGTCATGGGGCCTCCTGGCGGTCAGTACCGCACAGATGTTTCAACAACGGTATTTCTCAACGAACCAGAGGAATATGAAGGTGGGGAACTGGTAATTAATACACCCTTTCGCCAGCAAAGTGTAAAACTCGCTGCAGGATCAGCCGTAGTCTACCCTTCTTCCAGTCTACACCACGTCAACAAAGTCCGCGCAGGTACGCGTCTTGTGGCTGTCACGTGGATTCAAAGCATGGTACGCAGCCCTGAAAAGCGTGAGCTGTTATATACGCTGTATCAGGCCAGGGAAAGTCTGCTTAAAAGCAGCCCGGACAGTGTTGAGACCGCTCAGGTCGACCAGAGTTATGTCAATCTGGTGAGGATGTGGGCTGAAATATAATTAGGCACAAAAAAAGCGGGTAAAAACCCGCTTTCTAATACCGATATCGGAGACTAGGCGTGTGAACCCTTATCCTTATGCGCCATTTCCAGAACTGAACTAGCCAGCTCCTGATACTCTGTGCGGTAATTATGCAGAGGATGTCCCTCTTTAGCCATCCAGTAATCAACTGGATCAACACCATTTTCGTGCTCGTATTTCATAAATTTCTTTTGCATTTCAATCATTTTTTTGATCGTAGCTTGCTTGTCACTCATATTCGCCTCCAGAGGCGTAAATTAAGGCACTATCGAAATCTTAGTGCATAGAATATAGTCTGTTCCCAATTGAACCACCATACCCCATATGGACAGGATAATAATTAATAACCACCCTTACGTGTACTTTGTGGCAGACCAGCAATCTTGCGGCCCTGCTTACTTGGCATTCCAGGGAAGTAACCGTACATTTCCTTACTGTTGGTTTTAGTACCCCATTTTTTACCCATTTCTTTCGTAATGGTACGTTCATTTGGTTCGTTGCCACCATTATCAAAATGCTCATTACGCAGAAATTCTACAATATCCCAGTGTTTCTCAGACATTACGACTTCATCGGCATCTGCCATCACTTGTGCAACTTCTTTTGACCAGTCTTCAATATTTACAAGATAACCATTATCTGTTGTTTCGATGGTTTTGCCATCAACTTCAATTGCCATTCTGCTTCTCCATCATTAAGATTTAACTAAACTTGCTAATTATCGCGCAAAAAGCACATAATTTATTTATATCTCTTGGGATATAAGCAATCGTCTTATTGCCCACTATCTACTTTACGAACAGCTTCTATGCCTTTGTGCGGTATAAATAAACCACAACCTCTAGTTTTATGCCCACCGACCCCTTTCTGCTGCAACAAAACAGCCTCCTCATGCTCCAGCTCAGCCAGCATCAAGCTGCGTGTGTGTAGCTTCCTGCTATCAGCCATAAGAAAGAAGTGTCTTTTACCACAAAGCATTTTTTTCACAGAAATGCCCAGCGTCTGTATTTCCCGTGCAGCATATTCCATAAAAGCTGTTTCATCTTGTATATCAATATCGGCAGGAATAACAATATAACGAGAAAACTGAGTTGACAAACTACTGAACAATTTCACACTGGCATTGCCAACCTCCATGGAATATCCATCAATATCCAGCACCTGTCCGGTCAGCTTCTTTGCGTCCTCAATTCTTGATTTAGGCACCCGCAACATCATTTTTGCGCGTCGGGAGAGATGCAGGAGCTGCGTCTCCGGATTCTCTGGCCGCACCCAGCCATTACCGGATTCAGCACCATGCACCAAATGGATGCCTGCCAGCTCTTCATCCGCAATCCAGTTCAGTGAACGCATAATAGAATCTGTAAATTCTTTAGCATGATCAAGAGGTAACGACTTGCATGTAATGCTGTACATTACATCTACAACATCATCAGACACCTGAAAGGCCGTAGTCTTTTTTTCATCATCCCAAAACATTGCCTAACCACTCCTGTTGGCAACAGCAAATGCCGCTTCCAGCTTATCTTCCCAACCTTCAGGGGTATCTGTAAACGGTGGCCGCACATCCATATTGAAGAAAAGCTCACCCGAACGCGCCTTGTCCTCAACCTTTGCAACCAGCGCTTCAAAACTTTCCAACTCATGGTTTTGCAATAAAATTTCACTTAAATAAAGCACAGATACTCCTATTGATTAATACTGATGCGGTCATGGAATCTTGCCCGCAACAACAGTCGCCGCTGTTCCCTAGCCTCCACCTCTTGAAAGGCGGTGCGATTATGCAGGATATTATTACTGATGATACCCTCATTCGCATTTAACCTGTAACGCAGAATATAAGGGGATTTTCCAGCGAGTAAGTTCAACAAAAAATCCACGGCATTTCTTGTGGTTAGATCATCTTTCCAAACAATATTCTTCGCCCTTGCGGAAAACCGCATATGCAGAGAACCATCATCATTCACAGAGAATACCGGACCAGAATACTCCGGCCTGATGACAACTCCATTTTGAACATTTGCAGGTATTCGAAACACATCTGACTCCATCAGCGCCTGAATAAACCTGGGACTCTCATCTCTGAGAAGAATGTAAGCCAACTCATGGTCCAGGAAAGCATTCTCACCACCTTTTTCTGCCGGCCGAACACAATGCATAAGAATGGCGCGAACCTGCTCAGATGGCATGTTGTAATAGCCATCTGTGTGCCAGCTCAACGGCTTATTGGTGTAGGGGATATATTCCGTGGCCGCCCCACTCCCGCCAGTACTGATTTCGCTAATCGCATCATTGCCGGCACATAGATTTCCATCAATACTGTGCAGATTCAATTGATTCGCCAATCCCAAAACCCAGCTATTTATATCAGACACCGATTCTGTTAATCGATAAAAAAGAATATTGGTTTTTACAAGTCGATCACTGATTATTAATAAATTCTCGGCAGACAAACCACCCGAGCCCACCTCTATCTGCAGTTTTTGCACCCTATCCGGATAATTTTTAAGCTTCGATGTCCGCCAGCGTGCGTATTCTGAATCACAAAATAAGCTAAAAGGCGAAGATATATTTGTTAAATTCATATTCATTTAATTTATTAAATTTAGCTAATATCTATTTGTTTTATATGCTTTATTTAAACATGCCACTAAACCAGAAAGTCGTCTGACTTCTGGTTTAGTGGCCAGGAATTAAGCTTATTAATTCACAGGGAATCCGATTACACTTTATATCATATAATAACCGCCGTTAGATACGTACACGTTTTGAATGTGTACAGCGCTATATCCATAAGGGGATAGTATATTTTTAGCGACACACCCCAAGGGTATATTCTAAATCTCGGCACAAACCCCTAAACTGCTACGCTGAATTGGAAGGGTGTTGCACTGGTGCTATGATTCTAGAGAGTGATTCCTGTTCTAACGTTGGATCTGGTTGGCGGCGGAACCGGATTATAAACCAGTTTTCACCGCCTTAATTAACCTTGAAATAACTTAAAGTAAGGAGAAATCCATGGCTAATAAGCATCATGATACTCCGATGCTGGATGAGCTGGAAAACGGCCCATGGCCCAGCTTCATAACCGGTATCAAAAAATTACGTGATGATCACCCTGATGAAAGAATCCGGAAAGTCACTAACTCGCTGCTAGGTCAGCTTGAACACTCCTACGAAACACGTAAAGGTTACTGGAAAGGCGGCACCATCTCTGTATATGGATACGGTGGCGGCATTATTCCACGTTTCTCTGAAGTCGGTGACGCCTTCCCAGAATCAAGAGAATTCCACACATTGCGTGTTCAGCCTACACCTGCCAACTACTACACCACTGACATGTTGCGTCAGCTTGGCGATAGCTGGGAAAAATGGGGCTCAGGGCTGCAGACCTTTCATGGTCAAACCGGTAACATCATGTTTATTGGTACCACCAGTGAAAACACTCAGCATTTCTTTGATGAAATCAATGAATTCGGCTGGGATCTCGGTGGTGCAGGCCCCTGCGTACGTACCGCAATGTCATGTGTTGGCGCCGCCCGCTGCGAAATGTCCTGCACAAATGAGCACGCCATTCATCGTACTCTAGTAAACAACTTTACTGATGACGTTCATCGCCCTGCTTTGCCTTACAAGTTCAAATTCAAGGTATCCGGCTGTCCGAATGACTGCCAGAACTCCATTGAGCGTTCTGACTTTGCAGTGATTGGCACATGGCGCGACGATATGAAAGTCGACCAGGAAGAATTCAAGGGTTACGTTGCCAAAAAAGGCCGTCAATATATTATTGATAACGTCATTACGCGCTGCCCTACCCAGGCACTGTCTCTGAATGATGACGACACAATTGAAGTTGATAATAGTAACTGTGTTCGTTGCATGCACTGCCTGAATGTCATGCCTAAAGCACTTCATCCTGGTGATGACAAGGGTGTCACAATCCTGATTGGCGGCAAACGCACACTGAAGATCGGTGATCTGATGGGTACTGTTGTTGTTCCATTCTGGAAAATGGACACGGAAGAAGACTTTGAGCGCATCACTGAACTGGCTGAAGAAATCATTGATTTCTGGGCTGAGAACGGTCTTGAGCACGAACGTTGTGGTGAAATGATTGAACGCATCGGCCTGGTAAACTTCCTCGAAGGTGTTGGTGTTGAAGTTGATCCCAACATGGTTGCAAGCCCTCGTCAATCATCCTATGTCCGTATGGATGGCTGGGATGAAGAAGCCGAGAAATGGTTCAAGCGTCAGGCTGAAGCATAAACTTTATTGGACTTTATCTGACAGGATATCCTGTCAGATAAAGATCATTTATCTAAATTTAGGAGATATTCAATGGCCTTAACAGATATGAGGGAACCGATTGAATCAGGCTGCCCTGACGGTTTTCAGTACATGCATCCAACGATGCGAAAGAATTTTGGTCAGTGGAAATATCATGATGATCCACAACCAGGTGTGTTACGTCATGTAGCTTTCAGTGGTGATGAAGTTTATACCATCAAAGCGGGCACACAGCGTATTCTTGATGTTTTTACCTTACGTAAGCTTTGTGATATTGGTGACAAATTTGCTGATGGCTACATTCGCTTTACAATCCGCTCCAACATCGAATATATCGTTGATGAAGAAGCGAAAGTTCAACCCTTAGTCAAAGCACTCACAGACGATGGATTCATTGTTGGTGGTACGCGTAACTCTGTAACATCACTGTCTCATACTCAGGGCTGGTTACATTGCGACATCCCTGGTACAGATGCATCCGGTGTTGTTAAATCCATGATGGACGAGCTAATTGGTGAATTCACCAGTTGGGAAATGCCTAACCGCGTTCATATCACAACTTCCTGCTGCCAGATTAACTGTGGTGGTCAGGGTGATATTGCTATTAACGTACAGCATACCAAGCCACCAAAAATCGATCACAACCTGGTTGCAAATGTTTGTGAGCGTCCATCTGTTGTGGCTCGTTGCCCGGTAGCGGCTATTCGTCCTGCTCTTGTGAACGGTAAGCCTTCACTCGAAGTTGATGAGAAAAAGTGCATATGCTGTGGTGCATGTTTCCCTCCGTGTCCTCCAATGCAAATCAATGATGCTGAGCACAGTAAACTGGCAGTATGGGTCGGCGGCAATCACTCCAATGCACGTGGCAAGCCTACCTTCCAGAAACTGGTTGCATCAGGTATTCCAAACAATCCACCACGTTGGCCTGAAGCTACAGCCATCGTTAAGCGTATTCTGAATGCATATAAAGAAGATGCCAAAGATTGGGAACGCATGAATGAGTGGGTTGAGCGGATTGGCTGGCCTCGTTTCTTCGAAAAAACAGGCTTACCATTCACCAAGTATCATATCGATAACTGGACTGGTTCACGCGCAAGTCTGAATGCTTCAACGCATATTCGCTTCTAGGAGATCCTGAATGAAACTAACTATTCAGGTAAATGAAGGACCGTATCAGCATGAAGCTGCTGATACGGCCTACAACTTTACTAAAGCAGCCATCGATAAAGGCCATGAGATTTTTCGTGTGTTTTTCTATCATGATGGCGTTAACAATGGCACGCGTTTGACCACACCTCCACAAGATGACAGGCACGTTGTTAATCGCTGGAGTGAACTGGCAGAGCAGCATAATCTGGATCTTGTTATCTGTGTTGCTGCTGCCCAGCGTCGTGGCATTGTTGATGATGGTGAAGCGGAACGTAACAAAAAAGATGCCACAAACATAGCGCCTGGCTTTCGTATTTCCGGACTTGGACAGCTTGTTGAAGGCGGCATCCAGAGCGACCGTCTCGTTGTGTTCGGCGATTAATTGAGAGGATTCAATGTCAAATACAAAAAAATTCATGTATGTGAATCGCAAAGCGCCTTACGGGACTATTTATGCCTGGGAAGCACTTGAAGTTGTACTTATCGGTGCTGCATTTGAGCAAGATGTCAGCGTCGCCTTTATGGATGATGGTGTCTACCAGCTCGTCAAAGGTCAGGATACTACCGGTATTGGTATGAAAAACTTTTCACCGACGTATGCTGCCCTGGGTGATTTTGAAGTCACTAAAATCTATGTTGATAAGGACTCTCTTGAAGAGAGAGGTCTCTCACTGGATGATCTTCAGCATCTCGTCTGGGAAGACGAAGATGAAGACTGGGCTGAAAAAGACTCTATTCATCTTGTTACACGTGCTGAAATGGCGAATATATTCGCTGATCAGGACGTTTTCTTTAACTTTTAACGGGGAGATATTACGAAGTGTCAATTCTGCATATAGTAAACAAAACCCCTTATGATCGTAATAGCCTGGCAACTGCTGTTAGCATGATGAAAGACGACGATACGCTGCTTCTGATAGAAGATGCGGTTGTTGGTGCCATCAAGGCCGGTAAGGCTGCTGCGATTTTATCCGGACACAAGGTTACAATACTTGGGCCCGACCTGGCAGCACGTGGTGTCTCTGAGGATAAACTGGTCGATGGTGTGACAATCGTTGATTATGCCGGTTTTGTCGATCTCGTAGAGGCTAATGACAAGGCACAGTCCTGGTTATAACGCGTCACATTTTTGATAAACAAACTTAGGAGTTATCTCATGGGTATCGAAGTAAACGGTAAAACACTTGAAGTAGATGAAGAAGGTTATCTCGCAGATCTGAACGATTGGGAGCCTGAAGTTGCAACCATTATGGCTAAAGAAGAAGGCAATGATCTGACTGATAATCACTGGGAAGTGATTAACTTCCTGCGCGAATATTACGAAGAATATCAGATTGCTCCTGCTGTCCGGGTTTTAACCAAAGCTATTGGCAAAAAACTGGGTAAGGATAAAGGTAACAGTAAATACCTGTATGAGCTGTTCCCATACGGCCCAGGTAAACAAGCTTGTAAATATGCCGGCCTGCCAAAACCAACAGGTTGTGTATAACCGTTGTAATTCTAGGGGTAGGTAACTCTACCCCTTTTCTTAATACATATATTTTGCGGAGGAGTGCGCATGACAACTCTTACGACCGTTTACGTCGTATTGTTCTATGCTGCGACATTATTTCTGGTTCTTGGTGTACTGATGAAGGTTACCAAATATTACAGAACACCCGCACCATTAAAAATTCCTACGACACCGGCGCCAACCACGCAAACCGGGGTTGTTTTTCGACTTTTCAGAGAAGTTGCCTTTTTTGAAAGTCTGTTCAAATCCAATAAATGGATCTGGATTTTTGGCTATCTGTTTCATTTTGGCATGTTGCTGGTTCTGTTACGGCATTTACGCTATTTCCAGGAACCTATCTGGTTCTGGGTGGTTCTGATTCAACCCTTTGGGAAATATGCTGCCTTTGCCATGTTTGCTGGCCTTGTGGGTCTATGGGCACGGCGCTTTTTTGTGGATCGGGTTCGTTATATATCGACCCTTTCAGATCATTTAATGTTGGCGCTGCTTTTAGGCATAGTTATTAGCGGTCTAAGCATGACTTATGTGTCTCATACTGACATTATCCAGCTAAAAGCCTTCTTCCTTGGTCTATTAGTATTCTCACCACAGGAATTACCCACGGATAAGAACTTGCTTATTCACCTTGGACTGGTAGCAACCTTGATGATAATTTTTCCTATCAGCAAGCTTATGCATGCACCAGGCCTCTTTTTTAGCCCGACTCGTAATCAGGTCGATAATCCACGCGAACAGAGGCATATTGCTCCCTGGGCTCGCAAACTCGAAGCTAACGACCGCTAGACCGAAGAGGAATTAACGTGGCAGATTTCGACGTACCAAAACTGGAAAAATACCCGTCAATACCCAAGTTGAAAACGGGTGTTATGGCACACAGTGCTCCCTTCAAATCAGCTGGAAAATTTCAGCCGCCTCTTGGTTTTCCTGAAGAGTTACCAGAAAACTGGAAAGAAAAAGCCATTGAAAAGATGGGCGATTTGTTAGGTCGTTACCGTGCATTGCAGGTTTATCTTGATGCCTGCGTTCATTGCGGAGCCTGCACCGATAAGTGTCATTATTATCTTGGGTCTACTGACGCCAATAACATGCCAGTAGCCCGCCAGGATCTTCTCCGCAAGGTTTATCGACGCTACTTTACCTTTGCAGGTAAGTTTTTCCCCAAGCTTGTCGGTGCAGTAGATCTCACTGAAGATGTACTTGATGAATGGTACAGCTATTTTCATCAATGCTCACAGTGCAGACGATGTTCTGTTTTCTGCCCCTACGGTATAGACACGGCCGAAATCTCTATGGCTGCCAGAGAAATCATGGACCATATTGGTATCGGACAGAAATACTGTAATGAGATTATTGGCAAGGTCTATATCATTGGCAACAATCTTGGTCTGCCTGAGCCCGCACTGGCTGATACGCTAGAAGGGCTTGAAGAGGAAGTTGAGGAAGATTTTGGTGTGAAAGTGCGTTTCCCTCTGGATGAAAAAGGGGCTGACATACTACTCATTACTCCATCAGCCGACTTTTTTGCAGAACCTCATGTTGATGGCCTGATCGGCTATGCCAAGGTTTTTCACGAAGCCGGAGCTTCATGGACACTGAGTTCGAAAGCAAGTGAAGCGGCTAACTTTGGTATGTTCATTGGCAGCTATGACAACATGCGTAAAATATCCTTACGCATACGCGAAGCTGCACTCGAACTTGGCGTTAAACGCATCGTCTTCGGCGAATGCGGTCATGCATGGCGTGTTGCCTACAGTTTTCTGAATACACTGGCTGGGCCTTTTGATTTTCTTGATCAGAACTACCCTATTCCTCAACATATCTGTGAATACACTCACGATTTAATTCAAAACAACAAACTGAATTTTGATAAATCAGAAAATGATCACATGACATTAACCTATCATGATTCATGCAATGTTGCGCGAGGCTCACGAATGGGTGACAAGCCAGGCGGCCAGTTCACCATTCCACGCGACATAATCAAAGCAGTTTGTAATAAATTCTACGATATGGACCGAGATACTATTGGCGAATCTACTTTTTGCTGTGGTGGCGGTGGCGGTATTCTGACAGACGATCTTGTTGAAATACGCGTCAAAGGTGCCATGCCACGTATGCAGGCTCTCACTAACGTGGTAGAAGAACACGGTGTAACACATATGGCTGCGATTTGTGCTATCTGTAAAAGTCAGTTTACCAAGGTATTTCCTTATTATGACTTTACGATGGATCAAATCGTCAGTCTGCATCAATTGGTCAGTAACGCGATTATTCTGACTGGCACTACTACTACTGATGATGCAGGCGAATAACTTAATTTTTTGATTTGTAACACAGAATCTTTTGATTCTCTTGACTGGAGATAGGCATGGCTACTTCTCGTGATGATGAAAAACTAACGTTCCGTAAATATGAAGACGGCGATGACAAATGGGAAAGCTTGACAAAGAGTATTTTCGACGGCGACCATTCTTATAAATGTCCAACCTATGTTCAACGTACACCGCCTTGCCAGGGCAGCTGCCCATCAGGCGAAGATATTCGTGGCTGGCTGGATATTGTCCGTGGTATCGAATTACCGCCAAACGATGTATCCATGCAGGAATATGCTTTCCTGCGTTCAACGGATGCGAATCCTTTCCCTTCTATGATGGGTCGAGTATGCCCTGCCCCCTGTGAAGATGGCTGTAACCGAAATGATGTAGAAGATTTTGTTGGAATTAATTCCGTCGAACAGTACATTGGTGATACCGCCCATAAAGAAGCTTTCAAATTTGCAAAAGGCCCAGCTTTAACCGGTAAAAAAGTTGCCATTATTGGCGGTGGGCCTGCGGGTCTTGCTGCCGCCTATCAACTGCGTCGTCGGGGTATTGCTTCCACCGTTTTTGATGATCACGAAGAACTGGGCGGTATGTTCAAGTATGGTATTCCAGGTTATCGTACTCCACGCGAAGTTCTGGATCATGAAATTCAACGTATCGTCGATTTGGGTGATATTGAAATCAAACTCAATACCCGTATCGGCAAAGATATCAGTGTTGAACAACTAGAAAAAGATTATGACGCTTTGTTATGGGCCATTGGCTGTAAGTCAGGTCGTGGTTTACCCGTACCGGGTCATGATGCGCCAAACTGTGTTTCTGGTGTTGCTTTTCTGGAAGCCTTTAACCAGGGCAAGATGAGTGTTACCGGTTCAAAGGTTGTCTGTGTGGGTGGTGGTGATACATCCATTGACGTTGTATCTGTTGCACGTCGTCTTGGTAAGATCAAGAATTTTAATCCAAAAGATAGTAAGGATCATGCAGAAGCCGTGGTTCTGGGTTACACAACCCACGACACTATTGATATTGCCCAGCGTGAAGGTGCTGAGGTCACGCTAACATCCCTGTTCCCGAAAGAAAATATGACGGCTGCAGAACACGAAGTGATGGATGCGCTGGAAGAAGGTGTCACCATCCTTGATGCTGTTATGCCAGTTGAAGTGGTTATTGATGAGGATGGCCGCGCAACGGGGCTTAAGATCGCTAAATGTGAATTTATCGATAACAAACCCACGCCAATCAAGGGCACTGAGCAGATCCTTGAAGCCGATTTGATTGTTTCTGCAATCGGACAAAGTGGTGATATGGATGGCATTGAAGAGTTCGATAATGGTCGTGGTCTGATTGATGCTGACAAATACTATCAGGTACCCAACAAACCCGGCCATTTTGTGGCAGGTGATATTGTGCGCCCTCACCTGCTGACAACAGCAATTGGCCAGGCTTCTATTGCTGCTGAATCTATCGAACACTATTTGAACAAGGAAGATCAGGCTAAACGGCCTAAAGTTGATAAGCATCATTTCTCCTTGCTGCATAAATTGAACGAACAGGGTTTAACACCCAGCAGTTATACTCAGGGCGAAACTCGTGGTACTAACGATGCTGATTTTGCGGTGCATAACTACGAAGACCGTTCCAAGCACGAAGTGATTGCTTCTGATGAATTATTCCTCGGACATTTCGAATACACGGAACGGCATAAACGTAAAGAAGTCGTGCCATCAGCGGATGAAGTGCTTGATCATTTTGAAGAACGTATTGTCGGTCTTCCTGAAGAAGAAGCGATCGAAGAAGCCAAACGCTGTATGAGTTGTGGTCTGTGCTTCGAATGTGATAACTGTATAATCTTCTGCCCTCAGGATGCTGTATTCAAGGTCAAAAAGGACAAAACGGCCACAGGACGCTATGTGGATACAGATTATGACAAATGTATTGGTTGTCATATCTGTGCAGATGTCTGTCCGACGGGTTACATTGATATGGCCCTGGGCGAATAAACGACGGAGATCCGCATGAGCCAACGTTCATTAATTAGCAAGGCTGCTCTATTTCTTGCTGCAATGGTAACAGGACTACCGATGCTGGCTCATGCTGGTGAGGTACCCTATCCTACAATTATTGAACCTGATCAACACTTCAGTGCTGATCAGGAATGTGTTTTACCTGAAGATGAAATGCGTCGGAACCACATGGAACTGATCCTTCACCAGCGTGATAAAACTGTGCACAATGGCGTTCGAACCAGAGAACATTCCTTTGAGGAATGCATTAATTGCCATGCCATTAAGGGCGATGATGGCGAATATCTCAGGGTTGAAAGTCCTAAGCATTTTTGTGCATCATGTCACAATTATGCTGCTGTAAAAATTGATTGCTTTCAGTGTCACGCCGATGTGCCTGTTCGACCTTCAAAACAGCATAACCAGCGGTCACAGCTAAAGCATCACGACACTCTCCGTACTGAAAAAAACCTTAGCTCACAAACGCTAAAGTTACTTTCAACAAAAGGTAAACTGTAATGGCTGAAATTAACAAGGATCTAGACCAGGGTCGCCGAAGCTTTCTTGGTTCGGCGGGCACTGCCACCGCTGCAGCCACTATTGCCCCTGGTGTTTTTCTAACAGCACCGGCTGCCGCCAAACCAGCTGATCAGGCTGTTTCCAGTGACAATCGCTGGGGTATCCTTATTGATACTCAACGCTGTGCAGATGGTTGCAACGACTGTGTTTCTGCCTGCGAAGATGAAAATGGCTGGGGACAGGCAAACACTTCTGAAGAACATTCGAATGAACTGCAAAAATCACAATGGATTCGGAAAGTCAGCCTGAAAGAAAAAACAACGGGTCATGTAACCTCCCTGCCCGTTATGTGCCAGCATTGTGAAACAGCACCCTGCGTTGATGTTTGTCCAACAGGAGCCTCTTTTCGACGCGATGATGGCATAGTGCTGGTTGACAAGCATATCTGCATTGGCTGTCGATACTGCATGATGGCATGCCCTTATAAAGCCAGGAGCTTCATCCATGAAGATCTGAAAGACCAGAAGCCCTGGGCACCTCGTGGTAAAGGTACGGTTGAAAGTTGCACTCTATGTGTGCACCGTGTCGACGAAGGTGGAACACCTGCCTGTGTCGAAGCCTGTACCGCAGAAAATCACGAGGCAATGACATTTGGCGATCTGAATGACGAGAACAGCATAATCTCGCGTCAGCTTAAGGAATTTGGTGGCAAAGAAATACGCGCCGATCTCGGTCTGAATACAGGTGTCCGCTATCGCGGTCTGTAATCCAATTATACGGTTGTGAGAACAATGAAACTAGAACTGAATTATCTGGAAACAGAAGGAAATAGTGCCGGCTTCTGGCTATTACTTGGCGTATTAGGCATATTGATTGCCATAGGCCTTGGTGCTACTTACTACATGGAACATCACGGACATCACGTGACTGGGATGAACAACCAGATTGTCTGGGGCATGCCACATGTGTTTGCCATCTTCCTGATTGTCGCTGCTTCAGGCGCATTGAATGTTGCATCTATCGGCACAGTGTTTGGTAAACCCTTATATAAACCTCTGGGACGGTTGTCCGGCTTACTGGCAATTGCATTATTAATCGGTGGTTTAATGGTTCTGGTACTTGATCTGGGACACCCTGATCGCCTCATTGTAGCCATGACCTACTATAATTTTAAATCCATATTCGCCTGGAATATCATTCTCTACAATGGTTTTCTCGCCATCACCATCGTTTATCTCTGGTTCATGATGGAACGCAAGATGGAAAAATATTATCGGTCTGCCGGTATAGTCGCATTTGTCTGGCGCCTCATATTGACAACAGGTACTGGTTCCATTTTTGGCTTCCTGGTTGCTCGCCAGGCATACGATGCTGCAATTCTTGCCCCTATGTTTGTCATTATGTCATTTGCATACGGCCTGGCTTTCTTCATACTGGTTCTTTTTGCATCCTATAGCTGGACAAATCGTCCATTGGGTGATGCTATCGTCACCCGTCTCAAAAACCTGTTAGGTGTCTTTGTTGCTGCTGTTATCTATATAATCGCGGTTTATCATATTGCAAACCTGTATGCGACAGAACATCATGCGGTCGAACGTTTTATTCTGATGGATGGCGGTATTTATACCACTTTGTTCTGGGTTTTTAACATTGGTCTTGGCTGCCTGCTACCTCTGATTTTGCTTTACCACCCGACTATCAGCAAATCCAGAGGCGCTATTAGTGCCGCCTGCGTGCTTATCATCATGGGTGGATTTGCACACCTTTATGTTTTATTAATCGGTGGTCAGGCTTTCCCTCTTACCATGTTTCCTGGGTATGAAGTTAGCAGTAGTTTCTCTGACGGTGTTATTAATTCATACAGCCCGACTATCTGGGAAATTGCATTAGGAATAGCTGGCATTGCAGTCACACTTCTACTCGTGACTATTTGTGTACGTGTCCTGCGTTTTTTGCCTGAAACCCTTGCAGATAGCGCCATTGACCCACATGCGAAATAAAAGTATTTCAAAAAGCAAGAGTATTGTGTAAGTGCTACCGCTCTGGTAGCACTCGTTCTCAGAACGAAATCTTCAATGAACAGGATTTTTGTTTCTGCCGCGCATAAATCATCAGGTAAAACGACTGTCACGCTTGGTCTTTGTGCTGCACTGCGAGCAAGAAACCTGACTATTCAACCCTTCAAAAAAGGTCCGGACTACATTGATCCAATGTGGTTGGCCCGTGCTGCGGGGTGTGACTGTCATAATCTTGATTTCAATACCATGAGTGCCGACGAAATAACCGGCACAGTCATCGAATATAGTACTGACAGTGATTTGGCATTGATCGAGGGCAATAAGGGTCTATATGATGGTATTGACCTGGATGGCAGTAATAGTAATGCTGCCATTGCACGCCTACTCAACACCCCAGTCGTACTGGTTTTAGACACCCGTGGAGTTACTCGTGGTATCGCACCACTGCTACTTGGCTATCAGGCATTTGATACTGAAATCAATATAGCCGGGGTCATCCTTAACAGGGTTGGTGGTGCCAGACATGAATCAAAACTACGTGCAGTGATTGATCACTACACAGATATTCCCGTTATTGGCGCAGTTCCGAATAATCCGGATCTTGAAATCACGGAGCGGCATCTTGGTCTAATACCTAGCAATGAAGAAGAAAATGCCAATCAATATATCAGAGCAATCCAGTCTGCAATCGAATCTCACGTTGACCTTGATTTGTTTCTCTCTCTTTCCACAAATACAATTGACCTGACTTCCAGCTTTCAACAAAGCGATAGCTACCTGATCGATGACAACAAAGAAAAAATAGTCCGATTGGGCATCATTCGCGATGCTGCATTCGGGTTTTACTACCCTGATGACTTGCTGGCTCTGGAAAAACAGGGCTGTAAACTCATTTTTATAGATGCCTTCGTAGATACACAACTGCCAGATCTTGATGGTCTTTTTATTGGCGGTGGCTTTCCTGAAACCCATATGCAGGCATTATCAGCCAACAGTACCTTCAGGCTATCACTGGCAAATGCCATTGAAGCTGGCCTGCCTGTGTACGCCGAATGTGGTGGACTCATGTATCTAACAAATAACCTGTCCTGGAAGGAACAAACCTATCCCATGGTGGGCATTATTCCAGCTGATACTGTTGTTTGTAAGAAACCTCAGGGACGCGGTTATGTGCAATTAAAATCCCGACCATGCCACCTATGGGAACATGCTCGGGCAACCTCTCTACTGTCAGCCCATGAGTTTCATTATTCACGCCTGGAAAACCTGCCAGATAGTACGTCTTTTGGTTTTAATGTCCTTAGAGGCACGGGTATTGATGGTAAGCATGACGGATTTATCTATAAAAACCTACTGGCCTGCTATTCCCATCAACGCCACACGGTTTCAAATCCATGGACCAGCCATTTTATCAATTTCATCCGATCTCGTACGCCTCATTCATAAAATCTGGTAAAATAACGACTGATTAATACAGAGACATTTATATGATTACTGTTACTCCAACCGCTGCCATGCATATCATTGAATCTGCCAAACAGGGCAATACCGCTGGGATGCCTTTACGGGTTGCTGTAATGAAAACCCAAACGGGTGATTTTCATTACGCATTGGGCTTTGACGATACACCAAGAGATGGCGATCAGACATTCAACTCAGAGAATATTGATATTATTGTAGCACCCTCAAGCATGGATCTGTTAACCGGTACTGTGATTGATTACGTTGAACTGGATGAAGGTAAAAAAGAAATTATCTTTATCAATCCAAATGATCCGGCACAACAATCCGGGAAAGCAGACTAATAACGGTTATATACATGAGTACTTCTGGCCAATCATCCGTCACTAATCAGAATTCTGAGCATGATACGCCTGTCACACGGAAGTCTTCTGATCGCTGGCCATGTCTGACCCAGTTTAGCAGCTTGATTGTTGTTGCTATTATCCTGTTAGTGCTATCGATTGTTCTCAATATTGCTAGCTTTATAATATCAGCGGGTGTGCCAGGCCTGCCACTGATTAGTGTTCTGCTATCAATTTTAACCCTGGTAATTATTGGGATTGTTTATTTCCATGCCACACGCAATCTACTCGGGCCTCTTAGATTACTCAAAGACTGGTCTATCCGGATGCAAAATAGCAATTTTTTCGAAAAGCTTCCATCATCAGACCGACAGGAAATCAATAAGCTTTATAAGAATCTCAATGCCATTGGATCTCAACTGGAATCCCTTTCATTTGACATGCAATCGCAGGTCGGAAAACAGACCATGCGCATTCAACAGAAAACCCGATCTCTCGAAACGCTTTATGATGTTGCTGCCAGCATCAATGGCGCACGTGACCTGGAAGACCTGTTGACACGTTTCCTGCATACGCTCAAAACTGTCGTCAATGCAAAGGCAGGTATGGTGCGAATTCTTTCCAACGACGATACAATGCAACTCATTGCAAGCAGCGGCATTGATGAAGACATTGTTAACCAGGAAAAACTGGTCGCAGTTGATCGTTGCCTCTGTGGTCAGGCCGCTCAGGATGGTGATGTACATACACTAGCTGACCTATCAGATTGCGCCCGATTCACCGGCCGCCCGTTTTTTGAAAGCGATAACGTTGAAATGATTGCAGTTCCCCTACGCTATCGTGGCAAAACACTGGGTATCTACAACCTGTTTACTGAACAACAGGACCTGGTTAACAAGGAAGACATGAAATCGTTGCTGACCAGTATCGGACACCATCTTGGGATGGCAATTGAAAAATCACGTCTGGATGAAGAAACCAACCTGCTGTCTATAATGGAAGAACGGACGCATATGGCCAATGAACTGCATGACTCGCTTGCACAAAGCCTGGCCAGTTTACGCTTTCAGGTACGTGTACTGGATGAAACCCTGCACAGTGGTAAAGAATCGGTTCTCTGGGAAGAGCTGGAAAGAATTGAAAACAGCATCGACGAAGCCTATACAGAACTTCGGGAACTGATTGCCCATTTCCGCGCACCGATGAACAAACGCGGGCTTATTCCTGCCATTCAGCAAGCCGTTGAACGTTTCCGGCGAGATTCGCAGATGAATGCCTTCCTGCAAATGGAGTGGGACTGTACCTCGTTATCGGCAGAAACTGAAATGCAAATCTTGCGCATTGTTCAGGAAGCGCTAGCTAATATTCGCAAACACAGTAAAGCCAATACTGTTCGCGTTATCATGCGATCACTACCCGATGATGAATTTCTGGTGCTTATTGAAGATGATGGCATTGGTATCCAGGAATTCGAACCCGGTGGACCAGGTGAACATATTGGCCTTAAAATCCTGGATGAACGAGCTACCCGTCTTGGAGGGCAGCTACGTATTGAAAGTGAACCCGGTGAAGGTACACGTATCATTTTAAGTTTTCAGAAACAAAAAACAGATGACAACCATATAACAACTAATGTTGATGTAGCATTACCAACAAGGGTGACACCAGAAAAATGAGCTTACAGGTTCTGTTAATTGATGACCACACACTGTTCCGGGTTGGCCTGGAAGGACTGCTTGCACATAGAGGCATCAAGATTGTTTCTTCTGTGAGCAGCGGAAAAGAAGGCCTGATCAAGGCAAAGGAATTATCCCCTGACATTATTTTACTCGATATGCGCATGCCTGACAGTAATGGCATAGCTGTTCTCAAGGCATTACGAAGCGAGGGCTTTAGCAACCCAATCGTCATGCTGACAACCAGCACTGAAGAACGCGATCTGGTTGAGTCATTACGCAGTGGCGCTCAGGGCTATCTGCTAAAAGACATGGAGCCTGATCAACTGGTACTCGCACTCAGAGACATTGTTAAAGGCAAAACCGTTGTCGCTCCTGATCTTGCTCAGGTACTCGCAAAAGTGGTTCAAAGTGATGGTACTATTGTTGAAGAACAATCACCGTTTGATGACCTCACACCCCGAGAAAATGAAATACTCAGTCTGCTTGCTGAAGGCCAGAGTAACAAGGTTATTGCTCGCAATCTTGGGATCTCTGATGGCACTGTCAAGCTGCATGTCAAATCGATTCTGCGTAAACTGGGTGTTCATTCACGCGTAGAAGCCGCTGTCATTGCCGTTGAACAGGGGCACCGGAAAAATAGAGACTCACATTTCTAGGCCCCATTTCTAAGGATAAACATGAAATTTGAAGACCTGGTAAAATCTGCTCAACAGCAAATTACCGAGCTATTTCCGTGGGATCTTGAGGAAGCTCTCAAAGCAAACCCACACATACTGTTAGTCGATGTCAGGGAACCAGAAGAATATGCCGCAATGCACATCGAGGATTCACTGAATGTCCCTAGAGGCGTTCTTGAGTCTGCCTGTGAATATAATTATGAAGATACTGTCCCTGATCTCGTTCAGGCTCGCGACCGGGAAGTTGTTATTGTTTGTCGATCGGGTAAAAGGAGTGCGCTTGCTACACTGAGCATGCAACAGCTTGGATATACTAACGTTGCCTCATTAAATACAGGTTTGCGAGGCTGGGCAGATTATGAAATGGATTTGGTTGGCATAAATGGCAAAATCGTTGCTGAAGAAACGACCGAAAATTATTTCACACCCGCATTAAGGCCTGAACAGCTAACACCCAAATAACCCACGAACAAGCACGCTATTTAACATAGTGTTTGTGATCCTTACGGCGTTTACCTGCTTTCTGTACAATTACGCCTTCAACTTCAGATTTATCATGTAGTTCAACAACTTCCTTATAAGTACTGTTCAGACATTTCAACAGCAGACGCTCACCATCAAACACTAGTTGACGAAAATAATATTCATCTTCATGATTCGCAATCACAAAGCTTCCATTCTGAACCAGACCGCCAGGATCAATCACAATCACACTACCATGTTCAAATTCCGGCTCCATCATATCGCCAAGAACCTGCAGGGCAAATAATTCATCGCCACCGCAACTGCCTTCTTCACCTGTATCCACCCTTTTCTCCTGTTTATCAATCAATCTGAGCATTTATTCTATCATTAAATGTTCCAGACAAAATGCCGCCAACAATATATATCCTTAAGGCAAGTATTGATCCGTGACACCAGAAAACCTGATCTCAAAAAATATCAAGCTGGTCTCCCTACCAGAAGTCTGTTTACGACTTCAGGAAATCAGTGAATCACCGACGGCAACAGCTGAACAGGTTGGACAAGTGATCGCTACAGATTCAGCCCTGACTGCACGTCTTCTCCAGCTTGTGAATAGCGCGTACTATGGCATAAATGCCCAGATTGATACTCTCCCCCGGGCAATCAGCCTGGTTGGAATGCGGGAGTTAAAAAACCTGGCCTACGCAGCGTCGACAGCCAAAATGTTCACTGGAATTTCGGATGAACACATAAATATCAACGGTTTCTGGCAACATTCAGTCTACTGCGGCATTGTCGGTAAGCATCTGGCAAAGTACTGCAGTATCCTGCATAGTGAACGTTTATTTACTGCAGGACTATTACATGATATCGGCAGCCTGCTGATTGCCATGTTACTCCCTGATGAAACCCGACAGATTACGGCCGATTATCAGAAAAGCGAACGGGATCTGCACCTGATAGAAGAAGACATACTTGATTTTAACCATGCTGAGCTGGGTGCAACCTTACTGAATAGCTGGAATCTGCCACGCAATCTTTGCGCTGCGATTTTATATCACCATTTACCCGCCGAGGCACATGATGCCCATCTTGAAAGCGCCATTCTCCACATCGCCAATAAAGTATCGGAATATGCACAAGGCTTCAAACAGGCTCCAGAATCGCGGCTATTTGATCCCTTTGAGTCATTACTGAATTCAGATATTCATGCCGAAACCATTGCAGCTACAGCGATAAAGCAGATGGATAAATCGGCGCTGACACTAACCGCCATTTCGGAACAACAACTCATTGGAGCGATACGATTCGCGGCAACGGGTTTCGACCAGGTAATGGAAATAATCTACCCGACCGCCATGAGTGAAATGACCTAAGGCGTTATGGAGTAAGTGTTTCCTGATGCCCCATATTCCAGGCAACTGACAACACCGCATAGGTGACGATACTCATTCCCGCCGCAGCCAGTAACGCCTGCCTTTTCAAACCCAGTATCAATAAAATACAGACAATCATCCAACCCATGAGCAATGGCCAGTACAGAACATCGTTACTCATTGGTGTTTTTTCTTCCTGTAAACAGTGCGTGTGTGTGATCCAGGCTTCTCATTTGCACGTTTCCTGGCATGCTCATTCACCATGGACGGCTTAAACGGTAGTTCAGCTGCCTGATACAATAGATCAATATCTGACAGTTCAAGATATTTCCAACGCCCAGGACGTAGTGATTTCTGCAGGATAACCGGTCCATACCGGACCCGCATCAATCTGCTCACAGTAATATCCTGAGACTGCCAGAGACGCCGCACTTCACGGTTTCTACCTTCCTGGATAACGACGTAATACCACTGGTTAGCTCCCTGGCCAGAGCCTTTCTGAATATCTGTAAACCGCGCTATGCCATCTTCGAGCATAACGCCCTCCTGCAGCCTTTCAATGATATCGCCACCTACATCACCGAGCACCCGCACAGCATATTCACGATCAATCGCAGAAGATGGGTGCATGAGCTTATTGGCCAGCGCACCATCTGTTGTAAACAACATCAAACCGGAACTATTAATATCAAGACGGCCAACACTGATCCAACGGCGATCAGCTACGGGCGGCAGACGTTTGTAAACCGAGGGTCGGCCTTCAGGATCATTGCGCGTGCAGATTTCATCGACAGGTTTATGATAGATGAGATAATGGTGTTGTGCTTCAGACTCAGACAGGGATATGGGCTTGATTGGCTTCTTGTCGATCCTGATTTTTTCAGCACCGGTAACCGGTTGTCCAATTAATGCCGGTTTTCCATCAACAGTAATTCGACCTTCTCGAATCAGGGCTTCAATCTTGCGGCGCGAACCATGGCCAGCATTTGCCAGCAATTTCTGTATTCGTTGCGTCGGTTGAGACTTCACTAGTGCAACAAACCAGACGACTCATCGGTTTCACTTTCAGAGGTTTCAGCAGCAGGCTCAGACAGGTTTTCAGATGAAGCATCAACCAGATCAGTTTCAACTGCATCAATGCCTTCTTCCATGACAGAATCATCTGACTCGTTATCTATTGCAATTGCCTCACCTGGTAACACAAGATCCAGTTCCGCACTGATGGTATCCAATGAGCGTAATTCCATTAATGTGGGCAATTCATCGAGTGTTTGCAATCCAAAATAATCCAGAAACTGGCGGGTTGTTCCATACATAGCCGGCTTTCCAGGCAGATCTCGATGGCCGACAATCCGTACCCATTCACGCTCCAGCAAGGTTTTAATAATATAGGTACTGACACTCACACCGCGTACATCCTCAATCTCACCTCGGGTAATCGGCTGCCGATAGGCAATCAATGCGATTGTTTCCAGCAATGCCCGCGAATATTTTGCTGTCTTCTCTTCCACCAGGCGAGACACCCAGGGTTCCATCGACTGACTGACCTGAATGCGATAACCACTGGCCACTCTGACAAGCTCAATCCCGCGACCGGTATAGTCGTTTTCTAGTTCATCCAGAGCCGTACGCATATCACCACGATCGGGAGTTTCATTATCAGCAAACACCTTTAATAACGCATCTATCGTCATTGGCTTGCCGGATGCCAGCAGAGTTGCTTCCAGAATCGATTTAATATCAATATTACTCATTCTCAATCTCTTGTGTATCCATTTCCTGCGATGTGAAAGAACCACCCGCTTTTACATAAATAGGCGCAAAAGGTTCTGACTGCACCAGTTCGATCAGTGACTCCTTGATCAATTCAAGCACAGCAAGCAATGAGACGACCACTCCCATGCGCCCCTCTTCCACAGTGAACAAATCAGTAAAAGCGGTAAAGTCTTGTGTATTTAACATAGATAGAACTGAAGACATTCTCTCGCGTACAGACAAAGGTTCCATCTGAATCTGATGATGGGAATGCAACGATGCCCGCATCATCACTTCCTTTGCAGCCAGAAGAATTTCCTGCAAGCTTACCTCTGGCGGCAACATCACTACCTGGCTTTCCGGCGCTTCAAGCGTTACCGGGAAAACATCCCGGCCAACCCGCGGCATTTCATCAATATCTTCACCCGCCTGCTTGAAGCGTTCATACTCCTGCAAGCGGCGAATCAACTCAGCACGAGGGTCATCCTCATCATCAATTTCAACAGGACGAGGTAATAAAATTCGTGATTTTATCTCAGCCAGCATCGCTGCCATAACCAGATACTCTGCCGCCAGTTCCAGTCGCATTTCATGCATCATTTCGATGTATTCGACATACTGGCGCGTAATTTCGGCAATCGGGATTTCCAGAATATCGAGATTCTGGCGTTTGATCAGATAAAGCAGAAGATCCAGTGGCCCCTCAAAGGCTTCGAGAATGACTTCCAGCGCATCGGGGGGTATATACAGATCCTGCGGCATTGTCGTAACCGCTTCACCCTGCACATAGGCGAAAGGCAATTCGGTCTGTTCCGCGATCTGTTCAGAGGGGGGAGTTTGATCTGTCATGTTGCCATAATTGTATGCTAAAGCAGGGGGATTAGAAACTACAATTGGATTACTGACGCATCTCAGGACTAATAGATATCACAAAAATTCTAGTGATTTAAGCCAATTACACTCCGAACCTCCTTCAATGTCTCACTTGCAATATCCCTCGCTTCCTCTGCTCCCTGCTGTAAAATCGCAAACACAGCCTGTTTATCCTGCTCCAATTCTGCTGCCTGTTGCTGAATCGGTGCCAGCTCATTCAAAATCGCATCAATGATCGGCTGCTTGCATTCCAGACAGCCGATGCCTGCGGTAGTACAGCCTTGTTTGACCCACTGCTGACGATTTTCATCAGAATAGACTTCATGCAACTGGAACACCGGGCATTTATTCGGATCCCCAGGATCCGTCCGACGTACACGCGCTGGATCGGTCGGCATGGTTTTCAATTTCTGCGCAATCTCGTCGGGCTTGTCACGCAGGGCAATGGTGTTGCCGTAGGATTTCGACATTTTCTGGCCATCCAGCCCTGGCATTTTTGCAGCGGGCGTCAATAGCGCCTGTGGTTCGGGCAAAATAATACGCCCGCCACCTTCCAGATAACCGAACAAACGCTCACGATCACCCAGCGCAAGATTTGCCTGATTGTTCAGCAGTTCATGACCAATATCCAACGCTTCCTGATCACCCTGCTCCTGGTAGCGCCGACGCAAATTTTTATAGATTTTCGCATTCTTTTTACCCATTTTGCGAATTGCTTCCTGAGCCTTTTCTTCAAAGCCAGGCTCTCGTCCATATAAATGGTTAAAACGACGCGCTACTTCCCGTGTCAATTCAACATGAGCCACCTGATCTTCGCCCACTGGCACCTGGCCTGCCTTGTAGATCAAAATATCTGCAGATTGCAATAGCGGGTATCCAAGAAAACCGTATGTAGCGAGATCTCGTTCGCGTAATTTTTCCTGTTGATCCTTATAGCTTGGCACACGTTCCAACCAGCCTAACGGTGTGATCATCGATAACAGCAAATGCAGTTCTGCATGTTCAGGCACATCTGATTGCACAAAAATATGCGCATTCGCTGGATTCACGCCTGCCGCAATCCAGTCAATCGCCATGTCAATAACACTTTCACCAATAATGGAGGGATCTTCATAATGCGTGGTCAGGGCATGCCAGTCGGCAATAAAGAAAAAACAGTCGTACTCATGCTGCAACTTTATCCAGTTTTTTAACACACCGTGATAATGCCCCAGGTGTAGCAAACCGGTTGGCCGCATTCCTGATAAGACTCGATCCTGTAGATTATTGGTCAATTTTTATCCCCCGAACAAGGAAGTGAGTATGGCAACATACTGATAAACTGTAAGCCCGGCAATTGGCGCCAGAAGACTGAAGAAAAACTGCATCACTGGCCACATAAGCTGCCCCAGTATGCCAGTGACCAATAAACCTATCACAATGAACATACCATAGGGCTCAATCCTTGAATAAACACGAGCATAGCGCATCGGTAATAAACCCGTCATAACCCGCCCTCCATCCAGTGGTGGCATTGGAAACAGGTTCAATACCATCAGTACTGTATTGATAGAAATACCGGCAACACCCATTAACATCAACGGTAACGCAAATGAATCAGCGCCGCCTAAACTCATCGCAAAGCGAATAATCATCGCCCAGAAAATAGCCATCAGCAAATTGGAAACAGGTCCTGCCAGCGCCACCCACGCCATGTCTTTTTTTGGATTATTCAGATTACGCCAGTCGACAGGCACAGGCTTTGCCCAGCCAAACACAAAGCCGCCCGGCATTAACAACATCAACCCTGGCACTAGCAGCGTACCTACCGGATCAATATGTTTCAGCGGGTTTAGTGTTAATCGACCGAGCATTTGCGCAGTGCGATCACCCAGCTGCTTTGCCACCAGCCCATGCGCCGTTTCATGCACCGTAATCGCAAACAGAACGGGTATTACCCAGGCAACGATTTTCTGTATCAGGGTTGTTTCTATGATCATTCAATTAATCCTTCAATGGGCCCCTTGCCCTGGCGAACCAGTTTAGGTGCCGCATCCAGCAAATCAACTACCGTGGTAGGCTCAATGCCACAGTGGCCACCATCCACAACCAGATCAATATCATGCTCCAGTTTTTCGCGGATATCATACGCATCTGTCTCAGGCAATTCACTGCCTGGCAGTATCAGGGTTGAGGTCATCAATGGCTCACCAAACTCATTCAACAGACAGCCAACAATAGCAGAATCCGGCACTCGAATACCGATGGTTTTTCGTTTCGGATGCTGCAGTCGACGCGGCACTATCGCGGTCGCCCGCAGTAGAAAAGTATAGGCACCGGGGGTAAACGATTTTAACAAACGGTAAACATTATTCTCCACCCTGGCATAGGTCGCTATTTCAGCCAGATCACGACACATCAATGTAAAGTTGTGGTTCTTGCCCACCTCACGAATACGCCGAATACGTTCTACCGCAGATTTATCATCCAGGTGACAGGCAAGCGCATAACAGGAATCAGTCGGAATTACCGCAATACCACCCTCGCGAATAATCGCAGCCGCCTGCTTCATCAATCTTGGCTGTGGATTATCTCGATGTACTTCAAAAAACTGACTCATGAGGCACCGCCACGCCAGTGCTCATGCTCCCATACCGCCGGACAATTTACCGGCAAAGGACGTAATCTTCCCATCTGTACCCAGGGTTTTTCCGGGCCGTGATAATCCGAGCCGCGTGAAGCCAGTAAATTATGATCGCGTGCGACCACGGCCATGTGCCGTGTTTCATCCAGTGAATGGCTACCAGACACCACTTCAAGCCCAATGCCGCCATGCATCTTGAATTCATCGAGCAATGTTCGCAAGCGAGTGCGAGTAAATTTATAACGCGCCGGATGCGCGATCACTGGAATACCGCCAGCTTCCAGTATCCAGCTAACCGCCTCCTCAAGCGATACCCACTGACCACTGACATAGCCCGGTTTGCCTGGCACCAGAAATTTTTTGAAGACATCACGAATACTGTTCACGCGACCACTATCAACAATATAATGTGCAAAGTGTGTGCGACTGAGAATAGATCCCTTACAATGTGATTGGGCACCTTGTAGAGCATCCAGAAAACCATCTTTTTCAAGTCGCCGGGCCATTTCCTGCCCCCGCCATGAACGAAAAGCCAGCTGTGTTTGCAAACCATTAACCAACGATTGACTGTCAGTAGCGACGCCAAGCCCCAGCAAATGGATAGTTGCCTTTTTCCAGCTCACAGAGATTTCCACACCTGCCACCAGTTGCAGACTCTCGTTCAGTGCTGTCTGCTGCGCTTCAGCGATACCATCAAGTGTGTCATGATCTGTTAGCGCCAGCACATCAACACCAGCGCTGGCTGCCAGGCGCACAACCTCAGCCGGCGCCAGAGTGCCATCTGATGCGGTTGAGTGGCAATGGAGATCGTAATTAACTGTCATCCGGACTATTCTACCTGACCTGACTGCTACACGCCTGTGCAAACTCATCGCCATTTCAGATAAAATAGCCCACCAGACAATCACTTGAAGATAAAACATGCCTGTTCCTGAACCAAAACAACCTTTTTTACGCCTAAAGGTCAATGAGTTACTCGACACTATTAATCAAAGACTTAAGAATATTGATATCTCCAGGCAACAAGCTGCTGACCTGGAACTATTAGAAGAAGCGTTCAATAAGCTCTACGACACCATGGCAACCAGCGACTCCAGTGCTCACAATCATGACCTGTCTGCGCTGGGAGAATATGCACTGAATCTGTGCGCCAAAGGGCAGGAAATAGCCAGACAGCTGCAACTGAGTACCGTTATCGCTGAATTTGAAAAACTGGCCACCACACTTGCCCTCTGGATAGTACGCAATGGCGGGGAATTATTGAGCATTGAGATGGTCGTAGATGGATATGCAAAATTTGCCAACGAAACCCACTCAGAAGAGGAACTGACCGAACTGTTTTCGATCAGCACCGAACTCATGCAAACCATGGCCGCACCCTTCAAGCTGGATCTGGATAAAAGCAATCCCGGTCGCCCCTGGCGTATTCTCAACCTGAACCGTGCAATTGTTGCGACAAGAACCCTGCAACCTGCGATAATGGAAGACGCTTTTAAACTATTCACAGACAATATGCCTGAAGAAGCAGCGCAATTTTTCAGCGAAGGCATGCAACAGATGGAGCGAGCAAACTATCCGGTGCAGGTACGACAGGTAATGGAGTCCTGGTTCCGGCGATACCCGAGAACACTATGAAATTTCTATTTGATTTTTTCCCAATTCTACTATTTTTCCTTGCCTACAAGCTGAAAGGAATATACTTTGCTACTGGTGTTGCCATTGCGGCCGCTTTTGTGCAAACCTTCATTTACTGGCTCAAACATCGCCGCTTTGAAAACATGCATCTGATCACACTGGGACTACTGACAGTATTTGGCGGCCTGACGCTTGCCTTACATGATCCTGTCTTTATCAAGTGGAAGCCAACGATCATCAACTGGCTGTTTGCCGGCAGCTTCCTGGCCAGCCAGTTATTCGCAAAGAAAACTCTGGTTGAGCGAATGATGAGTGAAGCCATTCAGGTTGAAAAACCCATCTGGGCAAAACTTAACATTGCCTGGATTTTGTTTTTTATCGCCATGGGTGCTGTTAATTTGTATGTCGCCTTTAACTATCCTGAAAACACCTGGGTCAATTTCAAACTCTTTGGCATGATGGGTATGACACTGGTATTCGTTTTTGCCCAGGCACTCTACCTGAGCCGCTATATGACAGAAGATGACGAAATCTCTCCTGATCAGAGCAAAGGCGAATAAGCATGTTTTATATTATTTACGCCGAAGACAAACCGGACAGCCTTATTAAGCGATTAGAAGCTCGACCGGCTCATATAGAAAGACTCAAGATATTGCAACAGGAAGGTCGCTTGCTAGCTGCAGGCCCCTGCCCTGCGATCGACAATGAAGATCCTGGTGATGCAGGCTTTACAGGTAGCCTGATCATTGCCGAATTTACATCACTGGAAATCGCACAACAATGGGCATCACAAGATCCCTATATAGAAGCTGGCGTCTACCACGCTGTTACTGTCAAACCCTGGAAAAAGGTACTCCCCTGAATGAATGAACAACGTATTGAAATGATCAAGGATATCCTGAATAAGAAACTGTCACCGACAGTGCTGAATATCATTGATGAAAGCGCCAAGCATGCTGGCCATGCAGGCGCAAAAGGTGGTGGCGGCCACTTCATTGTTGAAGTGGTTTCCAATGCCTTTGACGAAAAATCGCTTATTCAACGCCATCGACTGATCTACGATGCGCTTGGCGATGCTATGCAAACCGAAATACACGCCCTTAGCATCAAGGCATATACCCCCTCAGAAATAAACTAAAGGGAAACATCTTAGGAACATCTGACTTAATTATTTTTTAACAACCAAAGGAACAGGAAACCCGACATGAAACTTTCTAAACTTGCAGTCATCATTTCTTCAGGCCTGGCAATCTCTGCCTGCGATAACGTATCAAATGATACAACCGGTCCGACCGCCATCTCTGCACCTGCAATACAATCGGTAACTACCGCTGCAGATAACAGCGAAGTCATGGCCACTGTTAACGGCAAATCCATCACAAAAAACCTGGCTGAAAGCTATCTGGAACAACGTGAACGCCGTCGCCCCGGTGACGCTGCAAACAACAACATGCAAGCGACAATTGAAGAACTGATCAATCTGGAATTGTCAGTGCAGGACGGTGAGAGCAAGGGTATCGATAAACAGCCTGACATCGTTGCACAGATTCAACAACAGCGTAAAGCAGTGATTGGCGGTGCCACGATCAAAAAATATCTGGCAGATAACCCGGTCACTGACGAAGAGATGCAGGCACTGTATGATGAAAAAACCGGCGGTGAAGCTGGCAAGGAATTCAAGGCAAGACACATTCTTGTCAAGACTGAAGAAGAAGCCAAAGACATCATCAGCAAGCTGGAGTCTGGCGCAGATTTCTCCGAACTGGCAAAAGAGCTTTCAACCGGCCCTACCGGCAAAAACGGTGGCGATCTTGGCTGGTTTTCTGCAGCACAAATGGTTCAGCCTTTCTCAGAAACTGTAGCCAAACTTGAAAAAGGCAGCTACACAAAAACACCCGTTGAAACCCAGTTTGGCTGGCATGTCATTGTTCGTGATGACAGTCGTGATATTACTCCACCACCTTTTGAGCAACTTAAACCTCAAATCAGTGCGTTTCTGCAAAAACAACGTCTGCAAAATTATCTCGATGGTCTGAGAGAAAAAGCAACAATAGATATCCAATACGTAGCACCTGCAGTAGCTATACCGGCTATAGATTCAGATCATGATCATAGCCACGATGATGCTGCCGCTGAACACTCACAAGAATCTATGGACAGTGAAGATACTGTAACAACTGATGCTGTTGATGCCGTTACCTCCGAAATTACTGAGGCGGGTAGTGATGCTGTTGAAGCTGTGACCGAAGCTGGTAGTGATGCTGTTGATGCCGTTACTTCAGGCGCTACAGAAGCTGGTAGCGATGCTGTTGATGCCGTTACTTCAGGCGTTACCGAAGCTGGTAGTGATGCTGTTGATGCCGTTACTTCAGGCGCTACAGAAGCTGGTAGTGATGCTGTTGATGCCGTTACTTCAGGCGCTACAGAAGCTGGTAGCGATGCGGCTAACACCGGCGCCATGGGATCAGTAACTTCTGGTGCTGAAGAGTCTGCACAGAAACTGATCGACAAGGTTAAAAGCGGAGTAGATGCTGTTAGCAGTGAATAATCACAGCTAAATATGCTATAAAAAAGGGCCGCATTCGCGGCCCCTTTTTTATACAGAAAAAATAACAGCTACAAAACGTACTCGCTAATCCTGCCGATAAAATTCCATAGCTGCCTTCACTGCACTCCCAGCCTGAATAGAAGCACCCATATCATTTAACACAGCATCCAGCGCACCTAAACAAAGCAGCACATTTGACTGACTACTAGCAAAGCCCATTAAACCAATTCGCCAGATTTTACCGGCCATCGGCCCAAGCCCGGCACCAATTTCTAGATTATATTCGTTTAGCAAGCGAGCACGAACAGCAGCATCATCTACGCCTCCCGGAATACTCACTGCATTCAGTTGCGGCAGACGATCCTTTTCAGGAACAATCAATTCCAGCCCCATCGCTTCCAGACCGGCACGCAACGCCAGATGGTTTTTCTGATGCCGCTCCCAGGAATTTTCGATACCTTCCTCGGTTAATATTACCAACGATTCATGCAGTGCATACAGTGTATTCACGGGGGCAGTATGATGATAGGCACGTTTTGCACCTGCACCCCAATAACCCAGCACTAGATTCAAATCCAGGAACCAGCTTTGCACACTGGATTTTCTGTCCTTGATGCGTTCAACCGCACGCCCACTGAATGTCACTGGCGACAAACCAGGTACGCAGGAAAGGCATTTCTGTGAACCGGAATACACGGCATCCAGCCCCCAGTCAGACACCTTCAACGGCGAACCACCGAGTGATGTCACCGTATCGGCAATTGTCAGGCAATCATACTTTTTCGCCAATTCAGATAATGCCCAGGCATCAGACAACGCACCGGTAGAGGTTTCAGCATGCACAAAGGCCAGCACACTGGCAGCAGGATTGGCCTTAAGCGCATCTTCAACCTTATCCAGATCAATCGCGGTTCCCCATTCATCTTCGACCATAACCGCAGTCGCACCGATACGCTCTACATTTTCTTTCATGCGTCCGCCAAACACACCATTCTGGCAGACTACAACAGTATCACCTGATTCTACCAGGTTAACAAAACAGGCTTCCATACCCGCCGAACCGGGTGCCGAAATCGGCATAGTCAAATCATAATCGGTCTGGAACGCATAGCGCAGTAATTCCTTCATCTCATCCATCAGACCCACAAATTTAGGATCAAGATGACCGATAGTCGGCCGCGACATGGCTTCAAGTATGCGGGGGTTTACATCTGATGGCCCAGGGCCCATCAGAGTACGAACAGGGGGATGAAAAGACTGAATACTCATGGTGCTGTTATCTCCAAATATGTCTGTAAATAGCCGCTGAGTCTACCACTAATTGCCACGCGACTATCAATACAACTTATATAGTTATGGGTACCTCTATTAATCAGGATTTTCGTCTGAGTTCAAGTCGGATGAATTTTGAGAACCGCAGTGTATAAGGCATACATGAGGATCGCAATTGTCATCCAACGCAGAAATCGGGCGAAAAGACTATTATATAGAGGTGCCCTTATGCCAACAGATGGCAACTAGCCATATGCGTCCTGGATAATCCCACAGCATCGGGATAAGTCTGACGGCATTTTTCCATCACTTGCGGACAACGCGGGTGGAAGTAACAGCCACAAGGTGGATTAGAGGGTGATGGCATATCGCCTTCAAGCTTGATGATGGTTCGCTCTTCTTCCTGATCGAGCACAGGGACCGCCGATAACAGTGCCTGAGTATAGGGATGGCGAGGCTGGTTCAAAATCTCCTGAATACTGCCCACTTCCACAATACGCCCCAGATACATGACAGCCACCCGGTCCGCCAGATAGGCAACCACCGACATATCGTGTGTAATAAAAAGATAAGATAGTCCAAGATTACGCTGTAAATCTTTGAGAAGATTCAATATTTGCGCCTGAACTGAAACATCCAATGCACTCGTCGGCTCATCACAGACAATTAGCTGTGGATGCACTGCTAATGCCCTGGCAATACAAATACGCTGCCGCTGACCACCTGAAAATTCATGTGGGTAGCGGTGAACATGTTCTGGTTGCATGCCGACTTCCTGCAATAATTCCGCTATACGGCGCTGGCGTTCTGCCCGGTTTTTGCCAATTTTCTGCGCCACCATACCTTCTTCAAGGATGTCACCCACCTTCATTCTGGGATTCATCGACGAATACGGATCCTGAAAAATAATCTGGAAATCCGAGCGCCGTTGTTTGAGTTGGGTATGGCTCAAAGTACACAAATCCGTTGAACGAAATAACACACTGCCAGAGGTCGGTCGAATCAGTTGCAGAATACTTTTCCCCACCGTGGTTTTTCCACAACCCGACTCACCTACCAACGCCAGTGTTTCACCAACCGGGATACAGACATCCACGCCATCGACAGCTTTCACATGCCCCACCACACGCTTGAACAGGCCACGCCGTATCGGGAAATGCACTCTCAGCTCACTCACATCCAGCAACGGAGTTCCCACCGCCAGCGGATCCATACCGGCATCTTTCTCGATCGGAACCTCATGCCACTGGTTAATCAATTCCCCCTGCGTCATTTGCTTATCCGCAAGATGGCAACGTAAGCCTTCATTTTTTTCGGTCTCGATCCAGCGTGGCAACTGACTCAAACAATCTTTCCATGCACTGTCACAACGGGGTGCAAAACGACAACCGCCAAACTTCTGGTTCAACATTGGCACACTGCCATGAATGACAGTCAGTGGCTGGTTGCGTTTCTGATGATTCGGCAAAGCGGCAAACAATTTCTGACTGTATGGATGTCGTGGCGAGGTAAAAAAGTCCTGGCGATTTATCTGCTCAACAATTTCTCCGGCATACATAACCGCAACACGATCGGCCATCTGTGCGACAACCCCAAGATCATGAGTAATCAACATAACAGCCATGCCGCGTTTTTGTTGCAGATCGCGCAGCAAATCGAGCACTTGCGCCTGGATAGTCACATCCAGCGCAGTGGTTGGCTCATCCGCAATCAACAAATCAGGCTCTGTAGCCAGCGCAATAGCAATCATGACGCGCTGTTTCATACCACCAGATAGCTGATGGGGATATTCGCTATAGCGCCGCTCAATATCCGGGATACCCACTGCATCCAGCAGTTCCAGCACCTTCAGTCGAGCAGCCTTTGAAGATAAATCGGTATGCTGCTGCAGAGATTCAATGATCTGCTCACCGACGGTCATTACCGGATTCAGTGAAGTCATGGGTTCCTGAAAAATCATCGCAATCTTGCTACCACGCACATCACGCATCTGGCTTTCAGGCAAAGTCAACACATCCACCCCATCAACCAGCACCTGGCCACTGACAACCTTGCCCGCCGGTTTGGGTAACAGGCGCAAAATCGACAAAGCCGTCATCGATTTACCACAACCGGATTCACCCAGCAATGCCAGTGTCTCACCACGCTGAATCTGAAAACTGACATCATCGACAACTCGCAATGCCCTGTCACCATCACCGATCTGTGTTCGGATATTCTTTACTTCGAGAAAAATACTGGACATAGGGTTAAACATGCCTTACTGGGTTATTATTACAGGATGAAAAACGCAGTATACAATATACCTATGTCACAACTCATCCTGTTTAACAAACCCTTCAATGTCCTGTCACAGTTCACCGATGATCAGGGACGAGAAACCCTGAAAGACTTCATCACTATTCCCGGTGTTTACCCCGCCGGGCGCCTCGACCGTGATAGCGAAGGCCTTTTACTGTTAACTGATGATGGCGCACTGGCACATAGAATTGCCCACCCAGACAAAAAAATGAGCAAAACTTACTGGGCTCAGATAGAAGGCACAGCAACCGACAAAGACTTGCAACCCCTGCGAGAGGGCATTCTGCTAAAAGACGGCCCCTGCAAACCGGCAAAATGCCGCCTTATCGAACCGCCCTACCTGCTCTGGGAAAGAACGCCTGCGATTCGCTATCGTCAACAGATCCCGGATTGCTGGCTGGAAATCACCCTGTCAGAAGGCCGAAACCGGCAGGTACGCCGCATGTGTGCGGCCATTGGCTATCCGGTGCTGCGCCTGATTCGGTATCGGATAGGCTCATGGACGGTGGATGGGATTGCACCGGGGAAATTTCGGCTACTGCAGGTGTAATCAAGCTTTATCCAAAACCCTGATTTTCAGTTTCAATTAATGTAACTACAGTATATTAGTTGGTACCGATATACAAAAATATTCATAACATTAAACAGGGGAACTAAAAATGAAAAATTTTAACATGGGTACTACAGTGATTGCCTTCGCTTTTCTATCTTCTTTTTCACTCACTGCATGTGGAGGAAATTCAGGCTCAAATGCCGCCCCAACGACTATTGATTCCTCTAATAAGAGCTCCCTGAATACCGGACGAGGAAACGCTAACGCAGAAAAAACAAGTCTAACCTCGGATGAAATCTCCGGTTTGTTATTTATGCGTGAAGAGGAAGAACTGGCGCGTGATCTTTATCTTGATATTTATGAAACCAGAAATAGCGAGTTGCAGATATTTAAAAATATTTCTGATAATGCAGAAACCAAACATGCCAAAGCTATTCGTCAATTACTGAAAAAATATGACATTGAAGATCCATCAACAGGCGAACGAAACGCTTATACTGACCCGGAATTACAATATTTATACGATCAATTGTTCAGTATTGCTATCGGAAGTGATGATCTTGCTGCATTAAGAGTCGGTGCCCTGGTTGAAGAAACAGATATCGGAGATATCAAAATGCATATAGATAATGTGTCATCGGAACATCAGGATATTATATCAACATATGAAAACCTATTATGTGGTTCACGAAATCACTTGCGTGCTTTTGCCGGTCAAATTGAAAATATAACGGGCGAAACTTATGTTACTCAGGTTGTTGAGCTTGATTCTGAAGTACGTGCCATCTTAAGCAGTAATAACGAACGTTGCGGACAGTAATAACTTACCCAGGAAATAAACCATGAAAAATATAAAGATTCTCTGGACAATGATTATCCTGCTCTTGGCTCTGTCTGGGTTTTTGATCAATAAATTCATCAGTGGCAATGTCGAACCCTATGAAGATGGTCGAACATCCGTTGTGTTAACAAAGGATGAGCGTAATCTGATTCTTGATGAGATGAGAGAATTCCTCATCAGCGTTCAAGGCGTCAGTCAGGCAATCACGGAAAACGACATGGTGAAAGTTGCCGAGCTGGCACATAAGGCCGGTATGGCCGCAGAAGAAAATACGCCAGGCGTATTGCTACAAAAAATCCCCCTTGGGATGAAAACCCTGGGTTTTGGAACTCGTGAAAAGTTTGATGATATTGCCGAAACGGCCAGGACTAAAAAGGATGCAGTTGTTGCTCGCAAGCAGCTGGATGCTCTGATGCATAACTGTATCGCCTGTCATGCCACCTATCGTTTACCTGAACCAGGCTGATATTATCCCGGTTGATTGCCTACCCTCTGTTTAAGGGGGGTATTGTTACCTGAAATTCATACACTCACTCTATCTACTGCGAAATCCGATGGGGCCAGAACGTAGTAGAGAGCTAATTCATATCATTTGGGATACTGCTGAGTAAGTAAAAGCAGTACCTATTTTTTCGAGATTTGTTAACAAGCTAATTAATTAGTTAGTTAGTTAGTTAGCTTGTTATAGAATAAAATTCTGTGCAGAACCAATAAACCTGCATTGGTACTATAAATTCACAATCTACAGGAGAACGGTGATCAGGGTTCTCTAAGTTTTAATAGTAATTGCCTCAGCACCCTGCCTGGCTTTTTCAAGTGCCACATAAACGGTTTCATCCCTTGCCAGCACGACACCCATGCGCCGCTTGCCGCTGACTTCAGGTTTACCGAATAGTCTGATCTGGGTATCCGGCTGTTGCAGACATTGATCAAGCCCTGAATAGTCGACGTGATCCGATTCGCCTTCTGCAAGAATTACATGAGACGCAGAAGGCCCATGAAAATGAATATCCGGTATCGGCAAGCCAAGAATAGCTCTGGCATGTAGCGCAAACTGCGACAGATCCTGGGAAATCATGGTGACCATGCCCGTGTCATGGGGGCGCGGTGAGACTTCACTAAAAATCACCTCATCACCTTTGATGAATAGCTCTACACCGAATATGCCCCGACCACCCAATGCTCCGGTAATTTTTTCGGCAATCTCGCAAGCACGCTGCAAGGCGACATCACTCATCGCCTGCGGCTGCCAGGAGGTCCGGTAATCGCCATCAATCTGGGTGTGGCCAATGGGCTCGCAAAAACTGGTGCCAGCGGCATGGCGAACCGTCAGCTGAGTTATTTCGTAATCGAAATCCACAAATGCTTCGATGATCACCTTGCCTGCACCGCTACGCCCACCTTCCTGCGCATACTGCCAGGCAGCATCGACATCATCCATTTTCTTAATCAGGCTTTGCCCCTTACCGGATGAACTCATAATCGGTTTGACCACACAGGGCAGACCAATTTTCTCAATCGCGGCATCAAATTCATCGCGGCTTTCTGCAAACTGGTACGTGGATGTTTCAATACCCAGCGTTTCCGCCGCCAGTCGGCGAATACCTTCGCGGTTCATGGTTAAACTGGCAGCCCGCGCCGTCGGGATCACCGTAAAACCCTCTTTTTCCAGTTTGACCAGGGTATCGGTCGCAATGGCTTCGATTTCAGGGACGATATAATGTGGTTTCTGTTGCTCAATCACGCTACGCAAGGCAGCAGCGTCAAGCATATCAATGACAAAACTGTGTTGCGCTACCTGCATCGCAGGCGCATTTTCATAGCGATCAACCACGGTGACTTCAACGCCATATCGCTGTAGCTCGATCACCACTTCCTTACCCAGCTCTCCGCCACCACAGAGCAGTACCCGGATTGCCGTTGCAGAAAAAGGGGTGCCGATAGTCGTCATTCTATTCTCGCTTTAGTTAGTGGGCACCTCTATGAAATAGTCTTTTCGCCCGATTTCAGCGCTGGATAATTTTTTGCGATCCTCATATATGCTTATATACTGCGGTTCTCAAAATCATCCGCCTTGAACTCAGACGAAAATCCTGATGAATAGAGGTGCCCTGGCCATTGAAATAGATATTATACGCGAAATTGTTCCGTTTTTAGTAATTCAGGTATATTGCCCCTTATGATTAGCTTTCGCTGGATCTCACTTCACCTGACAGTAATGCTACTACTTCTGCTGGCCGGATGTGCCACGCCCTACATTGCCCCCACAGGCATGCAAAACCGGACCCCGGCACTGGAATCCAGCGCAGCCATCATGGCTGATGGGATGCGATTACCACTACGCATTTGGCAGCCGCCATCAGAGCCAGTCGCCGTAGTGCTCGCCTTGCACGGCCTGAACGATTACCTGATGGCCTTCAATAAACCGGCGCAATTTCTGGTTAACCACGGCATTCTCGTCTACGCCATCGACCAGCGCGGCTTTGGCGATAGCCATCAGGCTGGCCTGTGGCATGGCAGCGAACAAATGGTGGCAGATGCAACAACCGTGCTGCAACTGATTCACCAGTATTATCCTGAACTGCCTTTGTATCTAATCGGTGAAAGCATGGGCGGTGCGGTTGCGCTGCAGGCACAACCCGCCAATGCTATCCTGGCAGGCACCATTCTGGTTGCACCGGCTGTCTGGTCACGTGACAGCATGCCCTGGTATCAACGCCTGGCACTCTGGTTTGCCAGCCATACCCTCCCGGGTAAAAAACTCACCGGCGAAGGTCTGGAGATCAAACCCACTGACAACATGAAAATGTTGCGCGCATGGGCAGCAGATCCGAAAGTCATCAAGGCAACTCGAGTCGATGTGCTTTACGGCGTCAGTAATCTCATGGACAGCGCTGTAGCGGCCATTCCTGCAGTCAACAGCCGGATTCTACTGCTGTATGGAGAACATGATGATGTGATTCCCGAGCCACCCATTTGCAGCCTGGCTACTGAGCTGACACGGCATCATAAAACCCTCGACACACGGCTGTACCCGGATGGTTACCATATGCTGACACGTGACTTGAAAGCAGACCTTGTATTGAGTGATATGAGTAACTGGATACTGGATAAAGTAGATTCCACTATCGTTAGCCGACAAGCGTTGCAGTGTAAAACATCAAATTGAATGGCTACAGGTTGCGCACTGTATACCATAAACAGGGAACGCGTTCTCGAATACAGCAAAGTGCGATTTGCCGTTCCCGGACAAAAACAACACTAATATTTCTCGCAAGTAATACAGGCAGATATCGCTCTATCTGTCGAACTGGAAAACAGCATATCAAGTTACGGGGACAACAGTAATAAACTTATGGTAAATAAATTTCTACGTTTTCTTTTTTTGCCGCCTTCTGAAGATCGCTATCCAGCGTTGCCACTGATCGAGCATTGCTTGAGCGTTGGGGAAAGCGTATCGCCGATGTGAATATGGATGATCTTGATGCCGCTTTTGGGCGGCTTGCAGAAGATCTTTCCCTGTTCGGGAAACGTATCGACTACACAGGGCGTCTTCGCTTCTATAGAGTGCAAGAGCACGTACTTATTGGCGATGTGATCGGTGAAGTCGGCTACGTGATAACCATCTGGCACGGTACTATGAATTTCATTGACTACCTTCAAGAACTGGAGCCACTGCTCATTCAGGAAACCGAATTGCTCGCACAGCAAATCGCTAATCGTTCGAGGTCGGAGTCAATCTTTTCAACGCCTGCGCATGCCGTTGTATATGCTCACCAATAAAACTGCCAATAAAATGGTAGCTATGATCATAGCCATCCTGAAAACGCAGTGTCAGATTAAGCCCTTTTTCTTCACAGGCTGCTTGCAGATCATTCGGATATAGCTGCTCTGCAAGAAATTCATCGCCCGTCCCCTGATCAATGAGTATTTCAGGAACAGTTGCACCCTGTTGCACCAGGCACGTAGCATCCCAGCTTTCCCACTGCTTTTTGTCATCGCCTAAATAAACGGAAAAACAGCCCTCGCCCCAACCACATTTTAGCGGATGGCAGATAGGTGAAAATGCTGATACATAGCGGTAAGCCTGCGGATTTTTCAAAGCGATGATCAACGCACCGTGGCCGCCCATGGAATGCCCCATGATGGATTTAACGCCAGGCATAACGGGGAATTCAGCCTCAATCAATGCAGGCAGCTCGTCCGTAATATACGCATACATGTGGTAATGCTTTGCCCAGGGCATACGCGTGGCATTCACATAAAACCCGGCACCCTTGCCAAGATCATAACGTTCACTGGCATCGGCAACGTCGTCACCTCGAGGACTGGTATCCGGGATAATCAATGCGACACCCTGCTCTGCTGCATACCGCTGTGCGCCTGCCTTGGTACGAAAGTTATCATCGCTACAAGTGAGACCAGACAGCCAGTAGATAGCAGGTACTGGTGCCTGCTCGGCCTGAGGCGGCAGATAAACAGAAAATGTCATCTCACAATGACAGCTTGTTGAGGCATGGGTATATCGATTCAGCCAACCACCCCATTCTTTTACCGATTCAATTTTCTTCATCAGAAAATAATCACAGAACGAATGCTCTCACCTGAATGCATCAGGTCAAATGCCTTGTTGATATCTTCCAGCGGCATGGTGTGTGTCACCATACTGTCCAGCTCTATTTTGCCATCCATATAACGATCAACATAGCCAGGCAATTCGGTGCGTCCTTTCACGCCACCAAATGCCGTGCCTTTCCAGGTACGCCCGGTGACCAACTGAAAGGGCCGTGTACAGATTTCCTGACCGGCACCAGCAACACCAATAATGGTCGACACGCCCCAGCCAGAATGGCAACATTCCAATGCCTCACGCATCACATCCACATTGCCGATGCATTCAAAGGAATAATCCACACCGCCATTGGTCATTTCAACAATCGATTCAGTGACTGAGCCACTAAGCTCTTTCGGATTAACAAAATCGGTTGCACCCAATGCCTTTGCAATCTCAAATTTATCCGGATTCATATCCACGGCGATGATGCGACCTGCCTGCGCCATGACAGCGCCCTGAACAACGGACAGACCAATACCGCCGAGACCAAACACGGCAACAGTCGCCCCCGGCTCTACTTTTGCTGTATTCAAAACCGCGCCTATACCCGTCGTCACACCACACCCTAACAGACAGATTTTATCCAGTGGCGCTGCAGCATTGACTTTTGCCAGTGCAATCTCCGGCACCACGGTATATTCGGCAAACGTCGAACATCCCATATAGTGATAAATGGCCTTGCCATTTTGTGAAAAACGCCGGGTACCATCTGGCATATACCCCGTCCAGACGGTACCGGCTATCGACTGGCATAAATTGGTTTTAGGTGAATGACAATACTCACAATCGCCACATTCAGGGATATACAGCGGGATCACATGATCACCGGGGCTTAATGATTTCACTCCCGGGCCACATTCAACCACCTCACAACCTCCTTCATGACCCAGCACACAGGGAAAAACACCCTCAGGATCCTGGCCTGACAGGGTAAATGCATCCGTGTGACAGACGCCCGAAGCAATGACTTTCAGTAACACCTCGCCTTCTTTCGGACCTTCAACATCAATCTCTTCAATGGACAGCGGCTTACCCGCTTCCCACGCAACAGCAGCTCTGGCTTTCATCAGTTATTTTCTCCAGACAGGTTTATTAACTTGGCTGGATAATAACAGCCACAGATGCACCAGGCCACTCAATGCTAAATTGCAATGCTATAATCACGCCATGTCAGACTACCAACCGATCTCATGCGATCTACATAGCGAATATGAAGTCGCTATCATGCATGGCAGAAAACTGCTGTTAACGCATACAACGGATTCGGAAAACCAGAAAACCGAACGCATCACTCCCACAGACCTGCGCACTGAAAACCACGAAGAATTCCTGCTGGGTACTGATCACCATGGTCTGCCGATTAAAATTCGACTTGACAGGATCATCAATTTTGACGTTATCTGAATCAGGTTCACACCATAATTCCGATAGACTCTGACTACTGTCAGTTAAGCTATCCAGTGGCTTTCTAGTCACCATGCTGGTTCAACCTTCTGCCACTCCTGATTGTTGATGGTTTGATCCATATTCGGATCATAGAAAGCATCATTACTTTGTATGTTTTCACCACTGCGATTCATCCAGTACTGGTCAGCGCCAGACTCTACCTGGTATTGCTGACCATCGTAGGGATTGGTTAGGGTTTCTTCACCACTTGTGGTATTTCTAAATTGCTGTTGTCCGCGATCACTGGCCTGTTGGGATGTGCGATAGGTGTTCATAAGCGAGTTGTTAACTGCCTCGTTGGTACTGCGGTGCAATGCCTGTTGTTGATCAAAGGCTCGCTGGTTTTGCTGCATTCGGGGTATTGTGCTGCTGCCAACTCCGATTGAGGTTTTGTTGTCCCTGCCTGGCCTTTTGTCTCGCTTCAGCATTGTAAGCCGCAATCTGTTGGGGATTATCCTGCGTGTTCACAATACCGTAGATAAAAGCATGCTTCGCTGCATCGAATTGTTCTTCCGGTGCTCAATCATTTTCAGTAGATAGCCCCAGAGGGTATCCCCCTGAATAATGCTTATATATTCATCCACAATAATCAGCATTCGTTTGCCCTTGTTATCTACCCATTCCGTACCCAGTGCATCGTATATCTCCTGGGACGGTATACTGGCCTTGAAAAGCTTGCTGTTTTCTTCTCTGTATCGTTGGGCAATCTGAGGAAGCGGATAGTGTTTCACCATCTTCAAACCCTGAGCATGCAATTTTGGGACAAGATCCTGCTCAACGATCTGGTCAACACTGATTGCAGCACGCATCGTCCGCCCCATTTGCTGATACGACTGCTGCAGAAAGGGATCCTGGCTGAATGCGTACATTCCGCCAGAACGAAAATAGGCTTTGATCCCTCCCGGCCCTATGATATTCGGATCCATTAACGTTTTCGGAATCACTATCTCCCAGTCGGCTGGCAACGGCATTTTTGACTGTAACATGCCCCTTTTGGTGTCCATCACCGGATGCATCACAATGTTTCCGGAAACACCCATTTCACCCATGAATTGATTATCGGCGTAAGGATCCTCTGACACACTGCAAGCATTCAGGCTGATGAAAACTATGATTGATAAAGTTAGGAAAATCAGTTTCATATCAAGAGGTTTCCTGGTTAAGTAAGTATTGCTCTGTGCAAAATTTCAGTAAATCAATAGTCTTTATATAGTACAAAATTCGTATTTTGTACATAATTTAAGCGCAAATGGTTAACAAAACCACAGGGTGGTCACTGACCATAAAGCATCAACGGTCTCTACCATTTTTCTATGATCAACTAATAAAAAATACTCACTCAATCGGGATGTTAAATATATCTGTTTTTAGATTTCAGGAAATATGTCAACACAAAAGCTCTCTCAATCCTGACCAAATAACAAAGATATGATGATAACTCCTTGTCTTTAATATGAAGATTGTAAACTGAACTATGCTTTGAACTATGCTTAGTTAGTTCGGAGCTTCTAAAGTAACCATTTTTTCCATTTGTGGCGCAAGTTCGGTGGTAATTCCTTTTACAATGTCGCCGAATACAGTACCGAGAAGCCCCATGTTCATGATGGAGATATAGGTTTTTCCATCGCTTTTTTCGTAGAATGCGATGCTACAAGGCATCATCACAGATATTTGTTTTAATTCATCGTGAATAAGCATATCTGCAGCCGCTTGAGGTTCACACATTCCGATCACTTTATTTGGGCCAACGTCAACTTTTACAACTTTTAACAGGTTCTTTTGAAAATTGATCACCCATGATTTTGGAACTTTCCAGCCCATTTCTTTCGCATTTTCTGTTACTTTCTCAATGGTTTCTTCAAATGCATAAGGGCTTGGAAATTCTTTTACCATTAAACCTGGTAATAGCTTGATACCAATGGCGACAGCCACAACGGCACCGAGAATAAAAGAAATAAGGATAGTTAGTAATTTAGACATAGATTACCTTCTCACGGATTATAAATCAGGGATGAAAAAGCTTGTTTAACAAACATTGAGTGAAGTGTAGTGTTATTTTTCTATAAAGGGAAATTAACCAGCCCTGAATTCAAGTAATAAGTGCATAACCGCATATGTATGAGGCATACATGAAGATCGAAAAGACTCATCCAACGCAGAAATCAGGCGAAAAAATGATTATCGCTTATTTGGATCAGGCTGATCTTTGTGTGGTTCAAAGTTAAAGTACATTTTTTCAGGAACCAGGTCATAGCTCCAGGGCAAGTTACGGACTTTCCAGCCACTCACGACGCGTTTGCCTTTGTCTTTTCCTTCTTTCGCACGTACCCCTTCAAAACCTTCAACTTGTGAATATACTTTCTTAAAACCAGCATCATACAAGGCTTCAACAGCGAAAGGAGCACGACTACCCGATGCACACATAATAATCACAGGGCTATCTTTAGTCAGGTTTTTTGTTTTTATGATATTTTCTACTGCAGCGGAAAAGTGTGGGTTTTTAGGTTTTTTGAAAGTGCCAAAATCACTCTTCTTTTTCATTTTCCATTCACTAGAGTCAAAGCGATATGGGATATTGGCATCAACCGTATCAGGAATACCGGTATAATGAATTTCAGCCTGGTTACGTACATCTAGAAATAGAACCTTTTCTGGATTAGCTGTTTTCATGTCATAGGCTTCCTGAGCATCAAGGTATAATTCTAATGATGTGTGTTGCCATTTTTTGGTTAGCCTGGATTTATCGTATGCGAAACCCTGGAAACTGATACTGAGAAGAATAATACTGAAGAGGAGTTTGATCATAGTGGATATCCCAAGTCACCTGCATTTACAACATAATCTGTGATGCTAACCCGAATGTACTTATTACAAATAATAGCTTACAGATTAGCTCGGATAATTTCATTCAGAAATGGGGAAACCCATTATCATTTTTTGAGCTGTCCAGACTCACATCATACTCAAGTTCCACAGCAGGAAAAGGTTCTTGTCACTATTGTTTTATAACCCACGAATAGCTTTTATCCAGACTGTAATATCTCCAGCTCCTCCGACAGATCCATCCAGATCATCTCCAGTGACTGCAACTGCTTATCCAGCTCAGATTTTTCCAATAGAAGCTGTTTAAGCTGCGCCTTGTTTTCATCCAGATACAGTTCCTGTGACGCCAGTAATTGTTCGATTTCATCAAGCCTTTGTTGTTGATCGGTCATCTGGGATTCTGCATCTGTAATTTTTCGAGTAATCGGTTGCAGGCGTTTACGCTGTTCAGCCTGTAGTCGTCGGCTTTCCTTTCTGGAAATACCAGGTTCTGATGTTATTTCAGAGTCTGTTGTATTTGCCTGTTTTTTTCGATTCGCCAACCAATCGGGATATTGCTCCAGGTCTGCATTAAAAGGCTCAACTTTTTTATCATCTACCAGCAGCAGTTCATCACAGGTAATCTGCAACAGGTAACGATCATGAGATACCAGAATGACGGCACCAGAATAGTTTTGCATTGTCAGCCCGAGCGCCTGACGCATATCAATATCCAGGTGGTTGGTTGGTTCGTCGAGCACCAGAAGATTAGGCCGTTGATAGATCAGCAGAGCTAGAGACAGGCGTGACCGTTCTCCTCCTGAAAAACTGCCAACGGCTTCATCCATTTTTTCTGTGAAAGCAAAACGCCCCAGGTAATCGCGCAGTGATTGCTCACGATCATCTGGCGCCAGCGACTGAAGATGCTGCAAAGGTGTCCATTCAGATCTGAGTTGTTCCAGTTGATGCTGGGCGAAGTAACCAATCTGCAAATGCCGGGACGGCAGACAGTCTCCCGATAGCGGTGTCAGCACACCGACAATGGCTTTAATCAAGGTTGACTTACCCGCACCATTTGCACCCAATAGACCGATTCTGTCACCAGGCGACAGGCTCAGATTGACGTTTTCAATAATCGCGTTACCGTCATACCCTGCACTCAGGTTTTCAAGTTTAAGTAACGGATCAGATAATTTATCCGGTTCGAAAAAGCTAAAACTGAATGGCGAATCAATATGTGCTGGCGCAATTATTTGCATGCGTTGCAGGGCTTTTACACGACTCTGTGCCTGTCGTGCCTTGGTAGCCTTAGCCTTGAATCGTGTAATGAAAGATTGTATGTGAGTGATTTCACGTTGCTGCTTTTCGTAGTTTATCTGTTGATGAGCAAGCTTCTCAGCACGCACTTTTTCAAACGCGGAATAGTTGCCGCCATACAGGGTCAGGCCTTGTTGTTCAATGTGCGCTATCTGATTGACAATGGCATCAAGGAATTCCCGATCATGAGAAATCAGCAACAAGGTGCCCGGCCATTGGCGCAACCAGTTCTCCAGCCAGATGACGGCATCAAGATCCAGATGGTTGGTTGGCTCATCCAGTAATAACAGATCAGAACGGCACATCAATGCCTTGATTAAATTGAGGCGCATGCGCCAGCCACCGGAAAACCCTGAAACCGGGCGATCTTCATCACCCGCATGAAAGCCAATACCGTGCATCAATTGGGCCGCACGGCTACGTGCAGTATAGCCACCAACATGCTCGTACTGGCTATGCAGAGTTGCCAGTTTATCGCCATCATCCTGCTGCTCGGCCAATGCCAGTTTTTGTTCTATCTGGCGCAATTCCTGATCGCCATCGAGGACATACTCAATCGCCGCGCGCGAATCAGAAGGGGTTTCCTGTTCAACGTGTGCAATCACCCACTGTTCAGGAAAATCGAGCATACCTTCATCAGCATGCAACTCGTTTTTGATCAGGGAAAAAAGGCTCGATTTACCGGTTCCATTGGCACCGGTAATGCCGACTTTCTGGCCAGGATGAATCTGAAAGCTGGCATCTGAAAATAACAGACGTACGCCGCGTCTCAGCGCCAGCCCATCTGCGCGAATCATGCTTTATCCCCCTATTTCCGCATATGCGGAAATAGCAGCACATCACGAATAGATGGTGCATCAGTAAACAGCATCACCAGTCTATCAATACCGATACCTTCACCCGCTGTCGGCGGCAAACCATGCTCCAGGGCGGTAATATAATCTTCGTCGTAATGCATGGCTTCATCATCACCAGCCTCTTTTTCAGTCACCTGCTGCTTAAAGCGTTGCGCCTGATCTTCAGGATCATTCAACTCCGAAAAGCCATTGGCAATTTCACGACCACCAACAAAAAACTCAAATCGATCAGTAACGAAAGGGTTATCATCATTACGCCGCGCCAGTGGTGAAACTTCAGTTGGATATGCAGTGATGAATGTCGGTGCAATCAGCCGGTGTTCGACTGTTTTTTCAAAAATCTCAATTTGCACCTTACCCAGCCCGTAGCTTTGCTTGACAGAAATATCCAGTTCTTTAGCCAGTTCAGAAGCAAGCACCAGCGAATCAAGCTGTCCTTCATTGATATCCGGATTAAAATGCAGAATGGATTCTTTAACCGTCATGCGCACAAATGGGCTACCAAAATCCAGCTCATCACCCTGATAAGTTAACGTCGTCTTGCCCACCAGTTGTTTTGCCATTTCTCGCAGCAAGGTTTCTGTAGTGTCCATCAAGTCATTGTAATCAGCATAGGCTTCATAGAATTCGAGCATAGTAAATTCCGGGTTATGGCGGGTGGAAAGCCCTTCATTGCGGAAGTTACGGTTGATCTCGTAAACTTTCTCAAACCCACCCACCACCAGACGTTTCAGGTACAGCTCGGGAGCAATACGCAAATACAGCTCCATCCCCAGGGCATTGTGATAAGTGGTAAAGGGTTTGGCCGTCGCACCGCCCGGAATCATCTGCATCATCGGCGTTTCAACTTCGAGAAAATTCTCCCGATTCAGAAAATCACGAATAAACTGGACGATGCGTGAGCGCATAATGAACGTCTGACGCGAATCATCATTCATGATCAGGTCGAGATAGCGTTGGCGGTAACGAATTTCCTGATCTGTCAGACCATGAAATTTTTCTGGCAGCGGGCGCAGGGATTTTGTCAGCAGGTTCAGTGCATCAACCTTGACAGATAGCTCACCGGTTTTGGTTTTAAACATGGCACCTTCGGCAGAAATGATATCACCGATATCCCAACCTTTGAATTCCTGGTAAACACCTTCAGGCAGGTTATCTCGTTGCAGAAACAGTTGAATGCGCCCTGACATATCCTGCAACTTGACAAAACTGGCCTTACCCATCACCCGCTTTGCCATCAACCGCCCAGCCACTTTCACCCGAGTAGCATTTTCATTCAGTGCATCCTGTGATAGCTCACCAAAATCAGAATGTAATGTAGCGGCTAAAAAGTCTCGGCGGAAATCGTTGGGAAATGCAACGGCCTTTTCTTCGCGTATCTTTTGCAATTTACTGCGCCTTTGCGCTATCAATGCATGCTCGTCTTGCTCTGTCATAATTTTCTCTGTTTTGTCATTACCCTGAAGAGGGACTTCAGCCTATAGACCACTCTTCAAACTATTTTCAATAAATATATCCAGCCCACCGTCGAGTACAGCCTGGGTGTTGCCAGTTTCTACGCCGGTTCGCAAATCCTTGATGCGCGACTGATCAAGCACATAGGAACGGATCTGACTGCCCCAGCCAATATCAGATTTATTGTCTTCAACCACCTGCTGATCGGCGTTACGCTTCTGTATTTCCAGCTCATAGAGTTTTGCTTTCAACTGTTTCATCGCCGTTGCCCGGTTTTTATGCTGGGAACGGTCATTCTGGCATTGCACGACAGTCCCTGTAGGTTCATGCGTAATCCGTACCGCAGACTCAGTACGGTTAACGTGCTGTCCACCTGCACCACTGGCACGGTACACATCCGTGCGCAGGTCAGCTGGATTGATATCGACCTCAATATCATCATCAATTTCCGGTGATATAAAGACAGCCGCAAATGAAGTATGACGACGATTACCCGAATCAAAGGGAGATTTTCTTACCAGACGATGTACACCCGTTTCAGTACGCAACCAGCCAAAGGCATAATCGCCTTTGATTCGAATGGTCGCGCTTTTAATCCCGGCCACATCCCCAGCAGATACTTCGATCAGCTCCGCTTTGAAATCATGCGCTTCTGCCCAGCGCAGATACATACGCAACAGCATATTGGCCCAATCCTGTGCTTCGGTACCACCAGAACCGGACTGAATATCAAGAAAGGCATTCGCTGAATCCATTTCACCGGAAAACATGCGCTGGAATTCCAGTATGGCAATCCGCTCTTCCATCGTCTGCAGATCGTTCTCCACGGCGGTGACAGTTTCTGTGTCATTTTCTTCGGCCGCCATTTCCAGCAGATCACTGGCATCACCCAGATTATCTGCAATATCCGTCAGCGTATTGACGACCTGCTCAAGCTTCGCACGCTCTTTGCCTAATGCCTGAGCACGATCTTGATCATTCCAGACATCCGGATCCTCTAGCTCGCGGTTAACTTCCTGTAATTGTTCATGCTTTGTATCAAAGTCAAAGAAACCCCCTCAGCGACTGAGAGCGCTCTTCAAGGTCTTTGATTGTATTTCGAATCGGATTTATTTCCACGGTGAAAACTCGTTTCAGGTTACAAAAGAGAAACGAATAATACGGTCGTGAGCCGCTAAAATCCAGCCACGATTACAGTCATTTCGAGATTCCCGCATTAAAATTCAGGGTTTCTCATTTATGCCGATATGCCTCATTAGTCTCATGCACAGGGAATATCGATGAAATCGCTCACCATCAAGTCCAGACTTGTTCTGTTGTCTATCCTGGCCTGTGTTGGCATGTTGATCATGGCAACCATACAGATAACCACTACACAGAAGCTGGAATCGCTGGGTCATGCACGGCTGCTAGTCAGTAAAATCACCACTGAAATGCTCATGCTACGACGTAATGAGAAGGATTTTCTCGCACGCAAGGATCTAAAGTACCGGGAAAAATTTATCACCAATGCCCAGCTTATGAAAACCACCATCGCAGAACTGCAGCAGACCCTGGAAAAGAATACTATTGACACATCCCAAAGCACCGATCTGGCGAACATTACTGGCGAATATACTCAAAAATTCCTGGCCATTATCGATTTGCAATCAAAAATTGGACTGAATCCGAAAGATGGGTTATATGGCAGTCTGCGAACTGCAGTTCATGAAGCAGAAGAACGCATCAATACACAAAACGATAACAGCCTGACAAAAGAAATGCTGATGCTGCGCCGACGTGAAAAGGATTTTATGCTACGCATGGATCTAACGTATGTTGAAAAATTCGACAGGGATATGGCTATCTTTGAGGCCAGCCTGGAAAACAGCAATCATTCTGATACTGTGAAACAGGATATTGCAGATACCATGAAGCAGTACAGCAAGAATTTCCACCGGTTAATAGCTATGGAACAGAAAAAAGGCCTGAACAGTAAACTGGGAATTCTTGGGGACATGCGCAATACAATCCACAAAAGTGAAGAAATACTCACCACCCTGAGCGACGTTACTCGAGACACCATAGAAAAAAGCATTAGCCATCAACATCTATTATCCGTGGTACTGACAATACTGATCACACTGGCGATACTGTCAATGATTGCTTTCATTGCATTCAGTATCATCAAACCCATCGAATATTTATCACAAAAAATGGCTTTCGCCTGCAAAAACCACGATCTGTCCGTACGTACAAATCTGCAGGGCAATGATGAAATCTCCTTCGCCGCTCAAATCTTTGACAAGATGATGAATGAATTTTCGCAGCTCATGAACCAGGTACTGACCTCTGCAGAGCAACTCAACACTGTTTCTGAAAAACTGGCCACAGTCACTCGTGAAGGCAAAGACAGCGCTCTACGCCAGGATACGGAAACAGCACAGGTAGCCACAGCTATGAACCAAATGACCACAACGGTTCAGGAAGTATCAAATAGCGCCAGCAGAGCTGCCGACCTGTCAAATACCGCTAACCAGGAAGTGGATCGGAGCAAAAATGTAGTTGATGAAAACATGAAGAGCATCCAGGCGCTGGCTCATGAAGTCCAAAATACAACTGACACCATTTCGACGCTCAGCAAGGATAGCGAAAACATAGGCGATGTTTTGAATGTCATCAAAGGAATTGCCGAACAAACCAACTTACTGGCGTTGAATGCTGCGATTGAAGCAGCGCGTGCCGGCGAACAGGGACGCGGCTTTGCCGTTGTCGCGGATGAAGTTCGCTCCCTGGCGCAGCGATCACAGCAATCAACCCAGGAAATCCAGGCAATTGTTGAACGCCTGCAACAAAGTTCTGAACGCGCAGTAGCTGCCATGGAAGACGGTCAACACAAAGCAACGGAAAGTGTTGGCAAAGCTCAATCAGTCAGTGAATCCCTTGACAAGATATCTACTGCAGTCGCTTCTATCAATGATATGAACATGCAGATCGCTTCCGCTGCCGAAGAGCAGTCTGCTGTCTCGGCAGAAGTCAATCGGAATGTCGTTAACATTAACGAGATTTCGAACGAAACTGCTACAAACACTACTGAAGTGAATATAACCTGCGAATCTTTGGCTTGCCTTTCTGATGAACTACGGAATCTAGTATCTCATTTCAAGCTTTAAGAAATCTCTAATCCATTCATGACATCGTATCTTGCGCTCAGAATGGCAATAGAAACACCCTAAAGTAAGTAAGACAATTGCCGCTTCTAAGGTTATCTCAAGGAGCGTGAGCTAAAACATGGAATCCTTATTTTTAAAGGATAAAAACCTGGAACTGCGTCTGAAGCACTGCAAAGAGCTCCCGTCCCCACCCGGTGTGGCAATCCGGATACTGGAAATTTGTCAGGATCCCGTTGCCGATTTTTCTATGGTTGCTGAAACAGTCAGCCTGGACCCTGCCCTTGCATCAAAAATTTTGCGTATTGCCAATTCAGCCATGTACGCCAGACAACGAAACATCGATAATTTACGCCAGGCCATTATGGTGCTGGGGCTAAATGGCACGCTTGTTCTGAGCCTTAGCTTCTCATTGGTGAGCAGCCTGAAAGGTAAATCTTCTGCAACCGGTCTTGATTACAATCATTTTTGGCGTCGATCACTGGAAGCCGCCTGTGCCTGCAGGCAATTAGGTCTGATGCTAGGTTACACAAAAGCTGAAGACCTGTTTCTGGCAGGGCTCCTGTCTGATATTGGAGTGCTTGCTCTGGATAAAGTAATACCTGATCTGTATGAAACTGATCCTGATACGGTATTAACCCATCAATTACTCACCGGTATTGAAAAAACACGGCTGGGTATCGATCATTCCACAGTAGGCGCATGGTTACTGGAGAGCTGGAAACTACCCTCACACTGGGTATCAGCCGTTGCTGCCAGCCATGACCCTGAAGTGAACATCAAACCAGAACATCAAAAGCTGGCCAATTTTGCTACTGTGGCTAGCGATCTCGCTGATTTCCTGCATTGCGAGGATATTAAAACATCATTAGCACAGATATCTCAGCGTGCCAGTCAATTGCTGGATGTGGATCACAGCCTGTTAAGCGCTGTCATTGAAGCCACTGCATGTGAAGTAAAAGAAATAGCCTGCCTTTTCAATATAGACCTGGGGGATCAAATACTGATGGATTCTCTTTTAGAAGAGGCCAAAGAACTGCTGGTTACTCAGTCTTTAAATAAACAGGATAGCGCTAATCCGCAGCTACAGGCAATGCATACCCTGCAATCCCAGAACAGGGAGCTGCAATACGAAAATACCCATGATGTATTAACGCGAATATATAACCGCAGCTATTTTGATCCCTTTTTGAAAAAAGAGTTTGAAGTATCGATGTCACGTGGCTGGCCTATGGCAATTCTGTACATTGATATTGACAAGTTCAAGAGTATAAATGATACCTTCGGTCATAGAACAGGTGATCAGGTATTGCTACAAACGGCGGAAATACTGCTTGATGCCGTTCGTGATACTGATATTGTAGCTCGTTATGGCGGTGATGAATTCCTGGTTTTACTGCCCGGCATGGGGGCCGACGGCGCGCGTATCGTTTCTGAACGCTTACTAAAAGCCTCCGCTAATAACACTATTAATCCAGATGGAAACCAGACTTTTATCACCTTATCAATTGGAATTGCTGTTCAGAACGAACCTGAAATATTCAAAACACCTGAAATGCTCGTTCATGCTGCAGATACGGCATTACTCAAAGCAAAATCAAATGGGCGAGATCAGGCTGCATTTTACAGAGCGGCTGTTTCAGCCTGATTAATTTATCTGGATAGCTGGCTCCAGCTTAATCACATCCGCACTGGTAAGCACCGACTCATCATTTACAACCAATGGAATCGGGTGTGAAATACCGTATCCCTGAACAAGATCAACGCCGATTTTTTCCAATTCATTACGAATTTCCTGATTTTCTACAAACTCAGCAATGGTCTTTTTACCCATAGCCTGCCCCACCTGATTAATAGCTTCAACGATAGCGCGATTATGTGAATCAGTTAAAATATCTTTAACAAAGCTACCATCGATTTTCAAATAATCTACAGCCAGGGTTTTTAAATAACTGAAGGAAGACATACCACTGCCGAAATCATCCAGAGCAAACTGGCAACCATACACTTTCAAATCGTCCATAAGTCCTTTTGCATGTTCAAAATTCTGAATCGCTGTTGTTTCGGTGATTTCAAAACAGAGTTTCTCACCCGGTATTTGATATTCAGCCATAGCTTCAACAATATAATCCAGCATCAATTCATCTGTGAGTGATTGCCCGGAAAGATTGATTGCACAAAATGATATAGCCTCAAGTTCTTCTGGATGATCCTGCATCCATTCAAACACAGACTTAATCACCCACCGGTCAATTTTCGACATTAAGTTATAGCGTTCAGCAGGTGGTATAAATTCACAAGGTGCAATTGTCTCACCATTCTTACCCTTCATTCTGACTAATACTTCAAAATGTTTATGTTCGTTACGGGTTAGGGCTGTATCAACAATAGGCTGTTGCATAAGAAAAAACCTGTCTTCTTCAAGTGCTTCCTGTATTTTTGCCACCCACTTCATTTCATCATGTCGTTTGGCAATTGCCGAGTCATTGACACGATAAATATGCATACGATTCCTGCCACTTTCTTTAGCCATATAGCAAGCAGAGTCTGCATGCGAAAGTGCGCTAATGCTGCTCTCCGTTTGCTTGTTTATTTCGACAACACCAACACTCATATTGATGGAAAAAACGGCTTCTTTCCATTCGAATCGATATTCACGAACAACATCAAAAAGCTTTTCGATAATCCTGACGGCCTGTATTAAGGTACAGTTTTGTAATAACAAACCAAACTCATCCCCCCCCAGACGGGCAAGATAATCACTCTGGCGTATATGATTGTGCATCAAACGGGATAGTTTTTGTAACAGCAGATCACCTGCCTGATGACCGCAGGTATCATTAATTATTTTAAACTGATCAATATCCAGATAGCACAGTACATGCTTCGAATCATCAATGCTTGAACTACCGATCAGCTCCTGCAATTTGTGTTCAAAGGATTTACGATTGTATAAACCGGTTAAAGTATCATGTTTGGCAAGGAATTCCAGGCGACTGGACATAGCTCTGGCATCTGTAACATCACGAAACATGATAACTGCCCCCATTACCTGGCTATTATCTATTAATGGTGAAGCAGAATATTCTGCTGGAAATGAACTACCATCCTTACGAAACAAAATATCGGTTGTAACATGACTATTTCTACCATCCTGATACGCATGATAAATTGGGCTTGTATGAAGATGATACGCTCCGCCATCAGCATGCGTATGCTGGATTAACTTGTGAACATCTGCATGAAGAAATTCATTTTCTGCAAAACCCAGAATTTCTAACGCAGCCATATTGACAAAGGTACATTGTCCTTCTCTATCAACGCCTATAATGCCTTCATTCGTCGATTGAAGTAATTGCCGATGCTGTTCATTCAAGATACGTAAATGATTTTGGACAACCATACGTTCCTGAGTTTGTATTTCCAGACTACCTGAAAGCTCACGGTTTCTGTCTGCAATATCAAGAGTATCTATAACAATGCGCTGCACCTTCAAGGCAATAAAAGGCAAAACACAGATTGCCGTCACCACTAACATAAATGGGCTAAGAGTATCTTGAACGCCATGGGACAGCAGGAAACCTGTTGCAACAGGTAATAAGGCAGGTAACATAAAAGCAAGAAAAACAGGTAGAAAATAGGCAGTCATCGACATTGCTATTGCGGACATACCCAGCAGGGTTGCCGCCATTATCCCCTGAGACATATAGTCACCCGTTTCTATAACAATAATAGCAAGTATGCCCCAGGCTACGCCATGAGCAAGACTGAGGAAAACCGCCTGTAGACGCCAGTGTTTATTTTCTCGCTCACCATCAGGCACCAGGTTAAATGTGTGGGCACGACGAACACGGATCGCATTTATTATCACTACCGTTACCAGCCAGGTAAACAATAATGGTGTTGAAATCTTGCTATATAAAACACCCACAACAAGTAATGCTACCAGCACTGAACCGGCTGCGAGAGTTCGCATATTTTTATACAGCAACATCAACCTTGCACCAAAATGAAGTTTGTATTGTGTATTAATATCTGCCGTATTGGTCATGCTACACACCTGTTCATATTTAATAACAGATATGTTTGCAGCATCCATGCCAGGCGAATATTTTTTGGGTTTAATTAATTATATCAATGAGATATTGGGTAATTGAAAATAATAAGGTGTATATAATGGCTGCAATAAATGTCGCACAAAATAGGCCCCTGTTAAAATTTGTGGTGAACACAAGGGGTAATACGATTTTATTTTTTTCGGCCGAGCCAATTGTCTCAGGGGTTTTCAGGGGCCTTCTTGCCGCGCACAAGCCGCTTGTTCAAAGCCTGTCGGGTTAGCCCCAACATTCCAGCAGCGATACCCTGATTGTTATCTGCTTGTTGGAGTGCAGCTTCTATCAAGTATTGCTCAGCTTGCTTTAAAGTGGGTATACGATCTGTGAACAGGGCTTCAATACCCTTACCCTCAGGCAAAACGACACCCTTAATTGTCTCGGTATCTACTCCAATTTCACTGCGAAAGGTGTCAAGTGACATGACACCACCCTGATGACAGGCCACTGCATTATGAATCATGCCTTCCAGCTCGCGCACATTGCCTGGAAAGTTATATGACTTGAGCAGGGTGATTAGCTCAGGTGGAGCTGTCGGGACTTTTTTATCGAGTGCACTGGCAGCTTTTTCGAGAAAATGCTCCACCAGTAACGGCAAATCGTCAAGGCGTTCATGCAACATCGGTATATGTATACGGTGTGCATGTAATCGATAATATAGATCCTTACGAAAGCCACCCTTTGCAACCAGTTTGTCAACATCACAATGAGTAGCAACAATGATCCTGGCATTAGTACGGTTAGGTTTATCAGAGCCAATTGGAAAATAGGTATGTTCCTGTAGCAGGCGCAGCAATTTAATCTGCGATGAAGCAGTTAAATCACCGATTTCATCCAGAAACAGCGTACCGTCTTCAGCTTTTGCAATCAACCCCTGGCGAATACGGTCAGCACCTGTAAAAGCGCCTTTATTATGCCCGAACAGTGTGTCTGCAAAAACAGCATCATCCAGCCCTGCAACATTATCGGCAACAAAATCACCATTGCGCCCAGATAGTTCGTGCATTGCTCTGGCAAAAAGCTCTTTGCCGGTACCGGTGTCACCAGTGATGAGAACAGGTTGTTGTGAAGCAGCTATAGCTTCCATGTAGCGAAAAACAGCAAACATCGCCTGATTTTGGGTAATGATCTTACTGAAAGCATCCTGATGTTCAATTTTGTTTGTCAGCAAATGCTGTTTTAATTGACTGACTTCATTATGTAGTGCATGAATATCCAGTGCCCGATGCAGTGAAGAAACCAGGCGTTCCTTAGCTACTGGTTTAGTTAAATAGTCATAAGCGCCAAGCTGCATACAGCGAACTGCCGTATCGATTTCATCCAACGCAGTCATAATAATAACGGGGATATGCGGGTAATCTGATCCAATTTTTTCGAGTAAATCCTGACCAGATACACCGGGCATATTTAGATCAAGCACCACCGCACCAACAGCCTGCTTTGCAAGCAATGGCATTACTTCTCGGCTATTATCCAGAGTTAATACTGTTTTATAGCCATCTGAACGCAACAGCAAACTAGCGCTCTTAAGTAGCTGTGATTCATCATCAACCAGCAGGATGGGCTGATGACGCATGTTTTGGTTTGCCATAGTACTTTTCATAGGCAAATTTCAGGCCTATATATAAATTTTACAATTTTTTTAATTATCAATACCTTACATGCTAACATCAAAGCTCACCCAGCATCGAAGCCTGCGACAATTATTGCTCAATTTGTACAGAATATACTTATTATAAGAAATATCAACACTCTGGAGCAAAGTAGTCTGTCGCTATAAGTACAATTGTCGCAGCCCTTTCTAATACCCTAAGATAACTGAATAGTGGTATTACCCTGATACCGGCAAATGAATAACAGCTTGCGTTCCATTACCCACCTCAGAATTGAAACTAAGATAACCACCCTGCTCGTTAATCAACGAATCACTGATCGCTAATCCTAATCCTGTACCACCTGTACGCAACTTGGTCGAAAAAAAAGGCTCACGGATTTTTATCAGTTCTTCTTCACTGATGCCGGAACCTTCATCGGCAACCTCAATTTCAATCATTTGCTGACCGGCGTTATAACAACTGGACAGACTGATTGCATGTTCACGGTCAGGCAATGCTTCGAGCGCATTGATGACAAGATTAATAATGACCTGTTCAACTTTCTGTGGGTCACCGCTGACTGGAGGCAGGTTTTCTGCCAGATTCAAATGAAAATGATTCGTATTGCGCTCAATCATATGATTGAGCAGCGATAAAGCCTGTTGAACAGCATCATTTACTGCATAGATTTTATGCTCAGCAGATTGCCCAGGCCGGGCAAAGTCTCGTAATGTACTGACAATTTTCTGGATACGTTGCGCACCATCCTTGATATCGGTAACCAGGCCTGGCAGAACCTCCTGCATTTCTTCATAGGGTAATCCCGCCAGTTGCCAGGATGGATCGTCCCGACTGTAAAATTCCATTGCTCTGGCAATATCCGGCCAGACATCCTCAAGGATTTGGCTATTCATCATCACCAGATTATTAGGATTATTAATTTCATGGCCGACACCGGATAATAAGGTTCCCAGTGCGGTCATTTTGTTGGCCTGGATGAGTTGCAATTCCTGTTGCCGGGTTTTATGTTCGAGACCAATTTTTTCAGTCAAGTCTCTTATTTCCAGAACCAGATACGGTTCATCTTCAATATAAAAAATACCCCCTGATATCTGAGTCAATCGCTTTTCACCAGATTTGGTAATAAATGCCATATCCAGTTCTCTGATCGCAGCACGTGCGTGCATCAAATGACGTAATTTTTTCTCTGCATCACGGTCACTCCACAACTTCAGTTCACGCGGCGTGCGACCCAGCACTTCGTCTTTACTATATCCACTGATTGTTTCAAAACTTTTATTAATATAATGAAAACGTCCATCACTCAGCTTACTAATAGACATGGGGTCCGGGCTATGCTCAAACGCCTTTGAAAACTTTTGCTCAGAAGTCTGCTGTGCTTTTTCAGATTTAAGCCGCTGTGTGATATCAACAAAGGAAAGCCAGGTGTTAAGCAGAAAATTATCTTCAACAAAGCCATGAGCATTATTTAGAAAATAAATATCATTGCCTTCGCAATCCCTAACATGCATTAATGCGCCGTAAGATTTGTATCCAGCAGTAATATACTGCTGTAGATTTTTCAGGTTTTGTGGATCAGTTTGATCAATATGAAAACCCAGGTTTTTACCCTGACAGTCTTCTGGAGAGCTATAACCTAATTGCCTGGCTAACACATCGTTAATTTCCAGGGTATAACTATTTTCCAGAAACATCTTGATTTGTTCTTCTGCTGGCAGACCTAAAGGAATAGGAGGTCGGTACTCAACATTGAGTATACCGGCTGTGTTGGTTTTGACGAATCGCCGGTAGTATTCTTCACTCTGTCGCAGGGCAAATTCTGCTTGTTTTTGTATCGTAATATCCTGAATAGTACCAAACAACCCGATTACTTTTTGATCATTAATAAGTGGTTCAGCCTGAACGTTTACATATCGGATTTCCTGATCCTGGTGGAGTATTCGAAACGTCACTTCCACTGGCTGTTTATTGCCTGATGCCTTTTTTACAGCTTGAGATAAAATTGCGCGATCATCAGGATAAAGATGTTTTGCAAACACTTTACCTGTCAGCTCAATCGCCTTCGGCTGATATCCAAACAGGCGGTATACTTCATCGCTCCAACTGACTGTATCTTTAGAAAAATACCACTCCCAGTTACCCAGATGAGCAATCCGCTGTGCTTTCGCCAGACTTTCCTGACTTTGATGTAAAGAAGCAGTACGTATTTTCACCTGGCTTTTTAACATCCGGTTCCAAAAGATAATTGAAACCAACAATAAGCCAGCACTTGCCAATACCCATTTCAACAGAGTGTAATCAATATGCTGAACGTATTTATTGTGCATCCATTCTTCAGTAATTCGGAATTTTTCAGCCGATGTCAGCGTAGCGACGGTTTTATTCAGTATACTGTATAGCTCAGGCATGTCCCTGCGAACCCCCAGACCAATCTGGAGCATAACGGACACTTCTCCAACCAGGCGCAGATTATTCAGCCCCATCTGGTTGATGTGGTAGCTGCCCAGGTTTAAAGAAGATACAAAGGCATCTGCAGCGCCGGTTGATACAACCAGCAAACCTTCCTGTACATCCTTGACAGTAATAAAATCAATCTCTGGATACTTATCATGCAACTTTGCCAGGTAGCCATAACCTTCAATGACAACAATGCGTTTTTCCGAGATGTCATACAGGTCATTAATAAACCGATCTTCTTCATCGCGCATAACAATGCCAATCGGATATTCCAGATAAGGCTCTGTAAAACGCAACGTATCTTGTATGATTGTGTTAGAAGGATCATCCGACAGCACATCCACTTCGTTGTTTCTAACCATTTGCAATGCATTCAACCAGGTGCCGCTGGGTATGCGCTTGAATTTTATCCCTGATCGAGATTCAATCAGATTCAGAAATTCGGAAACAATACCGATATACTCTCCCTTTTCATCAAAAGCTTCAAATGGTAGCCAGTTCGGGTCTCCGGTGAAACGTACGACGGGGTTAGCAGCAAGCCAGGCTTGCTCTTTGTCTGTCAGAATCACCCTCTGCACTGTGATCTGTGAAAACTCCAGATTAGTTACCCAGCGCTTCAAAATAATATTGCTTTCTTCTAGCGACAGTGAATTCAAACCTTTCTGAAAAATCCCCGCAAGCAGTGGATATCGACTGGAAACTCCAATACGCAGGTTGTTACTGCGCAACGGCAAATTTCGAGCCGCTATATGCAAATCAGAAAGTTGATTTTGATCAATCAGAAAAGCTGCAACTTCAATACTGCCAACAAAAGCATCGGCCTGTTTATTTTGAACTGCCTGTAGCGCCTCTATAGTAGAATCCACCACTAGATAATCTATATTTGCAACCCGGGCACGCAGTAATTCAATATCGGCATAACCTGCGGGTATGGCAACGCGCTTACCCACAAGCTGTTTGAGTGACTGAATATCCTGAGTATCATTTCTGGTCACAAGTCCCACTGGCGACAATGCGTAGGGGTTGGTAAATAGAAAATCTTTTTGCCGGCTCGGCGTAGACGCTATCGTACAAACAGCATACAGGTTACCGTTGCGAACCTGTTCAAGCATGGCTGGCCATTCAATGCCGGTTTCAACTTCAAAGCGCACTCCCAGCCGCTTGCCAATAACCTTCAGAATATCGGCAGCAACCCCGACATGAATGCCTTGCTTATCAACAAAATCGTAAGGTGGCCAGTCAGATTCACCACCGATGCGGACCACAGGGTGATCGGCAAGCCACTGGCGCTCTGCCTGACTTAAAGGGATTTTTTTTATTGATGTGTCGGCAGTAACCAGGCCATGCTGGCTGCAGATGAGAAAAATAAGAAATAATTGCAGTACAGCCCGCATAGAAACATATTCCTGTTCAAGCTCTATCGCTCTGGAACATTAAAGCATAACGACGCGTTAATTTCAGTTACTGCGGTTTACAGGTAAAAATCGCTACTTTCCGGTCATGATCCAACGGATATGTGTAACTATCGCCGTCAAATTAGTCTCCCGCACAGTTTTCAGCAATGCTCGCCAGTCAAATGCATGATGCTGTTCGTACACCACACCCAACTGCTGCATATCGGCCAGCCCCGATTCTCTGGCATGATCAACAAATCCCTTGTTTTTCCAGAAGAACGCACCCGGCATGGTGGTTGGAATAACCAGCGCATAGAATAAAATCCTTCCGAGATAAGCCATCACCAGCATTGAAAATAACCACGCGATGGCGAAAATCAGTCCCCATGGTGAATCAACACCCACCCAGGTAATACATAAAACCGCCAGAAGATTCAGGCACAGCAAGCCATTTCGCAATAACCAGGTTTTCCCATATTGGGTAATCTGCTGATAGTAAGCGGCAGCCGCTTCACCTTCACCACGCTGCAAATCAATTGAATGGAATACGTGACCAACACCTTCAAGCAACAGTCCGAAAGCGGCAACACCAGCAAATACTAAAAGCGTTGCCATTGAACCAGGCGCATACGATAGAACAAACAACCCAACGAATATACTGCCAAATGACAACAGAGTGCCGTAAAAAGCGCTGCCGGTCTGCCAGTGATTCCAGAATGGCCTGGCCGGAATTCGGTAAAGCCTGTACATAAAATAAGAGCCCGCCATAACACCCAGAATACCTGCCCCGGCAGCCAGTCGGCCCAACCACTCTGCGATCACATGATCAAACAACGCAAACAACGCATATGCCACTAACCCTGAAAAGAACAGGGATACGCCAGCAATTTCCCGGCTCACAGGTGACAGGCGCAGGTTATTAAAACCACGATAGAATCGATGTGGCTTACCCAGATGCATGGTGAGCTTGAACAGGCCAAATCCCATTAGCACGACCATCGACCCCAGCAATAAAAAGTAATGCAGACTGCCTGTAAATCCGGCTGGCAAATAGTCCAGCAGCCTACCCGCAATCAGTAACACGAAAGCACCCATCACAGCTTGTGTCGTGAGTGTGAACATCACATGTGCATTCTCATGTGATGAGAGCAATGTCGAAAGCCCCCAATGGCGCTGTTTACCATTTTTCTGATCAAGCACCGACTCAAAATTCTGGCTTGTATCATTGCGGTGATATTTGACTGCAGCCGAATCTGTACGCGTCATTTCACGCGGAGTCGCCTTTGTTTGTTGAAATCGAATATTTGGATGCGTGATATCTGCGCGTGGAAAGCCAGGAATTTCTGTTTTTGACTGGACACGCATATCAGGAACATTCTCGATCACACCAAAGTCCAGCGCATTTCCCAAACAGGCCGATACGCAGGCAGGTTTCAGGCCCACTTCAAGCCGATCCACACACATATTGCACTTACTCACCTCCCCCTTGACCGGATCAAGTTGGGGCGCATTATAAGGACAGACCCAGGTGCAATAACCACAACCAAAACAAATATCCGGATCCTGCAATACGGCACCGTATTCAGCGAATTTTGTGTAGGCTCTTGTAGGACAGCCCTTCAGGCAGACGGGATCATCACAGTGATTACAGGCCATGGATATATTCAGGCGTTGATAAGCCGGATAAGTCCCGCCTTCAACGAAACCCACAGACCGAAAAGCAATATGACCCGGGTTATCATTTTTCTCACTACAGGCCGCTTCACAAGCATGGCAGGCAATACAGTTGTCCGCATTGAAATAGAAGCCATGCTGTTTGTAGCGATTGGGATTCTCACCCACTGCATCGTCACCATTGATCGTCAGGCTTTTATCTCGCAAGAGATCATCTGCGGATACTGTCTCGATAGAATCACCGTAGAGATTCTTGTCTCTGGTTTCCTTATCCCATAAAAAGGCGTACTTTGGCTCATCGGCTCTTACTTCAAACATAACTATTCGCGCTTAGAAAGCGCGCATCTCCTTACTCAATTGTGCAGCCGCTTTCTGGTCTGCAATCTTTTCAATACGCACAGCCGATTGTTTATAGGCTGGTTGCCTGGAGTGTGGGTCCAGCAAACCCAGTGTCAGGCGGTTTGCACAATCATGGAAGTGAAATGGAAGAAAAATCATATTCTTTGGCACACGCTGCGTTAACTGTGCCATGACAACCGCATCCGAACGCCTTGATACCAGGCGCACATACTCTCCGGACTTAACAGATAGCTCAAATGCCGCATCGGGATTTAATTCGAAAAATGGAATCGGACTGTACTTGTTATTGTTACTCAGCTTGCCAGTCTTGCTGCGGCCATGCCAATGCTCGATTAAACGACCAGTATTAAGCCAGAAGGGATAGTCGTCATCCGGAACCTCGTTATTATCAATAAATGGCAACGGTATCAGTTTGGCACGTCCATCAGCATAGCGGAAAGTCGCTGGTTCGGTATATATACGCTTGCCACCTTTTGGCGGTGCTTCATTCCGATCAACCTGCTCCTGGGTATAAGGCCACTGAATGCCGCGATTCTCTTCAATCAGTTCATGAGTCATGCCGGAAATATCGCAGAGTCGGCCACGCGATAACTCACCCATTTCCCTGAAGATCTCGGCTGGCTTTTCCGGAAAGTTTATCTTGCCTTCCTGGTTAAATCGTTTCGCCATCTGGTTAAAGATCCACAGATCCGGTTTGGAGTTGCCATACGGTTTTATCACCGGAAGCACAATATTCACACGGCGTTCTGTATTCGTCATAACCCCTTCTTTCTCGGCCCAGGTACCGGCAGGGAGAAAAACGTGTGCATATTGGGCGCTCTCGGTATCCGCATAACAATCCTGCACAACACAGAACTCAAGTTTTTCCATCGATTTACGGATGCGTGCCGTGTTTGGCAATGAACTCATGGGATTGGTTGCTATCAGCCAAAGCCCTTTGATCTGACCGGTTTCAATCGCTGGATAGATATCGGTTTGAAACAGTCCACGTTTTTTTGGCAGGAACTCAGGATCAATGCCCCAGAATCGGGCAACTTCTTCACGATCATCAGCATTCTCCAGATAGCGATGATTCGGCAATCCGGAACAGGAAGACCATTCGCGTGTACCCATTGCATTGCACTGTCCAGTAATCGATAAACTGGTACCACCCGGCTTACCGATATTACCGGTAATCAATGCCAGATTATTAATGCCAACGACACCATCGGAACCGTGTGTACTCTGGTTAATGCCCATGGTCCAGATCTGCATGGCTGCGCCTGCTTTGGCAAATAAACGAGCCACATTTTGAATCGTGTCTTCATCAATGCCACAAATTGCAGCGGCAGTGGTCGGATCATATTTTTCAACCTCGGCTTTCAACTCTTCGATACCATTGGTATTTGCTTCAATATACGCGGTATCTTCAAGACCTTCTTTGAGAATGACATGCATCATGGCATTCTGTAGTACCACGTCAGTACCCGGCGTAATCGCCAGATGCATATCCGCATTTTGCGCCAGCATGGTCACACGCGGGTCAATAACGATGAGTGGGAAATCTCTGGCTTCCTGAGCATCCTTCATACGCCAGTAGATAATGGGGTGTTGCTCAGGCAAATTGGATCCCCAGGCAATCAGACAGTCTGTATGTTCAAAATCCTCGTAACAACCCGGTGGACCATCCGAGCCAAACGAGCGTTTGTAACCTGACACAGCAGAGGCCATACACAAGGTGGTATTGCCATCATAATTGTTGGTGCCGATTAATCCCCGGGTAAGTTTCCCCAGAGTATAGAATTCTTCTGTGAGCATTTGCCCTGTCGATACGATGGCAACGGAATCGCGTCCGTATTTTTCCTGTACACGGACGATTTCTTCATACACATGGTCCAGTGCAGTATCCCAACCAACCGGCTTGAAGTCCTCATGAAACTGTTGCCGCATCAATGGCTCTGTGCCACGCCCTGCAGAGGTGAACAGTTCATGCTCGAAAATACCTTTCAGACACAACTTACCCCGATTCACATCAGCGCCACCGACACCACGCGAGGCGACCGGATCGCCCTGCTGATTGAGCCCAATCTCAATTGAGCAACCCGTGGAACAGTAACCACAGGTTGCATATTTCCAGTCGACCACCTTTTTATCGGCAATTTTGATCGGGTTTTTCTTACCTCTACCAAAAAGCATTTTCTAGAAGTCTCTCATTCGTCGTAATCGGGTTATTATCAGCGACTAACATTATTGCACTCCATCAGACAGCGACTTCACTGGAATTAGCAAGGGAAATAAAAACAACTCCATTCTCGATTTTTGTTGCAAAAGTATTCGTACAGCCTTCATCAGGCCCCAGTGCTTCACCGCTGGCGAGGTCAATTTTCCAGTTATGCATCGGGCAGGTCACGGAGGTACCGTGCACAATACCCTGCGATAGCTGGCCCTGTTTGTGTGGACATTCATCCTTTATGGCAAACACTTCATCGGTCGCGGTACGAAACAGAGCGATATTCATGGTGTCTGTTTTCAGCACCCGTGAACCGAGCCTGGGGATATCATCAAGTTTTGCTACTTCAGTCCAGTTATTCATTTTTTCCTCCTAACTGAGTCAACTTACAGTGTCATTCAGGCAGTAACAGTGATTGACTGGAACTCATGTGATGCCACTCCGTCTGCACGCGCTTTCCAGGGATCATCCTGAGAGAATGTTTGCCCATACAGGAATCGTTCGTGCAAGGTCTTACGGCCCTGCTCATCATCAATGATGCGTTCCTTGATATAGCTGAGACTGACACGTTCCACCCAGGGCGCAGTGCGCTCCAGATAATGCGCTTCTTCCCGATACATCTGCGTAAAAGCACCAACATATTCCAGCACCTCTTCTTCAGTCTCTACCTTGCATAAGAAATCTGTGACGCGAACTTTGATGCCACCGTTGCCACCCACATGCAACTCGTATCCTGAATCAACACAGACAACACCGAAATCCTTGATAGTCGCCTCAGCGCAATTTCGCGGGCAACCGGAAACAGCCAGCTTGTACTTGTGTGGCATCCAGGATCCCCAGGTCATTTGCTCGAGTTTGATACCTAGCGTGGTAGAATTCTGGGTACCAAAGCGGCACCATTCAGAGCCAACACAGGTTTTCACCGTGCGCAGTGCCTTGCCGTAGGCATGACCGGACACAAAACCTGCATCGGCAAGATCACCCCAGATACCCGGCAATTCATCTTTCCTGATACCGAGCATATCGATACGTTGGCCACCGGTGAATTTCACTGTCGGGACTTTCCATTTCTCGGCAATTTTGCCCAGATCCATCAACTGCTGAGCCGATGTTTCACCACCAAAGATACGCGGGATAACTGAATAGGTTCCATCTTTCTGAATATTGCCGTGTGCGCGTTCATTGATGAAGCGCGATTGTGCATCATCTTCGTATTCGCCTGGCCAGCTGGTCCATAAATAATAATTCAATGCCGGGCGGCAGGCGGCACAACCATCTGGTGATTTCCACTCAAGAAAGTCAAACACTGCAGGTATACTTTTGAGCTCTTCTGTTTTAATCGCCTTAATAACCGTGTCGTGACTATGTTCGGTGCAACTACACATACCCTTTTTGCTTGGCGTCGCGTCATAGCCTTCGCCTACAGTACTTGCAAGCAAGGCCTCCACCAGGCCGGTACAGGAACCACAGGAGCTGGAGGCTTTGGTATGAGCACGGATATCATCCAGCGTAAACAGGCCGTGTTTACTGATCGCATTAACAATATCGCCTTTGCTAACACCATTACAGCCGCAGATTTCGGCATCATCACTGAGCGACATCACCCGCGTCTCATCACCATGACCCGCATCACCCAGATCATGCTGCCCAAATAAAATCGTTTTACGAAAATCCGCTATATTTGTACCTTCGCGCATCAGCTGGAGGTACCAGGTGCCATCAATGGTATCGCCGTAGAGCACCGCACCTTTGATTTTGTTATCCCTGATTACCAGTTTCTTATAGGTACCCACTGCTGAATCCTGCAATAGCAGTGTTTCATCCCCTTCTTGCGGATTAAACTCACCGGCAGAAAACAAATCGATACCGGTTACCTTTAATTTGGTAGAAGTTACCGATCCTTCGTAACGTGCGTAACCCAACTGGGCCAAGTGATTTGCGGCCACCTTGCCCTGTTCAAAAAGCGGCGCAACCAGACCGTAAGCAATACCCCGATGCTGTACACATTCACCAACGGCATAAATACGTGGATCGAAGGTTTGCATCGTATCGTTAACCACCAGACCACGCTCACAATGCAGGCCAGCGGACTTTGCCAGTTCAATGTTCGGCACGATGCCAACTCCCATGACGACCAGATCAGCTTCAACCTCGGTACCGTCCTTAAAGCGAACGCCCGTAACACGACCATTACCGATAATCTCCTCGGTCTGAGCCTCCATCATGAAATTCATGCCACGCTCTTCCAGTGACACTTTCAGCAATGCCGATGCTGCAGGATCCAGCTGGCGCTCCATGAGACTATCAAGAATATGTACAACGGTAACATCCATGCCCTGTTTCATCAGACCATTGGCAGCTTCCAGACCGAGCAAACCGCCGCCAATAACAACGGCTTTTTTATAGTCTCTGGATGCCGCGAGCATAGCATCAACGTCTTTGATATCCCGAAACGCGATGACGCCAGTTTTATCTTTTCCAGGTACCGGAATCATAAACGGCTGTGAACCCGTCGCAATCAGTAATCGATCATAGATTTCAGTGGTGCCATCATCAGCAACCACTGTGCGGCTGGCACGGTCAATTGCGGTGATTTTCTTGCCAGTATGCAAGCTGATATCGTTGTCTTTGTACCATTGAAGATCATTCAGCATGATGTCATCAATCGTCTTCTCGCCTGCTAACACCGGCGATAACATAATACGGTTGTAATTGCCGTAAGGCTCCTCACCAAATACAGTAATGTCGTATTGATCCGGAGCCAGCTTGAGCAACTCTTCAAGGGTTCGCACACCCGCCATACCATTGCCTATCAGTATCAGCTTTTCTTTCATCCGAAGCTCCATCAGTATTTGAGATTTTTCTGAATTAGTCTTGTCAATATAGAAAAGCAAAGAGCATGCCATGATTAAATTGTACGCAAGCATCTTTATTATCTCTCTGTTTTAGCTAATATATTTCCATAAATCATATCCCTTCACTAGACGGATATTTAGCCGCCCCAGGCCCCTCACGCACCAGTAAAGTGCGACTCAACCAGGCACCGCACCATAAACGCCCACAAAAGACTTTATTATGCGCTCATCATTAACCCATGAGCATTCGATTAGACATCAAACCAGATCACAACTCATTGAAATACACCGTATTTCACTCATACAATTGAGTTCCTGATATTTCAAATAATTGATATGGCACAGTCTTTGCTGCCTGGGTATTACAGCTTTATTACTTTGGAGTAACCCATGTCCGGTTCCCTACGGGAGTTCTTTACATTTTCAGGCAAGACACGAACCCTCCATCTGACCTGGTTTGCCTTGTTCCTCAGCTTTTTTATCTGGTTTAATCACGCGCCTTTGCTTGTCTCACTACGAGAGTACTTTGGCCTCAGCGATCAGCAAATCAAGACTCTGTTGATCCTCAATGTTGCGCTCACCATTCCAGCACGAATCATTGTTGGCATGCTGGTCGATGCCATTGGCCCAAAACGGATGTTCTCCACCCTGCTATTTATATCCAGCCTCCTGTGTTTTGGATTTGCACTCGCAGACAGTTTTGAACAATTAGCATTAATGCGCTTCCTGCTGGGTTTTTCTGGCGCAGGATTTGTTATTGGTATCCGCCTGATCAGTGAATGGTTTCCCGCCAGACAACTGGGTGTTGCCGAAGGCATTTATGGCGGCTGGGGCAATTTTGGTTCTGCCGGTGCGGCATTGTTATTGCCAACGGTTGCATTAGCTTTTGGCGGTGATGACGGCTGGCGGTATGCAACCGGGTTAACCGGTGTGTTGGCCATGATTTATGCAGCAATATTCTTTTTTTCCGTCAGCGACACCCCCAAAGGCTCCACTTACTTCAAGCCAAAAAAAAGCGGCGCAATGGAAGTCACCAGCAAGGGAGATTTCTTTTTATACCTGCTAATGAATATACCGATGTATGCAGCCCTGGCTGTGTTGGCATGGAAAGTAGGCCCTGATAACACGGCTCTGCTTTCACAGCAATTCGTAGATATCAGTTATTTAGTTCTTGTTCTACTCTATGTTTTTCAGACCGTACGTATCTATCAGATCAACAAACAGGTTTTCACCTCGGAGATACCGGAATTCGAGCGCTATCGATTCAAGCAGGTTGCCGTCCTCAATGTTGCTTATATGGTGACGTTTGGTTCGGAACTGGCAATGATATCGATGTTACCGTTATTTTTTCGTGACATGTTTGATGTATCCATCATTTCCGCCGGAATATTGGGCGCTATCTTCGGCACAATGGTGGTTTTCGCACGACCAGCCGGTGGCTGGTTTAGCGATCGATTCGGGCGACGCCAGTCTCTGACCTACATTCTGGCCGGATTTGTCGTTGGTTACCTGATTCTGAGTCAAATCACCCCGCAGTGGCCGGTCAGCCTTGCCGTGGCAGCAACCATGTTTTGCGCTCTGTTTGTACACTTCGGCACAGGAGCCGTATTTGCCGTTGTGCCACTGGTCAAGCGCCGTTTAACCGGACAAGTCGCAGGAATGACAGGTGCCTATGGCAACGTTGGTGGCGTGATATTCCTTACTGTGCTTTCATTTGTACCGACAGCCACATTTTTTTACGTTATCGCCGCTGTCGGTGCTGCCACATGGTTGGTCATTTTGCTTTTCCTTGATGAACCGCAGGGCCACATGTCTGAGATCCTGCCGGATGGCACTGTACAGATGATTGACGTAACCTGACCATCTTTTCAATTTTGGGTAAATAACACATGTTACGATCTCATCATGAATAATGAATTAGTGGTGTCCACCGGCCAGCACTCCAAAGCTGGCATAAAGCAATCAAACGATGATGCCTGTGGTATCCGTCTACCTAAACCACCCCTGTTAAACACAAAGGGTATCGCTGCCGTCATCGCAGATGGCATGAGTGGTAGCGAAGCGGGCAAAGAAGCAGCCGAAGCCTGTGTTAATGGATTTTTAAGTGACTATTACTCTACCCCGGAATCATGGAGCACCAAAAATGCTGGCACCAAAATCCTGGGCGCCCTGAATCAATGGCTGTATGCACAAGGTCACCGTAATTATGAAGGCACTCGTGCCATGGTCACCACACTCAGTGTGTTGGTTCTGAAATCCACCACGGCTCACCTGTTTCATATTGGCGATACGCGTATTTATCGAATGCGCCAGGGAACCCTCACCTGTCTGACAGACGATCATCGGGTATACATTTCCGATGAGAAAAATTATCTCAGCCGGGCAATGGGTATCGAATTACAGATAAACATTGACTACCGCGCATTAACGGTAGAAAAACATGACATCTATTTACTGACGACTGATGGAATTCATGACTATCTGAGTGATACAGATCTGGCTCACTTTTTATACGGAACACCACGTGATTTCGAAAAAATAGCCCATGATATTGTCGAAGCGGCCTTAAACAGAAAAAGCCATGATAATGTATCTTGTCAAATTCTCATGATTGATGAGCTACCCAACCAAAATCAGGGCGAATTCTACCAACAGTTCTCGCAACTTCCTTTCCCACCCCCATTAGAACCCGGCATGATTCTGGATGGTTACAAAATTATTCGCGAACTGCACGCCAGTAAACGTACACAAATTTATCTGGCACATGACCAGGAAACTGGCCAGAAGGTCATACTCAAGACGCCATCAGTAAATTATGAAGACGACGCAGGCTATATTGACCGTTTTCTGCATGAGGAATGGGCTGGTCGACGCATCACAAATCAACATGTGCTACACGTATTAAAACCGCACAAAAAACGCCAGTGCATGTATTACGTTACTGAATATATTGAGGGTCAGACGCTGCGGGAATGGATGAATGATCATCCGCAACCCTCCCTCAAAGAAGTGCGTGATATTGCCACCCAGATCGCATCCGGATTGCGCGCATTTCATCGCCTGGAAATGATTCATCAAGATCTCAAGCCCGAAAACATCATGTTTAATGAACACGGAACCTTGAAAATAATTGACTTTGGCTCCACCAAAATCGCTGGCGTGCAAGAAATCGCCACGCCGCTAGAACGCATTAATTTGCTAGGCACGCGTAACTACACCGCGCCGGAATATCTGCGAAACGAGATGGGTAGCAATGTCTCCGATCTGTTTTCCATGGCTGTTATTGTCTACGAAATGCTGACAGGAAAACCACCCTATGGACATAAGGAGCTAACCCGCAAACGTCTACGAAACGCCCGCTATATAGCCGCCACAAGCATCAATCCGGAGGTCCCTGCCTGGATGGACAAAGCCATCGAAAAAGCCACTGCATTGACAAGTGATCGTCGTCAACACCTGTTGTCGGAGTTTATACATGACCTTTCACATCCAAACCCGGAGTTCACAACAAAGATTTCGCAACCACTGATTGAGCGTAACCCGCTCCTGGTTTGGAAACTTGTCGCTTTTGTATCATTCCTGTTTAATATTTTTCTTCTCTACCAGCAATCAGGCACGTAGACTTTTTTTGTTCTTCCTTAATCAGCTTCTTGTCTGCTCGATGTAAATTCGCATATCGATTCACATCTCCACCAATATGATCTTCACCGCGCTGTTTTGCCAGATCAATCTGCTTTTGGCGCTCACGATAGCGCTGTTTCTGTTTGTCATTCGTCATCTCGTAACACTGATGACAACTTACGCCTTTCTGGTAATGCTGATGATTTTTTTCTGCTTCAGTAATTGGCATACGACAGGCATGGCACTGGTCATAGGAGCCTTTTTCCAGATTGTGGTTCACCGAAACGCGGTTATCAAAGACGAAACACTCTCCTTCCCAGAGAGATTCTTCAGGCGGCACTTCTTCCAGATATTTCAGAATGCCACCCTGCAAATGAAACACCTCATCAAAACCCTGGCTCTTCAAAAATGCCGTCGATTTTTCACAGCGAATACCGCCAGTACAAAACATGGCAACTTTTTTATGTTTTCCGGGATTAAGGTGTTTACCAACGTATTTTGGGAATTGCCGAAATACCTCAGTTTCCGGGTTAACCGCATTTTTAAATGTTCCGATGCTAACTTCATAATCATTACGCGTATCTACTAATAAAACATCCGGATCAGAAATCAGGGCATTCCAGTCTTCAGGTTTTACGTAAGTCCCAACAATGTGATTTGGATTGATGGCATCAATCCCCATCGTGACAATCTCTTTTTTAATTTTCACGCGAGTACGATTGAAGGGAATTACATCATCGTAGGATTCTTTACTGTCAACACCCTCAAGACGCGGGTCGCTGCGTATCCATGCCAGCACCGTATCAATACCTTCCCGAGTCCCTGATATTGTGCCATTGATCCCCTCAGTCGCTAGCAGCAGAGTTCCTTTCACCCCATTATCTTCCATCACCTGCAGCAAAGGCTTTTGTAAGGATTCAATATTATCCAAAGCAACAAAATGATACAGCGCACAAACAACAAATCTGGACATAATATAACCGAATTAATTCAATGAACGTATCTAGCAGGCTGTTGAAAAACCCTATGCGGCACAATCGCGCGTTAAAAATCAGCTTAAAATGCTCATGTACTGAATGTACACTGCGCTTTTTCGCCAATTTTTGCCTTGTCTTGCGCTCGCCTGAGACTTTTCAACAACCTGCTAGAGTATAACACCTCTTAACTGCAATGACGGCTCGTTGAAAAATAGGAGCGAGTAGGTGCTGAATTTCGATTAATCAACGCATGTTTTTTTCCACCAACGGCTGATCTCGCGTCAATAGAATATTGAGCAGGTTATTCTGAAAACTGATATTTCCAGTCAGGCTATCGTGCGATTCACACAGCAGGATCGAATGATCCATGGGGAAGATGCTATACCGGTGCCTTGGTACCATCAGATCAGCGCCTCTCGGGCGAACAACAAAGGTTTGGTAACGCGGCCATCGCCAGGTTCCAACATCAATTTTGTCTAGCCAGAAAAGTCTTAACGTCTTAATCAGCTGAAATTCAAGGGGCGCATTTTTATTGCGCCCTTGTAATTGCTTCCGTTCGAATATAATGCAAGATTAAAGACCTGATCCCATCACTTTGTTGAGCACAGCAAACTGTGTATCTTCTCTGCCACGATCTACAATAACAATTTAAAATGGAACCATACCCAGAAACCTAACGAAGCCATACCCAGCAGTGATAAATTGCTAAGAACAATCATAATCCAATACACCTTCGAATACTTGATAGGTTTAATCCTTGTTCTGAAAGGCACAGGAAAATTCGAAGGCGGCCATCTACCTTCGTTGATAGCTATAATCATTGACCGTGTCGTTACATAAGCCAGAACCGAGTAAAATATCGCACTAACAACCGCCGCTCTAAACAAGATATCTACAATTGATTTCAACTCTGTATTCTCATCAATAGCAACTAACATTATATAATTCTCCATAAAGTAGAACCCTATCACCGCCAGCAACAGTACCCCATAAAAATATAACTTCCCTTTGATAGTAGCTTCTATATACGTTGATTCCATAGCTTCATAATACCGTTCGAGCTTGTCTCGCCGGACTGAGCCCTGGATAAAGATATTTCACACCTCCTCCTCTCCTGCATGCACTAATCGGTATAACGCAGGTAACACCACCAGAGTTAACAGGGTTGATGAAATAATGCCGCCAATGACAACGGTCGCCAGTGGCCGCTGAACTTCTGAGCCAATACCCGTGTTAAGAGCCATCGGGATAAAACCCAGTGCCGCCACCAGAGCCGTCATTAACACCGGACGCAATCGCGTCAATGCGCCATCAATAATGGCGTCATTCAATGGCAGCCCGTGCATGCGTAAATCACGAATAAAGGCAACCATAACCAGACCATTAAGCACGGCAATGCCGGACAGCGCAATAAAACCCACCGCCGCTGATATTGAAAAAGGAATATCACGCAATAATAAAGCAACTACACCACCGGTGAGTGCCAATGGCACACCAGAGAAAATGATGGCCGCGTCCTTGACCGAGCCAAGCGCCATAATAAGCAAACCAATGACTAATGCCAGCGTTAATGGCACCACAATCGACAGGCGTTGCGTGGCGGATTGCAGTTTTTCATAGGTACCGGCATAGTCGACCCAGTATCCAGCCGGTATCTCAACATTGTCTGCCACTGACTGCTGCACATCCTGCACAAATGAACCCAGATCACGGCCACGGACATTGGCAGTAACGACAATGCGTCGCTTGCCGTTTTCCCGGTAAATCTGGTTATATCCGGTAACTAACGTAAGCTCAGCGACCTCACCCAGAGGAATATAATCCCCATTGGCAAGCATCACAGGTAAACTTGACAGACCATCCATGTCAGTACGCAAATGCTCAGCCAATCGAACCACAATATCCGAGCGGCGATCACCTTCATAAAGTTGACTGGCAACACGGCCACCCAGTGCCGCTGCCAATATCTCCTGTAATTGCGCAACACTTAATCCCAGGCGCGCCATAGCTTCACGCCTGGGCAGAATAGTCATGATGGGCAAACCTGTCGCCTGTTCTACTGAAACGTCAGCCGCACCCGGGACTTTTCCCAGTGCGGTTTCAACAGCCGCACCCAGAGAAATCAGCTGATCAAAATCATCACCAAAGACTTTGATGGCCAGTTCGGCACGAACGCCGGATATTAATTCGTTAAAACGCATCTGAATCGGTTGCAAAAACTCATACCGGTTTCCCGGTACGTTTGTAACCAGAGCTTCAAGTTCAGCCACAACCTGCACTTTGGATTTATCAGGATTTGGCCAATTTTTACGCGGTTTGAGGATGATAAACGTATCGGCCACGCTGGGTGGCATCGGATCAGTTGCTACTTCAGGGGTGCCAATTTTTGAAAATACCGTTTTAACCTCAGCGAGATTTTTTATTTCGGCTTCCAGTACTCCCTGTAAATGTATGGATTGCTGCAATGATGTGCCGGGTATGCGCAGGGCATGCATGGCAATATCACCTTCATCAAGATTGGGCATGAACTCTGATCCCAGTTTTGGAACGAGTGATACAGAACCGAGAATGAGAGCCACTGCTAACAACACCACTAGCCAACGAAATTTAAGCGATACCATCAAGACTGGCTGATACACTGTGCGCGCAATCTTAATGATCCTGTTTTCTTTTAGTTGTACGGGTTTACGGAACAACAGAGCAACACCGGCAGGCACAAAGGTGATGGATAGAATCATTGCACTCACCAGAGCAATAATGACCGTCAGTGCCATGGGGTGGAACATTTTTCCTTCCACGCCGCTTAATGCAAAGATCGGAATATAAACGGCTGTAATGATAAATACACCAAACAACGCCGGACGAATCACCTCTTTCGTTGCATCAAAAACCACCGATAAACGCTCGTTAAGATCCAGTGTTTCACCCGATCTCGCCCGGGATCCAGCATTGCTCAGTCTACGCAAACAATTTTCAACAATGATGACGGCACCATCAATGATAAGACCAAAGTCCAGCGCTCCGAGACTCATCAGGTTGGCGCTGACTTTGCTTTGCACCATACCGGTAATGGTCATTAACATCGCAATCGGAATCACTGCGGCGGCTAACAATGCGGCGCGCGCATTACCCAGCAGTAAAAATAGAATAACGATGACCAGCAGCGCACCTTCGGCCAGGTTTTTCTGTACGGTGACTAATGTTTTATCCACCAGCCTGGTGCGGTCATAAACTGCAGTTGCGGTGATACCCACGGGCAAACTGGTTTTAATTTCTTCCAGTTTCAGCGCAACGTTATGGGCAACAGTGCGACTATTTTCACCGATCAGCATAAACACCGTGCTCATCACTACCTCGCGACCATTTTGGGTCGCCGCACCTGAGCGCAATTCTTTGCCCAGGCTCACCGCAGCCACATCTTTTATGCGAATCGGGAGCCCTTGCTGTAGTTGAATAACGATATTTTCCAGGTCTTGCAGATTACTGGCCTGGCCGGGTACGCGCATTAACCATTGCGAGCCATTGTGATCAATGAAGCCGACACCCCGATTCGCATTATTTTGCTCCAGCGCATGTACAACATCGGCATAACCAATACCATAGGCTAGTAGTTTCACTGGCTCAGGCGCAACCAGTATTTGTTTTTTGTAGCCGCCAATGGGGTTGACTTCCACCACACCCGGCACACGCATTAATTGCGGCCGAATGATCCAGTCATGCGCGCTGCGAAGATCGGTGGGTGTAATTAAGCTACCATCAGCATTTTTTGCCCCCTGCTCGGCATCCACGGTGAACATAAAGATCTCACCCAATCCGGTTGCGATGGGGCCAAGCGTGGGTTCCAGTGATGCCGGTATGGTGCCTTTTGCCGTACTGAGTCTTTCGCCGACCAACTGACGCGCAAAGTAAATATCGGTGCCTTCTTCAAACACCATGGTGACCTGAGATAAACCATAACGTGACAGCGAACGGGTATAAGATAATTTCGGCAGGCCGGCCATCGCCGTTTCGATGGGAAAGCTGACCCGTTGCTCTGTTTCTAACGGCGTGTAGCCCGGTGCTGCTGTATTGATAACCACCTGTATATTGGTAATATCCGGTACGGCGTCAATCGGTAACTGGGTGAATTTATAGGCACCGAGTCCCATGATCATCAACACCAGTACGATCACCAGCACGCGTCGGGCCAGTGAAAACTTTATAATGGCTTCAAGCATAGTGACGCCAGCCTGTTACATGAATGATGGCTGAATTAGTGGTCATGCGATGCGCCGGATTTTTCAATATCTGCCTTGATGACATAACTGTTTTCACTGACGTAGCGCGTGCCTGGCTGCAGGCCACCGAGCACCTCAATCCACTCGCCGTCCTGCCGGCCAAGCTCAAGCATGCGCACCTCATATTCTTCTCCCACCTGCGCATAGACCACGGTGAAATCTCTAAACGCCTGCAACCCGGAGCGTTTCACTGCCAGGGATACCGCATGTTCACCCACTTTGATTTTTGCTTTAGCTGTGCTGCCGGGCACCCATCTTCCGTCCTTGTTTTCAACCACCACGCGTGCCGTGACCGATTGATTGGCCCTGGCAACTACATCAATGAAAGCAATTTCACCTGTAATTGATTGCGACTCGTTTGCAAGCTCGATACTGACTGGCGCCCCTACTTTTACGCGATTGGTATCCCCTGGAAACAGGGACAAATCGACCCATACCGTTGATGTGTCGGTGATGATAAATAAGGCCTTATCGTCCGTTTGCTCACCGGGATTGGCATCTCGCCGAGTAATCACGCCACTGATGGGAGCCTTAATGGCATACACATTCAGGCTTTCATTACTCTCAACAGTGGCCAGAGTTTGTCCTTTGCGTACGGTGTCACCCATGGAAGCCTTGACGGTTTTAATGACTCCGGCAAAGCGCGCCTTAAGCTGACTGACACGTTCTGTATTGGCAACAATCTGGCCAAATACATCTATCGATTGCTGCAACACTTTGGGGCCGGCAATGTCCGTTTCTATCTCCAGCGCATTAGCGACGGCGGTTTCGATTTTAGTACGGCCCTCAAAATTGTCGTATTTCCAGCTATGCCTTGCGCCGTTATGGGTAGCATTAATACTGACAATAAAGGAGTGTGGTTCGACAATCTCCATGTCGCCGCGCAGGGCATCACCCTGCCGTGTAAAGTGTATTTCGTCCACCCTGCCGCCCTCGTCGCTACTCAGTCGCGACAAGGTGATATCGAGATCAACGTCAATCGGCGGCAAAGGCTGGCCTTTAAGGGTCGCCCAGGCACGAAACTCGGGCGGCACACCGGTTTCAAAGATTGACAGTTCAAGGGTAAAGTCACCCCTGCTGAGCAGGCGGCCACCGTGAGGCCCCTTAAGCACCTCAACTTCCTCTGCGCCGCCGTGTGCATTGTTTTCTGAACGGTGTTGTTCAGAATTTAGTTTGTCACAGGCAGCCAGCAGCATGCTTAGGAAAGCCATTGCCAATAATTTGCTTCCAGGGTGTTGTGATAATGGTTTCATAATCATTCTCAGTATTTGCCAGCCAGTTGTGCCACCAGTTTTTCCATGGGCACACCGGTTAAGCGTTCAATTTCAATGACTTTTAAATGTGCGTCGATACTGGATTCCACCAGTGCGCTACGCGCATCCAGCAAATCCGCCTGTACACTGCGCCATTCGAGATAACCGTAGCGACCCAAATTATAGGCCCTGCGTGTTTCCTTGAGCGCCTTTTCGAGCTGGGGAACAATATCGCCACGATAGGCGTCAATACGGTGCAGGCTGTGTTGCAGTTCTTCAGATAACACATAAAGCATCGTTTCAAAATGCACTTTCAGGGCGTCCGCTTGCACCTGTGTTTGCGACAGGTTTTCTCGCGCCTCAATGATGTTGCCGCTATTTCGACTGCGTTCACCAAAAGGAATAGAGAACCCTGCAACCAACGCCTGATCGTTCGTCATTTCAAAATGACGAACGCCAAGATTCACACGCCATGCAGGTTTGCTTTGTGATTCGGCCAGCTTTAGCTGCGCCTGCATCAGGCGTTTCTCTGACATCAGGCGGGTAAAGCCCGGGCTGTGTTCGAGCTGTGTTTTAAGTGTTTTAAGTGTTTTAAAAGCCACGGCGGCAGGCAGGCTAAAAATGTTACCGGCAACTTGTGTAAAATCCGGCTGCGTCTCACCCCATTGCGCGGCTAACAGGCGGATTGCAGAACGCAACTCATGGTCAATATCTTCATGCGCCAGTTGCCGGCGAGCCAATTCTGCCTGAGCCCGTGCCAGTTCAGCATCTGGCGCCTTACCGGCCGCCACCCGTTTTCTAACCGCGAATACCGTTTCTTTTGCCAGCTCTACCGTTTTAACGGCATTATGCAGGCGAGCCTGGTTAGCCAGACAGACAATGTATAAACGCGCCGTTTCCGCAGCGGCATCCAGGCGCTTAATCGTCGCTTGTATAGAAACTGAGGATGCTCCTGCACGCGCAACATCCCTATAACCCTGACGTATTCCACCTTCTAATACCCAGGCAATACCCAGAGTCGCCTGAGCATTATCAAATTCTTTAAAATCCCCTGAGCCCAAAGCATCTTCAATGACGAAACTGACTTCAGGGCTGGCTGCCAGGCTAGCCTGTAATTGTCGGCCATCCTGCGCTTTAAGCGCATGGCTAAACGCACGTAGCGCTGGATTATGTTCAAAGGTCTTGCTAATGGCATCATGCAAGTTAATGCTTTGGATGCCTGTACTATGCCCATCCGGGTTAAAGCCCGGTTCAGCCCACAGTGCTGTATTAAAAAGCAACAGCAGGCAGCCGCAAACGCGCAGTGTTGATTTGAATAACATATTGGTGTTATCTCCGTCGTTGATGATTTTTAAGAAAAGCAACAGCATTGCCAGACACAAACCTGATCCGGTTCATGTCATCAGCAAACATCAAAAAGAGATTTAAAGCGGGGGAGCGCGCAGGGGTGGCCGTAGCCTGTAAAGCCAGGCTGTGAATGGACCGTAGCGATCAGGGAGCCAGGATACTCGAGTTAAAAGACGAGATAAAAGAATAACAATCACTGCCACAAAGAAGGCAATGACCAATGATCCGAATGAAAGGGATTTCAGCAGACCTTGTTGAGACAAATCAACCTCTGCCACCTCATCAGGATAGCCTGTCTCCGAGATGCCATAGCGGAAGTGCGCCTGCTCCTGATGATCATGACCTGATGTGGCCGGATCATGGTCATAGACATGCAGGTGCAATCGCCCACCCTGGACAAACACCAGCGCCACCGCCAGGTAGAATACCCAGAGGATTTTACGAATAAAGAATGAGGCATGCGATCGGCACATACTGGAGAGTATATTCATAAACATAGGCGCTAACAAGCCAATCGTGTCTATTTAACAAGCCTGCGATACAGCAGCGGGATAACAAACACAGTAAACATGGCAGAACTGGCCACGCCGAAAATCAGGCTAATCGCCAGGCCTCCAATTACGGCGTCTGGCACCATAATAGCCGTACCAAAAATAATAGCTAGTGTCGTTAACAAAATGGGCCGCAGACGAACCGCACCCGCTTCCAGTATTGCCTCGTCTATACTGTAGCCCTGTTTCTGATAAGCCTGCGCAAAATCGATAATCAATAACGAATTGCGTACCACAACACCCGCTAACGCAATCACACCAATCATGGATGCAGCGGAGAAGGTAACCCCAAGAATCCAGTGTCCAGGAAAAACACCGATCATCGCCAATGGAATCGAGACCATAGCAAGTAATGGCAGGCGGAAGGAACGGTAATAACCAACAAGCATCAAATAAATCACCGCCAGTGCCATAATCAACGCGAGCCCCATATCTCGGAAAGCATCCAGCGTAAGTCTTAACTCCCCTTCCCAAAGTAGCTTGTAGCCGTTCAACATATTTGGACGCACCGGATTCAAGCCAAGATTTGCTGTCTGAAGAAAATTATTATCGTCCAAAGGTCGCTCGTCCAGTCGCGCATCCAGATCAAGGATGGCATAAACCGGTGCACTGTCTTTTAGTTCGCCGCCCACATACACAACCCGTTCGGTATCCTTGTGAAGAATCGGATGGCTGTGTTGATTCATTTCAACCCGCGTCAGCTCTGAGAGCGGCACACCCTGCCCCTGACTATTATTGACCAGTACACGCTCCAATTGCCCCGGTTCGATACGCATCTGTGAAGATACCTTGAAACAGATTGGAACAGGTGAACGTTCACCCTTTAAATGGGCATAGCCCATGACTTTACCGGGAATCAATTGTTTCAGGGCCACCTTGACCTGTGCAGCACTAATACCTGACAGTGCAGCTTTTTCCCGATCGACTGTAATCTGGTACTCGGCAATATCTGTCGGTACCGTGGTAAACACCTCGGCCATATCGTAGGTAGCCAGAAATTCTGCCTTCACGTCCTCAGCCAGGCTAACCAGTGTGGACAGGTTCTCCCCATACAGCTCAGCAAGAATGGTGGCACGTACCGGTGGACCAGGTGGGTCTTCTACCAGTTGCACAACGGCTTCAGGAGAGCGGCTCACCAACGTCTTGAAGATCGGCCGCAGCGCTTCAACGATGGCAATTGATGATATTTCCCGGCTGTCTTTTTGGGTCAGATTCACCCGAATCTCGGCATACTGTGCCCCAATACGCGAATTACTACCCCGGAGTTGACCATTAAAATCAACCACAGACGAAATACCGATATAGCTCTGAATATTCACGACCTCTGTGTGCCTGATCAGCTTTTCCTCAATCTCTCGAACGATACGATCCGTCTCTTCGAGTGGCGCATCATCCGGCATGTGCAAACTGACCAGAAAGGTATTCTTGTCGGCCTTCGGCAGAAAAGCCAGAGGTACGCCAAGCAAGGAAACAGCCCCGGACACACCCTGTGGTCGAACAAACTGCCATGCCGGTTGCAGCAGGGACAGCACGAGAAGCAGCGTCACAACAGAGTAGAACCCATGGCGCAATCGCTTACGTTCAAGCAACGGGACGAATAGTGTACGATACATGCGTTGTAACCGATCATGGTTGTGGCTGTCTTCGTTATCCGCATGATTACCAACAGGCAACCAGCGTCGAATCATCCATGGCGTCACTGTGTAAGCAAGCAACAGAGAAGCCACCATGGCAACCGGCAGGTTAAACGTCATAGGCCTGAAATACTGGCCGAGCATGCCGGTGACCAGGATTAGAGACAGGAAGACAACCGCAATCATAAAAGTTGCCAGAGTCGTTGGATTGCCGATTTCATTCGTGGAGTGGATAACAGCCGCTGCCTTACTCTCCTGGTCTGCCCCAGTGGGTAACTTTTTATAATTCCGATGGGCATTCTCAATGACAACAATGGCATCATCCACCAGCATACCCAGTGACAGGATCAGGGCATACAGGGTGATTCGATTGAGAGTGGGGCCTGCCAACAAATCAGAACCCAGCACGACAAAGATAACCAGGGGAACAGCAAGTGTGACAATCAAGGCAGCACGCCACCCCAAAAATAACAGCAGAATGATGGTTACTGAACCAACGGCAATAAAAATATGCTCCACCAGTTGGCTGACAGTATGGTCGGCTTTCTGTCCGTCATCCCGGGTAACAATGGCATGAACATCTGGGGGCAGAATATCTTCCTTGATCTGCTCAACACGCCCCCGCAGCTTCTCGGTAAACGGAACTGCATCAACACCAGCCCGCTTGGCAATGGCTATCGTCACTGCTGCCATTTCCTGTCCAGCGTTATCACTAAATTCCGGAGCTGCCAATCCAAATGAAAATCGCGTGTAATGTTCGTGTTCCAGTGACGGTCCATCGGCCACATCTGCAACATTACGCAGGTGAATAACACGGCTATCATGCACACCTACGACGAGGTTTCGTAATTCTTCAACACTGCTCAGGTGGTTCGAAAGTCGGATAGTACGATTCTCCCCGTCAATCACCTGGGAACCCAGGGGCGCGGCCTGGTTTGCGGACTCAATAGCCAGCCTGATCTGCTGTACCGAAACAGCAAATGCCCGTAACCGCTCAGGGTCTACGTCAATCCTGAGTTCACGCTGGCGACCACCGACAATGTAATTAACACCAATACCCGGTACATTACGTAATCGCTCCAGCACCCGTTCCGACATACGGTAGAGCTCATAATCAGAATAGTCACTGGATGCTAGCGTCAGGGCAAAAACCGGCACTTCGTCCACGTCGATATTTCGGATTTGTGGCTCACCCGATCCTCCCGGTAAGCTTCCCCGTTGGCGCAACACATGGTCATACACACGAACCAGGGCATCTTCCTTATTTTCACCAACGTAAAACTCGACTTGTACGACTGCCACCCCAGCAAGCGCTGCGCCGTAGGTATGCTTTACCCCATCAATTGAAGCGAGCAATGTTTCCAGTGGTCGCAACAATGCCTGTTCAACCTCAAGGGGTTGAATGCCAGGCCAGGACACACGAACTTCAACTCCCGGCACAATGATCTGGGGGTTTTCCTCACGTGGTGTATAAATCAGCCCGATAATCCCATATAGCAAGATGCCAAGAATAATGAGAATAACAAGACGGGATTCGACAAAGGTTTGAGCCAGTTTCCCTGCAAAATTCAGTGGCCGAGTTTCGTCCCTCTGGTTTGCGGAAACAGGCATCAGTTGAAAGTTGCGTTAGCTGGTTCAGTCAGGACACGGTCATCTGGACGCAAACCCGCGAGAATGACACGCTGATCCTTCCATTGAAACCCAGTCCGGACGCTGACAAAGCGTACATTACTATCAGAGGTAACTACAAAGACACCTTCAACACCAGCGCGTGAAATAATACTGGATTCAGGAACAGTCAGGAGAGTATCGAAACCAACCGTAAAAGATGCCCGACCAAACATTCCCGGGATAGCCTCAATGGAGCCAGGTAACAGAATTTTGATTTTACCACTTCGAGTGACTGGATCTATTGACTGAACAATTGCAACGATCTCTCCTTCAATCTTTTTCTTAAGGGTATCCATCTCAATCATGACCTTCCCACCGGTCTTGAGTTGTACCAGAAATTTCTCCGGCACATAGGTCTCGAATTTCATTCCCTGCAGAGACTCAAGATACAGTATCGGATTACCAGGCGTTGAAATATCGCCCGCACTCATGAAGCGTTTTACAACCTGTCCGCTGACCGGGCTGGTAATTTCTATATACTTAAGTTCGGCTTGTTGTGCTTGCAACTCAGCCTGTGCCTTGCGCAGGTCTGCCCTGACTTTTTCCCGTCGCAAAACACCCTTGCGCAGGCTGTCATCAGAAATGGATTTCGATGCAGCCAGTCTGTGGAATTTGCGCACATCATCATCGGCATCCTTTAGCTCTGCCTGTGCTGCCGCAACAGATGCTTCAGCCTGAGAGATCCCCCGCTTCACCCTGGATGGATCGATCCGTACCAGTAGCGCTCCCGCATCGACATGATCACCTTCCTCGACGGCAATCTTCTGGATAAAACCACTGATCGTTGAGCTCACCATTAACTCCCGACTGGCAATAACATTGCCGGGTGAGATGAAGAGCCGAGGAATTCTTGACTGCTCTACCGGAATGGCAGGATGATTGTCTGATTGATGGTTCGACTCTTTCAGTCCTTCATGGTCAATGGGATCGCTGCACCCGCCAAGCATTACCAGACCGAGAACACCGAATAGATACCCGCTAACTGTATGTAGATGTCTGATCATTTTCTGCAACCTTTAAGTCCATGCAGCAAAAGACTGGTCACATGCCGGGAGATAACATCGGGTTTGTTATGCCTGGTCTTACCACCCGGCAAGTATCGACGAATAGGCGCCGTCTCCAGATGATAGAGGATGAGACTCGCAATCGAGATTGCAACCATGTGCGTGTCACAACCCGGGACCAGTTCCTCTGCTAGTGATTCCATCGCAATAAACGGCTCGTGGAAAACCTCCCTGGCAAGCTGCTTCAGTCGCACTTCATCACCATCCAGCAACTCACGTTGCAACAGCGCCCGAAATTCCGGGTCTTTACTCATCAGGGTTGTAAACATCTGCACAAAGCCCGCAAGCCGCTTTTCTGGCGTTCCGGTTACAGTCAGTACCGTAGAAAAACCTTGTGCCTTATCCTCAAATGCCCGAGCCATCGCCTGTATATAGAGCGTCTGCTTATCAGGAAAATGGTGGTATAACGATGCGGCTTTGATGCCGACCACATCGGCGATATTGCGCATTGACACACCCGTATAACCAGATTGAGCAAATAGAGGGATCGCCAGATCCAGTATCTCTTCCGTGGTTTTCTGAATTACCGGTCGCATCATAATTCCTCCAGGGTACGGCGCAAACGCAACCCCGCCATTGCATAGTCATAGATTGTATTGGACAATATGATATACTAACTAACGTTCGTTAGGCATAGAACTATAGCACTAATGCCTACGTTTGGATAACTGGATGCAACTGTTGCTCATGAATTTCACAATGACCGGAAGAGAAAATCGGGTGAAGTCGATCAGATTTCATGCCTTCACACCGTTGTTACTTTATATACGGAAATAAGGTGATGTCCGTTGAGGTGATACAAAATCAGGACATTAAAAAGCCCCGTGCTTTTAGATACTCCTGCTGTCATCTTGTCGCCTTTTTTGTCAGGAAATGAATAATATCATCTCTTGTTAGGCGGCCAAATTAACTATGCCACTACAAGTTGGCGCGCAAGGTATCGGCGGCACCTCTCAGACGTTTTTCGATGGCTTCGATGTGCTCAAGTTGTGACATTATGTTGCTCTTGTCATTCATAGGTGTCACATCATTCCTTATTGTATTACTTTGGCTCGCTTGCTCACGCCAGCAAGGATTGGCTCTGACGTTGATTCCGGTACACCGGTATCGACAGCTAAAGCGGCCGTCTTCGCAATCGCATCATCCATCCGCGTGGTCAGGCTGGAAAAGATGCTGTCTATATCCTGTTCGCGCAACCCGGCTTTCTGCCCTGTCTGATAAAAATGCCGGAGCTGGATTTGTTTTAGACGATAATAGTTTTTGTTGCCCAAGGCCATTGCTAACTTGATCTTCTGGTCCGGAAATTCTGGCCAGGGCGCGGCCGACATCACATCGTATAGAGGGGTGAGTCTGTATCCACCTGGCGAGAGAAAAATCGAGAAGTTTTTGGCATGACCGTCAATGGCCGCCAGCAGCCAAAATACAACCTGCGCTTTCATAAAGACCATGCGATCTTCATACGGAGCGATCGCACCATTCAGAAGTTCCAGAACATCGACAATGCCCGGCCCGCCATCGCTCTGATATTTCCGCGCAGGTGGAATACCCAGTGCCTGACAGATATCCTCTTGCGGCAGCCGGTACAGCACACCTTCCTGCCAAACCCGATCAAAGCGCTCAATGGCAATCACGGGTTTGCCATCAAAGTTCAGTACCTCGGCACTTGCCGATTCGAGACCTAGTGCGCGGCACAGTACAAGACAGAGCCATTCATTCCAGGGTGTATCGAAAAAATCCGTCCCTGCCGGTGTCACATTCCCGACTGGTTTCATTGCAGGTTTGAAAATATGGGAGGTCGGTGTCGGCCCCAGGGGAAGCTGCCACTGGTCATCGATTCGGAGAAAGGCGGTTTTTTCCTGTACCCCTGCGATAGATATACGAAAGTCATCATTATTGATATGGATACCGAGAGGCGTGGTGCCAAGGGCAGCGATCCGTGCCGCAATCTCATCATCGGTTACCGGCCTGTATTCCATTTTGGTCGGGTCACCGGGATCAAGGCCTTCGGGTACGAAACGCAGCGCCCCCACGCAATCCCTTCCGATGACAGCCAGAAGATCAAAGATACCGGCGCTATCGGCCTGCTCACGTGCCGCAATTTTTTCTCTGACAGTGCGGTCATCAGGCAATAGCCCGTCGAAGTAGCTAGTCGCACCCTCCCCTGACCAGACACGATCAGACAACGGCATGGACAAAGAAATGGGAAACGCTTTTTCAGATAACAGCCAGTCAGGATCATAGCGAAACGATGTTGCACCGCTTGGCGCACGGGAGTACCGGCCGACTTTACTTGAACCGACATACACATCCAGCATGCGTCCCTGGCGTTTACGTCCCACTTAATACTCCTTTGGATCGAACTCGGCTTTTCGGCGCGGGATAATGGAAAGGTCCAGATCCAGCGCGGCCAACACCTGCATGACGGTATCGAGCTTTGCTGTGGTCACCCCGTTCTCAAGATCTGAGACCAGGGCCTGGCGGACGGACGCTTTTTGAGCCACATCAACCTGCCGCAAGTCCAACTTCTTGCGCGCCAAACGTATGGCTGCGCCGAGATCCAGATTGCTGCGTATGATATTTGCCATTGCTCCATCCTGTTTATACGATATTGCGTATATTAGACATATATACGCCATAGAGGATAATGTCAAGAAATACGCCAGATCGGATACCAACAACGCTTCATAGTCTGTTCCGAAAATCCGGGATCAATATCGAAAATCATTCGCTGTGGTCGAAAAATGCTCAACAAACACGATCCATTCACAAACCGGACCTAGACTTTCAGGACCCAGTCCGGGCTGAAATCCGGGTTCAGCGCCCTCGGTGCATATCCACGAGGATTACAGGCCACCCGCGTACCGTAGATTGCGTAATCATACGATTCATGCATGTGCCCATGAATCCATAGCGCTACCCGATCGCCATCCATCAGATTTTCCAAATTGCTGGCGAAAGCCGGGGTCAGCAGGTCACGCGCAAACCTCGGATGCACTGATTGCGATGAAGGGGCGTGGTGGGTAACCACTACGGTCTTACCGTCGAAGGGCTCTGCCAGCATCACCGCTAACCAATCCCGGCTGGTGGTATGTAGCCGAACAGCATCTTCGGGTGTGAATTGTTTCCCATGGTTTTTGATGATCGAAAAATCGGTCATGCCTCGCCGTGCCGTCTGCATGGCGAAGAACTTGTCGGCCTCACCGAACAACAGGAAGTCTGTCCACAGAATGCTACCCAGAAACCGCACGCCATCGATGATGATCTGATTGTCATTCAGCACATGAATATTATCTGGGGCTTCCGCTTTCAACTGATCAATGATCGCAATGTCGTTATGATAGAACTCGTGGTTTCCCGGCACATAGATCACCGGTTTATTCGGTAACCTCTGCTCTGCCCAATGTAGCCCATCCGATCCCACACCAATATCACCGGCAAGAATGATCACATCGGCATTCGTTTCCGGTGGTTCGAAGTCTTCGAACTCAATGTGTAGATCATTCAGGACGTGGAGTTTCATTAGGAAAATTTCCGGTCGATACCGAAAGAACGCTGGAAAGAATCAATCAGGCCCTTGGTCGAGCATATCATGCTCGACCAAGAGCCTTTAGATTGCTGGATTCACTACTGGTTTGCAGTGGATGACAGGCTAAGTATGGCGTCCCCAAGGGGAGTCGAACCC
>JAZGGH010000100.1:0-2105 GCA_036480335.1 Gammaproteobacteria bacterium | reverse complement strand
AAATATTATCCAGATCGCCACGCTTACCCATGGATTCAACCAGGTGGCCGTCAAAACTATCCCACACCTTGATACCGCCAGTGTGTTGATCTTCCTTGGCCAGGGTATAACCGCCATTACCACCCGTAATGATGTATTTACCATCATCGGAAAACTGGATTGAATAAATATCTGCTTCGTTTGCGTTAGAAATTGACGCAGTTGTCAGTGCAACGCTGATTACGGTTGCATTAAATAAACCAAAAAGTTTCATACGAACTTGTCCCCAATACTTACATTTTCAGGATATCTACCGTCCAGTGGCGCGGAGATGTCGCTAAGCAGACAACACTGGACCGGATGCTTCCCCTTTCTAATCCGGAAATGTACGTCAGGAAGTTGACACGACAATCTGGGTCAGGTATCGGCGTAACAGGGATGTGCTGAAGACGTTGGGGTGATGAATGTGAACCAGATCACAGTTTTTATTTTTATACTATGATAAACGACATATATAAAACAATTAGTTACATAAAATAACTAATGTAATTTATAGTATATTTTCTGGCTGATTATTGCACTAAATGAAAAATCGCTGGCGTTGAGCAGGTAAAACACTTTCACGAAGGCAAGCGAAAAGTGGAAACAGGATTGTGTGTTTAGTGCGTCAACCTGTTGTCGTTTAGATTCCTGAAAAGAATGACAGGACGCGCTTATCAAGCCAATAGTCTGGCCGCATGGGTAAACTACCGGTAATAAAACCAACGTGGCCACCGTGTTTAGCGATCTCCAATATGACACCGTCACCCAGTTCACTGACTTTTGGAATAACACTCGGGTTCATAAAGGGATCATCTTCTGCGTGCAGTATGAGCGTGGGCGTTTTAATGTCTGCTATAAATCTGCGGCAACTGCTTTGAGTGTAATAATCATTGGCATTTTTAAATCCATTTAGTGGTGCAGTGACTGCTTCATCGAATGAACGTAGTGTCGTTAATTGTCGTATATCATTGGTGGTCAAAGGCATATCCACTTGTTGTTTCTTTGTATTTAATGAACGCAACAGTTTGTTTAGCAGATAGCGTTGATAAATTCGTGATGAACCTTGTTCAAGGCAGTTGGCGACTGTACCCAGCTCAAAAGGAACTGAAATTGCCATAGCCCGGTTAATGCCACTTTGACTACCGGTTTCACCCAGCCATTTAAGCAATACATTTCCGCCCAGAGAAACACCCAGTACATAGATTTCACGACCTGGATATTGGTCGCGTAATTTATCAATCATAAAATTCAAATCACCGGTGTCGCCTGAATGGTAACTGCGAGACAGCCGGTTTGGTTCTCCGCTGCAACCTCGAAAGTGCATGAATACAACGGACATAGAGGCTTTATACAAAGTAGATACTAACCCAGCAGCATAATGTGAATTAATACTGCCTTCCAGACCATGAAGCATTAAAACCAGCGGGCCGGAATTGTCCGGGGCCCAGTCCAGATCGATGAAGTCTCCATCAGGTAATTCCAAACGCTCACGGCGCATTTGAGGCAAACGGGTTTTTCTGAACAAGCTTGGATAGATCGTCTGGGTATGCCCCTCAGGCAACCACCAGGCGGGTTTGAACTGACTATCGATGATCATTGGGATCCTCAGGAAAGGGGCTGTGTCACGATTGTATGTTGAAGTGGCAGGTTTTCACTACGCCAGTTTTTGATGGCGCATTGCCAGATAGTGTCGAGTTTTTCATTGGCCAGCATTTCCGGTACGGGTTGATTGAGAAAGCGTAACGCTTGTATAAGTATTGTGGCCGGGTTTTCATGATTAATTGATGGTGCCTGCGTCTGTTTGCTGTACTTACTGCCGTCAGGCCAGGTTGCCAGTGGCAGGTGCAAGTAACGCGGTGTCGTCAAACCGAGTTGTTGTTGCAAATGGATTTGCCGCGCCGTGTTATCAAACAGATCATGCCCACGCACGATATCGGTGATATTTTGCGCTGCATCATCTACCGTCACGGCCAGTTGATAGGCAAATAAACCATCAGCCCGTTTAATAATAAAATCCCCAGTCTCAGTAGCCAGGTTTTCCTGCAATCTTCCTGCGAGTCGATCCTGGTAATCAATAAGGGTGT
>JAZGGH010000099.1:0-4719 GCA_036480335.1 Gammaproteobacteria bacterium | reverse complement strand
CAACCTATGCTGCTCTGAATAAGATCAAGATTCTGCGGCGTGAGAATGGCAAGCTGAAATCTATTCGCTTTAGCTACAGTGATATTGAGAAGGGCAATAATCTGGATCAGAATATTATTTTGCAGGCGGGTGATGTGGTGGTTGTGCCTTAACATACCGCAATGATGTCCAGTCCATGGGAAGGTTTGAATTTTGATTTAATCACCAGCCTCTTCGGCAATGGTAATACTGAGATCGTATACTTCAAAAGATTCAACCAGGGCTTTCAACAAGGCTTGTTCGTTCTTTCCTTTTATTCCAGCATATAATTCAGCAACAGTGGTCGTGCTGATGGCAGGAACATTGCTTTGAAAAGAGGTGACGAAGGGATTAAGTTTAACCAGTTAGCGTTCTGATTCCTACGGCCTCCCATGGCCGACTACCAGCTTGATACCATATTTCTTGCCCAATCAATCAATGCCTTCAATCTTATTTTTAAACACTCGGACTAGCTTATAGCCATTACTCATTGTAAGCACATCATCCCAGTTTTTTGTAATAATCTGATGGAATTCTTTCATTCTCATATTACCAAGTTTGATATGAATAACTCTCGGAGGCGGTTGACTTGCCATTGCCATTTCAGAAAAATCTGCATCTTTTGTTATGATTGTAAGATCATTGGTTTTTGCATACTCCCAGATTTCACTATCTTTCATTTCATCATTAATATGCACGACATGCTGATAGTCTTCATCTGCCCACACGGAAAAACGACTGGGCAGATTCACATCAATCAGGTACTTTGCCATTTTAAAACTACGCAATTTCCTGAAGCGTGTATTTATGATCCATTAATTGGCTGGCAAAAGATAAACACGCTCGAACATCGCCTTTCTCAAGCGAAGGGTATTGCTCTAATATTTCTTGTTCTGAATCACCTGCGCTTAGTAATTCAACAATAGTTTGCACGGTAATTCTTTTGCCACGAATAGTAGGTTTGCCATTACACAGATCAGGATCAATAGTAATTCTTCCGTCCAGGTAGCTATATTTTACTGATTTCATCATTAAATCACCTAAATAAACATATGCTCTTAATTCTATCACGAAGCTTTCTGCGGTGTAGCTTCAGGAGAAAATATCAGCCCTTGTTCAGGTTGGGGTTCTGCAACAGTATCGCGCTCTGATTCGGGTATTCCTGTTAGCTTATCCTCAAAAACAGGTAAAAATTTAGTGTGTGGCACTTTTCATTTAAGACCATAATGCTTTTTAAGTAAGACTCTTTCTTCTTCGGTAGTGATTTCACCAAGAACCCATTGTTTCTGTAATTCATAAGCATAACCTCCTTCCTCGGATAATGGGGCGTAACCCTCTAATGCTGAGGACGCCTCTACCCGATGAACAACATCAAGCCGAGCCTGCTGTTCTGGTGTAAATTCCATATCTTCTAATTTTACCTGAGCAGTTTTGCTTTTTCTTTTTCAACCAGTGGCGCAAGTGTTTTTGTGGCGAACGATGTGCAAGACTCGCCAATTCACGCAAATCAGCCAACACATCACGATCAATTTTCATAGTAGTCTGACTCATGGTTAAACTCCTGCAATCCATCAATAAGGTATACATTTAGTATACTATGATCCACCTCATCACAAATATTGGGAAGGGCAATAATCTGGATCAGAATATTATTTATCAGGAAAAAGTCCTGGCATCCAGTGGTGCGCAAGCGTAGCGGGGAATGCCAAACGATACGGAGCGCGAAGATTTTCAGAGACCAGCACACCTTGTTCTACTAGAGGCTCAACATAACGCCGCGCATGGCGAGGCGTTACACCAAATAACGGAGCAACAACATCTCGAGGTAGTTCACCCTGATACAATATCCGCTCCAGAATTGTTGCCGCCTGTGGTGGCAACTTTGACATCCGGCTTTCTTCATGTACCCAGGCCAGGATTCGGTGCCGTAACTGATCGGGTGCCACCAATGTTTCCATGAAGCTGATCTGGTCGATGCAGGTTTCCAGAAAGAAGCGGGTAAATTCTGCCAGGGCTTCTTCACTTAGGACGCCACGACCATCCAGATCATTCCGCCGTGGTAAATCACAGGCCGCAAGATGCCGCTTGTATTCGGCTTCATTTCTTGCCAGGCCTCGAGCTATTGACCAGATGCCCTCAGTTTTCAATGTATCCAGCAACATGGCTTGTGACATCAAACGAGTGACGCGCCCATTACCATCAAGAAATGGATGTAGCCACAATAATCTGTGGTGAGCTGCCGCAGTCGTCAGGATCGTCTCTGCTTTACCCAACTTATCATAGGCCGCTTCAAAACGCTTCAGAAAGCGAGGCAAAGCTGCGGGACTAATGGCAATATGCCTGCCAACCTGGACATTACGTTTGCGTAACTGTCCCGGCATAACCTGTATCTGCTCATTCGTATCAACATCTTTTATCCAGAGTAATTCGTCTGGCAACAACTCACAAAAGCGTCTGTGAATATCGCAGATGCTGTCAACATGTGTTGCCTGATTTTTTAACCCTCCTGTATCAATCCACTGCTGCACTGCAATATGTGCTTTGGCCTCCAGTTGCAAATGGCGCTGACGAGTATTGTTGCTGTAATCCTCCTGTAGCGCCCTTTCTATATCAACCGGATGCGTGTCATGTCCTTCGATCAGATTGCTATAATAACAATTCATGGCACGAACCAGGTCTGCCAGTGAACTTGCTATATGCTTTGGCAGACTGCCCTGAAAGTGTGCCGCCTGAGTTGCTAGCTCTAATGCCAGGTCATTCAGGTAAGGGCGGTGTTTTGATGCCTCGGAAAGCCTCATTGGCTCCATCATCGAAACGGATTCTTTTTTGTCCGCAGATTGAATAGTTTTGGTCTTCATGTCCGAATAAACGACCTTTATATAAATTTATTAAATTAAATATATATCATACAGTTATTATCGCTTCTGGCAAAACACCTCCTGAATATGTCCGCATATTTGTCCGATTGTGAGATTTTTAAGACTACGCAATTTCCTGAAGCGTTATTTATGATCCATGTTACTCGTGGCACCTGGGAAAGACCGTGTTATCTATAAATATGACAAAGACTTTATTTATATTTTTGCCATTGGTGGTCATTACGATCAGTTTTAATTACTGATTGCCAATAAGCCAGGAATGATATCCAGTCGGTGAGAAAGTTTGAATTTTGATATAATTCACCAGCCTCTCTTCGCGAAAAAGATGGATAGTTTTGACAACACCTGCAACTCATTCAAACAATCGGTCTTTCCTGTTATATTATTGAACTCAACGTTTACTGAAGATCAGATTCCATGAAAAAGTTTGTTAGCTGTTTACTTTTGATCCTGTCCCTGACCGGGCTTGTAAATTTTGCCCAGGCAGACACGACACAGGCCTACACCATCCAGCCCGGCGATGTTCTGGCTATCACAGTCTGGAAAGAGGAAGACCTGCAAAGGCAAGCAGTGGTTCTACCTGATGGAAAAATCACTTTTCCACTGGCGGGTGAAATCCAGGCGGGTGGTCGTGATGTAGAAACATTGCGCGCTGATATTTCCAGGCGTTTATCAAAATATATTCCTGATCCAGTGGTCACTGTTTCCGTGCAGGAGCTTAATGGCAACCGGATTTATGTGATTGGCAAGGTTAATCGTCCGGGTGAGTTTGCCGCTACGCGCTATGTGGCGCGTCATGTCCTTCGATCAGATTGCTATAATAACAATTCATGGCACGAACCAGATCTGCCAAGTGAACTTGCTATATGCTTTGGCAGACTGCCCTGAAAGTGTGCAGCCTGAGTTGCTAGCTCTAATGCCAGGTCATTCAGGTGAGAGCGGTGTTTGATCCGAACTGACTTACAACCCACTGTTATTTTCTCCTTTAATGATAATATTAAAGCCCAGACAGTATTAGCTAAGAAGAAAACTGGCATTTTCAGAAATTTTTCCCACAACGCATTGCTGTTTGGAAAAATACCGATAGAATAGAGACTTATTTTAATCGCCAGTGAAACTTGATGAACTCATCCTGCATGTTACGGACAGTCTTGCCTTTTTTTACCTGCCTGTTGGCATTGGAAGCGCAGGCAGCCGAGTGGCGAATTGATCCATCTGTCCGCTTGCGAACAGGATATAACGATAATATCACACTGACTACGGGTAATAATGAGGCGGCTTCGAGTGAAATCACACTCAAACCCAGCGTCAAGTTCAGTCGAAATACCGCAGATTCCAGCTTGAGCGGGACGGCGGGGTTAAATTTACGCCGTTTTCCGGATGAAAGCGGGCTGGATGACGACAATGCCAATCTCCGGCTGAGCGCTACAAAATCGCTGGAACACCATGATTTCGGGCTGGATGTCGATTTCATCAAAGATACCACGCTGGATACCGAGCTGGATGAAACTGGCCTGGTTTTTGGTCGTACCGACCGCACCCGCCAGTCACTACGACCAAACTGGAGCTGGCGCTTTAGTGAACGAACCAATCTCAGTCTGAGTTACACTTATAATGATATTGATTATGACGACAACAATAATGGCTATGTCGATTATCTGTCCCATTCTGGGCAGTTATCGCTGAATCGCAGTCTCAATGAACGAGCTATCGGCAGCCTGATTGTCAGCCAGACGTTGACGGATAGCGATAATGATGTGCTATCTCGTGTAACTAACCTGCAGGCTGGCGTGCGCTACCAGTTTTCAGAATCCGTATCCGG
>JAZGGH010000098.1:0-2478 GCA_036480335.1 Gammaproteobacteria bacterium | reverse complement strand
TTGTTATGTTACAACACGTTGAAAAGAGTTATTTATATAAATAACAACGTGTTAAGAAATACTCCCAAAGTAATGGGTAAAATGATGGCATAACTATGGAAATTTGCAACAATAATTTCAATTTCGTCATCACTGAGCCCATTGCGTAGAATGGGTTAGATACATATATCAAATGGAGAAAGTTTTGAAAAGACGTCAATTTATCCAGCAGGTTGGTAGCGGTGTGGTTGCAACCGGCGCACTGGTCGGTGCTGGCTGCACAAAACAGGCAACAGAATCAGCCACTCAGGGGACCAGCCATTTTGAGCCCATAAACTGGAAAATGGTCACAGCCTGGCCAGAAAATTTCCCGGGCCTAGGAATCGGGGCAAAAAACCTGGCCGATACCATCACCGAAATGAGTGGCGGTCGGCTTCGCGTGAAGGTGTACGCAGCGAATAAACTGGTGCCCCCATTTGAAGTGTTTGACGCGGTCTCTCGTGGAACGGCTGAAATGGGGCACAGCGCAGCCTATTACTGGAAAGGCAAGAGTGAAGAGGCGCAATTTTTTACGGCAGTGCCTTTTGGGCTGACTGCTGATGAAATGAATGGCTGGTTGTACTACGGGGGTGGTATGGAATTGTGGCAGGAAGTCTACGCGCCTTTTGGTCTTGAACCCTTAGCCGCAGGCAATACCGGTGTGCAAATGGCCGGCTGGTTTAATCGGGAAATCAATTCCCTGCGCGATATTAAAGGCTTGAAAATGCGTATTCCTGGGTTAGGAGGAGAAGTGTTTGCACGTGCAGGCGGCACGCCAGTTACCTTGCCGGGTAGCGAACTCTTTACATCACTACAATCTGGCGCTATTGACGCCACTGAGTGGGTAGGGCCTTACAATGATCTAGCTTTTGGATTGCATAAGGCAGCAAAATATTATTACTACCCAGGCTGGCATGAGCCTGGCCCCACGCTCGAGTCGATGGTGAATCAGGAAGCGATGAACGCATTGCCTGATGACTTGCAATCCATTGTCAGAAACGCCGCTAAAGTGGTTAATGTCGACATGCTTGCTGAATACACCGCGCGCAATAATCAGGCATTACAAACGCTTGTCAACGAACATCAGGTACAACTCAGAAAACTACCCGATGAAGTGCTGGACACGTTCCGCGTGTTATCTGATGAAGTCGTTGCAGAGCTGGCAAACAAAAATGCACTGGCGACTAAAATCCATAATTCTTATGCAAGTTATCGAGAGCAGGTAATGCAATGGTCTGCGATATCAGATACAGCTTATTTGAATGTGCGGGGCGGTGTGTAACATGAAAAGTATTACTCTTTCCTCTGGCGCCAGAAGAAGCAAATTCTACTGCTACTACAAGTGGGTCACATTTGCAGTAGCAGAGTCGTTAGCAGCTTATAATTTAACGATCGATGATGATAAAACTTCAAAGGTGATATCTTCAAAAAAGATATAGTTGCCTGACATCTGCTCGCAGCTGTAGTGGGTTTTACAGGCTGTATAATGGGTGATTTTAACTCGGATAAATCCATAGCGATCAGACCTCTATCGGAGGGGTGCGAACCTGGTTTTCAATTTCAAATTTTAACGAGGCTTAGTACGGTACACATCACTGCAAATAGAGGCTGTAAATTATTCCGTACTCCAGACGACTGAGATTTTTTCTACGACAATATCCGTTTTGCGTAACTTGATCGCAAACTCCCCAAATTCTACATTTTCAATAGCAAATTTATCAGCCAGTTCATCGATTTTTTCTTCCAGCTCTATTTCAAGTGATTCGATGTCATCCTGTATTTTATTGATGCGGTCTTTTGCTCTTCCAACATCACCGCGTTCTTTCATAATGCGTGTTCCAGCCCGACCGATGGAGGCGCGTGAGCGACCAAACAGGGCACCGAGAACAGTAATGCCGGCATTCATCAGCGAGCTTTTCTTGTCATCTTTTTCCTTGTCGAGTTTTTGCATGGCGCGATCCAGTCGATCAATCAGAGTTTTTTCTTTTTTGGCGTAGCGCGCTTTGAGCGTATCAATATCTTTTTCTTTTTCATCGCTCAGGGCATCACTAACACGCACTTTGAAATCACCGAGTGTTTCATAGGGCCGTGACTCCATTTTGGGTGATTTTGTGCGAAAAAGATTCAGTTGTTGGGCATGGTATGCCCAGTCTTTTAATGAGCGTTTTGACTGTGTTAAACGTTTATCGGTGTTGATGACTTCTGGCAGAGGGGCGTACAAAATATCAGTCGGCGCGGTTGTTGCCAATCGGTCAGTACAGTTTGAATTTTCTGCGTCATTTGTCGCCGTATCCCAATCCAGGCCACGATCAGTCTCTGTAATTGGCAAGCTAAGGCAGAGGCTTTTATCGATATCGATACCGCGTGTTTGATTGAAATAATGTAGATTGAGCTTCGCCAGTATTTTTGCTGAATACTGGTTGTTGCCATTGAAAGATGGCTGGAATAATTGCGGAATGC
>JAZGGH010000097.1:0-2949 GCA_036480335.1 Gammaproteobacteria bacterium | reverse complement strand
CAAAGCGTTGGCCACAACAGTAACAGGATACCAATAGGTCTGTGCAGACGCATCAAAAGCGCATACTGATGCAGTCGGTCGTTTAGATTGAACATACTTAAATGAGGGAAGATTTGATTAAATCAGGCAAAAACATTTCGCATACTAGTAACGGCTTGTTACTTACATGAAACACCGAACGCCGCCCCCAAATGTTAGCAGGCTTTGTTTTTATCCCTGTTACTGCCGGTTCATACAAGGTATTTTGACGTGATATACAAGCCAACTCAACCGACCCTCGCCGCATAGAAGGATCAGAAAATAGATAAGCGCCCAGCGGCCGGTCACCCAGAAATTGCAATCTACGTTGCGGTCCTTGCAGAGTAGAAACAGGAATGATGGTGCGGGCAAACACCCAGGGCTTGCCATCACACAACAACTGTACCTGACGGATGATCACCCGTTGCCGGGGCGATATTCGAAGTACTAAACGCTCATCCTGGCCAGGATAACCCCAACCCTGATCCAGAACCTGCACTCGAAAACATCCCTGACAGTGCTGTTTTATACGTTGGGTTAGTGAGCCGGTATCCATCAGCCAACTACGCAATGTATCTGTCAACCTGTACCGTAACCACTGATTTTCAGGCCGCCATACCGGAGTTGAATAGTGTTTGCCGACTCTAAACGCGGCTATCGATACCCTGCCCATAAGCGGCGGCATTATGACACAGTTCACAGTCCGATATCTGGCCAGAAACTGCCAAACAGCACTCAAATCACATATTAGTCGAGAACTATGTCACTAGATTGAGAATAAGCAAATCATTAGATCAACTTAGCGTGATGCAATTCACGACAACGAGCCGAGCAGTCAACGAAACTCCATGACCAGTCCTTAGTTTAATTGTCAGCGGAGTGAATATGAGAAAACCGGTCTCACCTAAAAGACAAGTGTCAAATCAACCGCGCCGCCAGAGTCATACTCGTTTACAGCTATTGCGACTGGCAGGACTGGCTCTATTTGGAAATATTGTATTACTGTCTATCCCACTTACCACCCTCCTTGCGATCGGAGTTTCCACCTTGATGTTCTTTTCTGCTAACACACCATTAGAATGGTTAATCATGGAAACCTGCGCGCTGGTTGGCACAATAGGCTTATTGGCCAGCTTTGACCTGCTACAAACACAAACCACCCATCTTGATGGTTTGGAACTTAAACAGAAACAGGCACCCGAATTATTTTCCATGATCAAACGGCGCTGTCATCAATTCGGGTTACCACCCATTGACCGTGTACTACTCACCGAAACAGCCAGTATAAAACTAGTCATAACTCCAAAACGTGCCATGCCAGGCGCATACCAACAAACACTACATATTGGTTGGCCACTACTGTCATTTCTTTCGTTTAAACAATTTCGTGTCGCTCTTAATGCAGTGCTGGGTCAGAGCTCAGGAACCAGCCTAATAAGCACGGGTAGCATTAACCATCAGTCCGCATTCTGGCAGGGACTCCGCCAGCATTATGCTAAACGGACTTTCCCGGCCGCCTGGTTATTACGTAAACCCATTACTGTTTTTGCCAATTATTTTGAATCAAAATCTTATGAGATCTGTCAAACACAGATTCTTGAACATGATCAGTTAGCACTGGAATACACCGATGAAAAAGAAGTGTTGTCATTGATCGCAGCGACTGCATTAGGCGAAGCTTTTTTGGAGAAAAAATACTGGCCAATGATCTTTGCTGCTGCAGAGAAAACTGCAGATCCCGTCGTCAAACCCTTTACCAATCTAAATGCAATTATGGATCGCATCTTATACCAGGAAGATGCTGAACGCTGGCTGTTACAAACACTGGCTGCGGGTAACATCAGCGATCAAAGTAGCCTGCGCGAACGACTGGATATGCTTGGATATCAGGAATTACATTGGACCGGGTTGCCACGCCAGCCAGCCCTTGAAACCTTATTCGGTTGCCAGTGGCAGACGATCGCCGGACAACTGGATCAACGCTGGCAAGCCAATGTACACCAGGAATGGACTGACCGACACTGGCGCTTTCGTCAAAATCAGGATCAATTTTATGCCTTACAACAAAAAGCGGCCAAAGAAACCATCACCGGAGCTACAGCGATACGCTATGCAAAACTAGCAGAAGAATTCTTGCCTAAAGAAGAAATAGTTATGCTGTGTAAGGGTTTGCTACGCGTCAATCGCACCCATGCCGACGTCGGTTTCCAATGCGGTAAACAACTCCTTGAAGCCGGTAGCGATGATGGTATTCGCGCTATTGAAATTGCTATTCAGCTGGATCCAAACTACACCAGTCAGGGTAATACATTGATTTACGCCTTCGAACGTACTAACCGGGTGGTTCCTTTCCAACGGGCTGCAATTGCGTAAAACTGATAATGAAATATATTAAGCAGGTCTATGCATCCCCGTACCGGGCAGATTGCCCCAACCAACGATTGATCAAAGCAGCCACTTCACCCGGATACTGATCCATCATTAGCTCGCCAGCCTGCTCGACATTAACAAGTAAATCGCCATCCCGAAGCAAATCTGCAATATGAAACTGCATTTCACCGGTCTGCCGGGTGCCTAATACCTCACCAGGCCCGCGCAATTCGAGATCACGGCGCGCAACTTCAAAACCATCATTGGTATTACGCAATATCGACAAACGCTCGCGTGCTAACCGAGATAGCGATCCGTGGTACATCAATACACAACTGCTTTTTTCACTGCCACGTCCGACCCGTCCACGTAACTGGTGCAGTTGCGCCAAGCCTAAACGCTCAGCATTTTCGATAATCATTAAGCTCGCATTTGGTACGTCTACCCCAACTTCTATGACGGTCGTTGCAACCAATAAATCAATCTCTCCCGCCTTGAATGCAGCCATACATTCCACTTTCTGTTTCGTTTTCAAACGGCCATGCACCAGCGCAATACGCA
>JAZGGH010000096.1:0-3714 GCA_036480335.1 Gammaproteobacteria bacterium | reverse complement strand
CAAAAATTAACGTGCTGCCATCGTAGGAAGGTTCGACATCTTTAACATCGCCCATCGTTCCCAGTAGAGCGGTTGTGATGTTATGTTCTTTGGCGCTGGGAGATGCCAGGTCGCGGAATATCAGATTTGCGCCGGGTGAAAAATCAGTCACGCGGCGGACATCGAGGGTGTCAGTTTCGGGTACAGGCCGTCTGACATAGGCTACCCCATAATCCTGCACGATGCCGACGGGGCCTGTTGATCCAGCGTTTTCGCCAGTGCCCCCGCCACAGCCTTGAAAAAATAACGCCAACGCAAGCATGGGTAGTGCGATTCCCGTAGATTTGTAAAGATTACCAAAGCGCATGTGTTGGCTGTGTCCTGTATGAAATATCGAAAGTTGTTTTCCAGTCGTCATAATTATGCAAGACCTGTTCCTGATTTTATGCCGATTGAGCTTTATAAGGTCGAGGCGTCCTTTCCTCTTTTTGCTTGCACAATCGCATGAAACCGTAGCGGAAAAGCGACAGAAATCACCGTTTCCGACTGATTTCCGGTTTCAAGTGCAAGATTAATGCGTGTTGCGTTGCATGTCCGAGAACGCATTCACAGAAAAGCGTTTCGCCAAATAGTTGACGATACTATTTAGAAGCCGCTGATTTTATTGGTTAGTGTTCCGACACCCTGAAGCCCTGTGGCTGTATGGAATTATGCCGATGGGATCACAGAATCTTTCCCCATCTCTATCTATTCTGTCTCACAGAAGAAGGCGTAATTCTTGGTTCGTTTATTGCTTGTAGTGATGACAGTATTGAACAGGTAGTTTATATGAAGGGTGATTCAAATATGCGTTTTAGACACTCAATAGTTAGCCGCGTGCTGGTGTCATGTTGTGTTTTATTCTTTGCAGCATCGACGGTTGCAGGCGATCTGGAACGCCGGCAGGCAAAAAGAATGCATGACCGTTTAGCGGGTGTTCCGCCAACCGCTGCCCTGGAGGGTAGCAGCAGTGGAACATTGCTCGATTTGATGGAGCAGGACATTGTGAATGGTGATCCTGACGCTGCCGCTTATCGGGCGATTGAAAATCCCAGTTTTTATACTGTTACGCTGAAAAATTTTGCCATGCCCTGGACGAACCGCGACCAGTCAGCGTTTGAGCCGCTGAATGATTATGTTGCGACCATCATCGGCATGGTGCGAGATGACGTGCCATTTACTCAAGTGTTATCTGCGGATCTGTTGTATGTTGGTGACGCATCACTTTCTGTCCCAGGGTATTCCATGACGGATAACGCGCATTACGAAGCGCTTGAACAAGATGGAGTCGACCTCAAGGCAAATTTGGTGGCGACGACTCAATCGAGTCTCACTGGCTTGCCGCCAGAAGCGACTGCCGGAGTCATGACCACACGGGCAGCGGCAAAAGCCTTTTTTGTTGATGGGACGAACCGAGCCATGTTTCGGTTCACCTTAATGAACCATTTATGCACTGACCTTGAACAGCTGAAAGATAATAGCCGTGCACCGGATCGAATTCGTCAGGACGTTTCACGTAGCCCGGGCGGTGACAGCCGACTGTTTATGAATAACTGTGTTGCCTGTCATAGTGGAATGGACCCGATGGCACAAGCGTTTGCGTACTATGATTTTGACTATGTTGATGATGTGGATAGCGGTCAGATTGTTTTTACTCCCGGAGTTGTCCAGGACAAATACACAATCAATGAAAATAATTTCAAGCAGGGGTATGTCACGCTAAATAACCATTGGAATTACTACTGGCGTAACGGCCCCAATACTTCACTTGGTTGGGGTGTTGGTTCGGGTAGCGGCGATGGTGCAAAATCGCTGGGCCTGGAGCTTGCAAGTAGTGAAGCCTTTGCGCAATGCCAGGTTAAAAAAGTATTTAAAACCGTGTGCCTTCGTGACCCGGAGCAGCGCGATAGCAGCGATATTGTCGGGATACTTGCATCATTTAAAGTCGACGGCAATCTGAAAGCGGTTTTTGCTAAATCTGCTGTGGCGTGTAAAGGGGAATAATGATGACTCTCAATAAGCAATCTATTACGTCATTCCTTCTGGCCTCTATCGTTAGTCTGCTAACCGCTTGTGGCGGTGGTGCAGGTAATACACAGAATCCAGATTTAACGCTATCGGAACAGTCGACTTACACTGGGCCGCCAGCGGCAACTCAGGACGTGTTGTTATTTCAAAGTAGTGTCTGGAATGGCTTGAAGAATCTGGATCGTTGTGGGTCGTGCCATGTCGAAGGTGATCAGGCGCCGATGTTTGTCAGACAGGATGATGTGAACGCGGCGTATACGGCGGCAAATTCTGTTGTTAACCTGGTTGATCCAGATCAATCATTGCTGGTAACGAAAGTTGCTGCAGGACATAACTGCTGGTTGTCAAGCAATGCTGCCTGCGGTGTGGCTGTTGCGGCTTATGTTGAGGCCTGGGCGAATGGCAGCTCCGGTACGACAAAAACAATCGATTTGAAAGTGCCGGCAACTTTGCGCGACCCTGGAGAGAGTAAAAACTTTCCAGCCGGTACGTCAGGGTTTAGCGGTCTACACTCGCTACTCACACAGCATTGTCAGGACTGTCATATCGGCTCATCAGAGACGCCGCAATCGCCATTTTTCGCATCAGATGTTATTGATGAAGCCTATGAGGCGGCTAAGTCGGTGATGAATCTAAATCTTCCACCAGATTCCAGAATGGTTGTCCGTTTGCGTGACGAGTTTCATAATTGCTGGGGTGATTGCGCGACAGATTCTGCCGAATTGTTATCTGCTATTACGGTATTTTCAAATAGTATTACGCCAGATGCGGTAGATCCTCAATTGTTATTTAGTAAGGGTATGGGATTGTCAGAAGGTATTGTGGCATCCGGTGGCAGTCGCTATGAAGACAATGTGATTGCACTCTATGAGTTTAAATCTGGCTCGGGTACAACAGTGATTGATAGCAGTGGCGTACCGCCTTCACTTGATCTGAGTTTGAGTGGCGATATTTCATGGGTCGGTGGCTGGGGTATCCAGATCACGTCGGGTAAGGCGCAAGGCTCGACCACGACCAGTAAAAAACTCACTGACCTGATTCGGTCGACAGGCGAATATTCAATTGAAGCCTGGGTAGCACCTGCCAATGTCACGCAGGAAGATGCGCGTATTGTTAGTTATTCAGGCAGCACAACCACGCGCAATTTCATGTTGGGACAAACACTCTATAACTATGACTTTTTGAATCGAAACGGTAACTCCGATGCTAATGGGGAACCGTCAGCCTCAACTGTAGATGATGATGAGATTTTACAGGCGACATTACAGCATGTGGTTATCACCTACGATTCAGTGAATGGCCGACGTATTTATGTCAATGGCGAGCTGAATGGGGATCCTGATACGGTGACACCGAGCAATTTGAACGACTGGGATAATAGTTTTGCGTTTGTGCTGGGTAATGAGGTTTCCAACGATCGCCAGTGGCAGGGGACGATTCGTATGGTGGCTATTCATAACAGGGCGCTTTCATCTGAGCAAGTTGTGCAGAATTTTGAGGTGGGTGTCGGCGAGAAATTCTTCCTGTTATTTAATGTCGATGCGCATTCCGGGCTTGAAAACAGTTTCGTCGTCTTCGAAGTCAGTCAGTTTGATAATTACAGTTACCTCTTCACCAACCCTGTCTTTATCGTAATAGGCGAAAATCCGGTTGCACCACAGAGCCTGG
>JAZGGH010000095.1:0-21738 GCA_036480335.1 Gammaproteobacteria bacterium | reverse complement strand
GAGTTTTACTGGTATTGCCCCCAAATAAATGTTGTTCAGACCGGTTTTTTATTGTTTGCGGTTGCCGGTTTCTGGATCAGTGTGTAAATGATCCAGTGTTAAAAGTATACACGAGATAATGGGGGGGGGAACCCCAATGACAATGATTGGGGTTTGGTTGACTAAAGTTTGGTTTAGAGGACAAAGCGAAAGTCGTGTGCATCAAGGACTTGAACTCTACGCCATACATCAAAGGTGCTTGTGACTTCGTTATCAATGACACCAGTGAACTCAAAACCGAGTCTCGAATTCCAGATGCGAATGCTTGTTTTACATTCGGGTGCGGTTTCCATGCCGGTAATTGCATCATTGGCATTTACATCGGTTGAATTGACGACTAACCGACCACACTTATTTTCAATGCCGGTAATGAGCGATTCAAATGGAATGAAACCCTGCGAAGCAATTTGACTCTTCTTCGCTCTGAAAATGCCGGTATTTATAACGATTGATTTTGCTGTGCTACCCCAGTCGGTAATTGTGGAAAGTTTAATACTTGTCTTACCCGCATTATCGATGGAAGTGTCCGAAAATGTATCCATCCACGAATCACGGATACTTAATTTACCGTGTTTTTGAATATTCAAAACACCATTGTAAACAGCATTCACATTCACCCCACCGAACAAACCATAATCATCGAACTGGTAAAAAGACTGCCAGAAAAAATTGACACCCTTAACTATCAGGTTGCCTCCCGCTTCAACTGAAGTAAAATCAAACCCCTGTCGAACATTCTTTGTTGTTGATGGTGCATCACCAAAGTTAGCATCAACCTCAGCGTCAAATGCTGCCTTGATGTCGGGGTTATCGTCCCACCATGTTTCGGTGGTATAACGCTCAACACTAACCAAACCGCTATTATCACCATTGATACGATCCCCTATAAGGACTACATTGTTACGCACTGGTGGTAAAGCAAATTCCGTGTTTTTGTAAGGTTCTTTGAAAACATAATCTACCCCTTTTGGCATAAAGATTTGATAACGATCTTTATTACCCGAAATTTCTGACACTTTGGCAATGCAATCAGTATTCACACCACTTTCAAAATACGCATTCTCGAATGCCTCTGTTAGTGAGCATTTACCGTTTTGTTCAATTGCCGTTTCATTGGATTTAACATTATAAGCGTACTTTGTTGCACCAAATGCAGAACTGGTTGCGAGCAATAAAGACAGTGTTAATATTGTTTTTTTCATTTTATAAGTTCTCCTTAATTATTTGAAAAGATTAAAATAATAAAAATGAAAGTGTTTTGTTTATTCAGGCCGATCTTTTTATTGTTAGCGGTGCCGGTTTCCGGGATCAATGTGTAAATAATCCAGTGTTAAAAGTATACATGAGATAGAGGGAGAGGGGCAAATAATATAGCGGTGATGCTGATTGTAAATCATTTTTATATCTCCTAACATGCCTGCGTGGAAGAGTGAAATATCTATCAATCTGTGCTGTTTCAGTCGGTTATAGCGAAACTGTCGAGATCATCGGTGAATTCCAGCGAACCTTTGTAAAAACGCCAGAATTCTTTTCACTGTTACCCACTCTTCCCAGTGTTCTCAGCATACGATGCGACAGGATCAGTTTTTTCACTTTTGCGGTTGCTGCGATTTTGCCAATTTCTGATGGCGGCATGTGCAATTTACGGGCGTAGAGGCACGTTGATCTTCAATTTCCGGGCCGCCGGATCCCAATACCTGTATTGAACTCTGTTTGCAGGATATTGTGCGCAGGAGGCTAGTGGGAACAGGAGAAGTAGCCATGCAAAGTGAAGAAAAATTCCGGGTGTTTTCTGCGTTATGTTCAATCCTTGTTGCAATATAATATGTGCGTGTTTGTAAGATCTGATCCTCTGGGCACTTACTTATGCTCAATATAATCCTGCGCCGCATTTTTCTGCTGCAGAAGATTGTACTGACGTGTCTTCGCCATGTAGCCGAGCAGGGCGCCGCCACCTGTGGAGATAGTTAGCAGGCCGAGAGTAAGCAGTTGCGAAAACAATAGCAGGCTGCCAATGCCGATGATGCCGACAAAGGCAGCACCGAGTTTGAAGCTGGCTTTGGCCTGAGTGCGATGAGTTTGTTTGAGTATTTGCTTATGGCCATCTTTGATGATTTTTGTTTTTTGTTTTTCGACGCTGACTTTGAGCAGTTCGCGTTCCTTTGAAAACTTTTCCTGCGCTTTTGCGAGCGCGTCATTGCGGCTCTGTCTGGCTAGCGAAGCAAACCAGAAGCCGGTGATCAGGGTGATGAGAATGGCAAGCAGGCCGATAGCGAGCCAGAGTTCGCGGTCGCCGGTTTTGAAAACTGTGTAGATCATGGCAGCGGTGGCCAGTTGTATCAGGATGATGCCGGGCAGGTATTTGAGCATGGTTTGGTAGTGTTACTCAGTTAGAGATTTCTTAAGTGTATAAATTGTCTCAAGGGCTTGCAATGGGGTCATGTTTTGCGGATCAAGGGCTTCCACAATATCCAGGAGCGGGTGCTGTTCAGGCTGGGCGAATAAATCAATCTGCGGGGTGGGTATAGCGGTCTGGCTATTATCCTGCAGACGATTTTTTTCCAGGCGCTGCAAGTGCTGTTTTGCGTCTTTCAGTACTTTCTGAGGTACACCGGCAAGCGCAGCTACCTGCAGACCATAGCTGCGGTCGGCCGGGCCTTCCTTGACGCTGTGCAAAAAGATGATGTGGTCAGCATGTTCCACAGCATCCAGATGGACGTTGACGATATGTGGATGATCGTTGGCAAACTGCGTGAGTTCAAAATAGTGGGTGGCAAACAGGGTGTAGGCACCTGTTTCGGTTAATTGTTCAGCGACCGCCCAGGCCAGTGACAGGCCATCGTAGGTGCTGGTGCCACGGCCGATTTCATCCATCAGCACCAGGCTGTTGCAGGTGGCATTGTTGAGAATATTGGCCGTTTCGGTCATTTCAACCATGAATGTCGAGCGACCGCTGGTGAGGTCGTCGCTGGCACCAATGCGGGTGAATATCTGGTCGACAACCCCGATACTGGCCTGGTCGGCCGGGACATAGCTGCCAATGTGGGCAAGCAGAACGATCAGTGCCGTTTGCCGCATGTAGGTGGATTTACCGCCCATATTCGGGCCGGTGATCAGCAGCATGCGGCGTTGCGGGTCAAATACCGTGTCGTTCGGTACAAAGGGGTCGCTGGCAATCTGTTCGACAACCGGATGGCGTCCAGCGGTGATCTGGATAGTGGCGCTGGTTTGCAGTTCCGGGCGGCACCAGTTCAGGCTGCTGGCGCGTTCGCACAGGGTGTTGATAGCATCCAGTTCTGCCAGCCCATCTGCGCACAGGCTCAGCGCGGGTAGATATTCAAGCAGTTGTTCCAGCAAGCTGTCGTAGAGCGTTTTTTCCCGCGTCAGGGCGCGACTGCGGGCGCTGAGTACCTTGTCTTCATGCTCTTTCAGGGCAGGCGTAATATAGCGTTCGGCACCCTTGAGGGTTTGCCGGCGCTGGTAATCGATGGGCACTTTGTCTGCCTGGTGGCGGCTGACTTCAATATAGTAGCCATGTACCCGATTGTAACGAATTTTTAGATTGTTGATGCCAGTGCGCTGGCGTTCCAGGGTTTCCATATCCAGCAGAATCTGGTCGCCTTTTTCAGACAGATCGCGGAGTTCATCCAGTTCCTCGTCATAGCCTCGCGCAAGCACGCCGCCGTCACGAATCAGTAGCGGTGGCGATTCCATGACAGCTTTTTCCAGCAGGTTATGAATCTGTGGATGCTCGCTGATATTTTGACTTAGCCGTTGCAGCATGGGGTCATCATGGTCGCGCAGACAGCTTTGTAGTGGCGGTAATCGTGCCAGGCCATCGCGCAGGCTGCTCAGATCCCTGGGGCGAGCTGACTTTAGCGCAACCCTGGAAAGGATGCGCTGCAGGTCGGGGATCTCCTGCAGTATGTCGGCTGTTTCTTTGCAAAGTAAATTCTGTGAAAGCTCATTAATGCATTGATATCGTTCAGATAATATATCTATATTTCGGAGTGGGCGGCGTAGCCACCGACCCAGTTGACGACTGCCCATAGCGGTTTTGCTGTGGTCGAGAATGCCCGTCAGACTAAGGGCTTTTTGGCCATTCTGACTTTGGTCAATTTCGAGATTCCGGCGTGTGGCAGCATCTAGCATAACGCTGTCTTCGCTACGTTCTATCTGTAAGCCGCGAATGTGTGGCAAAGCGCTGCGCTGGGTATCCTTAACATATTGCAGTAAAGCGCCTGCGGCAACAATGGCGGCCGGCATCTCCTGGCAGCCGAAACCTTCCAGATCGCGGGTGCCAAATTGTTCGCTCAGCAGGCGGGTGGCAATTTCATGGTCGAAATGCCAGACGCCGAGTTTGCGCAGGCCGCGTTGCCCATCAAGCTCTCGCGCCAGCGAGCTGTCTTCGCAGACCAGTAGTTCGGAGGCTCGCAGGCGTTCCAGCTCACCCAGCAGGGCAGTGTTGTCTTCGGGTTGCTGAATGATATAGCGGCCCGATGATAGCTCCAGTGCCGCCAGGCCAATCTGCCCTGATGATTGGTAGAGTGCCGCCAGCAAGTTTTCATCGCGGCCCTGCAACAGGGCTTCATCGGTCAGCGTGCCTGGAGTAACGATACGCATGACCTGGCGTTCTACCGGGCCTTTGCTGGTGGCCGGATCGCCAACCCGTTCGCAGAGGGCAACCGACTCGCCCTGCTTAACCAGTTTCACCAGATACTGGTCGGCTGAATGGTAGGGGATGCCGGCCATCGGGATGGCTTCGCCGGCAGATTTGCCGCGACTGGTGAGCGTGATATTTAGCAGGCTAGAGGCTTTTCTGGCATCTTCATAAAACAGTTCATAAAAATCACCCATGCGATAAAATACAAGAATATCAGGATGTTCCGACTTAATCCTAAGATATTGCTGCATCATTGGGGTGTGTGTCTGTGGCTTTGTTGCAATGCTCATTTGCGAGAGTTTAACGAAAACCCCTGCCCGCTGCAGCTTGCGTTGTCAGTCAGGCTTTGATAACAAGTGTTTCACTGGTTGAAGAGTATTTACGAGGAGGATATGGATATGGCTCACGATTATCTTGAAAAGCGGGATTTTGTTCGCATCAAACTGGATTGCGATATTGATCTGAAAATGCATCAGGGCAAGCGTCAATTTACAGCGCGCGCCAGGGATTTGAGTGCCAAAGGCGTGCTTTTTCATACCAGCGAAATATTGGAATGTGGTGATCAGCTGGATTTGCATCTGGAGTCCGGGCAGGCATTGTTGTCGGTGCTGGATGCCGATATTGAAGTGGTGCGGGTGGTTCTATTAGGCGCTGGTGAGTATGCGGTTGGCAGTCTGATTCATTCAATTGCTGGCAGCGCGCAATGAGCGATCCCGGCTCGATTGAGATACAGACCAGGCAGTTGGCTGATGTGCTGTTGTTAAAACGGCAGCGTCTGGCAGTAGCTGAGTCCTGTACCGGTGGCTGGCTGGCCAAGGTTTGTACGGATCTGGCCGGGAGCTCGCAATGGTTTGAGTGTGGTTTTGTCACTTATAGTAATGCCAGTAAACGGGCCATGCTGGGGGTGTCGGAGAATGTCCTGGGGGAGCATGGCGCGGTCAGTCTGGAAGTGGTTGCCGAGATGGCGCAGGGTGCATTGCAAAATAGTGAGGCGCACTGGTCGGTTGCGATCAGTGGTATCGCTGGTCCTGGCGGTGGTTCGGCTGAGAAGCCGGTAGGAACGGTCTGTTTCGGCTGGGCGAATCGAGGTGGATTGACCGTTGTTAGTCGGGAATTGTTTTCTGGGGGTAGGGAATCTGTTAGAAAACAGTCAATTGTAATCGTTATCGATAAATTAATTAAGATGGTAGCAGGCTGAAACAGGCAATAAAAAACTACTGGTAATATTATCAGTAGTTGATTAAACTGGCGAACATTAATTAGCACACTTGGAGATTTCACAGATGGATGATAATAAACGCAAGGCACTGGGTGCCGCCCTTGGCCAGATTGAAAAACAGTTCGGTAAAGGCGCTGTGATGCGTATGGGGGATGTGGCCTTAGGAACAGGTATTGATGTTGTTTCTACTGGCTCACTGGCACTGGATGTTGCTTTAGGTATTGGTGGACTACCCCGCGGGCGAGTTGTTGAAATTTACGGGCCTGAGTCATCAGGTAAAACCACGTTGACCTTGCAGGTGATCGCCGAAGCACAGAAAGCGGGTGGTACAGCGGCCTTTGTGGATGCAGAACATGCGCTGGATCCGGTTTATGCTGAGAAGCTGGGGGTCCAAATTGATGATCTGCTGGTATCGCAGCCGGATACGGGTGAGCAGGCGCTTGAAATTACCGATATGCTGGTGCGTTCCAGTGCGGTTGATATTGTTGTCATTGATTCCGTTGCTGCATTAACACCCAAGGCAGAAATTGAAGGCGATATGGGGGATTCCCATATGGGGCTGCAGGCTCGCCTGATGTCTCAGGCATTGCGTAAGCTGACCGCAAATATCAAGCGCTCCAATACCCTGGTGATCTTTATTAATCAGATTCGTATGAAAATCGGTGTCATGTTTGGTAATCCGGAAACTACGACTGGTGGTAATGCGTTGAAATTCTATTCCTCGGTACGGCTTGATATCCGCCGTATCGGTGCAATCAAGAAGGGCGAGGAAATTATAGGCAATGAAACCCGTGTCAAGATCGTCAAAAATAAAATGGCACCACCCTTCAAAAAAGCCGAGTTCGAGATTTTGTATGGCGAAGGTATTTCCCGTGAAGCAGAATTGATTGATCTGGGTGTTAAAAACAACATGGTTGATAAGGCAGGCGCCTGGTACAGCTACAATGGTGATCGTATTGGCCAGGGTAAGGAAAATGCACGTAACTTCCTCAAGGATAATCCGAAAATAGCGGCAGATATTGATCAACGCCTGCGTCAGGAATTACTTGCGACAGAAACTGAAGATGTTAAAGAAGAGAGCAGCGACAAAGAAGTCGCTAAAGAAGGCGCAAAAGCCTAAATGGATTTAGTCAGTATTGATACTGCTCAGCCTGTTGTTGACTCTATTCAAAAGGATTAACCTATTAAGGCAGAATCAACCCTGGCAGATATTTACCAGCGCGGGCTAGGTTTGCTAGCGCGCCGTGAGCATAGCCGACGAGAACTGAGCAACAAGCTTGTTCTCCGAGGCTATAAATTAGAGATGATTACTCAGGCACTGGAGCAATTGCGCCAGGATAATTATCTGAATGAGCAGCGATATACAGAAATGTATGTGCATAGTCGGGCATCCAGAGGGATTGGTCCGGTTAAAATCCGCATAGAATTGAATGAACGCGGGATTACAGATTGTCAGTCTGAGCTTGATCAGGAGGCTGCAGACATGCCCTGGAATATCCGTGCGATACAGGTTCGTAAAAAACGTTTTGGTAAACAGTTTCCTGATAGCTACGAAGAAAGAGCCCGGCAGTCACGTTTCCTGAATCAACGGGGTTTCAGCAGCGAACAGATTCGTCAGGCATTGACTCAGACCGAAGCTCAACAAAAATAGCTGCCCGTTGACCTGCTTTTAGCAGCCTGGTCTGAGAGAATGGCCAGAATTCCTAAGGTTTTCAATAAAAATAGCCGTTATTTGCAGTCATTAGATTGTAATTTCCGTCCTCTATCCTTAATCTTCATGCCCATGACCAGTAGCGCTAAAATCAGACAATCATTTCTCGATTATTTTCATCGACATCATCATGAAATCGTTCCTTCGAGCCCGCTTGTGCCAGCGAATGACCCAACTCTGCTGTTTACCAATGCCGGTATGGTGCAGTTTAAGGAAGTTTTTCTCGGCCACGAAAAACGTTCTAATGCCCGTGCGGTCAGCAGTCAATGCTGTGTACGTGCTGGCGGTAAGCATAATGACCTGGAAAATGTCGGTTATACCGCCAGACACCATACATTTTTTGAAATGCTCGGAAATTTTAGCTTTGGTGACTATTTCAAGCGTGAGGCGATTCATTTTGCCTGGCAATACCTGACGGAAGAAATTGGCCTGCCGGCAGAAAAATTGTGGGTGACCATTTTTGAGGAAGATGATGAGGCTGCGGATATCTGGTTAAAGGATATCGGTGTTGATCCTGAGCGGCTTTCGCGTATCGGCGCGAAGGATAATTTTTGGTCGATGGGAGATACTGGCCCCTGTGGTCCCTGTTCAGAAATATTTTATGATCATGGCCCTGATGTCGAAGGTGGTCCGCCAGGTACGCCAAATGAAGAGGGTGATCGTTATATCGAAATCTGGAACCTCGTTTTCATGCAGTACAATCGCAATGAGCAGGGTGAGCTGACACCTTTGCCTAGACCGTCGGTTGATACGGGTATGGGGCTGGAACGCCTCGCGGCGATATTGCAGGGTGTGCATAATAACTACGACATTGACCTGTTTCAGCATTTGATCAAGGCGGCCGCACGGCTAGCATCGACCGATGACCTGAATAACAAATCGTTGTGCGTCATTGCAGACCATATTCGATCCTGTGCTTTTCTGGTTGTTGATGGCGTTATTCCATCAAATGAAGGCCGTGGCTATGTGTTGCGACGCATTATTCGTCGTGCGATTCGACATGGACACAAACTGGCGATGCCTGACAATTTTTTCCATCAACTCGTCGCGCCACTGGCAGAAGTGATGGGTGATGCTTATCCGGAGCTTGTTAAACAGCAATCACAGGTGCAGCGAGTTTTAAAACAGGAAGAGCAACGCTTTGCTGAAACGCTTGGTCATGGCATGAAAGTGCTGGAAGAGGCCATTGCCTCACTTACGGGCAAGGAGATTCCAGGTGAGACAGCATTTAAATTGTATGACACCTATGGTTTCCCCTATGACCTGACGGCAGACATTGCCAGAGAGCGTCAGTTAAACATCGACAAGGCCGGTTTTGATGCCGAGATGGAACAGCAGCGTTCACGTGCGCGTGCTGCCAGCCATTTTAGCGCCGAGGCACCGGAGTCGATTGATGTTGATGGGGTCTGTGAGTTTACCGGTTACGAGCAATTATCGGATAAGGCCAGAGTAACCGCATTATATCAAGGTCAGGACAAGGTGGATTCTCTGGCCGCAGGCGAGGAAGGGATTGTCGTGCTGGACAAAACCCCTTGCTATGCAGAGTCGGGTGGTCAGGTCGGTGATACCGGTATTCTCTCCGCAGGGCAGATCAGCTTTCTGGTCGCAGATACCCGTAAGCAGGGGGATCAGGTAATCCTGCATTTCGGTAAGTTACAAACCGGTGAGCTGAGTGTGGGCGATGTTTTAACGGTCGCTGTTAATGAAAACCGCCGCAACGCTATTCGCCTGAATCATACCGCAACCCATTTATTGCATGCTGCGCTCAGGCAGGTGCTGGGTGACCATGTGCAGCAGAAAGGTTCACTGGTCGACGATGAAAAACTGCGTTTTGACTTCTCCCATTTTGAACCTGTTAATCAGGAACAACTGTCGCAGATTGAAACCCTGGTGAATAACCGGATCAGGATCAATGAAGAAGTTATTACACGTGTCATGCCGGTTGATCAGGCCATGGAAGCGGGTGCTATGGCGTTGTTCGGTGAAAAGTATGGCGATGAAGTCCGGGTACTATCTGTCGGAGATTTTTCAGTGGAGTTATGTGGCGGTACGCATGCCGCACGCGCTGGAGATATTGGTCTGTTGAAAGTGGTCTCTGAAACCGGCACTGCATCCGGTATCCGGCGCATCGAAGCCGTTACCGGGCAGGCCGCACTTGAATATGTGAATACGCTGGAGATCAGTCTGGATCGTGTTGCCGATGTGCTGCATGTTGATCGAGGCAGTGTCAGTAACAAGGTAGCCCAGTTGACGGAGAAAACTAGCAAGCTTGAAAAAGAGCTGGATGCGCTCAAGGCAAAATTGGCCAGTAGCCAGGGCAATGATCTGATTACCCAGGCTGTAGATATTGGCGGTATTCAGGTGTTGGCGGTGCGTATGGATGGTGCGGATGTTAAGACATTGCGCGAGACTGTCGACCAGCTTAAAAACAAACTGGGTGCATCAGCCGTAATCCTGGGCGCAGAGAATGGCGGCAAGGTGACGTTGATTGCCGGCGTCAGCAAGGCCGAAAGTAAACATATCAAGGCCGGTGATCTGGTCAAGCATGTTGCTAAACAGGTCGGTGGAAAAGGTGGCGGTCGACCTGATATGGCGCAGGCTGGCGGATCACAACCAGAACATTTAGATACTGCACTAGCCTCTGTTAGCGGCTGGGTTGCGGAGCAGCTTCATAAATAGTATCGGATGTTCTGCACGGATGGTACAAGCTGATTGCAAGCAGCCAGATCGATAGTGTTTTGGATCAAGTGTAGCAAAAGGATTCAACAAGGCCGTAGTTTGTACCGTGGAAACCCGTGACCATAGATGAGTGTATAGGCATACTGATAAATAGTCGGATATATAATCCTCGATTGTACAGAGAATTCATTAATCATGGCGCTATTTGAAAAAAACAGTTTTTTCCAACGGCGTTTTATAGTTTAATCAGCCACAGGATATTTGTATACCCTTCTAGACAAGGATGTTATGGCGCTTATTGTTCAAAAATACGGTGGTACATCAATAGGCACACCCGAGCGTATTTCTGTGGTCGCCAAAAAAATCTCTCAATACCGTGAGCGGGGCGACCAGATTGTCGTCGTCGTTTCTGCGATGAGCGGTGAAACCAACCGCTTGTTGACGTTGGCCGATGCCATGTCTGCAACGCCGGTACCACGTGAGCTGGATGTTTTACTTGCTACCGGTGAACAAACCACCATTGCCCTGCTGAGTATGGCGCTGCATAGCATTGGCGTTCCGGCCTGTTCATATACAGGCAGTCAGGTTTCAATTCAAACCGATGAGGTACACAACAAGGCGCGTATTCGTTCGATAGAAGCGGAGGCTGTTCAGCGTGACCTTGATCTTGGCAAGGTTGTCGTTGTTGCCGGTTTTCAGGGGGTCAACGAACATGGCCATATTACTACCCTTGGCAGAGGCGGCTCAGATACAACGGCTGTGGCGCTGGCGGCGGTACTGAAGGCGGATGAATGCCAGATTTTTACCGATGTTGATGGCGTCTATACAACAGATCCCCGTGTAGTCTCCGAGGCGCGACGTCTGGACCGAATCACCTTCGAAGAAATGCTGGAAATGGCCAGCCTGGGTTCCAGGGTATTGCAGATCCGCGCAGTTGAATTCGCGGGTAAATACAATGTGCCATTGCGTGTTCTTTCGAGTTTTGAAGAGGGTCCGGGAACACTGATTACCTATGAGGAAGAAGGAATGGAAGAAGCGTTGATTTCAGGCATTGCCTTTAACCGCGATGAAGCAAAACTGACCGTGCTGGGTGTGCCAGACCAGCCCGGTGTTGCTCACAAAATTCTCGGGCCGATCGCCGATGGCAATATAGAAGTAGATATGATTATTCAGAATACTGCTTCGGATGGTAAGACGACGGATTTTACCTTTACGGTTAACCGCAATGAATATGAGAAGGCGCTGGGAATTCTGCAGGATACAGCTAAGTCACTGGGCGCTGAAGAAGTGTCTGGTGACACGAAAATTGTCAAAATATCTCTGGTGGGTGTGGGTATGCGTTCACACGCGGGTATCGCATCTACCATGTTCGAAACACTGGCCAATGAAGGCATAAATATACGCATGATATCGACATCAGAAATCAAGGTGTCGGTTGTGGTTGATGAAAAATATCTGGAGCTGGGTGTGCGCGCCCTGCACGAAGTATTTGATTTGGCAGAAGAATGATGGCTGGCAGGAGCTGGAATCATAAGGGAAGCAGTTTAATAGCCTGTTTACTAAGGATAAATACAGGCTGTTATTAAACGGTTTAGTTTTGATATGCGTGGCCGAAAACACTCATATCAGGTTACTCAAGGAATCTTTGGTTCCTGAATATTCACTGCGTCTGATTGCAATGAAGCGAACAGAGAAAGGAGAAAACAACAAATGTTAATATTGACTCGAAGGGTAGGAGAAACCCTCATGATTGGCGATGATGTCACTGTTACTGTACTGGGTGTGAAAGGTAACCAGGTGCGTATCGGTGTTAATGCTCCACGCGAAATCGCCGTTCATCGTGAAGAAATTTACGATCGTATCAAAAGGGAAGAAGAGCAACATACATCCGTTGAATAGGCTTTTGGCAAAAGCTTCTTTACCTTCAACTGCTTCACCGGTATCCTACGCCTGACTGGAGAAGTGGCCGAGCGGCTGAAGGCGCTCCCCTGCTAAGGGAGTATGGGTTAATAGCCCATCGAGGGTTCGAATCCCTCCTTCTCCACCACCTATTTTATTTTTTCTCGACTATAAATTCTCAATCCGTTGCAACTGTTCCTGAAGATTGCTTAGGGTTGTTTGAGCCCCATTCAGTTTTGCTTTTTCCTTGTCGACGACGGCCGCTGGCGCTTTATCGACAAAATTCTTATTGTTCAATTTACCTTCAATGCGTGCAACTTCTTTGCCTGTATCGATAATGGCCTTGTTGAGACGTTTTATTTCAATCTCTTTGTCGATTAATCCTGCCATCGGGATGAGGATTTTCAAATTCCCAACCAGAGCAGTGGCTGAATCGGGTGCCTCTTCGTTGCCAAGCAAGGTGATAGATTCCAGGCGAGCCAGCGATATCAGGTAGTGCCGATTGCTTTCCAGTCTTGCGGTATCACTGTCATTGCCATTTTGTAACAGAACAGGCAAGGGCTTGCCTGGGGGGATATTCATGCCGCTACGGATTTTACGGATGCCCATGATGAACTCTCTGACCCATTGCATATCGGCCATGGCACTTTCATCAACCTTACCCTGTTCGTCCGGAAAGGTCTGTAACATCAGTGACTCACCTTCACAGTGTGCCAGTGGCGCAACACGTTGCCAGATTTCTTCCGTAATGAACGGAATAATCGGGTGAGCAATGCGCAGCAGACTTTCGAGGACGGTAATCAGTGTCTGGCGAGTGCCACGCAGGGCCGCATCACTGCTGTTGTCATTGTTCAGTACCGGTTTTGAAAGCTCCAGATACCAGTCGCAATAATCTTCCCAGACGAAGGTATATATTGCCTGTGAGGCACGATCAAGGCGGTAATTTTCGATGGCGTCAGCAACCTGATGCGCGGTTTGCTGCAGACGGCTGGTAATCCAGCGATCGGCGCTGGATAGTTCGACATTGCCACTACCAATGCCGCAGTCTTTGCCTTCAGTATTCATCAACACATAACGCGCTGCGTTCCAGAGCTTGTTGCAAAAATTACGGTAGCCTTCGATACGCCCCATATCAAAATTGATATCCCGGCCAGTCGAGGCCATTGCCGCAAAGGTAAAGCGCAACGCATCCGTGCCAAAGGAAGGGATGCCATCGGGGAAATCCTTACGCGTCTGTTTAGTGACTTTATCAGCAAGATGCGGCTGCATCATACCTGTGGTGCGCTTGGCAACCAGGTCATCCAGTGTAATGCCGTCAATCAAATCAATCGGATCAAGTACATTGCCTTTCGATTTTGACATTTTCTGGCCATGGGAATCACGTACCAGGCCGTGAATATAAATATCACGGAACGGCACTTCACCCTTGAATTTCAGACCCATCATAATCATACGCGCGACCCAGAAGAAAATAATATCGAAGCCGGTGACCAGTACGCTGGTCGGGTAAAAGGTGTTAAGACGCTCGGTTTCTTCTGGCCAGCCAAGGGTTGAGAACGGCCATAGCGCCGAACTGAACCAGGTATCAAGCACGTCTTCATCCTGCCGCAGCGGATAATCAGCAGCCAGATTATGTTTGTCACGGACTTCCTCTTCGCTGCGCCCCACATAGATATTTTCCTGGTCGTCATACCAGGCCGGAATCCGGTGTCCCCACCAGATCTGTCGGGAGATACACCAGTCCTGAATATTGTGCATCCATTCGTAATAGGTGTTTTTCCAGTTATCAGGGACAAAGCGAATGCTGCCATTCTCCACTGCTTCAATGGCCGGTTTTGCCAGTGGTGCAACTTTGACGTACCACTGATCGGTCAGAAAAGGTTCGATGATCGAACCGGAACGATCACCACGCGGCACCATCAGTTTGTGGTCTTCAATTTTCTCCAGCAGCTCAGCCGCTTCCAGATCGGCAATGATCTGTTTGCGCGCTGCAAAACGATCCATGCCACTATAGGCAGAGGGGATTAATGTTCCTTCATCGTCCTCGTTTTCACGCACCGCAGCATTAAGGGTAAAAATATTGATCAGGCCACCATGTGGCTGTTGACTGATGGCATTTTCATCACGATGGCGGGTCCAGACAGCGTAGTCATTGGTGTCATGTGCGGGCGTGATTTTTACGCAGCCAGAACCGAAGTCAGGATCTACATAGTCATCTGCAATGATCGGAATGGTTCGGCCGGTGAGAGGCAGCTCAACAAATTCGCCGAGCAAATGTTTATAACGTTCATCGCCAGGATGGATTGCCACGGCACAATCACCGAGCAGAGTTTCTGGCCGAGTGGTAGCTACAACCAGATAGCCGCTACCATTCGTTAGTGGATAACGCATATGCCAGAGATGGCCGTTTTCTTCTTTAGAGAGAACTTCCAGATCTGAAACTGCGGTATGCAGCACCGGATCCCAGTTGACCAGCCGTTTACCGCGATAGATCAAACCTTCTTCGTAGAGCTGTACAAATACCTCACCGACTGCATCCGACAGCCCGTCATCCATGGTAAAGCGTTCATGTGACCAGTCGAGAGAAGAACCCATACGCCGCAACTGGCCGGTGATGGTGTTGCCAGAAGTTTCCTTCCATTTCCAGATACGCTCGATAAATTTTTCACGGCCCAGATCGTGACGGGTTTTTCCTTCCGCTTCGAGCTGGCGCTCAACCACCATTTGTGTGGCAATCCCGGCATGATCGCTACCCGCCTGCCACAGCGTATTTTTTCCGCGCATACGATGAAAACGAATCAGCGAATCCATCAGAGTATCCTGAAAGGCATGCCCCATGTGCAGACTGCCGGTTACATTGGGCGGCGGAATCATAATGCAGTAGGGATCACCCTTGCCCTGGGGAGAAAAATAGCCCCGACTTTCCCAGGTTTCATACCAGTGTTGTTCTATAGCGTGTGGATTGTAGGTTTTTTCCATGGAAGTCGGTACCTGATTGCACGTGAATCAAACTACCGATTATACCCCAGCTCCTCAGGGAGTAACGAATTAAAGTGCCTTCAGTATTTGCCAGGCAATCAACAATTCACCTGTTATTCCGGCCATAAATACCAATGTTCGTATCCAGGGGATGCCCAAAGTATAAACAACCACGAACAGCAAGCGGGCATAAAAGAACAGCGTAGCACCCAAGGCAGTCACTTCGTTGGACAGGCCCGCAATCTGAGTGATCAATATCAGGGCGGTAAAATGCACAAGATTTTCAGTCATGTTTTTGTGTGCGGCAATGGATCGATCAGCCCAGGCGGGCAGCGGCGGGGTATTTTCCCGGTTACTGGTGGCTATGGTTATTCCCCAGTGTTTCAGGTAGGCAAATAAATACGGTAAAAATTGCAGCAGAGCCAGCATGGCACTGGCAAATAGCATGGTGAGTTCGGTGTTCATAGTGGTACCCTGATAAAAATAATTAAAAGTTAATCCAGTGTTTGCTGGAGGTCTGCAGACACTGGGAGGCAGTCAGGCTGCAGCTCTTTTGAAGGCGTCGCGTTGCTGCAAGCGTTCAACATAGGCTTGCAGGTTCGGGAAGTGTTCCAGCGCATCAGGAACCCACATCAGTGTTGATCCGGTCATGATGTCTGCAGCAGTAAAGTTGTCATCAACCAGATAGGAGCGACCGTCGAGGGCATCGTTGACCACTTCGAGAATGCCCAGATAGCGCTCTCTGGCCCAGGGAACAATGCTGTCAACACGTTGGTCTTTCGGCAAAATGCGGGAATGCATCAGAATCAACCAGGCCGGTGGTTCGAGTGTGCCCGGTGTGAAATACATCCATTGCTGGTATTTGATACGAGGTGGATCACCGGGGGTGGGAGCGAGACCGGCAGCAATAAAGTGATCCGCCAGCCATTGACACATGGCGCCTGATTCAAGTTGTATCTGGCCATTAATTTCCAGTGCCGGTACATAGCCAAGTGGATGAATTGCCTTGTATTCCGGTGTATTGCCTTTGCCTGCAAACAGGTCATGGGTTTTCAATTGATAGCTGACATCCAGTTCTTCCAGTAACCAGCGTGGGCGAACAGCGCGAGTGCTGGGGGTGTAATGAAGTGTGATTTGCATGCCTCTCTCCAGTAACTTGTAAAATGAAAGTAACTGGAGTGTAATCTTGTCACTTTTATTTTGCAAGTGATATGCAATGCCAGGTCTGGGGTGTTATTCTCATGCTATGAAAACGCCTGATAAATCGGTTTTGCCCGATGCCTGCAAACGCTCTGTTTGTCCGGTAGCCAGTGCGCTGGATATTGTCGGTGATAAATGGACACTACTGGTTGTGCGCGATCTGTATATGGGAAAGAAGACCTACAGTGAATTGCAAAAATCGCCAGAAAATATACCCACCAATATATTGGCTGACCGCTTAAAGCGTCTGCAGCAGGCAGGTATTATCGATAGACAGAGTTATCAGACAAACCCGCTGCGCTATGCTTACCGGCTGACAGACAAGGGCAGGGATCTGGATCGTGTATTGAAGGCGATTGTAGAATGGGGGAACCGGCATATTCCGGAAACAATGCAAATAGAGGATATTGATAGCCTGTTTCCGAGGCTTTCTGAATAAAAGCTCCTTACTTTGAAAGAGTATGCGTTTCCAGCGCGTAACCTCGTTGCTGATAAAAACTGTAGCGTTGGCGACCCTGTTGTTTGATGGTGTCATCCTGATTAACCAGTTCCGCCACCCGATCAAACTGACTGAAAAAAAGCGGCACCTCTGCAGCAAGATTGATCAGAACTTCCTGAGTGTCCGGACTGGCATTATGCGAGAGAGTGATCGGTTGAGCTGTCAGAGTATCTACTGAGTGAATACCATGCGGAATAAAACTGCTTTGCTTGAAAGTCCAGAGCAGTTTATCCAGCAGCTCAGTTTCCTGCTCCGATGTGGTGTGGATATGAATCTGATGGCCGAGTGACCAGGCTTTTTCTGTTAACCGACAGGCAAATTTCAGTCGTTGCAGCGGATCATTTTGCGGCAGAACATAAAAATCAACACGGGTCATCGTTTGGTTCCTGTCTTTGTGAGTTGATTTTAGAAATCACAGAAAGTTATCAGATAGCAGTGATGCTTATTCTGTTTCGTCAGACATGCAACGCGAAATCAGAAACTGCGTTAACATCGGCACGGGTCGACCGGTAGCCCCTTTTTTAGCGCCACTGTTCCAGGCGACACCGGCTATGTCCAGATGTGCCCAACGGTAGTCTTTGGTAAAGCGCCCGAGAAAACAGGCGGCGGTGATGGTGCCCGCTCCGCGCCCACCAATGTTACCCATGTCGGCAAAGTTGCTGGAGAGTTGTTTATCGTATTCTTCCCAGAGAGGCAATTGCCAGGCACGATCACAGGCGGTCTGACCAGCATCCAGTAATTCATCTGCCAGCGGTTGGTCATTGCCCAGTAGCGCGGTAGTCTGATGCCCAAGCGCGACAATACAGGCGCCGGTCAGGGTGGCTATATCAATGACAACCTCCGGGTTAAAACGCTCGGCATAAGTGAGTGCATCACAGAGAATCAGACGGCCTTCGGCATCGGTATTCAGAACTTCAATGGTCTGTCCCGACATACTGGTAACAACGTCACCCGGTTTACTGGCATCACCATCGGGCAGGTTTTCAGTGGCCGGCACCAGGCCGATAACATTGATCGGTAATGCCATTTCAGCACAGGCAGAAAGCGTACCAAACACGCTGGCAGCACCACACATATCGAATTTCATCTCATCCATGGCAGCGCCCGGTTTAATCGAGATACCACCCGAATCAAAGGTGACGCCTTTGCCAACCAGCACCACTGGCTGATCATCTTTCTGCCCACCCGTATATTGCAGAGTGATCAGTTTGGCGGGTTGTCGGCTACCGCGAGACACAGACAGCAGAGAACCCATGCCCAGTTTTTCCATATCGCGTTCTTCAAGCACACTGACTTTCAAATTGCTGTGTTGTTTGCCGAGGTCGAGGGCGGTTTCTGCAAGATCAGAGGGTGTGCAATAGTTGGCGGGCAGGTTGCCAAGGTGGCGGGCCAGCGCCATGCCGGCGGCAATCGCCTTGCCCTGCGAGAGACTGCTGCGTACCCCTTTCAGATCATCGTCCTTTGTCAGTCCAATGGCCAGTTTCCGCAATGGGTGTTTGGGAGGTTTGCTGTCGCTTTTCGTTTCATCATAGCGGTAAACGGTATTGCCGCTTGTCAGTGCAGTCTGGCGACATTTCCAGTCCAGCGAGCGGTCATTCACCTCCAGTTGCGGTAAAAAGCTCACCGCTTCCCGGACTGTGCTTTTATTGAGTTTTTTTGCGGCATTTTGAGTCACTGAAAGAAAGGCCTTTTCATTGAGTTTTTTCTTGTGGCCACAACCCACCACCAGAATACGTTCGGCCGTGACACGCCCTTTGGGTTGATGAATCAGCGTCAGCGAACCACAGCTGGTGTCGATATCGCCACTTTTCAGGAGTTCACTGAGCTGGCCGCGACTGGCTTTGTCGAGTCGTTCGGCTGCCTCGCTCAGACGCTTGGGTGAAAACACGCCAACAACTACACAGGCTGTTTTGATTTTGTCGGCATCTTCTTGTTTGGCGATAAAGTCCATCTTTTTTGCTCCTCTGGCTAATATAACCGCAGTTTACAACAGTCTGTGACTCGCAAACAACGCAGGATCTCAGTAATATCCTTATGGGTGCTTCTATTAATCGTCTTTTCGCCCGATTTCTGCGTTGGATGATTTTTGCGATCCTCATATATGCCTTATATACTGCGCTTCTCAAAAACCATCCGCCTTGAACTCAGACGAAAATCCTAATGAATAGAGGCACCCTTATATGAACAACCACGTCATCGCCAGCGCATTAAACCGGGAAGTACTGCGCAATGCGTTACTGGTGCTGATTGTGCTCTGGGCGGTATTACTCAGTGGCCGGTTTTCCATTTATCTGGCGCAGGCAGCAACCGGACAATTACCCGCATCCATGGTGATTACCCTGGCATTGTTGAAATCGGTCAGCTTTGCCGTGTTTGCCATGCCGGTTGCCTGGTTTGTCGCGATTCTGATGACACTGGGTCGCTGGAACAATGATCTTGAAGCCGTTGCGCTGGCAGCGGCCGGTTTTGGCCCATTCAATTATGCGCGCATCCTGTTACCTTCGGCGTTACTGGTGGCATTGATCGCCGCTGCGCTAGCATTATATATCGTCCCCGAATCGATTCATTACGGTCATAAACTCAAGGCCGAGGCATCGCAAAGAGCGGATATAAAATTATGGCGCGCCGGACGTTTTATGTCGTTACAAAAAGGTAAATTGCTGTTGTTTGCCGATGCATTATCAGAAGACCGCTCAGCAATGTTGAACGTGTTTGTTGAATTCAATGATGGTCAACAACAGATGCTGATTTCAGCAGACAGAGCGGTCCGCTTTCAGGATGAAAACGGCAATCGGTTTGTGGTGCTGGAAAACGGGATTCGCTATGACGGCAAACCCGGCCATGCGGATTACCGGGAAATGCAGTTTCAGCAATACGGGATTCGTGTTGGTGAATCAGAACCCGCCGCATTCCGCTGGGCAGGCGTCGCGTCACGCAATTTATTCGGTAACTCTGAATTGCCCGCTATTGCAGAATTACAGGAGAGATTATCACGACCCGTTGCCGTGCTGGTGTTAACGATTGCAGCCATCATTCTGGTGCGTTTTGTGCCGGGCAGGGGGTATTACACCAGCATGATTGCCGGGATACTGATTTTTGTGCTGTATTTTAATCTGCTGGGCGTAATGAAATCGGATATGGCCGAGGGTAAAGTGCCTGCCTTGCCCGGACTCTGGTGGGTACATTTAGTACCAATCATCACTGCGATCATTATAGATAGATTGCTGCGCTGGCGATTGTGGAATAAAGGCTAGCGATGAAACGTCTGCCTGTCTATATTGCACGTGCGTTGTTGCTGTCGATATTCATCATCTGGCTTGGCCTGTTTGCGTTCGATGCGGTATTTGCTTTTCTGGGTGAACTTTCTGATATTGGTCGAGGTTCCTATGGAACATCACAGGCTATGATTTATACCCTGCTAACGTTGCCTCGCCGCGCATATGAACTCTTCCCAATGGCCTGCCTGGTGGGCGCCATGCTTGGCCTTGGACATCTGGCAGCCAACAGTGAATTGATTGCCATGCGTGCAGCCGGACTGTCACTGACAAGGCTAATGCTGTGGTCTGCAGTCACCGGGTTGATCATGACGGCATTCGTCACCTGGCTTGGAGAAGGCGTTGCACCCGTCGCTGAAACCCTGGCCGGTAACCTGCGCACCGAGGCAATATTTAACCGCGTGGCATTACAGAACGAGCGCGGCGTATGGGTGCGTGACGGTAAACGCTATGTACACATTGGCAGCACCAGCGATGCCCGTGACCTACGCGATGTTCAGGTGCTGGAGTTTGATGAAAACCATCGCCTGCTCTACGCCAGTCAGATTGATCGCGCTGAGTATGATGGCTCAAAATGGCTATTGACGGATGTAACACAAAGTCAATTTGAAGAGGAGAAAATAGAAGTAATATCCATCCCCAAAGCTAGCTGGAGTTTACTGGTGGAACCCGAACTGCTGGATGTGCTGGCGCGGGAACCGGATAACATGAACCTGGGTGAATTATATCGGTATATAAAATACCTTGAAGCCAGTGAAATCAGCTCACAACGCTACCGTGCACACCTTTGGAAACGCATCGCCAAACCCTTTTCAGCCATGGCCATGCTGGTATTGGGTGCGGTATTTATTCTGCAGATTCAACAACGCAAAAGTGGTGGTTGGCGATTGTTTGTAGGCATTGTTGCCGGATTATTATTCAAACTCTTTAATGAAGTGTTTTCACAGGCTGGGCTGGTGTATGGATTTCCAGTGATGGTCAGCGCTTTCGCGCCGGTGGTGGTTGTTGCTTTGCTGGCGGTTTGGTTGGTTCGGCGAACGGAGACAAAGACAATACGAATAATTCTCAATAATTAATCTGTATTGCATTCATTAGTATCAGAATTGCCAGCCATTCTGGCGGCCTATCACTTCAAAATACCGGTAATATCGACTGCCGAAAATGACTTGATTTTGTTTTCGTTTTGAGCCTTAATGAACGTCTCAATGTGTTTGATATATATTGCCGTTGTTTCTCGGGGATAGATTTTTTCCCTGATATTTCAAGTAGTTAGTAAAAAACGCGACGTTGCATCAGATGGGTTGCCGGAGTGATCAGGTATAAGTAACCTCTTTGTCAAAATAACCAGGTATCCTTGCCTGGAGGGAAATGTATGATGATTGTGCTTTACCGCTTACGTGCGAATAAGCAAATACAGAAGCAGTACGAATTGCAAAATTGCGTAAGCAGTCTAACAGGCTGTTGAAAAAGTCCCGCAAGCTCACTGGGTTTAGTAGAATACATTTTTCGATACATGAATCAGGTTAATCCTCCTATGCGCGGTGCAGACGTTTTCCAGGAACATCTTTTTTCAAC
>JAZGGH010000094.1:0-3996 GCA_036480335.1 Gammaproteobacteria bacterium | reverse complement strand
GTGCAGGTTGTGCAGGTTGTGCAGGTTGTGCAGGTTGTGCAGGTTGTGCAGGTTGTGCAGGTTGTGCAGGTTGTGCAGGTTGTGCAGGTTGTGCAGGTTGTGCAGGAACGGGGCCCGGCGCGAATCCTGCGAATGCCTGTTTCCGGCCGGGTGGTACGGTGTATGAATACCGGATTGACCGGGATCACATTGATGGCGGTGCGCTGAGTGGTGATGGCAGTGGAAATTGCGATGGTGTACCTGATGCTGCAGGTAGTGAAGGCGATAGCTTCCTCCCCGGTGGCAATAATGGGGGTTGTGCTCTGCCCATTGCTGAGTTCAAATTCCTCTCAGACGGTGCAACCAGTACTCTGGCAGCAGGCGAGGTCGAGACGGTTGATCCACGTATGCTGATGCATATCCATGAGGCATTTAACCAATAGAGTAAGTCGTACGGAGAATAAACCCGGTAGAGTTTTTACTCTGCCGAGTTTACTATTATAGACACAACAGGACTTAATGCCTGAGAGGTTCTTCATAATAATGAAATATCTAATATCTATCATTCTTACCTTTAGTCTGGTCGCCTGCGATAGAGCCGGAGACAATCCCAATGACCAGTCACTGCAGGGAAAAGTTACAAAACAGGGAATTTACCGCCTGGTACGCAGTGGAGGTATGGTGAATAACCCAAAGACCAGTACCGGCAAGGCGATTTCAAAACCAGTGGTGCAATGGGTTAAAACCACCGATCGCATTCCACTCATCAAGGGTGTCAGAATGTACCTGCAATACCGCATGTGGTATTTTCCGGATCTACCTGCCTATGTTGATCTAAGGCGTGTTGTGAAACATCCTGCAATGACATTGCCTGATGGTACCGTATCCACGGGTTCTGATTTCATGATCAAGCGCAAAGTCAGTTCCAATCAGGTGATGGGTTATACCGGTTATGGGCTCGATGAAGACTATGAGCTGGTTGAGGGTAACTGGGTGATTGAACTCTGGTATCAGGATAAAAAACTGATTGAGCAGACGTTTACAACTTACTGGCCTGATAAGGAAGAGATCGCCAGTCTTAATCAGGTATTACAGCTAGGTAATAAAGTGATGGGTCAGGTCAATGCAGGTAACAAATCAAAAAACAGCAATCGCTGGCCAAGCGTTCTTGTGGGTAAAAAAGATAGCGCTGTACCCGCTGGTGTTACGGATGTTCAAAAATCTCTGGAAAAGCCAATGATCATTGCTCCCTGAATTTAACCCGAATATTACACCCGATCGCTCAAAATAAATAAATTTCACTTTGTACCAAGTGTATCTCAGGTTGCTATCCGGCTTAAACAACCTGCCCAGCGCACCAGCCAGATGACCAGGCCCACTGGAAATTGTAGCCCCCCAGCCAGCCAGTAACATCGACAACTTCTCCAATAAAATAGAGACCATCGGATTTTTTCGATTCCAGGGTTTTTGATGAAAGTTCATTGCAATCGATACCACCGAGAGTGACTTCTGCTGTCCGATAACCTTCAGTACCATTAGGCTTTATCTGCCAGTTCTGTAGCTGTTCCGCAATGCTTTGAAAGCATTTTTGTGAGATTTCCTGTAAAGGTGTATCCAGCAACTCCTCTTCGAACAAAGCAAATACCAGTCGACGTGGCAGGCGTTCGCTAAGTATGGTTTTCAGCCTGATATTCGGTTGGGATGATTGTCGCGCTGACAACCAGCTGCTAACGTTCAGATCCGGTAACAAATTCAGTGTGATGAATTCGCCTGGCTGCCAGTAAGAAGATATCTGTAATATTGCCGGACCACTCAGACCACGATGAGTGAACAACACATTTTCCCTGAAGCTGATTTTACTATTGCTGACTTCACATTCTATAGCGATACCTGAAAGAGTCGCTAGCCTGTCCTTATCAGCAGGTTGCAAAGTCAATGGAACGAGGCCAGCCTGTGTCGGTTGGATATGGTGGTCGAACTGTTCCGCTATCCGATAACCAAAAGGGCTGGCACACATTTTCGGGATAGATAATCCACCTGTGGCAATGACGAGCGATAAAGCCTGAAAAGACTCTAAAGCAGTATCAGCGAAATATTCGCCATTCTGCAATTTTCTGATAGTCTGTATGTCGCAGTTCAGTTGAATAGTAACCTTTGCTTTTTGACATTCTGTCAGCAACATATCGAGAATGTCGCGAGCACTGTTATCACAGAATAACTTTCCAAGATCGCGTTCGTGATAAGGAATCTGGTAGTCATTGACCATAGCGATAAAATTCCACTGCGTGAATCGACTCAGTGCAGATTTACAGAAATGTGTATTTTGGGAAATAAAATTGTCAGCATTAATATCCAGATTGGTGAAGTTGCAACGCCCGCCGCCAGACATGAGAATCTTTTTACCGGGCTTATTTGCATGATCCAAAATGATGACCGAGCGCCCACGCTTGCCAGCTTCAATGGCGCACATAAGGCCTGATGCACTGGCACCGATAATGAGTACGTCTGTTTTAGTGGGGTTCAGGAGTTTTGATGGCATAGTGTTGATTATATCGTGACGCTACCGACCGAGCATAAAAACTTGACTTTTAAGCTTATTAACAAAATGCTGGGCAATATCGGCTACAGAAAGGGTCTTGATATTGTCTCCGTTTTGAGCCTTAATAAACGTCTCGATGTGCACGGGCACGGAGTTACTATCTGTTTCTCGATAGGACATTGTCTCGTCAATTTTGGGGTTGGATGGTCAGTGAACTGCGGGATGCCTGGCAGTATTAGGAACTCATAAGGATTACTCGTCCAGATGAGGCAGACAGACAGCTACTACAAAGGAAAGTAAAAGTGCGAGTGTATGGAGCCCATCAGCTACTGTCGACGATTTGAGGGTTTTAACGGAAGGCAAGGTTTTTAAAAATCTAGTAACGGAAATTGAAAAAACTTGGTCAGGAATAGTTTCTCAGTATGTAAAAGAAGGCATTTAACAAATGGCTGCAAAAAAGAAGCGCGCACGTCTGAGCCAAGCCCTTAGGCGCCAACAATGAAACCACGTGTAATCCAAATAATTATTACTGCAGTTGCAGTTCTTATGGCTGTTGGGCACACCTGGTTCCCTGAAATAAAGATTGATGCGATTGTTGTTACGTTGCTAGGTATAGGTGTTCTTCCATGGCTTGGTCCACTTTTTAAAAGCGTTGAAATACCGGGTGGAGTGAAAGTCGAATTTCAGGAGTTGGAGACAGCCGGAAAAAAGATTGAACAATCTGGTCTTATCCCACCAGAAGCAGATTTAAAGCCGATGCAAAAGCACGAATACTCTTTTCAAGCGGTATCTGGTGATGATTCAAATCTTGCATTATCAGAGTTGAGAATAGAAATCGAATCTCGTCTTAAGAATTTGGCTGAAAAGCGTGAGATTAAGGTAGGCGGCTATGGTGCTAATAACCTTACTCGGTCATTAGAAAAATCGAGAGTACTTTCCCACGAAGAAGCTGCTGCCATACGTGATCTCTTACCATTACTAAATCAAGCTGTACATGGGGCTGAAGTTGAAGACTCTGCTTTTGGTTGGGCTATGGATTTTGGACCTCGAGTCCTCGGTGCCCTAGAAGACCGTTTAGGTGAAACCACTGTTCCACAACTAGTCCAAGATTGGAAGCAAAGAGATGGTGGAGCGGTACAAGAAGTCGGGACAGAATTGTCAAAATCTTTTGTGCAATCACCGGAGGCTTTCATGGCTTCGATGAGTGAAAATTCAAAGGAATTTCAAGACTGGATTGAAGGCTTAGAAATTCATACTTTTACAATATACGAGTCTAGAACAGAATTGGAAGATGAACTTTATCTTGCATACTATGAAAAACTAAAAACCATGATGCTTGAGGCAGCAAGGGTGTAGTGGTCAAGTAATATTGGCCACGGATTAGTATTTTTCCCAGTATATTTTTTCAGCGATATTGGGTGCTAAACCTCCATTATGTTGATGAGGTCTCACTTGACTATAATAGCCAATAATATAAT
>JAZGGH010000093.1:0-2797 GCA_036480335.1 Gammaproteobacteria bacterium | reverse complement strand
CCGGAAAGGCCTGTGAAAAACAAGGTAAGACCTTGCTTACTTTTAGGTGGATACACTTTACGTAAATTGCTGACGACTTCCGGGTAGCTGAACCAGTCGGGAATTTCTTCTCCGTTGGCGAGGTCGTTTTTGAGTTGAGCATCGGTGTATTCGATACTTTCCAAGTTTTGTTCTTCATTTTTTGAGACTGGCAGGAATTTGTCTTTTGCCGGGACGTAGTGCATGGCCTCTATTGGGAGGATATTGATGTCAATTTTATCCTCGTATTCTTTGAGTAGCTCCTGGGCGGCGTAATCCGGGTAGAAAGTGTGTTGTTTATTAATCCCCTCTCCCGGAGGGAGAGGGGATTGGTTGTTTCGGGTTCCGTTGTGAACTGGTGGATAGGCGTGTTTGGGGCCTATGATCTGGTGTGAGCAGCCGTAGTTTTTGCTGACGAGGGCGTGCCAGATGGCTTCTCTGGGACCTGCCATGCGCATCGCCAGTGGTAGCAATGACAGCATGGCGAGGTTGTGCGGAAAATGTTGGCGGATGGCCTGGTAACAGTGAACCCTGGCGTAATATTGTAGATCACCAGGTTTGGTCATACCGACTGTTGGGTGTAGCAGGATATGGCCCTGAATATCTTTGGCGGCCTGCAATGTGATTTCGCGTTGCAGGCGGTGCATGGGTTTAGAGGTCTGAAAAGCCACCACCCGGCGCCAGCCCATTTTTTTGAACAAGGCTCGCATTTCTGCTGGGCTATCCCATAGACTTTCAAAATCAAAGTGTGCCGGTTGTTCGATACCCTCAATCTTGCCACTAATATAAACAGGATGGACTGACTCCATCAGGTAGCGCACGCCAGGGTGGAACAATGACGCTGTGTTATAGACTTTTTCGGCTTCTACTTCTTTGTCCGGCTGCCAGATATCCTCAACGGTCATTACGGCAGGCATAAAGCCCTCAGTATCACGTAGCGCGATCTTTTGTCCGGGCTTCAACTTTTCTGCAAATGCCTGCGGCACATCAAGCACATTGGGTATGGGCCAGATAGTTCCGTCCGCCAGGGTCATATGCTCAATGACCGATGTGTAATCAGCTTGATTCAGATAGCCCTTCAGTGGCGAAAATGCGCCGTTCATCAAAAGCTCAAGGTCACACAACTGGCGCTTGCTGAGCGTCAGGGAGGTGAATTGCTGAGATTCAGTTTTGAGTGATTCAGCCTGATCTGGGTCAACCAGTAAGTTGACCAATTTTCCACCGTGCGGTTTAACAAAATAATCCATTGCTCGCTAATCTCCGGGTCGGACACCCTTTAAAATTGGGTGAGTTTATACTCAATGCCACATAAACGGCAGATAACCGATTTCTTTAACAATAATAGACTGATATTCACTGAGTTATCCAGTCGATACTAGATTTAGTTCCACAGAAAAGGCTAGCTGATGACTTCGGAAATACTGACTTGCTCGAAAACTTTCAAAACGGTATGTTCACCTATACCATAGAGAAGAATACAGGATTGGGTATGCGAATTGTCTTAAAAGCACTCGGGTTACTTTTTGTCTTTTTGATTCTGATTTATGGATATTTGACCATTCAGAATAATAAGTCGGTTCAACCCCCATCCGCTGAATCGATACGTAACACATTTGAGAAAAGCATCCTTTGGCTGGAGAATAACCGCGAAAAAGTACTTGCAGAGAATAACCCTATCCTGTGGTACATGATTCACCGTGCCAGCAAAATATCGGACGACCAACGATTACGTGACATCTTCAGCGAATACGAACAACGTTATTTAATCAATAATCCAAATAATATATGGAGCCCATTCTTTTACCCTAATCGCTGGGTACCTGTCCATTTTGAAAATATTGCTTCTCTTCCCTATTACAACCATCATTTTATTTATGCCTTGCTGTGTGATAGTGAACTCGAAAATATATCTGCCATTGCAGAACAGAATCATCCTGATTTTTGCGACAGCCATCCCTTACGACCTGCTTGTGTGACACACCAACTTATGGGCATTCAATTATTGCAGCGCAGCCAATGTGGTGATGCAGAAGAATTAGCTGCCACATCCAAAATCCTACAAAAAAGAATTGCCAATCAGCTTTACTACGATATAAGAGTTGTAGATGTTTATTTACAACGAGTTTTAATGCTAGTAGACACGGGCGCGATGGATCTAGTTAAACCGTCCTGGATACAGAACTTGATTGATGCCCAGTTAGCCGACGGCGGCTGGAGCGAGTTCGATCCGTTGATCCCGCTTGGAGGAGGCAGGTTTTTTGGTTATGGCCAGAAATTCTTTGCGATTAAACATCCGATCCCATCATTCCATACGGTAGCGCAGGGAGTACTTTTGTTTAGTCTATTAGACAACCAACAAACACAGTAGTGTGGAAGATTGTAACGGACGTCGCAACCTTACACAGGGCACCACTTATGGCAGGTCTTTTAGTGTCCCACCCAACCTCGCAAGATAGCCAGACAAGCCTTGTTCAGCACCTCAGCGCGTTCGACACTACTTGCTTCGTTATAACATCGCAGCTCAGGTGAATTGCCCGAAGGCCGCAGGTGTATGATTTCATTGTTTTCGAAGGTGATCCGCAGACCATCTGTCTTGTCTGTCTGCTTGATCTTGCCGCAGAGCCATCCGAATGCAGTTTCGATAGCTGCCAACGATTTAGCCAGCTCGCTGATTTTAGTATTGGATAATTCAGTTGGAATATTCTTGAGGCGGTTACTCGCGGTAGATCGCTCTGGTAATTCACCTGCCAATGCACTGATGGAAATACCTTGTTGGTGG
>JAZGGH010000092.1:0-10826 GCA_036480335.1 Gammaproteobacteria bacterium | reverse complement strand
GTGGAGATAAGGGAAAACCCTGCCTGATTCGACAGATTAATGCTAAATACAGATTAAAAACCTGGAATTTATAGTTCGAAAGAGATTTCTTGATTTAGGACCGTCAAATTTCAACAGCCTGTTAAAGGTCTTTTTGGTGGCGGGAAATAATCACTTGCGGGTAACTTTATTAAATTAGGCTTTTCGTCTGAGTTCAAGGTAAGGCCATACATGAGGATGGCAATTGTTATCCAACGCAGAAATCGGGCGAAAAGACTATTAATAGAGATGCCCTTGCGATAATCTGCTTTTTTGCGCGATGGTTAAGCTGTAGTGTCCTGTAATAATATTGTTGGCGGCAAGGTATCAGTTGCACCCATGCTGGACTGGACAGATCGCCATTGCCGTTATTTTTTACGCCTGATTTCCCCCTCTGTGCAGTTGTATACCGAGATGATCACGACATCGGCGTTACTGCATGGCGATCAAAAAAAGCTACTGGCCTACAATGAGGAAGAGCATCCACTGGTTTTGCAGTTGGGGGGTTCTGATCCGCAAGAACTGGCGATGTGTGCCAGACTGGCTGAATCGGCGGGCTATGATGAGGTTAATCTCAATGTGGGTTGTCCAAGTGACCGGGTACAGTCCGGGCGTTTTGGCGCCTGCCTGATGGCAGAACCACGGCTTGTTGCGGATGCAGTTCGCGCCATACGTCAGGCCGTTGCTATTCCAGTGACGGTGAAAACCCGGACGGGTATCGATAAACAGGATAGCTATGCATTCCTGTTTGATTTTGTATCCAGGCTGGTTGATGCCGGTGTCGATAAGCTCATTGTGCATGCCCGCAAAGCCTGGTTGAAAGGTTTAAGCCCAAAACAGAATCGGGAAATCCCACCGCTGGAATATGACAGGGTGTATCAGTTAAAACAGGATTTTCCTGAACTGAAAATACATATCAATGGTGGCATTTGCAGTGTTGAAGAAATTCATCGGCATCTGCAGCAGGTTGATGGCGTAATGATTGGCCGTGAAGCCTATCATCGTCCCTGGATTCTGGCAGAAATCGAAGCGGCTGGTGGTGCCGATCTGCCTGATCGGGAAACCATTATCCAGCGACTTTTGCCCTATATCGAATCGCAGTTATCGCAGGGTGCACGGCTGAATCATATCACCCGGCATATCCTCGGACTGTTTCATGGCTGTCCGGGAGGGCGCGGCTGGCGTCGGCTGTTGAGTGAACGATCACCGCGTGAAGGTGCTGGTATTGAAGTGATTCAAGCTGCGCTTGAGGAAGTCAGTTGATTTGATGTTTATCGGTCTGGATGCAGTTATTCATTCATCAGTCCCTTGGTGACAATTTCATAGACATCCTTCGATAATTTTTCTGTCTTCTGAATGCGCGTTAATTCGGCTTGCATCAAGGATTGTCGGGTCGGATCAAAACGCCGCCAACGAATCAGGGCGCCGACCAGTCGGGCGGCAATTTGCGGGTTAAGGGCATCGAGTTTGATCACCTGATCACTGAGGAAGCGATATCCACTGCCGTCGATACGGTGAAAGTTGATTGTATTTCCATGACAGAAACGGCCAATCACAGCGCGTACCTTGTTCGGATTGGTGATAGAAAATGCCGGGTGCTGCATCAGTTTTTTCACGGTTTCCAGGGTGTCGGGCAGTTGTGATCCCGCCTGTAGGCCGAACCATTTATCGACAACCAGCGGATCCTGTTGCCACTGACTGTAAAAATCGTCGAGAAATTTCTGCCGTTCTGGTAGCTCGTGTTGCGCAAGTATCGACAGGGCGCCGAGGGTATCCGTCATGTTGTCAGACTGTTCGATCTGCGCTGCACAAAGGTCTTTGGCGGTGTCAGTGTCAGCTTCCATCAGGTAGGCGAGGCAACTGTTTTTCAGCGAACGGTTTGCCATGGCCACAGATGTGAAACGGTAGGGCGAAGAATCGCTGGCTGTGGTATAGCGGTGTAAAAACTGCTCCTGCAGGGATGTGGCCAGAATATTTTTTAGCTTGTTACGGGCCTGGTGTATGGCATCAACATCGACTTCTTCGCATTGATCAGCCAGATAGCTTTCCGATGGCAGAGTGAGAATCTGGGCAATCAGTGCCGGGTCAGTCTGTTCATCTTTCAGCAGCACAGAAAAGGCGGAAACGACTGATTTTGTTTCAGGATGGGGTTGCTGGTTACGAATGGCCTCGATCATTTCCAGTAACACATTGATATATAGATCCTGGCCTGCATTCCAGCGGTTGAAAGGATCATTGTCATGCGCCAGTAAAAAGGCCAGCGTGTCATTATCGCGTTCTTGCACCAGTTTGACGGGGGCAGAAAAATCCCGATTCAATGATACGACTGGTTCAGTGCTAATGTTGTTGAAGACAAAGGTTTGTTCGGTTTCCCTGAGTTCAAGCACTTTTTCCGTTGTGGTATTGCCGTCGTTATCCAGTGCCAATGGCAGACATTTTCCAGAACTGTCCAGCAAGGCGACGCTTAATGGAAGATGAAATGCTGCCTTGTTGGGCTGTTTAGGTGTGGCAGCACAGCTTTGTTTCAGCGTCAGCGCATAACGGTCACCATCGAGTCGTTCACCGCTGACGTGAATCACCGGTGTGCCAGCCTGACTATACCAGCGTTTGAACTGTGTCAGGTCAATACCACTGCTGTCCTGCATGGCAGCGACAAAATCATCGGTAGTCACTGCCTGGCCATCGTGGCGTTCAAAATACAGATCACTGCCTTTTCTAAAGGCCTCATTGCCAAGCAGAGTGCGAATCATGCGTACCACCTCTGCCCCTTTGTTGTAGACAGTCACGGTATAGAAATTACCAATTTCCATGTAGGAGTCCGGGCGAATCGGATGGGCCATCGGACCGGCATCCTGGGCAAATTGATGGCTGCGCAGAATATTGACGCAGGAAATGCGTTCAACCGCTGCAGAATTGAGATCTGCGCTGAATTCCTGATCTCTGAAAACGGTGAAACCTTCTTTCAGGCTCAATTGGAACCAGTCGCGGCAGGTAACGCGATTCCCCGACCAGTTATGAAAATATTCATGGCCGATAATACTTTGAATGTTGTAGAAATCACCATCGGTGGCCGTCGCCGGACTTGCCAGCACACAGGAGGAGTTGAAAATATTCAGCCCCTTGTTTTCCATCGCACCCATATTGAAATCGTTGACCGCGACGATCATGAAAATATCCAGATCGTATTCACGGCCATAGGTGTCTTCGTCCCAGCGCATCGACTGTTTCAGAGATGCCAGTGCATGATCGCATTTATCCTGGTTGGCCTTTTCAACATACAGATGTAAGTCAACCTGTTTACCTGAACAGGTGGTGAAACTGTCCTGCTTGCGCACCAGATCACCGGCGACCAATGCAAACAGATAGGCGGGTTTCGGAAAGGGGTCTTCCCAGGTGACAGAATGTTTACCATTGTCCAGATCAGCCGAGGCCACTGGATTGCCATTGGACAGTAGAATGGGGTAGGTGGACTTGTCTGCCGTGATTTTTGTCGTAAAACGCGCCATCACATCCGGGCGATCCGGAAAAAAGGTAATGCGTCGAAAACCTTCCGCCTCACACTGGGTGCAGAACATACCGCTGGAGACATAAAGCCCTTCAAGCGCTGTATTGTTTGCCGGATGAATTGTTGTCTGGATCACTAGCTCTGTCGATTCCGGCATATCTCTGATGATCAGTTGTCCATTCGTCAGTTGGTAACGCGAGTCATCCAACGGTGTGCCATCCATCTGAATGCTGAGTAATTCCAGCTCATGCCCGTCCAGTATAAGGGGTGCTGAGGGTGCGGTAGTCGGATTTCGCCGTAATTGCATGGTCGAATTAACAACCGTCTTTTCTGGATCCAGAGCAAATTCCAGCGACACTGTATCCACCAAAAAATCCGGCGGCGTATAATCCTTCAGATAAATCGTCTTCGGGGTATTGGTCAGATTATCTTCAGCAAGATCTGGCATGGACTTCAACTCATTGATTAATTAGAGCAGTGGAGTTTACCATTGAGCACACCCAGTGTGACCAAAAAACGTGTATGCAGCAGGAAATTAGATGATAAAAAGAAAAAATCCCGGTGTTTCAAGAGATAATCGTCAATCCGATGAGGGTTTGCAACGGCTGGAAAAACAACTGGCGTATGGCGCTGCTATCAGCCGACCAGTGCTGGAACAATGGATACGGCGATATGGGGATGACGCGCGAAAGATTATTGAACGATACACTAAGCCTGCACAGTAATTACTGTGAATTTTCGTAATTGATTAGTGCCTTTGACGACAAATATAACAGAATAGCAAAACCCAACTGGGAAATTACATGCAATCATGGAAAACACCTGTTCTTACGCACGGAGACGTGGAAGAAAAAAGACAGGAAATCAAACAATATTTCAATGCAACGTATGATGTTTATGAACAGCTGTTCGACTGTTTGAAAGATGATGGCGCATATCATGAACGCCCGGAATCTTTGCGCCACCCACTTATTTTTTACTTCGGACACACGGCGACTTTTTTCGTCAATAAATTAGTTGCATCAAAGCTTTACGATGCACGTGTGGATGAAAAAGTGGAATCCATGATGGCTATCGGTGTCGATGAAATGTCATGGGATGACATGGATAACAAACATTATCAATGGCCGAGTGTCGATAAGGTAAAAGCCTTCCGAGATAAGGTTAGAGAACGGGTTAATTATTTGATTGAAACCTTGCCACTGGCATTCCCAATCGACTGGAATGAGCCGTTCTGGATCATTTTGATGGGTATTGAGCATGAACGGATTCATCTGGAAACTTCTTCAGTACTCATTCGTCAGCTTGATCTTAAATATATTCAACCCTTGCCAGAATGGCAGTTATGCCCTGATCGGGGCACCGCACCTGAAAATCATTTACTGGAAGTTACTGGAGGAACGATTCGTCAGGGGCGTTCACATCCGTCTGAAACGTATGGTTGGGATAACGAATACGGTCAGGCTAAACATGAGATTAAAACCTTTAATGCAAGCCAATTCCTGGTTTCAAATCAGGAATTTCTTGCTTTTATGCAAGACGGTGGTTATGAAAATACACAATGGTGGACTGACGAAGGCAATGAGTGGCGGCAATTCAAGAAAGTAAAGCATCCGGTCTTCTGGGTAATTGATCACAAGGCAGATGACGAGACTGACGCTGGCATAACCTACCGCTATCGTGCTTTATATCAGGAAATTGACATGCCGATGAACTGGCCTGTCGAGGTTAACTATCTGGAAGCCAAAGCTTTCTGTAACTGGTTATCTAATAAAACGGGTAAGAAGATTCGTCTACCTATGGAATCTGAATGGTATTGTTTGCGACAGCAATGTGTCGAGCAAGATCATATCGCGTGGGATAAAGCACCGGGGAATATCAACCTGGAATACTGGGCGTCTTCATCTCCGGTTGATCATTTCATGCAAAAGGGTTTTGGTGATGTGATTGGTAATGTCTGGCAGTGGACTGAAACTGCAATTGATGGTTTTGAGGGTTTTATGGTTCATCCGGTCTACGATGATTTTTCTGTCCCCACGTTCGATGGACAACATAACCTCATCAAAGGTGGGAGCTGGATTTCTACGGGTAATGAAGCGATTGCTGATAGCCGTTACGCGTTTCGCAGACATTTTTACCAGCATGCAGGTTTTCGTTATATCGAGTCAGATGACGAGGTAGAGCAAGAATTTAATATTTATGAGACAGATGATCTTATTGCTCAGTACCTTGAATTTCATTATGGTGACAGTTATTTCGATGTGCCTAATTTCCCCAAAGCTTGCATAGATCATGTGTCCGCCATAATCGACACACAAAAAACGCAACGCGCACTAGATATAGGTTGTGCAGTTGGTCGCAGTAGTTATGAGCTAGCAAGAATCTTTGATCATGTCGATGCAGTTGATTTTTCAACGCGATTTATCCGTAATGCAATACAGTTAAGGGATCATGGACATATACGATATATGATTCCTGTTGAAGGTGAAATAATGGAGCTGAAAACATTTAATTTAACGGATTTGCAACTGGGTGAACGTGTCCATAATGTGGATTTCAGCCAGGGTGATGCGAGTAACTTGCGCTCAAAATATACCGATTATGATCTGGTATTTGCGGGCAATCTGATTGATCGCTTACATGACCCGGAAGCTTTTCTGAGAAAGATACAGAATCGCATTCGAGAAGGGGGTTTTCTGGTGCTCACGTCACCTTATACATGGCTTGATGAATATACCGAAAAATCAAAATGGTTGGGAGGTATCAGGGATAATGGTGAAAACTTGATGACATACGATGGCATCAAACGCATCTTGTCTGAGTATTTTGATGAGGCTTGTGAACCGCTGGATGTGCCTTTTGTAATTAGAGAAACTGCACGCAAACATCAACATACCCTCGCTCAATTAACGGCCTGGAAGAAGCGTTCGTAAGGACGCTGAATATCATATGACAGTCGCCAGCTTTGCATCTTTATATACGACTCGCTTCAGAGAAAAGTGGATGCCGTATCAACCAACTTCTCTACATGCATCAAACCCTCACCCGTTTACAGTCAGAGAGCTTGATTTACTGATTGGAGAAAATGTTCTATCCATTGGCAGCGAAACACTGCTGGATTATGGTGTGGATTCAGGTTATCCGCCATTGCGACAAGCCCTGGTTGAGCAGCTATATCCCCAGTTACAGGCAGATAATGTACTGACCTGTGCCGGTGCTCAGGAAGGCATTTATCTCTGTATGCATGCATTGTTGGAAAAGAGTGATAAAGTTATCGCTTTTACCCCGCTGTTTGAACCTCTGATAGCCACGGCAAGAGATATCAGCTGTCAGATTGAGTTGTTAGCGCTGGATAGCGAGAATGGCTGGAAAATTGATTTCCAGCAACTGGCTGAAACGATAGATGATCAGACTAAAATGTTGATTATCAACTACCCGCATAATCCTACCGGCTCGCATCTTACTGAAGAAGAATTAGGCGCAATCATTGCTCTTTGTCAGCAGCATGATGTCTGGCTATTTTCTGATGAAGTTTTTCGAGGCCTGGAGCATGATAAAGCAGACAGGCTGACGACCGTTGCAGAAAGTTATGAAAAAGGCATTAGCCTTGGAGCGATATCCAAAGCCTTTGGTGTTCCGGCTATTCGGGTAGGCTGGCTTGTTAGCCAGCGCCACAGCTTTTTAGACAGGTGTAAAACGATAAAAGGCTATTTATCGATCTGTAATGATCAACTGGGAGAAAGGCTAGCGGTGAATCTTGTTAAGCAGGCTGAAATTCTCTTTGATCATCATCGGCAGCGTTTAGTGGCTAATCTGCAATTGCTGGAAAACTACAAACCTGAACTGGATTTTCATTCTCCAAAAGCAGGTTGTACCGTGTTTGCAAATGTTGCTATGGACAGTGAGCGTTTTGCTGAAAATCTGGTCAAAAAAACTGGCCTGCTTGTGATTCCCAATAAAGCATTTTGTACCCGACATAATGCTGTCAGGTTAGGGTTCGGGAGAAAGTATTTAAAAAAATACCTCGACCAGTTATTTTAAGGGCGCCTCTATTACAACTTATCCTGCTGGATGGGTGGACATGGCACAGTGCCGTAGCTGCAGTAAACACAGCAATCGCCTGCCAAAGGCTTTAATAATGTATGGCATTGCTCGCATTCATAAAACCATTGGCATGCATCTGTCGGCATGATTTCCAGTTTTTTATGGCCACACTCTGGGCAGGTTAATTCAGACTCAAGGGCAATTTTCTTACTCATCTTTTATCATCACATGTTTAAAACTCTCCCTCACAAAGATCGACATCAGAAATGATCTAAGATTCAGATCGAGACAGTCAGACACAATTCTTCAGCCAGCTCCAATACATCCACTGGCCAGAAGCATTTCGGGCGAGGATGCTGAACGTGCGGATGTCCGGCCTCAGGGCGACAGTTTTGCAGAGAGTTGAGCCACTGTGCCGGAATAGCCTCACGGCCGTACACAGCACCTAACAGTGCCCCACAAATAGCCGCATTGGTATCCGTGTCTCCACCGTGCATGATGGTATTGACAACGCCTTCCTCAAAGTTTGTGGAATGAATTAGCTGGTACAAGGCATTCTGAAAAGCAATCAGTACCCAGCCTTGCTGGTGGATATAATCCGCTGGCGGTTCATTGACTGCCCGGTCAATGATATCCAGCAGTTTTGTTTCCACGGGTAAATCGACTGCCCATTGTCTGATGCTTTTGTAAAGTTCATTGGCCTCACAGACAGATGTAATGCTGTGGGCAATGCCCATGGTAAATAACGCGTTAGCCTGCTGGCAGATCAGGTTGGGATGAGTAAGTGCGGCGTCCTGCATGGCCCATTCAGCCACTTGATTCAACGCGAACCTGGCTCCGAAGATCCCGAGCGGGCTGACCCGCATCATGGCTCCATTGGCCTGACTGTTTGAATCGGGATTGCCCTGTAATCCGGCAGAGATGGTCATACCACAATCAAAGGGATCGGAGTTCAGCCAGTATTGATATTCCTTCCGTGCCGCCTCTGGATCATACGAGCCGTTTTTCACCAGCATCCGAGCAAGAAGCAGTGCCATCTCGGAATCGTCTGTCGGCTGGCCTGCGATAGTATTCCATGTGCCGCCGTCCGCCAGATCCCGGACACCCTTCGGATAACTTCGCCGAATCTCTTCCGGGGACTGGAATTCAACCAGACCGCCCAGCGCATCTCCGGCAAGCTGGCCTAGCAGGCATCCCTGAGCTCTGGAAATCATTCGAATTTCTCCTTCGATTCTATGCATATACAGGTTTATAGGGATTCTGCGGTATTTCAGGGCGTCTGTCAGGGTTCTTGGGATTTGTTCTTCAGGCACGCCGCACCAAAGCGCGCAGCCTGTAGAATAGAATTAATTGCATAGTGTGCTTTCATTAATTATTCAATCTAAGACTACCCCTTAAAGAGAAGGGAAAATCCCAACAATGCGCACTGATTTTCGGTCAGACAAGCAAGGAGCATACAGGATTGTTTTTGTTTATCCTGTTACCAAACGATCTAGAAGGAAAGAAAAAGCGCTTGGCGCAGGCAGGCGATACCCTGCATCGCTATCTATCGCGGCCATTATTGATAGATCGTTGCGTCCTTCGGTAGCCGACTCCGAATACCAAGCTGAAAATACTATACCACAAAAAAATGACACGAAATTCTCAAGAAATACACCGATGAGCAGAAAGAGGCGGTTAAAAAGACGGGCATAAATAAGCCTAAAGCGATTACCTCCAATTCTAAGCGGGTTGTATTGAATCTCTTTTGTTCCTGTTCAGAGGTTACAGGGTAATGGAGCTTTCTGAATTTACTGTTACGCATTTTCAATTTTAGTGCTCATTTGTGATTTTAGCTGATCAAGATAGTCAGCCCATTTCTGCATCATTTCCTTTGCCTTTATTGGCTCAATCACATCAATGGTTTAATGGCTGTAATTTTATGAATTGGCACTTTCCAAGATCGGGGAAAATATGAAGTTCTAGTGATCGCCATATATCTTCAGCGTGATTGATTAATATTTTTTACTTGCTATATGGTGATGTTACTATCAGTGTTACTAAAAACCTAGCATTTAATAGGATGTTGTAGGGCATTACAGGCAATAAAAAACCCGTAAAACCATTTATTATCATAGCCTTACGGGTCGTTTTAGGTTCTTCTAGAACAGTGTAAATGGTGGAGACGGCGGGAATCGAACCCGCGTCCGCCAGTCCTCTGCCATCGGCTCTACATGCTTATCCACGCCTTTAAATTTAACCGGCTGCTACCCGACGGGCAGGGAAGGCAGACAGCGATTCCGAAAAGGTTTTAACGAATCAGTGCCGGAAACACCTCAGCGCGATCCTGTATGGGATAACTCCGGTGATCCGGGCGTACAGGCACGCGCCGGGCCGAAGGCTTTACACCGGTTTTTAAGCGGCTAAAGCGTAGTCGTCGTTATTGGCAACTATAAGTTGTACAGATGGATTTACGAGGTATTCTGTTCCTCGGCATGCACCTCAGGTTTCGCGACCCACGTCGAAGCCATGTCGTCCCCAAGTATTCAGTGAGACAGTATAGCACGCTCAAAGTTCGACAGGTATCAGCGACCCTTGAGCAGGCGTTGTTTGTCACGTTGCCAGTCACGTTCCTTGATGCTGGCGCGTTTGTCATGCGACTGTTTGCCTTTGGCGAGAGCGATTTCGAGTTTGATCTTGCCATGTTTCCAGAACAGGGCGGTGGGTACCAGCGAGAAGCCTTTGCGCTCAACCTGGCCGATCAGACGGTCGATTTCCTTGCGATGTAGCAGGAGTTTGCGCGCACGCATGGGGGTGGGGCTGATGTGTGTCGAGGCACTCAGCAAGGGGGTGATATTGGCGGCGAGCAGCCAGGCTTCGCCGTCCTTGAGGTGAATATAGGTATCAGTTATTTGTCCCTTGCCAGCGCGCAGGCTTTTGACTTCCCAGCCCTGCAGGACCAGGCCAGCCTCAAAGCGATCGCCGAGACTGTAGTCGTGGCGAGCTTTTTTGTTAAGGGCGATAGTGCCGCTACCGGATGTTTTTTTCTCGGGATTTTTGGGTTTCTTTGCCATGCGGGGATTATACGGCTTCCGCTGGAATGTTGTGTAGTTTTGCCAGGTCTGGCCTGCAATGATTTAGGCTGGGGGTCCTTCAGGGCAATTCCCAGGCTTTCACATAATCGACACTGAAGGTTGCCGGGAAATCAGCGGCATTCTCGGGCGCACCGGGCCAGTCACCGCCGACCATGAAGTCGAGAATGAAATTGGGGCCAGGTGCC
>JAZGGH010000091.1:0-15038 GCA_036480335.1 Gammaproteobacteria bacterium | reverse complement strand
GTGTCAACACCGTTTGTCGTTGCCACGGCCGTCAGTATTGCTGTTCCCAGCGGCGTATGATCCGAGGTTGCCTTCACCCACAACTTGTCTGTTGACGGCGTATAAAGCGCAATTAATAAATTGACTGTATCACCCGCAAAGTCATCATCCTGTATCGTGCCAATGCCTTCACCATCGGATAAGTCTGCGTTGACTATGTTGGTGAGTGTCACTTTGAAGGTTTCATCACCTTCAATGTCACTATCCTGCACGATCGGCACATCGATAACGACAGAGCTTTGACCTGCTTGCAGGATATGGCCGGTGACACTTTGCGCCGTATAGTCATTTCCTGCTATAGCTGTGATATCACTCGTTGCATAGTCAAAGATCACATCCATAGCCAGTGTCTGCGTCAGGCTAACGGTGAAACTTGCTATCCCGGCAGCTTCATCCACATTCACATCGTCTATTGATATGGATGGAACCACTGGACCGCAGGATCCTGTCGCGCTGACAATCTGCTGATCAGTACCACCGAAATTGCTGGTGACTGTGACACAGTCAGGCTCAGTAGTGACACCACCAAAATTCTTCTGATAGGCACTCTTACTCGCATTCCAGGGCAAGGTACCCAGCGTGGTGTCAACACCGTTTGTCATCGCCACGGCCGTCAGCGTTGCCGTTCCCAGCGGGGTATGGTCTGACGTTGCTTTCACCCACAACTTATCCTGCGATGCTGTATAAATCGCAAACTTCAAATCGACTGTATCACCTGCAAAATCATCGTCCTGGATTGTCGCAATACCTTCATCGTCAGATATTGCGGCGTTGGCTGCATTGGTGAGTGTTACCTTGAAGGTTTCATCGCCTTCAATGTCGCTATCCTGCACGATCGGTATATCGATAGCGACGGAACTTTGCCCGGCAGGCAGGATATGGCCGGTGGCACTTTGTGCCGTATAATCATTTCCAGCTACGGCTGTGATATCACTCGTTGCATAATCAAAGATCACATCCATCACCAGCAGCTGTGACAGACTAACGGTGAAATTGGCTATCCCGGCAGCCTCATCCACACTCACATTATCGATAGATAGCGATGGAACGACTGGTGAGCATGAGCCTGTCGCGCTAACAACCTGTTGATCAGTGCCACCGAAATTACTGACTACCGTGACACAGTCTGGCTCAGTGGTGATCCCACCGAAGTTTTTCTGATAGGCACTCTTACTCGCGTTCCAGGGCAAGGTACCCAGCGTGGTGTCAACACCGTTTGTCATCGCCACAGCCGTCAGTGTTGCTGTTCCCAGCGGGGTATGGTCTGACGTTGCTTTCACCCACAACTTGTCCTGCGATGCTGTATAAATCGCAAACTTCAAATCGACCGTATCACCTGCAAAGTCATCGTCCTGTATTGTCGCAATACCTTCATCGTCAGATATTGTGGCGTTAACTGCATTGGTGAGTGTTACTTTGAAAGTTTCGTCACCTTCAACGTCGCTATCCTGCAGAATTGGCACATCGATAACCACCGAACTTTGCCCGGCAGGCAGGATATGGCCGCTGGCGCTTTGCGCCGTATAGTCACTTCCTGTTATTGCTGTGATATCACTCGTTGCATAATCAAAGATCACATCCATCACCAGCAGCTGTGACAGACTAACGGTGAAACTGGCTATCCCGGCAGCCTCATCCACACTCACATCGTCTATCGATATGGATGGAACCACTGGACTGCATGACCCTGTCGCGCTAACAATCCGCTGATCAGAGCCACCGAAATTGCTGGTTACTGTGACACAGTCAGGCTCAGTGGTGATCCCACTGAAGTTTTTCTGGTAAGCGTTGGTACTCGCGTTCCAGGGCAAGGTACCCAGCGTGGTGTCAACACCGTTTGTCATTGATATTGCTGTCAGGGTTGCTGTTCCCAGTGGCGTATGATCCGACGTTGCTTTCACCCATAACTTGTCCTGGGATGGCGTATAAATCGTAAGCTTTAAATCAACCGTATCACCTGCAAAATCATCATCCTCTATCGTTGCAATACCTTCACTATCCGACAACATTGCATTAGTAACATTTGTCAGCGTAACTTTGAAAGTCTCTGCAGGTTCTACATCACTATCCTGCAGCACAGGGATATCTACGACTACCGAACTCTGCCCGGCTGGTAGCACAAATCCTGTAACATTCTGTGATGTATAATCATTTCCGGCTACAGCGGTTATATCACTGGTCGCATAATCGAAAGTAATATCGGATGGACTAACATCAGAAATACTGACTGTAAAACTGGCTACTCCAGCATTTTCATCAACACTCACATCATTAATACTTAATCCCGCAGAACAAGTCGTTATATCTCTCAAATCAAATGGCAATTGCACCGGAATCGCTCCGGGTCCTAAAAACACTTTCTTATCCTGAGGTGCATTCAAATCAAAACAGGTGTTAGTGGCGGGATCTATTGAGAAAGTAAATCCATCTTGTCCAGGGGTTGCCATTCTGAGGCTATAATCAATCTGATTCGGCCCATTATTGATGACTGAATCTCCACCCTCAAAGCTGAATGTTTCGACGATAGTGATAGGTTGTTCACCCTCAATACTCCCGCTATAGCTAATCGGGCTACTACTTCCACCCGCCATAGCACGTACATGCCATTCACCCGTTGTACAGTTTTTCCATAAAAACAACGCATTATCGAGTTGCGATTGAAAGGGAGCACTGCCGCATTCATCCCCTGGAACTGGCGCCGGAAACTGGGCCACAGCACCTGGAACGAATAGCTGTAATGAGGAAGCACCCTCAGTGACCTTATATAAACTATCAGCAGTCACGTTAGTATAGGTATCAACAGCACCACTGGGCCACTCTACAGTCAGGTCTAACTGGGTATTCCCACCCAGACCAAAATGTACGCGCTTATCATGCTGCGACCAGCGATGATAACCCCCATCAACCTGTCGATATTGCTGTACACCCCCGGCCGTTGCCGTAATTCTTGCACCAATACCATCACGATTAGACGTGGTTCCGATTAAATCCAGCTCTATCCAGTGATTTGAGTTACTGGTTGTATTTTTGAATAACTGATTGGGTGCTTGCAGGCGGATAGGCTGAAGCTGCAAGCCATTAGTTATAAAAATATCCAGCAAGCCGTCAACATTGTAATCAGACATGACAACGCTATCGCCCTGACCAGCACCACTGTCTATTCCCATGCCTACCGGTCCTTGCGCACCGCCAGCCGTTGCCACCTCAACAAAGGTCCCATCTCCCTGGTTTGCAAATAATTTGTTGGGTATATTTTCTATACCACCACGGCAAACGACATATATATCAATATCCATATCGTTGTCATAATCACCCGATGCCGCACTAACACACGACATGGGAAAATTGATACCTGTCCCTGTGGCAGGCTGAGAATAACCATCACTACCCAATAACATCACTGGAGCAATTGGAAGATCTCCGAGAGTGCCTCCGCTTAAACTGACATTAGATACTGTCAAATCACTTTCAGCCACAAAGTAGGCTCTTCTATTAATATCCCCTGGTGATACACGATAGGTCCATTTTGACAGGGCCGGATCATAACCAATATAAATTCCGAAATCAGCCGGTTCCATTGGATCATGAGGCTTGATACCGTGATTATTGGTGTCTGCAGGATCGAGGATCAATCGTTTAATGTTGTTATCATCATCACCATCGTTGACCGGGTTATAACCAGTTGCGCCGATGAACGTTCGTACCAGGCCGAGCTTGGTGTAAAGTGTCAGATTGAGTATTCCATCAGTATCGAAACTAAACCCTTTTTCAACACCTGTACCGGTAGAAATCCATGCCTCAACCCGATTTGGGCTGACGGCTGCTGCCTGTATCGGCCTTAGCCGTCCACGCGGCAGGAATATATCTGCTTTTAAATCACCATCAAAATCTGCCAGTGATGAGTCCAGCACATGGCTTTGTAATGACACGCTGGACGTTATATCGGTAAAAGGCAGGGTAGTGGGATCGTATATTTTCGCTGGAAAAGTACCGTCAGGAATGCCGAGATAGTCGAAAGTATTATCATTATTGATATCTAATAGCTGACCAACATTTGTAATCGTACTGGTTATTTCCAGTCCTGTGCTTGATGTGGTATCAATAAAACTGCCGCCCCCCGTATTCCTCGACAGCCAGGTCCTGGTACGACTCTGAATGACCAGATCTAACAGGCCATCATTATCATAATCCCACCACAAAGGCGTCCGGCCTTCCCGATCTTCCGACAAACCGAAAGCTGCGGTCTGATCAACATAAACGCCGCCTTCATTGATAAAGAACTGACCATCAAACGGTGCCCCGGTTAAAACAATAAAATCCTGGTCACCATCATTATCTATATCGCCCCAGCCACCGCCGTGTGTATCGCTCAAATCCCCTTGCGAACAGGTTCCAAATTCGCATGTCCAGGTCATTGACTTATCGACGCTTAATACGACATCATCAAAGCTGCCATCAGCATTATTACGATAAATGCTTGAACGCACTCTATGATTGCTTAAAAAGAGATCCGGCCAACCATCACCATTATAGTCACCCCACGATGCTCCATAGGATTCCGTTGGGCGAAAATCTCCTGGTATTTCCTGAAATTGTATTTCCGCCTTCGCAACCAGAGCAAAAAACACACCGGGTATCAAAATACAGGACCATTTTCCATAATGAGAAAATATGTTATTAAACATAGATATAATTCGATTCATGATAATTTCCCTTTATTAACTTATCCCTGATCGAATGAGCAACCCAAACTCAATAGTCCCAGGATAAAAATTCGCAACGTGAGGCAGATAATTCGAAATCGAGTTTTATTACGACAACGCCTACCACACACTTTAATATTATTATATGTCTGACCATTAAGACGCCTTCAGACAAGTGAATTTCTGATGTTCTCCCACATCAATTAAAGACAATAGAAGCTAAACACCCGCAAGTCAAACCTCCGATAACAGCCTTACTTTTGCGCCCACTAAGCTTTGAAGTTAACCCTTTGAGTTCCATCAAAAAATTGTCGCAATGAACTACTGTTCATCAACTGCCCAGACTCATAATCGTTTTATATTTAATTCCATCACCCATGAAACGTACCTGGCAATTCATCTTCCAGTTCTTCTTCCTTTTCTTCTTCAATCAGGCTCAAGCCATCCAGTACTGAAGAGGCCGGCGCTTTTGGTGCATTGGAACCTGCGCTGGGAGCAAGATTGATTTTCAGTCGCAGGTTATTCGGTGAATCGGAATTCCGTAGGGCTTCATCCAGAGATATACGTCCATCCTGATACAGTTTGAATAAATGTCCATCAAAAGTCTGCATACCAACATCAACAGATTTTTCCATGACTTCCTTGATTTCGGCGACGTCACCGCGCTTGATCAAGTCCTGAACCAGCGGTGTGCCCAGCAAAATTTCCACAGCAGCCGCACGTTTGCCATCAACCGTTGGCACCAGGCGCTGTGATATAAAAGCACGAATATTAAGCGACAGATCCTGCAACAATTGATTGTGACGCTCTTCCGGAAAGAAGTTGATAATACGGTCCAGTGCCTGGTTAGCATTGTTGGCATGTAGCGTGGAAATCGCCAGATGGCCGGTTTCGGCAAAAGCCAGAGCATGCTCCATGGTTTCCTGATCTCGGATTTCACCAATCAGAATGACATCTGGCGCCTGACGCAGGGTATTTTTCAGCGCATCTTCATAACTATCGGTATCCACCCCAACTTCACGCTGATTAACAATGGATTTCTTGTGCGGGTGAACAAATTCGACTGGATCTTCTATGGTAATGATATGGCCTGCATGGTTGATGTTTCGATAATCAATCAATGACGCCAGTGATGTTGATTTACCGGAGCCCGTCGCGCCGACAAACAGAACCAGACCACGCTTTTCCATGATCACATCTGTCAAGGTTTTCGGTAACCCGAGATTTTGCCAACTGGGGATATCTGTCTTGATATTACGAATCACCAGTGACACAGTATTTCTCTGTTTAAAGATATTCACACGGAAACGACCAATGCCCGATTCTGAAATAGCCAGATTCATTTCCGGCTTGTGTTCAAATTGCCGCGCCTGCTCTTCATCCATAATCTCATAGGCAATTTCTTTTACGCGCGTAGAGGTGAGTGTGGTCTGTTCTATCGGCTCAAGTGTGCCATGAAACTTGGCACTCGGGCAGGCGCCGCTGCTCAGATACAGGTCAGAGGCATCTTTTGCCACCATTAATTTCAGATAGTCTTTGAATTCCATTTAGCAGATCCCCAGTGTGACAATAAAGATACCTGTCTGTCGGCTGATCGAAACAGGTCTTAAACAAATCTATTCATAACGCTGCCCCCTCTGACAGGCTCATATGGAGAATTCGAGTTTTATGGCGATAAAGTCGGTATAGTTGCGGTCTTTTTACGGCAGGGATTTTTATACCATGTTCAGCATCATCTCCAGGCGCAAGGAATGTTTACAAAATGAACTACTTTCCGGGCTGACGGTTGCGCTGGCTCTGGTTCCCGAGGCAGTGGCCTTTGCCTTGCTGGCACATTTGCATCCGCTAACCGGTCTTTATGCGGCATTCACCATCGGCCTGATCGCCGCAATTGTCGGCGGTAGACCAGGCATGATCTCTGGTGCGACCGGCGCCATTGCCGTGGTGATTGGTACGCTGGTATTGCAACATGGCGTGGAATATCTGTTTGCAGCGGTTATCCTGATGGGGCTGATACAGATCGGCTTTGGTATCTTGAAGCTGGGTAAGTTCATTCGTCTGGTGCCACACCCGGTTTTTCTTGGCTTCGTCAATGGCCTGGCGCTGGTCATTTTTATTGCCCAGCTTGAGCATTTCAAGATCCCGGCGGCTGATGGCTCTCACGCCTGGATATCTGGTTCTGATCTGTACATCATGCTGGCCCTGATTCTGTTGACCATGCTGATTATCAAGTTTTTGCCTCGCCTGACTAAAGCTGTTCCTTCCACCCTGGCAGCTATTGTCGTGGGTACGCTGGTTGTCATCGGACTTGGCCTGGACACTCGCACAGTCGCTGATATGGCTTCTATCAAGGGTGTGTTTCCTCCATTTCACTGGCCTGTCGTGGACTTGTCATGGGAAACACTCAAAATCATTTTTCCTTATGCGGTCGTAATGTCACTGGTTGGTCTGATTGAAAGCTTACTGACACTCAATCTGGTTGATGAGCTCACCGAAACCACCGGACACCCAAACCGGGAATGCATTGGTCAGGGTGTTGCCAACACGGTAACGGGCATGTTCAGTGGCATGGGCGGCTGCGCCATGGTTGGGCAGAGTATTATCAATATCAAGTCGGGTGGGCAACACAGGATGTCAGGGATTTCTGCCGCCCTATTTTTGCTGATTTTCATCCTCTATGCCTCGTCATTGATTGAAGCCATTCCGATTGCGGTTCTGGTCGGTGTCATGTTTATGGTTGTGATAGGCACATTTGAATGGGGTAGCCTGCGTCTGTTGGGCAAGATACCGCTGGCAGACTGGCTGATCGTGGTCGCTGTTACCCTGATCACGGTGATTTCCGATAACCTTGCTCTGGCCGTTATTGTCGGTGTCATTCTATCGGCGCTGGTATTTGCCTGGGAGCATGCACGTCATATCAATACAACCATTCGTCATAATAAAATGGGCGACAAAGTGTATGAATTGAATGGGCCTTTATTTTTTGCGTCAACTCAAAATTTCCAGGAAATATTTACCCCGAAGGACGATACAGATGACGTTGTGGTAGATTTCAAAAACTCTCGCATTGCCGATCACTCAGCCATCGAGGCAATCGATAAACTGGCCGAGCGTTACGAAAAGGCCGGTAAACGCTTACACCTGATCCACCTGACGGAAGAATGCCGCCTGTTACTCACCAAGGCGGGTAATCTTGTCGAAGTGAATGTGGTGGAAGACCCGCATTACCATGTCGCGGATGATCAACTGGGATGATACTGCAGCTATTCCGCCTGCTCTAATGACCGCAGAATATCTGCATTGAACTGTTGCTGATGCGCCAGCGTCAGCCGACCGGAACGGAAAATTGCCAGCAAATCCTCTACTGCCACATCGAAATCATCATTGATGACAACATAATCATATTCATGATAATGAGAAATTTCACTGACCGCCTGCTGCATACGCGCCAGGATAATTTCTTCATTATCCTGGCCGCGCGCTGACAGCCGTTTGTTCAACTCATCTCTGCCGGGTGGCAGAATAAAGATTCCGCTATTGTCGGAAAACTGTTTACGCACCTGGCGTGCACCTTGCCAGTCAATTTCCAGAATCACATCATCGCCAGTTTCCAGTTGCTGCTGCACCGCCTGACTGGATGTACCATAGTAATTACCAAACACTTCGGCATGTTCCAGAAAAGCTTTGTTAGTCAACATATCTGTAAATGTTTCACTACTGACGAAATGATAATGTACACCGTCTTCCTCACCTGGGCGTTGTTTACGCGTGGTATAGGAAATGGATAACCGTGCTGTTTTCAGTGTCTCCAGCAAAGCCTTGATCAGACTGGTTTTGCCGGCACCCGAAGGCGCAGAAACAATATACAGAGTTCCGGTTTTCATTCGACGTTTTGTACCTGTTCGCGCATTTGTTCGATCAGCACTTTTAATTCCACTGCTATATCTGTGGTGACCTTGTCTACCGATTTTGATGCCAGGGTATTGGCTTCGCGATTCAGCTCCTGCATCAGGAAGTCGAGACGGCGGCCCACTGGCTCCTTGCGTTTGAGAACATTTCTGACCTCTTCTACATGCGCTTCCAGCCGGTCAATCTCTTCATCAACATCCAGTTTTTGCGCAAGAAACACCAGTTCCTGTTCGAGCCGACTTTCATCTGCTGGCACAGCCAGTTTTTCAAGCCGCGTAAGCAATTTATCACGCATTTGCATCTGAATATCTGGCAACACTTTACGCGCCACAGCCACCTGTGCCTGCACGCCATCACAGCGTTTGAGTAGCATATCGGTGATTTTGGCACCCTCGCGTTCTCTTGTCTCGATAAATTCATCCAGAGCCCTGTCGAGAAGCTCCATGGCAGGCGTGTTGATATCTTGCAACGCTGGCGTCTGTTCTTCTATCACACCGGGCCATTGCATCAAATCCATCACTCTCGGAATACCCGGTTCCGAGATAAGCTGTTCAATCTCGCGATAAGCCGCGAGCAGCGACTGCAGGCATTGTTGATCAACCTGCAACCTGGAGTCCGCCGCCTGTGTCAATCGATAACGCAGACTGCATTCCAGCTTGCCTCGGCTTACCCTGCGCGAGATCTTTTCTCGCAGAGCAGGTTCCATACCGCGCAGTTCTTCATGCATACGCGGCTGAATATCAAGATAGCGATGATTCACAGAGCGTAATTCCCACTCGATTTCGGTACCATTATAATCCATCTCAACACGGGCAAATGCTGTCATACTGCGTATCATCTTAAACTACTCCTGTCGTCTGCCGATGACAGAGTTTACGGCAGTACGATTTGATTTACCCTGAATTTAAAATTATATGACCAAAAAAAGTGACGGCCTGCCATCAGGCACAAAAATTGATGATTATCGCCTGATAAAAATTCTCGGCGGCGGCGGCTTCAGCATCGTCTATCTTGGCAGGCATCGTCGTTCTGGCAAACAGTTTGTCATCAAAGAATACATGCCTGGATCCATGTGTAAACGCAATCCTGACGGATCGGTGAGCGCGCTCTCCGAGGATGTAGCCTCACGCATGAACCGTGGTAGAAAATTGTTCTTTCAGGAAGCCAGCACACTGGCAAAGCTGAAACATCAGAACATTGTCAATGTGGTCAATTTTTTCCGTGCCAATGGGACTGTTTATATGGTGATGGAATATCAGGGCGGCCAGAATCTGCAACAATATCTTAAACAACGCAAAGGCGGCTTAAGTGAGACCTTTCTCAATGTCGTTTTCATGCGCCTGCTGGATGGTCTGGAGCTGATTCATAACAACGATCTTCTGCATCTGGACATTAAGCCAAGCAATATCCACATCAGGCCTGGCGGCCAGCCAATATTACTCGATTTTGGTGCTGTACATGGCTTTCCCCAGAGTCGCCAGTTACAGCCAGGCCAGGTGATCAGCCCCGGTTATTCGCCGATCGAACAGTATGATAACAAAGGCTATGTCGGCCCCTGGACCGATTTATATGCCCTGGGTGCAACCATGCGTAGCTGCATTGATGGCAAACCTGGACAGCCGGCTGATGAACGTCAAACTGAGGACAAACAGAAACCGCTCGTTAGCCAGTATAAAAAGCGCTACTCGAAAACAATGCTACAGGCAATCGACTGGGCAACAGAAATGGATCCCATGCTGCGGCCGCAGTCGGTAGCGGAATTCCGTACAGTACTGACCCAGAAAGAAACAGAAAAGGCAAATACCCCGTTTGAACGTCTGGCTAACACATTACTGGGCAAAGACTAAAATGCCATCCCTGACTGCCATTACCAATAGACTGGGCAACCGCGCCTGTAATCAGGATCGTTGTACTTTCATCACTCAAGCAGAAAAAACACTCATGATCGTGGCTGACGGTATGGGCGGCCATGCACGTGGCGAACTGGCTGCACAAATAGCGGTTACCCGTATTAGCCAGCTATTCAATCAGCACACGGGAAGCATTGATGATCCACATGCTTTTCTGGCGAACGCGATTCAACAGGCTCATCAGGCAATAATCACGGCCGGCCAACAGGAATCGCCCCCTGTTGATCCACGCACAGTCTGCGTTGTCTGCATTGTTCAGAATGGTCATGCCTGGTGGGCACATGTCGGTGACAGTCGACTGTACTTTCTGCGTTTCGACCAAGTTGTAAAACGTACCCGTGACCACACGCCGCTGGAAGCACTGTATGCGAATGGAAAAATTGACGCCAAAGTATTCAATACCCATCCCCTGCGTAACAGCGTCAATCGCTGCATGGGGGGTAATGACAGGCAATCACCGGCGATAAGTTTTGATGATTCACCACTCAAAAGCGGTGATGTTCTACTGCTATGTTCTGATGGGCTCTGGTCCGCACTGCCAGAACGCCAGTTATTTCGCCTCAACACAACCAGGAATCTGGCTGCAACTCTCGATAAACTTGCCATGACAGCAGAAACCCAGAGTTATCCAAACAGCGATAACATCAGTGCTGTGGTAATGCGCTGGTTTCCTGATACCGCTGTCGCAGAAAAAACCGGGCTGAAAAAAACCAAACAAAAGCAGAAAGCTTTTACTGACGACCCCTTGCAGTCCGCCATTGACGAAATCAATCAGGTGATGATTGATTATGCCGACGAAATGAAAAAATAGAACAGCCCGGTGGTGCATATTCCATGCATCACTGAACCATCACCTCTAAGCGCACTTAACCGGATGGCAAACCTGTTGCAACTATGTTGCAATACAGTCTTATTATCCGGATCAAAGACTATTGGCACCTCTATTACGAAAATCCTAATTATCTTATAGAGGAACCCTATTATTCAGGAGTTTAATACAGATGCGCCCCAGTAACCGTAACAATGATGAGATGCGCCCAATCACCATTACCCGCCGATACACCATGCATGCCGAGGGATCTGTTCTGGTTGAATTTGGTCAAACCAAAGTTCTGTGCACGGCGAGTGTTGAGGAACGTGTTCCAGGATTCCTGCGGGGCAAGGGCCAGGGCTGGGTCACGGCTGAATACGGTATGCTGCCACGCTCTACAGGCAGCCGCATGGGACGTGAAGCTGCTCGCGGCAAACAGGGTGGGCGCACCATGGAAATACAACGCCTGATTGGTCGCTCATTGCGTGCGGTCATCGATATGCAGAAACTGGGCGAACGGTCGATTACGATTGACTGCGATGTTATCCAGGCCGACGGTGGTACACGCACAGCCAGCATTACGGGTGGATATGTCGCGCTGGTAGACGCTATTAATGGCCTGGTTGATGCGGGCGAACTCAAGCAAAGCCCACTCACAGCTGCCGTTGCTTCTGTTTCCGTAGGTATCTACAACGGCGTACCGGTTCTCGACCTTGATTACCCGGAAGACTGCAATGCGGATACGGATATGAATGTTGTAATGACCGATAGCGGCCGCTTTATCGAGATACAGGGTACCGCCGAAAAAGAACCCTTTGACGAAACAGAAATGAATGCGCTGTTAGTACTTGCGAAAAAAGGTATCACGGAACTGTGTGAACATCAGAAGGAAGCACTGCATGACTGAGACAATTATCCTGGCGAGCAATAATCCGGGTAAGGTACGCGAAATAAACCAGTTACTTGAAAACAGTCCGTTAACCGTTGTTCCGCAATCTGAATTCTCTGTACCAGAGATAGAAGAAACTGGACTGACCTTTATCGAGAATGCCATTCTAAAAGCGCGCAACGCTGCCGAACATACGGGCCATGCGGCAATCGCGGATGACTCAGGCATTGAGGTTGATGCCCTCAAAGGAGCACCAGGCATCTATTCCGCACGCTATGCTGGCATTGCTGCCAGCGACCAGGAAAATCTTGAAAAACTTCTGTCCGACCTGAAAACCGTACCTGATGAACAACGCACTGCACGTTTTCAATGCCTGATGGTTTTTATGCGCCATGCGACCGATCCCACCCCACTTGTATTTCAGGGCACCTGGGAAGGCCGCATCCTGCAGGCTCCACAGGGCGCTAATGGCTTTGGTTATGACCCGATTTTTTTTGTACCTGAACAGAATGTCTCCTCGGCAGAGCTTGATGCCAACCTGAAAAACCAGCTCAGCCATCGAGGTCAGGCGCTGAAACAACTGATTCAGGCGCTAACCTGATAGCTGATGGGCGATATTCATTTCGCGGCATTACCTCCGCTAACGCTCTATATTCATATACCCTGGTGCGTTAAAAAATGCCCCTACTGTGATTTCAACTCACACCAGAAAAAAACCGCATTACCAGAAGACGCCTATATTTCAGCACTGCTGGAAGACCTGGAAACAGAAATTCCTGGCATCTGGGGCAGGACGATTGAAAGTATTTTCATTGGTGGGGGCACTCCCAGCCTGTTTTCTGCGCAGGCTATTGACCGATTGCTAGCGGGTATACGCGCTCGTGTACCGCTAAAACCCGGACTGGAAATCACACTGGAAGCTAACCCGGGAACCGTCGAAGAAACATGTTTTGCCGAATTCAGACAGGCCGGCGTCAACCGCCTGTCGCTTGGCATTCAAAGCTTTCAGGATAAAAAGCTGTCTGCACTGGGACGAATTCATACATCCGTAGGTGCTCAACAGGCCATACAGATCGCGCAAAATGCCGGTTTTGACAACCTGAATCTGGACCTGATGTATGGCCTGCCCGGACAAACAGTGGACGATGCGCTTGCCGATTTACAGCAAGCTTTAGCATACACCCCAGGCCACCTTTCCTGGTATCAACTGACACTGGAACCCAACACCCTGTTTTATCAGCAACCCCCCAAATTGCCAGGTAGTGAACTCATCTGGAATATCCAGCAAGCAGGGCAACAACTGTTACAGACTGCGAATTTCAAACAGTATGAGGTATCTGCTTATTGCCGCCACAGACAACAGTGTCATCATAATGTTAATTACTGGGAATTTGGAGATTATGTCGGCATTGGAGCAGGTGCTCACGGTAAAATCAGTGATGCGGCCTCACAATCGGTTAAGCGAACAACCCGGCTGCGCCATCCGGATCAGTACCTGGCAGGACACGACGGGACAAGAGTGTCGGCTGAACACCATCTATCGAGCAGAGATCTTGTCTTTGAATACGCTCTGAACCGTCTGCGTTTACTTGCACCGTTCACTTATGCAGACTTCACCGCTGCGACCGGGCTTGACGCATCTCGTTTGGAGACTGGCATTACCCAGGCCGTTGAAAAAGGTTTTTTAGTGGTAAATGCTCACAATCAATTGATACAGCTGACTCACCACGGTAGATTATTCCTTGATGACCTTGTTGCCGACTTTCTGGCTGATTAAAGGGCAACCTCTATTAATCGTCTTTTCGCCCGATTTCTGCGTTGGATAATTTTTTGCGATCCTCATATATGCCTTATATACTGCGGTTCTCAAAAACCATCCGCCTTGAACTCAGACGAAAATCCTGATTAATAGAGGTGCCCTAAAGGTCATTGAATGAATACCCCTTCAGAACTGATACCTTACTCCCTCTCCTGCCCTTATTGTGGTGAAGTATTCGATATACTGCTTGACTGCTCTGCGGGTAATCAAGCCTATATTGAGGACTGCCAGGTTTGCTGCAGACCGATTGAATGCCAGTTAATGACTGATTCAGAAGGCAAATGCTCCTCTCTTGTTACATTGCGTGACGATGACTAACACCCTGTTTTGGTGCTTGTCCTGAATATGTTAGAATATCTCTCTAATAAAAGAATAATAATGACAATAAAAATAAATCGGAGTACCCAAATGGACAACAAAGAGTCCGGCGCATCGCATTCTGTGATGACATCACCACAAATCAATTTTGACGAATGGGCAAGACTGGCAAAAAACGACCCCGAAGCTTTCGAGCGCCGACGTAAGTTATTGATCGATACAACAATTTCGGGTGCAGACCCGGAAAAACGTCAACGGCTTATGCGCACGCAATGGAAAGTCGATCAGATGCGAAAACGAGAAAAAACACCGATGGCTGCCTGCATCAAGATCAGCCAGTTGATGTGGGACTCCATCCACGGGCCTGGCGGTCTGAAGTCTATGCTTGATCAGCTCATTGATGTGGAATCACCCGCTCTGGAAAAAGCCCGCGTCATTTCTATGCTGCAAGGAAACGAAACTGATAAAAAAGCTTGATGTGGGCTGGACGATCGCGTACTATTGCCCGCCTTATGATTCGGGTGACCAGCAGGCTGTTGAAAAGTCTCAGGCGAGCGCAAGACAAGGCAAAAATTGGCGAAAAAGCGCAGTGTACACGCAGTACATGAGCATTTTGAGCCGATTTTTAACGCAGGATTGT
>JAZGGH010000090.1:0-9302 GCA_036480335.1 Gammaproteobacteria bacterium | reverse complement strand
GTTCTGAAATTTCAAATACGATAGCATTACCCGGCAGTTTTGCTTCTTGCAGGCATTGCATAACAAAGTTCGAAAGTGATGAATCCAGCAAAGTGTCTGCAGCTAACTTGATGAAGAAGCGCGTATGGCTATCCTGCTTCCGCCTTTCTGCGAGCAGGTTTATTGCGTTTCGGATGACCCAGAAATCAATATCTACCAGTTGGCCCGTTTCTTCTGCGACGGGAAGAAACTGGCCAGGCATAATAAGCTCGCCATGGCTGTCCTGCATGCGTAGAAGAATTTCATAGTTTTCACGGGTATCACCCTGCAAACTAACGATCGGCTGGAACATAAGTTTGAAAAGGTCATTGTCCAGAGCATCCTGGATGAGGGAATGTGTGTGCTGATCGCGTTCTTTGCCAACTTGTTCATCTACTACCGGGTTGTGCATATGCGCCTGGTTTCCACCGGAGGAGCGGGCGACTTCGCAGGCAAGATCTGCGCGAGAGAGTATGTCCTGAGTGGTTCCCGTGTTCTGGTTTATCATCACCATGCCGAGACTGCAGGTTGTGGTGATGGATTGATTATTAATGTCTGCGACATGTTCTTCAACGGCAGTACGTATTTCGTTTGATAGCGCAAGCACGGATTCGTTATCGCAGTTCCGTCTAAGAATCGCATACGAGTGGTCACCAAATCTGGCAGTTATATCAGATGGTAAGGTATGGGCTTTCACAATCCCTGCAATTTCGAGAATGATTTTGTCTATTACGCTAATACCTACATTTTCACGGATGTCTCTAAAATTATCGATCAGTAGGTAGAGGATAGCGCTGGTTGAATCCGTTTTTTGTATTGCATTAATCGTCAGATTAAGTTCTTCAATAAAATACTGGCGATTGTACAGGCCAGTGACCATGTCCTGTTTAGAAAGATTTTGAATTTTTAATTCCAGCTCTTCGCTGCTTGAAGACTGGTTACGGATAATAATTTGAGTGCAGGGTTCCCCGTCGATACTAGCAGGCATTAATTCCATTAGCGCATCAAATTGTTCACCATCGGGTAACAGCCCGTGGGTAACAAATTCACTACGTTCTGCTTCTATCATGTTGTCAGAATAATCACGTAGGAATTTTTTGAATTCATCATGATCAATTTGAGAAATAATATCGAGAATCGGAGTGCCTTCAATTTCCAGCATTGATCTGAAGCCAAACATGGAGAGATAGGGATGGTTTGCGTAGATGTGCATACCTTCAGAAATATAGGCGATAGCATCCCTGGAGCTTTCCATGAGCAGATGCGCACGTTTCTCACTTTCAATAAAGTGTTGTTCAAAATACTGTGATTTCTGTTCCAGTTTTATTCGGTTGATTTCTCTGGAAACAATGAGTTGCAGGTGTTCAGGTTTATCGTAGGAACACATACCCACTGCGCCTTTTGTCATGGCAACAATTGTCGTGATTTCATTGCAGTCGTCGGCAACGACAATGACTGGCTTTCGTATATTGCTGTGATCGAGGGTGGCGATGAGCTCATCGAGTGGAAGCACTGGGTTTGTAGTCCAGATCACCAGGTCAGGTGTTATCTGTTGTAAGGCCGCCTCAAGACTTTCCAGGGTATCTGCATGCACCATATGCGATTTATGGCCGGCATTTCTCAGTGTGTTGACCAGTGATTCCGCGTCGCTCCTGGATTCTTCAATGATCAATAGCTGCAGAGTTATTTCCATTCCCACATTGGACCTCATCAATTAAACGGTTTTTGAGTGCAATAAAAAGACACATCTCTTTTGCGGCAGCGATTGGCTATTCCTTTACTTGTTATCGCCGTTTTTCGCAGAAAATATGGAGAAGTGTATTTTGTTAAACCCATGAATAACAAGAAATAAGGTGGGTTTTAACGGAAAACCCCTCTGCGATATAGTTTCCACAGGAGTCCCCATACGAAGATTAGCGGGTAATGACGGACTCGCTCGGGTATATGGACGGTCTGCCCTGAGTGCCGTTCAAGCTTCCAGGCGATGTAGTCCAGGCCGCCATTGAAGGTGAACAGCGCTTTGATCAAACGTAGAAGTGACAGGCATTTCCCCTGCACTGTTCGGACAAACCAGAGTGCTTTGGAGAGACTGCGATGGCTCGAATGAATAACGGAGCTATAGTGATTGCCATTGATGGAGAGCTTTAAATCTGATTGTTTTGCTGCCGCCGCCGCAATGGATGCGTAATAGTCTGGCTGGCTTTCAATTAGTGTTGATGCTCTTTGAGCTGTTTCAGCACGTAATTCAGCGCGATAGCTTAGCTGCATACCCTGAATCCATAAATCATTGATGGTGCCTGATTCTTCGATACTGGGAAGGGTGCGTGTTAAAAAAGTAACAATAGCATTTGATAAGCTTTCAGTGACTCTCGCTCTTGCTTCGTCATTTTTTGCATAGGCCAGAGCGACAGGTTGAGTAAACCTGCCCCAAATGTAGGAATGAAACCAACGTTTCGATGTGGCGCGTTTAAAGTCTTTTTCTGAAATCACTGCATATTTAGCGCGCAGTGTTTTTCCGTCTGGCCCTGGGATTTCCAGGTAATAGACGTTCGGTGGCAAAGTCCAGTTAGCGATCGCGGGTAATAGCGAATGATAAAAATGCGGGTAACGATCGACAATGAGATAGAGGTCGGCCAGGCCATCGTATAGGTCCATGCTTCGAAGGCATGATCCGTAAAATATTACAGCCTGAATAGAGGCTTTGTGCTTGTTCACTAAATGGTCGAGTAACGTTTGTAACGTCAATGGGTTAACAATCTCAACGCTTTTGCTAACCAATGCCTGGAGTGTTTCAGTTTCCCTGGTCATAGTAGGCGTTAGCGCAAAAAGCTGAGTGGTTCTGTGGCGCTGACTGTGATCGGGCCAGTGGTATCATTCGTTGCGTAAATTTCTCCGTCCAGTGTATAGCGGCTGTTCATATGTATCTCGATCGATTGAGTTTTTTTGCTGTGGTAACTATCTGATTGTTTAAGGCGCTGCGTTGGTTTTCCTGTTAGTAGAAAGGGGAGGGAGCGTAGAAATTGATCGGGCTGTGTTTTTATGAGTGTGCTGTAGATAGCACCATCCTCTTTCCCCCAATAGGGTCGCATGCCCAGGAGTAGCCTTTCCAGAGTGCTGCAAAGCAATAGGAGTGTTTCGCATACAACAGGGTCAGCCTGACTGGAATAAGCGATTTTCATAGGGACTGGATTTGCATATAACGGATCATTTTTTATGATACCCCAAATTGTGCGCAGCATAGCAATGCCTGGGCCTACTTCACTGCCAACGCCGCGAGAATGTACTGAGTCGTGGCAAAACTCTATGCCCTGAATAATGGCGCCAGCACCAAAAAACATACCGTTTATTGTCGGAAGACCTGCGCCTTGCTGTATCGATAAAACTGGTCTGGCAACCCTTCTTGCGCGATGCTTGAAGTCCGGATCGCAGAGTCGCTGGATCCCTTTGGTTAGTTTTCCTCTGATGCCTATATCGCCAACATTCATGTTAGTTGTTCCGCCGGGTAGTAAGACGATGTTGGGTAATCGATCAAATAGCCTACCTTGCAGGAGGCTGGTAAAGACCGCTGCGGTTGTTCCATCCCCGCCATTTATGGCGAGCGTGTTGGTGCCATCCTCGTGCAGGGTTGCAAGAACCTCAGGAATTTCACCGGCGGATCGTGTAATGTAGTGGCGAATGTGTGGCTGCCTGTCAACAAGACGGTTGATCTTCTGGAGCTGCGTTTTGTTTGCACCGCTATTCGGATTGGTGATAAGCGCAATGCGTGAGTCAGTGTCGCCAGGATGATGAATGTGCTGATACCTTTAGTTATCTGCCGCAAGTTTACCTATACTCGTGTTTGCTCACCAGCCCTGATTGGCTGCCATTTTTAATGTAAATATTTTCTTGCGAAGGTGCCACCATCTATAATGCCTGAAAACAATAATCAAACGCTGACAATCGCTCATTTATCGGATCCGCATTTAAGCTCGCTGCAGGGTATTCAATGGCGGCAATTATTCAATAAGCGAATTTTAGGCTATTTATCCTGGTTAAAGCGGCGACGCTTTGTGCATCGCCCGGAATTACTCGATGCACTTGCTATGGATTTGCAAGTAATGGCACCGGATCATATCGTGGTGACAGGAGATTTAACGCATATCGGACTTCAGGATGAGTTCCGTCAATCCAGGCGTTGGCTGGAATCACTGGGTGCGTTTGATAAGGTGACAGTGATACCGGGAAATCACGATGCCTATGTGTCCTCGCCCTGGCATCGAGCCTATTTACATTGGGAACCCTTCATGCTTTCAGATAAAAACAAGGGAGCCGCGGTGCAGGGGGAGGCGATTTTTCCTACCGTTCGTCGACGCAAACATGTCGCTATTATTGGGTTGTCCAGCGCGGTGCCGTCCCCGCCGTTTATGGCGACGGGTAAACTAAGTGATCAGCAGCTGAGTGCTTTAGAGCCGTTGTTGAGAGAGTTAAAAAAGGAGGGGCTTTTTCGTGTGGTTATGCTGCATCATCCGCCGGTACATGGCGTTGAAAAAAGGCGCAAACGCTTGATAAATATCGATGCATTCCATGAAATCATAAAGGCACAAGGTGCCGAGCTGGTGTTACACGGGCACGGCCACCAGTCGGTTGAAAATACGATAGAGGGAAACGACGGTGCAGTGCCTGTTGTGGGTGTGCCTTCAGCCTCCTCAATTGGCTCTCAGCCAGGCAAGCAGGCAGGCTATAATCTTTACGAAATATCTGCAGATGAAAAAAAATGGACGCTCAATATGATCAAGCGAGGATATCGCTCTGATCGTCAGCAGTTTGTGTATCAGGGAAATAGCACACGCGTTGTCGATCGTTAGTCTATTAGGCAGCGCCTGCATACCCGATACCGGCAAGCGCTCATTTATCACTATACCCCCATCCGTGTGGTTACCTTGCCACAGAATAAAACCCTTGCTCGTTACAAAGGCCGCACCTTGATTTTATTCCACAACTTTAGTGTTTTCTTTCCCCCCTGAGAGCTTGCTGGAAGCCAGATGCGCCTGAACAATTTTTTGATCGGAAATCGAATCAACGTCGACGGCAGCTTCGGCGAAGGGCATGTCAATGATGCTGATGCGTAAACCCAGCTTTCTGGACAGGCGGCGCATTGCATCGTTCAGCGACAGGGTGCCGGTCATATAGCGCAATACGGAAAACCAGCCAAGGAGTTTTATCACGCGCAATGGATTTTTACGATCATCTTCTACTTGCCGCCACTTGTTGGCGAGTTCTCTTGAGTTCGGCGTGAGGAAAGAAAATAAATTACAGCCACAGTACTCGCCATCAGAAAATTTAAGCACCGTTTTTTTCATACCAGGAAAGGTCGATTTAATGAGTTCGTAGCGGCATAAGGCAACGGTAACATCGGCCTCTTTCTTGAGGCTAAGGGAACAAAAGCTGTTGACTATATCTGCGGTGAGTAACGGATGATCAGCCGTTGTTAACAAAATCGGCTGGTCTTCAGGGATCGATTGCATGGCAACATAAGCACTTGTGCTAGGTGTTTTTTCGGGTTTTATCCAATCTAGTTGATTGTTGCTAATTTGATTTTCTATTCTGTGTTGGCCTTTCAATTGCGAACGTTCTGGCCCGGAAAGAATGCAGCGACTAACCGGGTCTGCCGATTGAAGTGTGTCCAGTACATGCAGGACCATCGGTTTGCCGTTAATTTCTACCAGCGCTTTACAGGCGACGCCAGCTTTAGCGACGAGTGGGTCGTCGGTTCCACGGTCACCGGCAAGGACCAGTGCGGTAAACGTTGGTTTCGATCGGGTATTTCTCATGACTGAGACAGGTTTTTTTCATAGATACGATAGCGTTTGTATTCGATGCCACCGATGGTTTCAACAATATTCCTCATGCCTTCATTCGTTTCGAGAATCCATGAAAGCTCTACATCAGAAACATTTCGGTTAACCAGTCCACGACGGACTTTTTCAATGACGATGAAGGCGAGAGAAGGCCCTAATGGTGTATGGTGGTATTGTTTTCTGACACCCAATAACGGTGTGCGAGCGCTTTTGGGGTACTTGACTTTGAGTCGCCAGAGAAGCTTCACCCATCCAAAGGGCAGTAACTTGCCGTTTAAATCCCGAATAGCTTCGTTGATATTAGGCATCGCGACGACAAAAGCGACCGGGCGCTGGTCGATTTCTGCAATTTGTACTAAATCGTCATCGACAAGCAGGGAAATCATTTGTCCGATGTCCTGGAATTCTTCTCGCGTAAAAGGTACAAAATCCCAGTTTTCAGACCAGGCGTCGTTAAAAATATCTCGTAGGATTTCCAGGTCTTCCTGTAGATGTTTACGCCGTAAAGTGCGCACGTTAACTTTTTTTAGTGCCCTTTCAGCTAGCCTGGCCATGACTTTCGGCGCTTCAAAATCAGACGGGATCAGGTAAGCCAGTAGATCCATGGCTTTTCCATAGCCAGCATTTGAAATGAGACTTTTATAATAGGGCAGGGCGTGGCTCATCATGATACAGGGCGGTGTGTCAAAGCCATCGACCAGCATCCCGCATTCTTCATTAATAGATAGATTATACGGCCCTCGGATAGTAGAAACACCTTTCCCTCTAAGCCAGTTTTCAGCCTGCTCTAGCAAAGCAGAAAAGACCGCCTGATTATTAATGCCTTCCAGCAGGCCAAAATGCCCCGAATCATCGGATTGTAACGAGTCTATTTGGGCGCTAATCCTGCCAACGGGCTGTGTTCCTCTCATGGCAAGCCAGGTTTTGGCGTAAGCGTGACGAAAGAAGGGGTTTTTCTTTTCAGATAACCGTTGGCGCATTTCAAAACGAAGCGGGGCAATCCAGTGAGGGTCGTTTTGGTAGATTAGGCGGGTAACGTCCAGAAATTGATTCTTATGCTGTCTGGTTGTAACTGGGATCACACGTATTGTATCAGCAGAATTTTCCATTACGTTGCAATCTTTGGTTGTGCCTATGTCGTTGTAAAGTTGGATAATACCGCCCAACGTCTGTCAGCGCCAGACGTGCATCATGGGCTTAACGTAGCAATGTTTGTATTTAGGCGACGCTTTTGTAGTAAAAAGGCGACATTTGTTGTCTTTTCTGTGAAAACGTTAACATATCCTTGGGAATTAGTTGAATTTTATTTCTATTAAAGGAATAATAGCTGCGGCCATTACCCATTGTATCAATGCATAGCCATAGATTTGTTGTGAATAAACAACATTGTGACATACGGAATGAAGTCAAGTGTGGCTTTTTCTGATAATTTGAGGGACTCAGTGTGAGCGACCATCAGGCAAGAGAAAAAATTGTGGAAATAACGCCGACACCAACATTGCATAGTCTTGCTTTTCGAGATGCTGATTTCTCCACTTTGTCTGAAGCGCTCGATTATGCTGCAAAAGGCGAAACTGGCACCAACTTCTATACTGGTCGCGGTAAACTTTCTGTCACACTGCCTTATCGTCAACTTCGTGATGAGTCCAGAATACTTGCGCGTAAATTAATGGGCATTGGGCTTAAAAAAGGTGATCGGGTCGCATTGATTGCTGAAACAACACCGCATTTTTTACGTTTCTTTTTCGCCTGTCAGTATGTGGGGCTCGTGCCTGTTGCGCTACCTGCATCGGTTAACCTGGGTGGGCATACAAGTTATGTTGCTCAGTTAAAGGGGTTGCTGGAAAGTAGCCAGGCGTCTGTTGCCATGGCACCCGAAGGCTATATTTCATTCCTTGAGGAAGCTGGTGAAGGGCTCGGCCTGAAAATGATCGGTGACCCAGGTCATTTTGACGCTTTGCCAGAAAAAGATTTTGAATTCCAGCCTGCGTCAGCAGATGATATTGCCTATATGCAATACACGTCGGGTAGCACACGTTTTCCACGTGGTGTGGTTATTAAGCAGAGCGCTGTGATGAGCAACCTGGCAGGTATTATTCGTCATGGGGTTAAAATGGGTAAGGGTGACAGGTGTTTTTCCTGGCTGCCTTTTTATCATGATATGGGGCTTGTCGGCCTGGTTCTAACGCCAGTGGCTGCGCAAATTAGCGTTGACTATCTGGACACGCGTGAATTTGCTATGCGTCCACGCCAATGGTTGAATTTATTATCGCAGACAAAAGCGACAATTTCATTTAGCCCGCCGTTTGGTTATGAGCTATGTACCCGTCGATTACGTCCGGGTGAAGCAAGCAAATACGATTTAAGTAACTGGCGTGTTGCGGGTGTTGGCGCGGAAATGATACGTTCAGAAACGCTGCAGCGATTCTCAAAAGCATTAGCACCCGCCGGCTTTGACGAAAAAGCATTTCTGGCTTGCTATGGTATGGCAGAATGCTCATTGGCCATTAGTTTTTCACCTTTATTTAAAGGGCATAAAACGGATTGTGTTGATGGCGATCACCACTCGGACCATCAGGAAGCCTTACCAATAGAATTATCGGAAAACCCCGGCCGTGCCCGTTGCTTTGTTGATTGCGGCACGCCGCTACCAGAATATGAAGTTGAGATACGCAATGCAAAAGGGCATTCGTTAAAGGACCGGCACAGCGGATCAATTTTTGTGCGCGGACCCAGTGTTATGTCTGGTTATTTTAATGAGCCGGAAGAGACGCGCAATGCTTTGTCAGAAGATGGCTGGTTAAATACAGGAGATATCGGCTACCGTGTGGATGGCAGTCTTATTATTACGGGTAGACAGAAAGACCTGATCATTATTAATGGCAGAAATATCTGGCCACAGGATCTTGAATATCTTGCTGAGCATCAACCCGAAGTTCGCACAAGTGATGCCCTGGCTTTTTCAGTGCCGTTAACTGACGATGAGTTATGTGTCCTGGTTGTCCAATGCCGTGAGTCAGATAAAGGCAAGAGATCTGCGCTAATGGATCGTATTGCCAGATTGGTGCGGATGGAGCTGGGTATCGATTGTTATGTTGAGTTGGTGCCGCTACATACTTTACCGCGAACTTCTTCAGGTAAGTTATCTCGGTCCAAGGCGCGTCAGAACTTTATTGACAGTCATGACTTGTCGGCATTAGCCGATTCTGTCGCTGATGTTCCTGCCATCAATCAAGGTTAATTGTTGGTTTGCAGGCAGACCCTTAGCTGTTTTGTTCTATTCATAAGTAACGAACCAGTGTTTTTGTGTAAGGCATCATGCGCATGGAGACCTTTGCACGATACATTTTTTAATCGCCAGGGCCCGATTCAGCAGGAAAACAAGTTTTATGTCTTCCTGGCGGTTGTAGTCTCTGTGTTTGCATGTGCAAAGGTCTTACATGAGTT
>JAZGGH010000089.1:0-2798 GCA_036480335.1 Gammaproteobacteria bacterium | reverse complement strand
TTTTTTGTATTTCGAGGGTCATATATATAAGTCAGTTTTTCACCTGTATCGGAAACATCTATCACCCACGCCGACAGCGACTCAGGCAAGACCCGAATCGGGCCATTAAGCTCGATGATAAGCTGTTTCGTTCCCAACTTATGCATTAACGTCTGCTTATCTTCCACCAGCAGTAGCTCGCCTTCACTAATAATACCCACCCGATCAGCAATAGCCTCTGCTTCTTCGATATAGTGAGTCGTTAAAATAATAGTAACGCCCGAAGCACGCAAACGCTCTACCAGCGCCCACATGTCTTTGCGTAATTTAACATCCACACCTGCTGTCGGCTCATCAAGAAACAATACTGACGGCTCATGCGACAGCGCCTTGCCAATTAATACACGTCGTTTCATGCCACCAGATAACGTCATCAACACACTGTCTTTTTTATCCCAAAGCGACAGATCTTTAAGCAGCTGCTCAATAAATGCCGGATTCGGCTTTTTACCAAACAGCCCCCTGCTGAAATTGAGCGTATTCCATACGGTATCAAATGCCCCCAACGTCAGCTCCTGAGGCACCAGGCCGATCTGGCGACGTGTTTGTCGATAGGCGGTCACATTATCATGACCGTCCACGCTGACTTTCCCGGTACTCGCACTAACGATACCACAAATAATCGAAATTAACGTGGTTTTTCCAGCCCCGTTAGGTCCGAGCAGTGCAAGGATTTCACCACGCGCGATCTCAAGGTCTACTGCTTTCAGCGCCTGATGGCCACCAGCGTAAGTCTTGGACAGGTTTGATACGGAGACGATGGGTTGCATGGTGTTTTTTATTCATTTAATTGCGACTGCGCTAGTGTGGGTTTCGCAGGCCGCGAAATCAAGAGGCTGATGGAAATGCCAATCGACTCGCTGCGGCAGCAGCATTGCAATATTGGCAATTAAAAGCCCTGCCTTCATTTTGAAACTGCACATGCAACTGGGTTGCAACCCGCTTAATGGCACCCTTCAAGCAATGGACTTGCTTAACCCCATTAACACATATGCCCATTGTAGCCTTCCATTGCAACTGATTCCTTGCCGTTACCTGTTCCCTCTATAAAACACCTTCACGGTATCTTCTAACATTTCATCCGCCAATGTACGCCCCTGAGCAACAACAAGTGATTTATAGGTGCCAGAAGACACCTCTCTAACAGATAAACATCGTTCAGTTTCTCCAGGCTGAATTGTATTAATAGTACAAAGCACACTCCAGCCATTATGTATTGGTAATTTCTGACGAGATTTAATTTGGATATCCTGAAGTGGGGTATTGCTATTATTAGCCACTGTGTACACCAGTTCAACTGTACTATCCACCAGAAGTACTGGCCCAGGCTTATCCATAATAAGACCATTGGCTGTAACACCTATGGTTAAAACCTTTTGATTGTCGCCAGCCTGTCCTTTATAAAATACTTTTGCCATATCTTCAAACAAGACGCCGTTCGACGAATAAGCTTTCGCGACAACCAATGCTTTATAAACACCAGAAATTGCCTCACCAGAAGAAGAGCAGCCCCCTGTATCTCCGGGCTGAATCAATCGAATGGTACATAAAATAACCCAATTACCTAGCTCTGGCAGTTTTTGCCGGCGACTAACCTCGATATTTTCAAGTATTACTGCCCCATTGTTGACCACCTGATATTGCCAGAGAACAGGTAATCCAGCGGAAATATCCGCTCCGGGTTTCACCGTTGAAAATGAATTTACTTTTACTTGCAAATCAAAACTGGCTGGCGGCAAAATACGTTGTTTACCGCTATAAAAAGCATTTCCCAATGCCTGAACTGTCTCACCCTGACGGGTTGTTCCATGAATAACAACCAAATCCTTATATTGACCTTCAACAGAAACGCCACTCATGGCGCAGGCGGCCGTTTTTCCTGGCTGAATAGCTCCCAATGTACAAACAGTACTCCAGGGCATGAGAGAGGGTAATTTCTCACGCCGGCGTACTTCAACACCATACAATGTAACACCACCATCGTTAGTTGCTGAATACGACCAGTTGATTCCAGCATCAACTGCTAGCTGGGGACCAGGTTTTGCTGTTGGAAGATCATTCAGAGTTATATCTATCGCCACGCTACTTACGGCACTAGCGCTGTCTAAAGCTGGGTTTGGCAAAACAAAAACATCCGTAATTTCGTTTGTATCATTCGCTACTAGGTTTGGAATGCCACTAGCAAAACTGATATATCGACCATCAGCACTTATTGAATGGTCATTATCATCTTTCAAATGATCAAAATCAGCAACAGGATAAGTATCACCTGATTGAGTATCAAAGAGCATTAAACGCGTAATATCCGATGGATAAGAATATCTCCTGACATAGGTAACGAATCTGCCATCCATGGACATATCAGGATAAAAGTCGAACCAACCAGATAAACCTGCAACCTGTTCTGAAACAAGTGTATTGATTCCACTTTGCGCATCATACAAATAAATATTACTTTCCCCTACGGGCTGTGTACTAGAAAGATTTGTTGCTCTCGAAGCATAAACGACAAAGTGGCCATCTGCAGAGATCACAGGTTTCCCATGATCGTACCCACCTGACCCCTTATCACCAGATTGTCCAGAGGAATTGGCAGAAACGATAGTTGTCCTACCAAGTCGAATATCCCTGATAAAAACATCAAACCCTAATCCAGTAGTAGGCATATGGACATCAGAAAAATTAGCTGCCAAGGATTCAAAAACCACATACTTCCCGTCAGCACTAATACTTATAGATTGGGAGAAGCCATAGGCGGT
>JAZGGH010000088.1:0-11973 GCA_036480335.1 Gammaproteobacteria bacterium | reverse complement strand
GGCACCTGGCCCCAATTTCATTCTCGACTTCATGGTCGGCGGTGACTGGCCCGGTGCGCCCGAGAATGCCGCTGATTTCCCGGCAACCTTCAGTGTCGATTATGTGAAAGCCTGGGAATTGCCCTGATATTAAGATGCTATCTCTATAAAGCTGTCATGTATAAGTTCATTCAAAAACTGAGCTAAGGGGCCTCTTGATTAATCCTGGACATCGAATCGTGGTAATAGCCAAAGCTATTGCGAAGCGGACTCACCAACACAAAAAACGCATCACTTTATTATAAAACCCTAAAAAGTTGATCTGCGCCCTCCCCGCCGAGGGTCCACCGACCCTGGACAAATCCGCAGGATTACCTTGCGCATAACCGCTGCTGCATCAGTGATGCATATCTGCGCTAAAAATAATACTTCTAGAACAAACATATACGTGCATATTGTGTGGAAAATAATGGCATAAATTGTGCTTTCACTTCTCAATGTGCCGGTTTTTCGACGATCTCAGTCGTTACCAAAGAAAAATCAGCATCGACAAGACTAGATCAAATCAGGATTTACGGACTAACTATATTTAAGTCAGGGAAATATGGAAATTATAAAAAAAATTGCAGCATTATTTTCTACCATCCATCTAGAAAATCAAAAACCAGAAAAACAGAAAAAAATGCTTTCGGTAAAAATGAGCACCAGTATTTTACTGCTTGGGCTCTGGCAGAGTCACTTGGTATATGCTGGTTTGCCGATCTGCTACGCCATGCCGGATAATGATCTGAAATTATATGTCACCGTTCCTGATCCAGGCGCTTCGCCCGCACCTGGAGGTACACCGGTAGTGTTATCACCGGCACCCGACAGTGGATCAAGTTTTGTCGGTGAAGGTGCGGCTTATCGAGCTGTTGATGGTTTTGTGTATGCATTTGACTGCCCTTCGGATGATCAGGGTCCAGCAGATTTATGGCGAATTGATGTTGCTACCGGTGCAACAACGCGAATTCTTGACGATATTATTAATAACTCCAACAGCACAGGGGAAGCCTGTGTTGATGGTGCGGTATTTTATACAGATGCCGCATTAGGCCAGGAGATTTTTTACGTCATTGGTGACCAGTTAAGTAACTCTTCCCGTAAGTTATACGCTTTTGATCCCACCAATAACTTCACTGCTATTGCAGGGTACCCGAAAGACTTTTTTGGTGATAGAACAAACCTCGACAGCATGGATTACGATCCTGTGGCCCAGAAGTTTTATGGTGCGGATGACGGAGGGGCAGATATTTATGAAATCAACGTTGCAACAGGTGAACTAACATCGGTATCAACTACCAGTAGCTTTATCGATGGTGAATCGATGGGTTATGCGGCGGACAATATTGTTTATGTGGAAAATGAGTCGGGCAGTGACGTTAACATATATGCCTTAAATCCAGCCACAGGCAACCTTACGCTGGCTGCAAATTTTAATGTTGCCAGTGCGGATATAGAGACGATCGCCTGCAATGGTGGTGAAAGAGATGATATGTCTGATGCACCGTCCAGTTACGGTATTGCTGTTCATTCGATTCCTGTGTTTGATATCACACCTAGCCCTGCTCACATGGGCACTACGCAAGGGGATGATGATTTTCTTGTCTCAGCCGCGAGTAATAATGCCGATAGTGATGGTTCCGGAGATGACGATGGTGTCACTTTATCCGGGAGCACCTTACAAGGATCTACTGTTAATGTTGATGCCACTATTACCATAGATATTGTTACCAATGGTCAAAATAATGGTTTTCTGAATGCCTGGATAGATTTCAATGGTAATGGCAATTTCAATGATCCAGGTGAGCAGATTGCTACTGATGTGGCCGGGACCACAGGCGGCAGCATTAACCTGTCAGTCAGTATTCCTTCTGGAGCTACGCTGGGGAATACATTTGCACGATTCAGATATAGCACTCAAACAGGACTGGCATCATCTGATACGAATGGCGATCAGGCTATTGATGGCGAAGTAGAAGATTATGCCATTACCATTGCCGCCGCTCTTCCGCCATCGCAGTTTACCTGCAATACAACCGGATTTTTACAGTTTTTTGAGCGCGTGCCCAACAGTGGAAATTTTGAGATTGGTGAGCTTGATCTTGTAACCGGTAATTATAATACCCAGTTCACTTTCACAAAGCAGCTCAATGCCCTGGGTTATAGTATTTCAGATAACTATCTTTACGGTGCAGAAATAAATGGTTCTAAAAATCTTCACCGGGTAGATGCGGATGGTAATTTAATCGATTTAGGTGTTACTTTACCAAACAATATTTTTGCTGGCGATGTCGATAATAACAATGTATGGCATGGTTTTCGTAATACGCAGGTTTTTAAAATCGATATTAATGCGTTAACTTTAACGACGACAGCTATTTCTGATGTGACAGATGTTGCCGATTTTGCCTTTAGTAATTTTCATAGTTTGTTCTTTGGTGTTAAAAGTAATGCCGATGGTTCAGTAAAAGATCTGTATACCTATAATCCGAATACAAATGCTGTAACAATCACATCACTTTCAGGTGATATTTTAACTGTTGGCGGCGGAGCTTTTGGAGCAACCTGGGCCGATGTAAATGGTAGTGTTTTTACATCACATAATGCATCAGGAAAAGTATTTGTAGTAGATATAGCTACGGGCAATACGACCGAGCTAATACTCTCAGTCGCAAATATTAAGAAAAATGATGGTATGTCCTGTTCTCTGGCAGCAGGTCCAGCATTACCCGCAAATATTACCCTTGCCAAAGCGTTAACTGCTGAAACAGGTTCTGTCTCTGGTGTAGTTGAAGCGGGTGAAACGCTGACTTATACGATTACTTTATCAAACAGTGGTGGAACCGATGGTACCATCACCATCGATGAAACCGTGCCTGCAGGTACTACCTTTGTCGCTGCTGGCAATGACTTTACCACAGCAACCTGTATCGATGGCGCAGCCGCAGCTTCCGTTTGTAGCCTGACCAGTCCGAACGTTCCTGGTGGTAGTTCAGCTACTATGACTTTCAAAGTCCTGGCTGCAAGCCCCATGACAACAACCAGTGTAGACAATCTGGTTATCGAAAACGGTGATACACCGCCGACTTGTACATCAGCCGATAGCAGTGATGCGCGTTGTGTGAGTACACCGGCTGAAGCAGGAATTACCCTTGCCAAGGCCTTAACTGCAGAAAGTGGATCCAGTGTGGGTGTGGTCGAAGCCGATGAAACATTAACCTATACCATTACACTGAATAATGCCGGTGGTTCTGATGGAACCATTACCATCGATGAAACCGTCCCTGCCGGAACCACCTTTGTTGAAGCGGGTAATGACTTTACCACCGCAACCTGCGTAGACGGTGCAGCTGCGGCAACGGTCTGTAGTCTGACCAGTCCAAATGTCCCTGCTGGGGGTTCTGCCACCATGGCTTTCAAAATCCTGGCCGCAAACCCCATGACCACGACCAGTGTTGATAACCGGGTTATCGAGAATGGCGACACGCCACCGACCTGTACTTCAGCCGATAGCTCAGATGCACGCTGTGTCAGCACACCGGCTGAAGCAGGAATAACGATCAGTAAAGCCTTGACCACTGAAAGTGGATCGACAGCGAATGTAGTCGAAGCGGGCGAAACACTGACTTATACCATTACACTGAATAATGCGGGTGGTACTGATGGCACGATAACTATCGATGAAACCGTCCCTGCTGGCACGACGTTTGTGGCTACGGGTAATGACTTTGTAACTGCAATCTGTGTGGATGGTGCAGCTGCAGCAACGGTCTGTAGCTTAACCAGTCCCAACATCCCTGCCGGGGGTTCTGCTTCCATGACCTTCAAGGTCCAGGCGGCTAACCCCATGACCACGGCCAGTGTTGAAAATCTGGCCATCGAAAATGGCGACACACCACCAACCTGTACATCAGCTGATAGCAGCGATGCGCGTTGTGTGAGTACACCGGCTGAAGCAGGAATTACAATCAGTAAGGCGTTAACCACTGAAAGTGGATCTGTGACGAATGTAGTAGAGGCCGGTGAAACCTTAACTTATACAGTCACTCTATCTAATAGCGGCGGCAGTGATGGCACGATTATCATTGATGAAAAAGTTCCCACTGGCACGACTTTTATCGCTACGGGGAATGATTTTTCCACCGCAACCTGTGTGGACAACGCGATCGCTGGCACTGTTTGTAGTCTAACCAGCCCGAATGTACCTGCTAACGGATCAGCAACCATGATTTTCAAAGTCCTGGCCGCAAATCCAATGACAACAACCAGTATCGAAAATCTGGTTATTGAGAATGGTACAGTACCACCAACCTGTACGGCTGCCGATAGCAATGATACACGCTGTGTGAGCACGCCAGCTGAGGAAAGTATTACCATCACCAAAGTGCTGAGCGCAGAAGATGGTTCGATTACAGGTGTAGTTGAAGCCGGTGAAACACTGGTTTATACCATCACCCTGACCAATAATGGTGGCAGTGATAGCAGTATCATTATTGATGAAACTGTGCCAGAAGGCACTACCTTTATCGCTGGAAGCAATGACTTTATTACGGGTGTTTGTATAGATGGTGCAGTTGCCGCCACCGTCTGTAGCCTGACCAGCCCAAACATCCCGGCCGGTAGTTCTGCGACCATGAACTTCAAAGTTAAGGCTCTGAATCCGCTGACTACAACCGGCGTAGAAAATCTGGTTATCGAGAATGGCAGTACGCCACCAACCTGTACCGTTACTGATAGCAGTGACGCACGCTGTGTAAGCACACCGACAGAAGCAGGCATTAGTATTATAAAATCACTCAATACGATTACTGATACCAACAGTGATAGCGTGACCAACGCTGGTGATACAATTACCTATAGCTTTACGGTGACCAACACTGGTGGATTAGTACTGAATCCGATAGCCGTCAGCGATACGAAGATCGCTACAGTAACCTGTGTCGATACCACACTGGCCGTTGGTGCAAACACCAGTTGCTCCGGTAACTATGTAATCAGTGCTGCCGACATGACTGCCGGCGGTGTTGAGAACATTGCCACTGCAACAGGCACACCAAAGAATCCAAACGGTTCCGATGGCACACCAGTCACTGATCTGTCCGATGCCGGTACCGCACCAGATGGCAGCACCGTGGCCAACCCGAAAACCGTTGAAACACCCAATCCCCTTGGTGTGAATAGCAACAACGCTGCTGATCCTACTGACGATCCAACGACGGTGTTATTAACACCCACCGGTGTTATCGCTGGCACAATCTACGAAGACACAAATGGTAATAACACCCAGGATCCAGGTGAACCAGGTATTGAAAATGTCACGGTGAATATCACTGACATCAATAATAATCCACGCGTTCTGACGACCGATAATAATGGTAATTATGCTGCTCAGGTTCCAGCTGGTAATACTGTTGTCGATGTTGATGAAACGACATTACCCTCAGGCTTTACACAAACAGAAGGGACAGAGCCTACCACGGTATCTGTTCCAGCAGGTGGCATTGGTAACGATGTCGATGGTTATCAACCCCCTGCCAATGCGGGTACTGTTGATGGTATTGTTTATCAGGATACCAATGGCAGTAACACGCAAGATCCAGGTGAACCAGGTATTACAGGCGTAACAGTCACTATTACCGATAGCAGCAGTGGTACACAAACGCTGACGACAGACAGTAATGGCGCCTACAGTGCAACGGTTCCAGCCGGTAGTACCCTCATTGACATTGATGACACCAGCCTTCCCGGTGGTAGCACTCAAACCGAAGGTACGGATACCACGACCCTGACAGTGCCTGCCGGGGGAACAGTATCAGATGTGGACGGTTATCAACCGCCTGCCAATGCGGGTACTATCGAAGGTATTGTTTATCAAGACACTAACGGCAATAACTCACAGGATTCAGGTGAGCCGGGTATCATTGGTGTAAGCGTTACTATTACAGACAGTAGTGGTGGTACTCAATTATTAACAACCGACAGTAATGGTGCATACAGCGCAACCGTTCCAGCCGGCAGCACCCTCATTGATATTGATGACGCCAGTCTTCCTGGCGGTGTCACACAAACAGAAGGCACGGACAGCACAACCCTGACTGTACCTGCTGGCGGAACCGCATCTGATGTCGACGGTTACCAACCCTCTGCAGATCAGGGCACACTGGAAGGTGTCGTTTACGAAGACACCAACGGCAATGCCACCCAGGATTCGGGCGAACCTGGAATTGCGGGTGTTAATGTCACAGTCACCGATAGTAAAAGCAGCATCCAGACACTGGTGACAGATGCCAATGGTGAATACCGCACTACCGTACCTGCTGGCGCAACACTGGTTGATATAGAACAAAGTAATATTGATGCTAGCTTTACACACACCGAAGGTACAGATCCGACCACAGTCACTGTTCCTGCGGGCGGCATCGGACGCGATGTTGATGGCTTTCATCCTCCGCCAACCGGTGTCGTCGCAGGTACCGTCTACGAAGACACGAATGGCAACAGCATTCAGGATCCAGGCGAGCCTGGCATTCAAAATGTGACGGTAAACATCACCGATATCAATGCGACTGCGTATGTACTGACAACCGATAACAACGGTAACTACGCGACTCAGGTACCAGCGGGCAATACGCTTATCGATATCGATGAAACAACACTGCCATCCGGATTTATCAAAACGCAAGGCAGTGAACCCACATCCATACTGGTTCTCGCAGGTGATATTGGCAGTGATGTTGATGGTTATCAACCTCCAGCCAATGCCGGTACAGTCGATGGCATTGTGTATGAAGATACCAATGGAAATAGTTCTCAGGATGCGGGTGAGCCAGGTCTTGCCGGTGTAACCGTAACGATTACTGACAGCAGTAATGGCACCCAAACACTGATAACAGATAACACCGGTGCCTATAGCGCTACCGTTCCTGCTGGCAGCACGGTCATTGATATTGAAGACACCAGCCTGCCAGGTGGCAGCACGCAAACTGAAGGCGCCGACACTACAACGCTCACAGTGCCTGCAGGTGGAAGCGTATCGGATATTGACGGTTATCAACCTCCAGCCAATGCCGGTACTGTCAATGGTATTGTTTACAATGACCTTAACGGCAATGGCTCACAGGATAGCGGTGAACCGGGTATTGCCGGCGTTACTGTGACCATCACCGATAGCGGCTCAGGCATCCAGACGCTAACAACCGACAGCAACGGCGCATACAGTACAACCGTCCCTGCTGGTAGCACCATTATTGATATCGAAGAAACCAGCCTGCCGGGCGGTAGCACACAAACGCAAGGCACGGATAGCACCACCCTGACCGTACCTGCAGGTGGCAGCGCATCAGATATCGATGGCTATAAACCATCAGCCGCGCAAGGCACACTGGAAGGTGTCGTTTACGCAGATACCAATGGCAATGCCACCCAGGATTCAGGAGAGCCTGGCATAGCAGGTGTTAATGTCACGGTTACTGACAGCGAAAGCAATATCCAGACGCTGGTTACGGATAGCAATGGTGAATACAGTACGGTAGTCCCTGCTGGTACCACGCTGGTTGATATTGAACAAAGTGATATTGATGCCAGCTTTACCCATACCGAAGGCACTGATCCGACAACCGTCACTGTTCCTGTCAATGGAATCGGTCGTGATGTCGATGGCTTTCATCCACCCGTTGCAGGCATACAGGGTACCGTATGGCTAGATGCGGACAAGGATGGCCAGATTGATTCCGGTGAACCTCGTTTGCCAAACTGGACACTGGTGGTTCGTGATACATCAGGCACAGAAAAAGCGAGAACCACTACCGATGGCAATGGTGACTACTCGGTTACCGGCCTGACACCAGCAACCTATACCGTTGACTTCCTGAATCCATCAGGTGTGTTTATCACATCACTGTCAACCAACGGGCCACTGCCTGCAGGCACTGTTATCAACTTGCCACTACCAATTGACCCTAGCGGTGTTGTTTACGACAGTGTCGCACGCATACCAGTAGCCGGTGTTACGCTGCAGTTACTGAATGCCGGTACAGCGGTGGATACCAATTGCCTGTTCCCGAATCAACAGAATCAGGTAACACTAGCAGATGGTATGTATGCGTTTGATGTGATTCCAGGCGCACATGCCAGTTGTCCGAATGGTGGCATTTATGAAATAGTAATTACCAATGCTCCCCTAAACTATCAAGCGGGTCTCTCAACAACATTACCCCCCGTTGCCGCTGTTTTCGATGGTGCTGCGATTGAGACAGCCTGTACAGTTGATGCAATCAATGCCAGTGGTTCCTGTGAAATTCAGGCTCAGGGCGATGCGCCCAGCGGAGCAGAACCAACCGCTTACTATACACAGTTCATACTCTCGTCTGGCGACCGGAATATCATCTTTAACCATCTGCCGATTGATCCAGGGGCAACGGGCAGTTTGTTACTGAACAAAAAAGTGAACAAGTCCGAAGCTTCGGTTGGTGATCTGGCTCAATACATCATTGATGTCGAAAATCAGCTAGCCGTTGCTGTGCTCGATATTGATATTCGGGATAACCTTCCCGGTGGTTTCAAGCTGGTTGAAAACACGGCACAGATCGTTAGAGCTGGAGCTGATGGGTTATTCGATAGTGCAGATGATATTACCTCATCGGCAACGGTCACCGGCGCTGATCCGGTTACTTTTACAGATGTTGATTTCTCTGCAAACGAAACTGTGCGTATTCGCTATGTCCTGCGAATCGGTACGGGTGTCATTCAGGGCAATGCAATCAACCGGGCGCAGGCCTTTGATCCTGCTGGTCCACCGGTGAGTAACGAAGCTCAGGCTATCGTTGTGATTGTTGCTGACCCATTATTTGATAAAACCGCCATCATCGGCAAAGTCTTCCATGACCGTGATGAAGATGGCTATCAGGACTCGGCAAACGCAACCGATATCCGTATTTCCAATGCATATTTTGGCGCAGAAGGTTATGCTGCCGGAGACCTGGCTGGCCGTGTCAGCATGTTGGAGACAACTGAGGATGCTACGCTTGAAGTGAGCATACCTTACAGCAAGGACAGCAAAGCGTTCACAGTGACCAGCCATGAAGGCACGGTGATTAAAGTGGATGAGGCTGGCAACATTGTCGAACAACATGTTGGACAGAAAGCCAGAGGCATGAACGCTCAGGATTTACAGGTCACTGTTGAAAAATCCCAGGGACAGACAATGATCATTCGTATCAGCAATCAGGGTATTCATGAAGAAGGTATTCCAGGGGTTCGCCTGGCAACTGTCGGTGGCTTGCTGATCGAAACCGATGCGTATGGCCGTTATCATGTGCCGGATGTGGATGGCGGGCGCAATCGTGGCCGTAACTTTATTCTCAAGGTTGACCGTGTCACCTTGCCGAAAGATGCGAGCTTTACCACAGAGAATCCACGCGTATTACGGATTACATCTGTAACGCTGAATCGAATTAACTTTGGTGTTAAATTGCCACAACAGCAAGCGCTTAATCCGGCCACTAACCGACCTGTACAAAACAGGTCTGTCAATGTGAGCCTGGGTTCGATTTTCTTTGATACGGATAAAGCTAGCATCCGCGAAGATCAGCGCGGCATTATCGACAGTATTGTTACCAGAATCCGTGAATACGGGCATGGTCATATCGTTATCGAAGCACATACCGATGCCAGGCAGACTGCTGAATATAATATTGACCTTGCCAGAAGACGCGCAGATTCTGTACGCCATGTCCTCGAATCTCGTCTGGGTGCCGTGTTGATGAGTCAGGTGAAGGTCGAAGTCGCTCCCGAGTCTGCTGTCGAAATGCCTTTGGGTGATTTCGAAGAAACAGATGCCTATGGTGATACGTCGAGTTTGTTCAATGGCCTGTCATCCACAGTAAAACAACTGGCAGAATCAATTCTAAATATGCTGATTGGAGTTGCTCATGCGGATGAAAGCAAACCGAGTTATACACTGGAAGTGATTAACTTCGGTGAAGGCAAACCCAAAGAGAAAAATATCAACGAAGAAAAGATGCAATATAACCGCCGCGTTGATGTGTCCATGAAAGATGTTATGGCAGCTCCAGCTACTGCAAAAAGCCGGACTAATTTACCGAATGGCGGTGTTATCTGGCTGGTGCAGGATCCTGCTGGTAACTTACCACGCCTGAGTATCAATGCTCCGTCATTTGCAAAAATGCAAGATGGCAAACTGGTGCAACCGGTACAGTTCAATGTTTACTCCAATTACGGTGCCTTCATAAAGCATTGGGAGATTGATCTCTATCTGGCCACAGGCGCTCAGACTACGCCAGTGAAACGTTTACAGGGCGAAAGCCTGATGAACACTCAGACAATTACCTGGGATGGTTCTCTAGATGATGGTCATGAACTCAACAACACGGACTACAGTTACGTCCTGCGTGTGTATGATTCTTCCGGGCACTTTGATGAAACATCGCCTGCCGCTCTCAGATTGGGCAGCAGTGCGCATTATGATGCGAATGATACGGTAGAGGAAACACAGGAATCCACCAATGAAATCTACGGCGAAAACCAGCTGGTCAAACAAACGATTCCGCTGACAGGTTCGCGTGTAAGACTGTATGGTTCCGACCTGCCTGAAGGCTATTCTCTACACATCAACGGAGAATCTGTTGTGCTGGATGCCAAACAAAACTTTGTTGTTGAATCCATATTACCTGCAGGGATGCATGACTTCTCTATTGTCGTGACTGACACTGAAGGTAATGACTGGAATAGCAAACTCAGCACCGAAATCACTGACCAATATTTCTTCATGGTTGGTCTGGCAGATGTCACCATCGGTAAGAACAATGTATCCGGCAATATTGAACCGCTGGCGAACGATGATCGCTACGACGAAGATATGTTTGTCGATGGTCGACTTGCTTTTTATCTGAAAGGCAAAGTCAAAGGCAAGTATCTGGTGACAGCTCAGATGGATACCGAAGAAGATGATATTGATGAAATCTTCAAAAATATCCATAAGAAAGATCCGCGCAGTGTCTTCCGTCGTCTGGATCCTGATCGCTACTATCCTGTGTATGGTGATGATTCGAGCATTATTGATGATACGGATAGCCAGGGTAAAATGTATGTACGAGTTGAATGGGATAAGTCTCAGGCATTGTGGGGCAACTACAATACCAGCCTGACCGGTACAGAACTGTCTGAATTTAACCGTAGTCTCTATGGTGGTCAGTATATTCATAACAATACGAATATCACTACCTTTGGTGATCCGAAAACACAGGCGCAGATATTTGCTTCCGAAGTGCAAAGCGCATTCGGGCACAATGAATTTCTCGGCACTGGTGGCAGTTTGTATTACCTGAAACATACTGACATTCTGCCAGGCTCTGAAAAACTCTGGGTAGAAACCCGCCAGCGTGAAACTGGCCGAGTGATTGACAAAATCATCCTTGAACGGGGTCGTGATTACGAAGTTGATGAAATACAGGGGCGTATTATTCTCAGCCGCCCACTGGCACAGGTACGTGGCCTGACCGGACCTTCCATCATCAAGGATTCACCCCTGGATGGTAATCAGGTCTATCTCGCTGCAGATTACGAATATGTACCGGACGGTTTTTCAGCAGACAAGATGACATTTGGCGCACGTGGTAAGGGTTGGGTAAACGATCATATTGCCATTGGCGGTAGCATAGTGCATGAAAATCGAAACAGCGAAGACTACCAACTGAAAGGCGTAGATATAACCTTGAAAGCAGCGAAAGGCACTTACTTCAAAGCAGAATATGCTGAAACAGAAGCCGAACAGACAAGTGCAAACTTTGTCTCTACGGATGGTGGTCTGAACTTTAATGCCTCCCCTGCCTCAGCGGGTAACATCGATGGTTCGGCAATCAGCCTGGAAGCTCGCGCCGATCTCTCTGACTTTACCGATAATGGTAAAGGTACCGTGGGCGCCTGGTGGAAAGA
>JAZGGH010000087.1:0-26964 GCA_036480335.1 Gammaproteobacteria bacterium | reverse complement strand
TTAGGATTTTCGTCTGAGTTCAAGGCGGATGAATTTTGAGAACCGCAGTGTATAGGGCAACCATGAGGATCGCATAAATTTATCCAACGCAGAAATCGGGCGAAAAGTCTATTAATAGAGGTGCCCTTAATAATTTCATCACTATTCTAAATAGTCGGCGGCTTTTGTTGCTTCGGTGGCCAGAACGAGTAAACGGGATTTTCCAGATATGCCAAGGTGTTCTCTTATTGGCGTGGCAAATGGACCTGTAAACGCTGCAATCAATCCTGCTAATCCCGTAGCACCACTCGGACCGGTATGAATATCACAGGCAGCGAGGCTGGATACAGCGGACGTTGCCCAACTGTCTTCGATGGCAAGGCAACAACTGACACCCGCATTCAGATTCTTAAAGGCAGTAAAGGAAATCGTTCCGCATTGAAGTACACTCATAGCAGAGATTTTATCTGCACAGATTGAAACAGGCTCTCCTGCCGCCAGTGCCGACATAACACAAGCGGCTTTTTCCGGTTCAACCACAATAATGTGCGGTAGGGTATTTCGGTGTGTTGTACGTGCCCAGCTAGTGCATGCTGATGACAGGCCACCTACGCCAGCCTGGATAGATACTGTATCGATAGACAATCCCTGCAATTGCCTGTCAACTTCAGTAAATGCAGTGGTATATCCATCTGTGACGAGTTGTGGAACAACATCCGTAACAGAACGAGCGGTGTCACTGATCAGAAGCGTGTCATTCTGTTTTGCAGCTTCAATGGCGGCGTCAACAGAAGCATCGTATAGACCTTTAACAATGATAACTTCCGCATCTTCAGCTTCGATTGAACGGCGACGGGGAATAGAAACAAAATCGGGTAAAAATATTCTGGAATTCAGTCCAAACCATTTTGCAACACGTGCAACGGCGCGTCCATGATTGCCATCTGAGGCGGCTATTAAAGTGAGCTGTTTGAGGGGTGCAGCCCAGGTTTGCAGGTCATCGTATAACAACGATGAATCTCCAGGTATAGGCCCAAGCTTTTGACGAAGCATGACATAGGTTGCCCATGAAGCGCCCAGAATTTTAAATGAAGGTAAATCAAAGCGGCAGGTTTCATCCTTGACCAGTACCTGAGCAACATCCAGTGTTCTGGCAAGATCAGGGGCATTCAGCAGAGGTGTTTCTGAATAGCCTGGGAGTCGATGGTGGAAGTCAATAGCCTGATCTGCAGTATCTGTTGGATCAAGCTCTGTTGTAGTTCTTAGCAGGACGCGCATGCAAGGGTTTCCAATTGTTCAACACCAACGTTAACAGTACTGTTTGCTATAGCTTTCGCTGGATTTCCCCGCCAGGTTGTGTCTGTATCTATCATTTCACCTTTCATGACAAAAGAGTTCTGTTCTATCACCACATAGTCACCCGTAGTGACTCCGTAATGTATATTACATGCTGTTCCCAGGGTGCAGCCCTTGCCAATTTTGACATAATCGGATTTAAACACCGCTTCTTCAAGAGAATGAGGCTGAATTAAGCTTTCAGCATTAATAGTCGAATAGTCACCAATCTCAATTAAGGTGTCTTCATCAAAGTTTCCGCCATCATCAAATACTTTTTTACCGAGACGTATACCCTGTAGACGAGACAGGACATTTTTGAAGGGGGTACCTGAAAACATGGGTGCTATCTTCCATAATCCCGTCATTTTCCAGTATCTCTCATGCGTTTTGAAATAGTCTCCCAGAACAGGCCCAACTTGTGGAGATAGTCTCTTGAATCCAAGCACGGATTTTTCAGCGAACCAGTGCCAGGCAATAAGGAAGAAAAATGCGAATATGGAGCCGGCAAGAATCGACATGATGCCGAATAGTGGGTAATAAGCAAGGGCATAAAGCCCTGATAACACAAGAGTAGAGGTCAGAAACCAGCTTTTCAGAACATACAAGGCTGCAGAAACAAAATTATAACGGTTTTTCGACCGAAGTTTCATCAACCTGGTGGCGTCATCCATTTTTGATAATTGTTTGTCCCTTTCCGTTGCACGGGGTATTTCAAAACCGGGCGAGCCAAGCAGGCCGGTATCCTTACGAATGGTTCCATCAATGGGTACCAGTGTTTTGGTTGCGAGGAGAACGTTTTTACCAATTTTGTGGTCAGCTGGCATATGCAGGTCATTGCCCAGGTAATTATAGGCTTCAACTTTTACCTTTGAGAGCATGAAAGATGTGTTGGAAATCGTTTCATTGATCATTTTTAATCCACCTGAAACCATTGTCCCTGTGCCTATTTCACAAAGGAACGGGTTTTCATGACGTTGTGCAGTGCCAAAGTTTGAGCCGGTTTGAATGATTTTATTCAATTTCCATCCAACCCAGCGCATGTAATACACGATGGCAGAACTATCCCCAAACAGGCGGTTGTAATAAACCGAATTACTGATTCGCACGATCATTTTATGAATGAAATAATGGAAGCCATAAAGCACATAGGTTTTATCTTTTTTCAGAAACAGGTTCAGCGCTCTGGGTATAAGGCCAATACTGAGCAAGCCAATCAGAAGTGCAACAAGATATGCCGGTAATGAGTACAGGTAAACTTTGCCGCTTAGATAAGCAAGCTCCTGCAATGGTGAGCCATGGAGAGTGCCAGCAAAATCAGAGAAATGTGGGAAATAGTAATAGAGCGCTAACACAATTCCTGAGCCAGTAAAAAGTCCCAGAAAATCGGGTGCAGCAGCGTAGCACCAGCGCCTGAATGGAGTACAGGTTCTGGATTCGATTTTGCAATAATCTGATGATGTTTCTTCAGCAGGGCATCCGTGGTAATGCTTGCCTTCAGGAACGCATTGGCCATCATGCAGAGAAGAGGCATGCCCCAATTGAGTGTTGTCTTCCATACGGGTATTGATGTCAATAATTCCTGCTTCGCTGATCACGGCGTTATGACCAATATGAATAGAGCCAATATGGATACAGTTCGATTTTGCCTTGTAGCCGTTAAGAACGGAGTCTTTCGCAATGACTGTATTTTCACCAATGGATATCAGGTCTGTACAGATGGGAATGGCTTTGGCATGAATAATTGAATTTGCACCGATTTTTGCCCCCAGCAACCTGAGATATAGAGAGTAGAAAGGGTCGCCCATGCGAGCAAGAGGTGCTCCACGGATCAGGCTTTTAATGGCCCAGAAGCGAAAGTAGCGCAGGCTCCAGACAGGAATAACTTCAGGTTTCCATCGGCCGATGAACAGCCATTTCGCGGCGACAGGTAGAGCGCTAAAGGTAACAGCAAGTCCAACAAAAAATAGAATAATTCGCTGAAAGGTATGCATAAGGTCAGGCATGGCCGCATGTGTCCATTTAACACCGGCAACCAGGATCCAGAGACTAAGCAGAGACCAGCCGATGTACCAGGCCAGTTGCAGGGCACCACATCCATAGTAGGAAAAATCTGAGGGTATGTGAAAAGATTCCTCGTTGGATATTTTCTGCTGGTCACTTTCCGGAACAGAAACAAGGTCGAGATATGTTGCTAACTTGTTGATCGTGCTGTTTTGGTAAATGTCTTGCATAGACACAGAAGTGATCTGCATGCGTTTGCGAATTTCGGCACCGAAGCGAGCCATTAACAGTGAATGGGCGCCCAGGTCTTCGAAGAAATCATCTTCAATGGAAATGCGATCGATTTCCATGACTTCTGATAAAGCGTTGACCAGTATTTTTTCTGTACCCGTATTTGCAGGAATAAATGCATTGTTTGAAGCAGAAAATCGTTGTCCAATCGGCGCCGGTAAATTTTTCCGATCGGCTTTATTATTCGCCGTCATTGGAATAGATGCTAATTCTTCAAGATAGCCCGGAACCATATACCCCGGTAGATTACTGCGGAGTTTTTCAACCAGCTCCGTAGGTGATATCTCTTCGGCATCAGGTTTGCGAGTGTAATAAGCAACAAGCTCAAGTGCGCCGGGGTCTGGTTCATAGGGATTGACAACTGCCTGAGCGATCTGTGGCATTTCCAGTAACAGGGCTTCAATTTCGCCGAGTTCTACGCGGTAGCCACGAATTTTTACCTGCGTATCAATTCTGCCGTGAAAATCAAGCTCGCCATCTTCCCGAATACTGCCATAATCACCTGTACGGTAAATGCGTCTGGATGGATTGTTTGGCAAGTCGAGAAAATCCGGGATGAATTTTTCTTTTGTAAGTGCTTCTCGGTTTAGATAGCCTTCTGCGAGAGAAATACCCGCAATACCAATTTCTCCAACGGCACCTTGTTCATCGATCAGTTGATCATTATGTTCATCAAGAATAACGACCATGTATGTGGGTAATGGCGTACCAATGGTGACCGGGCTGTCAGGCACGAGTTTCCGTAGCGTCGAACTGACCGAGCATTCGGTAGGCCCATAAGCATTCAGAATCGTACGACCAGGGCGATGCCATTTAACCACAAGATTATGCGGCACTGACTCACCTGAAAGCAGGATGATGCGTACATCAGGCAAGTCCTGTTCAATGGTTGCCCATAATGTTGGCACACAGGGAAATACAGTAATGCGCTGTTCTTTCAGAAAAGCATGTAAATCCTCTCCGAAGAGCTTGATATCAGATTTTCCGGAAATGAGCGTAGCGCCTGCTATCAGTGGTACCCATAAATCTTCAACATGGAAATCGAAAGCCAGGGTCATTCCCTGATAGCAACGGTCATTTTCGTTAATGCCATACACTTCTCCAGCGACTCGGACGAAGTTGCATATCCCGGAGTGATTGATAGCAACACCCTTAGGTTTGCCCGTTGTTCCGGAGGTGTAAATAATATAGAAAAGTTGATCAGTTTCTGAAGAGGTATCCCGTGTTTCCAGTCGAGTAGTTGCTTTATCAGTAATGTTTTGTTCAGAGTTGTCCAGATAAATCTTTTTGAGATTTGCTGCTTTGAATTTTTCCTTATACTGAGCCACAGAAATAATGGCTTTTATATCTGCATCCTGCAGAATAAAGTTTATGCGGTCTTCTGGAAAGCTGGCATCAAGTGGGACATAAGCAGCGCCTATTTTCAGAATGGCGAGTAGTCCGACATACGAATGGATTGATTTGTCGAATAGTATACCGACTCTGTCACCTGCTTTTATGCCCTCTGCAAGCAGGTAATGAGCGGTCTGGTTAGCCCGATTATCCAGTTCTCGGTAGGTAAATGAAGCATTCTCGCTGATGACAGCGAGATGGTTGCCTGGCAAATCGTCACAGCGATACTCAAACAAGTGGTTAAGACGTTCTTTTTTGTTCCAGCGTATTCTGTTGTCATATTCTTTACAGAATAGAATGTTATTTTTCATTGTCATCCAACCTGAAAATTAGTTTTTATAATGCCTTTGAATGCGCGGTGGACAATATTGCAGAATAAATAACAGACACAGTAATTATCTCTAGATAAATATTAAACAAAAGATTTAATGCGTGAATCCACGTTAAATTTTTTGTGTTTCATCTGAGAGGTTGTTATTTTCAGACCGTCTGGCTAGTTGTTCATTGATATGAATATCCTGATTATCAATTTTCGCCGTTTTGGCATCCAGAATACTCACAATGCTACTACCAAATTCCTGGATACAGCATTCCTCAAGAATATCCATGCCTTCTTCGAGTTGTTCATGCGTTATGGTGAGTGGCATCAGGAATTTAATGACCTCATCTTCTGGTCCTGAGCGTTCAATGATCAGTCCTTTCTGGTAGGCTTTCGCTGTGAGTGAAGCGGCATGTTGAGGATTCTGGCATACGATACCACGCATCATTCCTCTGCCGCGAATTTCCACGAAATGTGGGGTATACTTTCCCAGCAGGAGTTGTAAACGGACTTCAAGATATTCACTCAGTTCGCGAACAGTTTTAGAAAATGCATCGTTATTCCAGTATTTTTCAAGCATGGTTGTGGCGGTAACAAAGGCCAGATTATTACCTCGGAATGTACCATTATGTTCACCTGGCTCCCAAATATCGATTTCTCTGTTCATCAGTACAATTGAAAATGGCATGCCGTAACCTGATAATGATTTTGAAAGGGTCACAATATCGGGTTTGATACCCGAATCTTCAAAACTAAAAAATGTGCCAGTGCGACCACATCCTGCCTGAATATCATCCACAATGAGCAGAATCTCATGTTTTTTACAGAGTGAGTCGAGCTGTTGAAGCCATTCGTTTCTCGCGGCTCTGAGTCCGCCTTCGCCCTGAACAGTTTCAAGGATAACAGCCGCAGGGAAATCCACGCCACTTGAGTTGTCCAGGAGCATTTTTTCGAGGTAGTCAATAGTTTCGACGTTTTCAAAGTAGTGATCATATGGCATTACCGTTGTGCCATAAAGGGGGATACCGGCAGCACCTCGATGGTGTTTGTTGCCTGTTGCTGCAAGGGCACCCGTTGATACGCCGTGAAAACCATTTGTAAAGCAGATGACGTTAGTGCGACCTGTTACTTTACGGGCTATTTTCAGAGCAGCCTCAACCGCATTGGTTCCGGTTGGGCCAGTGAACTGGATTACATAGTCAAGACCGCGCGGTTTGAAAATGATATCCCGCATAGCTTCAAGAAATCGCTTTTTGGCTTTCGTGTGTAAATCCAGACTATGAGTTATAGCATCACTTTCGATATAGTCTAGCAATGATTTTTTAAACACTGGATTATTATGACCATAGCTGAGAGTGCCTGCACCCGCCAGGAAATCCAGGTAGCGGTTGTTCTCTATATCCCATAATTCTGCACCACAGGCTTTATCGAATATACAAGGAAAGGCTCGAGCATAGGATTGAACGTTTGACTCTATTTCTGAAAAAACATCAGGATTGGTCATTATTTTTTACCCCCATTCGTTTATTATTTGGATGAATAATTTAATCAGTCCGTTTCTATTAAGTCTACACAATTTTACATTTAATTCAAATGATTTGTATCAATAGAAAATAGGCTGATGCTAGCAGTTTTAGTTAGTATGATGAATGCTAATTGATGGAGGGGGACAAATAGGGGACATATCGACTCTTTATGTACTGATTTGCCTAATATTTGTTTTCGATACCATTCGTGCTTACTGTGGAATCTGCTTGCGATTATTACGCTTCACTTCAGGCGATTTATTTCTTCATTAATTGCTAATTTAGTAATGTTGGCTGGTGTTCGGAATTATCTGAATGTCATATAATCAATGTCAGGGAACCTTCTGATTAATTCTGGACGAAGCAAATTGAGCCTGAATTGTTCAGATTCAAGGCGCGGATTGCATATACATTATAGTCAGCCATTTGCTGAAGATTCGCATCAAAGTAGAGGCCCTGAGGCGACACAGAAGCTGGCCAGAGGTTCTGGAGTTGTAGCTGGCATTACAGGAACTATCACTCCCACACAGAATCTGAGTGTCTGTGGGAATAATCTGACAGTTTTATATAAGAGGTTATACGTGAAAAAATCATTATTACTTTTCTTTATTGCGGCTATTTTTCTCGGTGGCTGTGCAGTTAATCCTGTTACCGGGAAAAATGAATTAAGCCTGGTTTCAGAACAGCAGGAAATCAATATCGGCAAGACTCAGTATTCACCTATGCGTCAGGCACAGGGTGGCGATTTGACCGTAGACAGAGAGCTTACAGCCTATGTGAGTGAAGTTGGCCAGAAACTGGCGGCCGTCAGTGACCGAAAGCTGCCCTATGAATTCAAGGTACTGAATAGTTCTGTACCGAATGCCTGGGCATTGCCTGGGGGTAAAATAGTTATAAACCGTGGTTTGTTGACCGAATTAAACAGTGAGGCTGAACTGGCTGCAGTGCTTGGGCATGAAATCACCCACGCAGCGGCAAAACATGGCGCCCGCAGTATGTCACGTGGCATGTTATTGCAAGGAGCTATGATGGCAACAGTGATCGCGGCTCAGGGCAAGGATTATGCACAACTGGCGGCGATGGGTGCCAGTGTTGGTGGGCAATTAATCAATAAAAAATATGGGCGTGATGCCGAAAGAGAATCTGACCATTATGGCATGATTTATATGTCGCGTGTGGGTTATGACCCCCAGGGGGCTGTTGATTTACAGAAAACGTTTGTCAGGCTTTCTGAGGGTAAGCGACAAGACTGGTTGACGGGTTTGTTCGCCAGCCATCCTCCATCACCTGAGCGTGTACAAAACAATATTATAATGCTTGCCCAGTTACCCAAAGGCGGTGATGCAGGAGTGCGGCGTTATCAGCAGAAAATTGCGCGCCTGAAAAAAAATGAACCGGCTTATGAAGCTTATGACAAGGCTCGCAAGACATTGGCTGATGGTGATACTGGTCAGGCAGCTAATCTGGTCAGGAAAGCGATTCGTATAGAGCCCGGAGAAGGGCATTTTCATGCGTTGTTGGGTGACATTGAGAAGAAGAAGCAGAATCCTCGTAATGCTAAACGGCATTATGACAAGGCATTATCTTTGAATGATGGTTTCTTTTATTATTATTTGCAACGTGGCCTGGTTAACGAGGCATTGGGCAGTTATTCTGCAGCACAAAGCGATCTTGATAAAAGCGTGAAATTATTGCCCACTGCAGGTGCTTATAATGCTTTGGGTAATCTGGCCAGAACGTCAGGTAACAGACAGGCTGCTGTCAAATATTATAGTAAGGCTGCTGCAGACAAAGGGGCAACCGGGAAGTCTGCGTACGGCTCACTGGTGGAAATGGATTTAAAGAATAACCCCGGAAAATACATTAAAGTTAAAACCGGGCTTGATAAGCGCGGACGTTTGAAAGTACAACTGACCAATACGACGCCAAGAGCGGTTAATGGTATGGTGGTGGCATTAAAGTTTAAGGATAAGGCTGGCCTAACCCGTAGCGGTGAAATGGAGATACGTGGCACTCTCAAGGGAGAAACCAGTAAAGTGATTGATCTTGATCTCAGGTTGTCTCGCGAACAATTGCCGACGCTGCAATCTACAGTGATTGAAGCTAGAGTTGTTAAATAATTTACCTGATAATAATTCTGACATGGTAGATAGCGTCCGTATTGATAAATGGCTCTGGGCAGCAAGGTTTTATAAAACCCGGAGTTTGGCTGCACAATCTGTTGGTGGCGGGAAAGTGCAGTTGAATGGTCGGCGCATAAAGCCTGCAAAAAACATCAACGTGGGCGACCATCTTACTGTGACTAAGGAAGGCATGAAATTTGAATTGACGGTGCTTGGGTTGGCGGAAAGGCGAGGTTCTGCCAGTATTGCCCAGACCCTTTACGAAGAATCTGCAAACAGCATCCTTAAGCGTGAGCAAATACGAGAACAGCATAGACTGATGGCAGCGAATGCGCCGCACCCCGAGCGACGTCCAGATAAAAAGGCACGGCGGCAACTGCGCAATTCAAAAATCCACGGCTTTAATGATTAGGAGTGATTCTGGATGACTATGCCGGTTACACCATTACTGACTGTCGATATCATTATTGAAATGACTGATCGTCCTGGAAATCCGATTGTTTTAATTGAGCGTAAATATTCTCCACATGGTTGGGCGCTACCCGGTGGATTTGTGGATGTTGGTGAGCGTCTGGAAATTGCTGCAATGCGTGAAGCCAGGGAAGAAACGTCACTGAATATTCAGCTAAAGACACTGCTTGGTTGCTATTCGGACCCGAGGCGAGATGAGCGTATGCACACCGTCAGTGCGGTGTATATTGCTCAGGCTTCGGGTATTGCCAGTGCACAGGATGATGCTGTAAATCTGGATTATTTTTTGTCGAAAAGTTATCCGGAACTGGTTTTTGATCATGATGAAATACTGGCAGATTATTTGCGGTTTAGACGGACAGGTGAAAGAGTGAAGCTGGATATGCCTAACCAGGGAGTCATTAAGCCGAACCTTTGATTTGTTTTTCAGTAGTGGTTAATCCCAACATTTCTCTCGCGTGCTGCCTTGTCGATTTTGTAATCTTCCGACCGCCTAACATACGGGCTATTTCCTCAGTGCGTTGCTCGTTAGATAATTGCTGAATATGCGTTCTGGTTGATGAGTCGGTGGCCTTTTTTGAAACCTGCAAATGTGTCTCACCCTGCGCTGCAACCTGGGGTAAATGGGTAACACAGAGTACTTGCCGATTTGTACCTAGAGCGCGCAGTTGATATCCCACTGTCTCGGCAACACTGCCACCTACGCCAGAATCGACTTCATCGAAGACTAGCGTGGGGATTTGCAAGGCTTTTGCAGCTATGACCTGTATTGCCAGGCTGATGCGAGAAAGTTCACCGCCGGAAGCGACTTTGGTTATGGCTTTTTCAGGCTGGCCAGGATTGGCAGTGACCAGAAATTCTATCTCATTCATCCCATGCCTGGATGGAGTATCGGTCGTACGTTTATGCACATCGACTATGAAACGACCACTCGTCATGCCGAGTTCCTGCATGGAATCAGAAACAGCGGATGATAATTTTTTTGCCGATTTCTGGCGCTTCTTATACAAAGTGTCTGCGATGTCAAAATATTCGTCTCTGGCGTTATCTCGTTGTTTTTCCAGAGACTGCAGTATTTCTTCAGCCTGTTCGAGTTGTCCGAGGTCATGTTGCAATGTTTGTTGCAGCGAGAGTAATTCAGTGACATCCGTTCTGTGCTTGCGGGCAAGGTTATGAGCCATATCTAGCCTTTGTTCAACGACTTGTTGTCTATCGGGTTCCAGGTTCAGGTGATCACGATAGTCACGCAGGCGTTCGACAGCATCTTCTATCTGAATCAGGGCAGTATTTAACGGTTCGTGGAGAGTTGTGAGTGTTTCATCCAGCTTGCCGAGTTCATCCAGTGTTGCTAATGTTTTGCTGATCAGGTCATGTGCATTCAGGTTCTCATTGTCAAACAGTAGATCCAGGCCTTCCTGGCTGCTGGATAGTAAACGTTCCGCATTTGACAGGCGTTTTAGTTCATCCTGCAATGTTTCAATTTCACCGTCTTCGAGCGCCATTTCGTCCAGTTCATTCAGCTGAAAGCGTAGAAATTCCAGTCTCGACTCTCTGTCGGTGTCCTGGCCAAGTATTTCGCTAATTTTCAGGTCGCAGTCTTGCCAGCTCAGAAAACGGGTTTGCAATTGTTGCAGGATTTTATGGTGGTTCCCATAGTTATCGAGCAATTCGCGCTGAGTGCTGCGCTTCATTAATGACTGATGTTCATGTTGTCCATGAATATCCACAAGCTGTTCGCCAAGTAAGCGCAAGGATTGTGCAGGTACGGGAGTGCCATTGATATAGGCTCGTGAACGTCCTTCGCCCATAATAACGCGCCGCAATATGCATTCATCGCCCTGATCGAGGGCATGTTCAGTTAGCCAGTGCCTGACGTTGTCAAGCAGGCTAAGATCAAACAGTGCATTTAATTCGGCACGTTTGCAGCCATGGCGAACCGTGTCAGAATCCGCTCTATCTCCCAGCAGTAAGCCCAGAGCATCCAGAAGGATGGATTTGCCTGCGCCCGTTTCTCCGGTCAATACCGTCATGCCACTGGAGATATCAATCTCCAGTTCATCAATGATAGCGAAGTCTTTAATATGCAGGGATGTCAGCATTGCCTGGCTCGGATGAGTTTAAAGGGTAATAACCTGATCAGGTGGACTGCCGGCCAGTGCTGCATACAGATCAGGAAAACAACCTACAGTTGCGCCTTCTACCAAATTGTTAGTGATCTGACGTTCATCGCAACACTGATCGCAGCCCATCAGTAGCATGCCTTTATTTCTGGCAACAGCAGCCAGACGTTCACCGATTGGGTTGTCTTTTACGAGCACATAATTGTTGTCCTCAAAGAAAAACATACCAACAACCTCGACACCGTGGCTATCCGTTTCGAGTTGGGGCAGAATCATTTTTCCAAGTTTGAATGAGACAGTATGTCCCTGAGTTGTGAATATGTAGGCGATTTTCATAGGTAGAAGGCTCTTTAGTAGGTTTAGTAGGCAATTAATTTTCAGGGTTGTTCAGCCCAGCGCAGTTTATTACGCATGACTTGAAAATGATCGTGGTGTTCTGGATGCAGAAGACGTAACTGTTGTGGTTTTTGCTCAATTCTAATGACATCACCTGGGTTTAACGGGATATTGATTTGACCGTCAAAGGTTACCTGAGCTTCCGTGTGTTCGCCACCCTGTACCGTTACTTCGATTTGAGAGGCGCTGTTGACGACAATTGGCCGATTACTGAGTGTGTGTGGGCAGATCGGTACAAGAACAATGGCTTCCAGTGTCGGGTGCAAAAGAGGGCCGCCGCCTGACAGGGCATAAGCAGTTGAACCCGTGGGGGTGGCAACAATAAGCCCATCTGCGCGCAGTGAATGCAGGAAACGTTTGTTGATGGTTGTTTCCAGCTCGATCATCCGAGCAATATCCCATTTATGGATGACCACATCGTTGAGCGCATCGCTCTCACCGATAATGTCGTTATTTCGCAGAATGCTGGCATGTAACAGCATCCGGTGTTCTTCCTGGTATTTGCCTGCAAATATGTGTGTGAATGTGTCATGCCATTGATCTGGGGAAACATCAGCCAGAAAGCCGAGGCGACCAAGATTAACGCCCAGTACGGGTACGTTGGTATCAGAAAGTTTGCGAGCCGCCCCCAGCAAAGTCCCATCACCGCCGACGACAATGACGAGATCGGCCTGTTCTCCCAGCTCCGGATGTTGCAAAACCGGGTAAGCAGGATTCTCAAAATATTTTGCCGCAGAAATATCAAGGATAATATCGAGGTTTCGTTGATTTAAGTCGGCAATCAGCATTACTAGAGTTTCGGCGACTTTCTGGTCGCCAGATTTTCCAATCAGCGCAATTTTACGGAAATCGAGAGGCATATTATTTGCTCGCTTGATGATGCGCCTATGCTACCGATTCAGAAGGGCTGCGCCAACTGTAATTATTCATCAGTGATTGATGATTTAAATTGACAGATCTGCCATCTATTGGTACGTTGTTGGCACTCTTTCATGGTGAGTGCTAAGTGACGGGTTTAGTCGATTTATCTGAACGTGCCCAGCGACTGTTAAAAGCGCTGACCGAGCAATATATACTGGATGGTCATCCGGTTGGTTCGCGTACGCTTGCGCGAAAATCAGGCGTCCAGTTGAGTGCGGCAACAGTCCGAAATGTCATGTCTGATCTTGAAGATATGGGGCTGGTGTGTTCACCGCATACGTCCGCTGGTCGGATTCCAACGGTTTCCGGTTATCGGGTATTCGTCGATGGATTGCTGACTGTCAAGCCTCTTGACAAGAAATTGATTGAAACAATGCGCTCGTCATTACCCGCAGATATTGAATCGCATCAGTTACTGGAATCGGCTTCAGGCTTGCTGTCGCATGTTACCAACATGGCGGGCATTGTTATGTTGCCAAAATGCAGCCGTGTGGCATTGCAACGGGTAGAGTTTCTTTCGATGTCCAGGCGCACTGTGCTGGCAGTACTGATAGACAGTAATGAAGATGTGCAAAATAGTATTATTCACACCGAACGTGATTATTCGACAGCCGAATTACAGGAAATGTCGAGTTATTTGAATGAGCAGTTTGCAGGTAAACAATTGTCCGAAGTACGCAATAAACTGCTCCGGGAGATGCAGGAAGCCAGAGACTCGCTGAATCACATGATGCAAAGTGCGGTAGATATGGCTGACAGGGCATTAACAGATGTTGAGCAGCCGAAGAGTTATGTTCTGGCTGGTCAAACAAACTTGCTGGATTTTGAAGAACTTTGTAATGTGTCTTCGCTGCGGCATTTGTTCGAGGTTTTTGAAGAAAAATGTCAATTGGTGAAGTTGCTCGATCAATGCATCGAAAATCAGGGTGTGCAGATTTTTATTGGTGAAGAATCGGGATACAAGTTGCTGGATGAATGTAGTCTGGTGACCGCGCCTTATTCAGCAGATGGAGATATTATTGGCGTGCTGGGTATTATTGGCCCAACTCGTATGGCATACCAGAAAGTGATTCCGATTGTGGATGCCACTGCAAAAATTTTAACGGCAGCCTTGAATCCCAGAAATTAAGCCCCATGGTGTGGACAGGATTTATGAAGTTTTGCGGCCCTGAATGCCAGGCTGTTATTGATATATTATGATAAGATATTGAATTATGAGGATAAATGAATGAGTTCTGATACTCGATCAGAAATGGATAAAGAGCAACAGCCTGTGGATGCACCGGCAGATGCGGGTAGTGTTGATGGTGAAATTGATCCAGCATTGGTGGATGTTGACCCTGTCGAAGCGCAGGATCAGCTTGATCAGGCGCTGTCGGATGTGCAGGAGAATCGTGATCAATGTTTGAGGTTGCAGGCAGATCTTGAGAATTTACGCAAACGCAACCAACGTGATGTTGCGAATGCACATAAATTTGGTCTGGAAAAGTTTGCTGTTGAGCTGCTTGGTGTCAAGGATAGTCTTGAAATGGGAATCACGGCGGCCTCTGAAGAAACGGCGGATATGCAAAAATTAAAAGAAGGCTCTGAGCTTACATTGAAAATGCTTTCTGACGCTTTCAAAAAGTTTAATGTGAGTGAAATCAATCCATTGAAAAATAAATTTAATCCAGAATATCATGAGGCGATGTCCATGCAGGAGCGTTCTGATGTCGATCCGAATACCGTTATCGCTGTGATGCAAAAAGGCTATTTGTTGAATGATCGATTGATTCGTCCAGCAATGGTTATCGTCTCAAAACAGGCATCGACAGAAAAAGGTGCCCAGTTGGACGAACAGGCTTGAAATTGCCATCGGCTGCCCCAATGTAGGTGGTCATAGAATATTGATTATATAATTTTTGGAGATTTAAGAATATGGGTAAAATTATTGGAATAGATCTTGGTACCACCAATTCCTGTGTGGCCGTCATGGAAGCGGGTAAGCCCAAGGTGATTGAGAATAGCGAAGGTGATCGTACGACTCCGTCTATTGTTGCCTTTACTGACGGTGATGAGGTGCTGGTTGGTCAGGCGGCAAAACGCCAGGCAGTCACTAATCCGGAAAATACGATATTTGCTGTCAAACGCCTGATCGGGCGTCGTTTTGAAGACGATGAAGTCCAGAAGGATCTTGACCTTGTGCCTTACGAAATTGTAAAAAACGACAATGGTGATGCCTGGGTCAATGTCAATGGCACTAAAATGTCGCCGCCTGAAGTTTCTGCGCGAATTTTGCAAAAAATGAAAAAAACCGCCGAAGAATATCTGGGCGAGGAAGTAACAGAAGCTGTTATTACAGTACCTGCTTATTTTAATGATTCCCAGCGCCAGGCTACCAAGGATGCGGGCAAGATTGCTGGGCTGGAAGTAAAGCGTATTATCAACGAGCCAACTGCAGCAGCGCTGGCTTATGGTATGGACAAGAAGCGTGGGGATGTCAAAATTGCCGTGTATGATCTGGGCGGCGGAACCTTTGATATTTCAATCATCGAAATTGCTGAAATTGATGGCGAACATCAGTTTGAGGTGCTCTCCACAAATGGTGATACCTTCCTCGGTGGCGAAGATTTTGACAAGCGCATGATCGATTATCTGGCTGATGAATTTAAGAAGGATCAGGGAATTGATCTGCGCGGTGATGCTCTGGCGATGCAGCGTTTGAAAGAAGCGGCTGAAAAAGCCAAGATTGAATTGTCTTCAAGCCAGCAAACAGATGTGAATCTGCCTTATATTACGGCAGATGCTTCGGGCCCGAAGCATCTGAATATCAAAATTAATCGTGCCAAACTCGAAGCATTGGTCGAGGATCTTATTGTCCGTACCATTGGTCCATGCAAGACTGCTCTCAAGGATGCTGGACTATCGGCTAGTGAGATTGATGACGTTATCCTTGTGGGTGGCCAGATCAGAATGCCTAAAGTTCAGGAAGCCGTTGAAGAGTTCTTTGGTAAGGAGCCACGTAAGGATCTTAACCCGGATGAAGCGGTTGCCGTAGGTGCTGCAATCCAGGGCGGTGTGCTGGGTGGTGAAGTTAAGGATGTGTTGTTACTCGATGTAACGCCACTGTCACTGGGTATTGAAACTCTCGGTGGCGTGATGACCAAGCTGATCGATAAAAATACGACCATACCGACCAAGGCGCAACAGGTTTTCTCCACCGCTGATGAAAATCAGAGTGCTGTGACTGTTCACGTGTTACAGGGCGAACGTGAAGTTGCCACGGGTAACAAGTCTCTTGGGCGTTTTGATCTGACAGATATTCCTCCGGCTCCTCGCGGTGTACCACAGATTGAGGTGGCTTTCGATATCGATGCAAATGGTATTCTGAATGTTTCTGCAAAGGACAAGGGCACCGGTAAAGAACAGAATATTGTGATCAAGGCATCAAGTGGCCTGTCTGATGACGAAGTCGAAAAGATGGTTCAGGATGCCGAAGCCCATGCAGATGAAGATCGTAAGCTGCATGAACTGGTGGATGCCCGTAATCAGGCGGATAATTTGATACATGCGGCGCAGAAATCCATCAAGGATCTTGGCGACGACAAGGTAACAGCTGACGAAAAACAGGCAATTGATGATGCAATTTCAACGCTTCAGGAAGCGATGAAAGGTGATGACAAGGCCGAAATTGAAACCAAAACACAGGCTTTGGGTGAGTTGTCTGGTAAGCTGGCTGAAAAACTCTATGCTGATAAGGGTGCTGCTGAAGCGGGTGCTGGCGAAGAAGCGACGTCTGCAGGTGATAGTTCCGATGATGATGTGGTTGATGCGGAGTTTGAAGAGGTCAAGGATGATAAATAATCGTTTTTGATCAGTGGTATTAAAAAATCCGGGCAGGAAACTGGCCCGGATTTTCCTTTTTTGGTATTTGGTAACTACGCGTAATAAGAGCTATGGCAAAAAAAGATTACTATGACATTCTCGGAGTCAAGAAAACAGTCAGTGATGCTGAACTGAAAACCGCATACAGACGGGCAGCGAGAAAATATCACCCGGATCGAAATCCTGATGATGATACGGCGGAAGCCAAGTTCAAGGAAGCCAAGGAAGCCTGGGAAGTGCTGTCCGATTCCCAGAAACGAGCAGCATATGATCAGTTCGGCCATGCAGGTGTTGACCCGTCAATGGGAGCTGGCCAGGCGGGTGGCTTTGGTGGAGGCAATTTTAGTGATGTATTCGGCGATGTTTTTGGCGATATCTTTGGTGGGGGGGGTGGCGCCAGAGGGGGTGGGCCACGCGTCTATCGTGGTTCTGATTTGCGTTATAACCTTAAAGTTTCATTGGAAGACGCTGTTGCGGGTTCTACCGTTAAGGTACGTGTGCCCACCTATGTTGCCTGTAAAACCTGTGATGGCAGTGGTGCTAAAAAGGGTACCACCCCAACAACCTGTACAACTTGTCAGGGCCACGGCCAGGTAAGGATGCAGCAGGGTTTCTTTTCTGTGCAGCAAACCTGCCCACAGTGTAAGGGAACAGGTAAAGTTATCAGTGATCCCTGCAATGATTGCCATGGCGAAGGCCGGATTAAGGAGCAGAAAACGCTCTCTGTGAAGGTGCCCGCAGGCGTTGATACCGGTGATCGTATTCGCCTGGCGAATGAGGGTGAGCTGGGTGAAAATGGTGGCCCGCCTGGTGATCTGTATGTCCAGATTCAGGTAAAGGATCACCCCATTTTTACGCGTGATGATAGTCATCTGTATTGCGAGGTGCCCATCAGTTTTATGACTGCAGCACTGGGTGGAGAGCTTGAAGTGCCAACACTCAACGGACGTGTTTCATTGCGTATTCCCGCTGAAACACAAACGGGGAAAATGTTTCGAATTCGTGGCAAGGGCGTCAAGCCAGTGCGTAGTGGTACAACAGGTGACTTGCTTTGCAAGGTCACTATTGAAACGCCAGTTAAGTTGAATAATGAACAGAAAACACTGTTGCGAGATCTGGATGTCAGCTTGAAAGGGAGTGGCCATCATAGTCCGAAGGCGTCTTCCTGGGTGGATGGAGTTAAAAACTTTTTTGAAAGCATGAAAGGATAAACGATGACGCGAATTGGTATTGCTGGTGCGGCGGGACGGATGGGACGGAGTCTGATAAAGGCCTGCAAGCATACTGATGGCGTTGAATTTACAGCAGCGCTGGAACATGCAAATCATGATTTGTTGGGCAGTGATGCTGGCCTGGTTGCGGGAATCGGTTCGACAGGGATTCTGTTGGCATCTGAACTGGCATCCGTCAGTGATAATTTTGATGTGTTGATTGATTTTACCCGGCCAGAAGTCACCATGAGTAACCTTGCGGTCTGTAAAGCAGAAGGTAAGCAGATGGTGATAGGGACCACTGGACTGGATGATCAGCACAAACAGCTGTTGGAGGAAGCATCAGAATCTATCGCTATTATGTTTGCCCCAAATATGAGTGTTGGCGTCAATCTTTGTCTTGAGTTGCTGAAAATGGCTGCCAGCGTATTGGGCGATACTGTTGATATCGAAATTATCGAAGCACATCACCGTCACAAAGTCGATGCGCCTTCAGGAACAGCATTGCGGATGGGGGAAGTCATTGCTGAAACCCTGGGCAGGAATCTGGTAGATTGCGCTGTCTATGGACGGCAAGGACAAACGGGTGAGCGAGCCAGGAAAACTATCGGATTTGAAACGATTCGGGCCGGTGACATTGTCGGCGAACATACTGTGATGTTTGCTGCTGAAGGTGAACGGATTGAAATCACGCATAAGGCATCCAGTCGCATGACCTTTGCTAAGGGAGCAGTGCGTGCAGCAGGCTGGTTAAAAAATCAATCTGCAGGTTTGTTTGATATGCGTGATGTTCTGGGTTTACAGGGACATTGAGGTAAATGGCCAGGCTGGTCTGGAAAGGAACAAAATCGCCGCTTCTGATTCATCTTGGCTGGTTGCTGGAAAGTGGAATGCTGGGTTTATACTGGCTGATTGTTTCTCGATTTTCCCAGCCGAAAGCTTCTGCTCTTGGTCACCGTTTCATGGCCTGGCTTGGTCCAAAAACACAGAAACACAAACACGTTATTGCCAACCTGCGGATGGTTTGTCCAGAAAAATCGTTTGAAGAAATTCATCAGCTTGCCATTCAAGCCTGGGGGAATCTGGGTGCGGTTCTGGCTGAGTTTCCACATCTGAAAAAACTGGGGCGAGATCCATCCTCTCAAACTATTGAACTGGTCGATATCAATAAGGATCCAGAGTTTCTGTCCAGAAAAAAACCGTTTATTTTTGTTGCCGCTCATCTGGGGAACTGGGAAGTGGCTGGCTATGCCATCCAGGCAAATGGTTTTCCGATCGATCTTGTTTACAGTCCGTTTGACAATGTGCATCTGGAAAAAATGGTGCAAGCCAGGCGGGCATTCATGGGGGCAGGGTTTATCACCAAACAGAATGCATTAAGACGAATGTATAGCAATCTCAGGAAAGGTCGTTCCGTGGGTTTGCATGTGGATGTACGAGTTGACGATGGTGATCTGTTCCCTTTTGTTGGTGCTGATGCGACGACCACAACAGCGCCTGCCTGGCTTGCGCTTAAAGCAGGTGTTGATATCATCCCAGTGGTTACGGAAAGGCTTGAGGGGAGTCGGTTCAGGGTGTTTTTTCATCCCGCGATAAAAGTTGCTGAGTACAGTTCTGCACCAAAAGAAGAGGCGATCAGGGCGATAACAACGGAAATGAACCGAGTGATTGCCGGGTTTGTTCGAACACATCCAGAACACTGGCTTTGTACCAAACGCCGCTGGCCCAAGGATGTAATGAAGGAGCTGGGTGTTTACAGCCAAAACTCCTGAAAAGAATGCCATTCTGCCATGTTTTATCTTGGCTGCTGCCTGACTTTGATTTACAATTGCGGCATTCTGATTTCTGACTCTTGATATAGAATTACCGTTTTGGTAGTTCAAGAGTTTTATTGAGCCTGGTGGAGGTACCTTTGAACAATTCGGCCTTTTTGGCGCTGGAAAATGGCAGTCTGTTTCATGGGGTATCAATTGGCTTTCAGGGAGTGACTACTGGCGAAGTGGTTTTTAACACTGCCATGACCGGCTATCAGGAAATTTTGACAGATCCTTCTTACGCGAAACAAATAGTTACCCTGACGTATCCCCACATAGGTAATGTTGGCGTTAATTCCGATGATGAAGAATCATCATCAATTCATGCTGCTGGTCTGATTATTCGGGATTTACCCCTGCTTGTCAGTAACTGGCGCAGCCAGGATTCTTTGCAGAACTACCTGACCAGGAACAAGCTGGTGGGTATAGCGAATATTGATACCCGTCGCCTGACCCGTATTTTGAGAGAAGAAGGCGCCCAGAATGGCTGTCTTGTTGCCGACAAATCGCTTAATGAGGATGAGGCACTAAAGCGGGCAAAAGAGTTTCCCGGACTTAAGGGGATGGATCTGGCCAAAGAAGTGACAACTGCTGAGCGCTATGAATGGCGACAGGGTAGCTGGACGCTAGGCAAAGGATTGGGCAGTGACAGGGAAGAGTTCGATTACCATGTCGTTGCTTACGATTTCGGTGTCAAGCGTAACATTCTGAGAATGCTGGTAGATCGTGGTTGTAAAATTACTGTTATTCCTGCACAGACACCTGCAAAAGAAGTGCTGGCGATGGCGCCAGACGGAGTTTTCCTGTCGAATGGTCCGGGTGATCCTGAGCCCTGTGATTATGCAATCACGGCAATACAGGAAGTTCTTGAAACGGAGATTCCTGTTTTTGGTATCTGTCTCGGTTACCAGCTGCTTTCTCTGGCGAGTGGCGCAAAGACCATAAAAATGAAATTTGGTCACCATGGAGCAAATCATCCGGTTCAGGATCTGAAAACACAGGCGGTGGCCATTACCAGCCAGAACCACAGTTTTGCAGTCGATGAGCATGCTTTACCTGATTGTCTTGAGGTGACACATCGATCCCTGTTCGATCAGTCGCTGCAGGGTCTGCGCCGAAATAACAAACCGGCTTTTGGTTTTCAGGGTCACCCGGAAGCGAGTCCTGGTCCTCATGATGTTGCCCCTTTGTTTGATGATTTTATTGATCTGATGAAGAGAGCGAACAATTAAAATGCACTGTCTTCTATCTCCTGATAACGACAAGAATAACTATGCCTAAACGATCTGATATTAAAAGCGTCCTGATTATTGGTGCCGGTCCGATTGTGATTGGTCAGGCCTGTGAATTTGATTATTCTGGTGCACAGGCCTGCAAGGCTCTGCGTGAAGAAGGCATCAGAGTTATTCTGGTTAATTCCAATCCAGCGACGATCATGACGGATCCGGGCATGGCTGATGCAACCTATATCGAACCGATACAATGGCAGACAGTTGCCAGAATTATTGAGAAAGAAAAACCGGATGCCATTTTGCCCACCATGGGTGGGCAAACAGCGCTCAACTGTGCTCTGGATCTTGCGCGGGAAGGCGTGCTTGAAAAGCATCATGTGGAAATGATTGGCGCTAATCGAGAAGCCATCGATAAAGCGGAAGACCGTGATCAGTTCCGTACTGCGATGAAAAAAATCGGTCTCGACATGCCACGTGCCGCTGTTGCGCACAGTCTGGAGGAGGCCTTCCAGGTTCAGGCTCAGGTTGGTTATCCTACGGTGATTCGCCCCTCATTTACCATGGGCGGTAGTGGTGGTGGCATTGCCTATAACAAGGATGAATTCGTGGAGATCTGCGAGCGCGGCCTTGACCTGTCACCGACCAATGAACTGTTGATCGAAGAGTCTATCCTTGGTTGGAAAGAATATGAAATGGAAGTGGTGAGGGATCGCCAGGATAACTGCATTATTATCTGCTCCATTGAAAATTTTGATCCAATGGGTATTCATACCGGAGATTCGATTACTGTGGCGCCTGCACAGACATTAACGGACAAGGAATACCAGATCATGCGTAACGCTTCACTGATGGTGTTGCGTGAAATCGGTGTTGATACGGGTGGCTCTAATGTGCAATTTGCGATTAATCCCGAAAATGGACGCATGATTATCATTGAGATGAATCCTCGTGTTTCGCGTTCGTCTGCGCTGGCCTCAAAGGCGACAGGTTTTCCGATTGCCAAAGTGGCTGCCAAGCTTGCCATTGGCTATACACTGGATGAATTGAAAAATGATATCACGAGTGGTGCGACACCCGCTTCTTTTGAACCTTCTATCGACTACGTAGTGACAAAAATCCCCAGATTTACCTTTGAGAAATTTCCACAGGCCGATGCTCGTTTGACTACCCAGATGAAGTCAGTCGGAGAAGTGATGGCGATAGGGCGAACATTTCAGGAATCGTTGCAAAAAGCTTTACGTGGCCTGGAAACCGGGATAGACGGTTTTAACGAAAAAGTCGGGAGCGATCAGAATGACGCGCTTAGTCTGGTCCGTCGGGAGCTTCAGGCTGCCAGTTCTGAGCGTATTTTATATGTAGCAGATGCCTTTCGTCTCGGCTTGAGTCTGGATGACGTCTATGAGTTGACGCGGATTGATCCCTGGTTCCTGATACAGATTGAAGATCTTGTTCGACATGAAGCTGATGTCAGGAAAATGGATCTGGCTGGTCTGGAACGGCAAACGCTGTTTCGATTGAAACAGAAAGGCTTTTCTGACCGCAGACTGGCCGATTTACTGGGTGTGGATGAACATGCTGTTCGCGCAAAACGTCATGAACTGAATGTTCGGCCAGTATATAAACGTGTCGATACCTGTGCAGCCGAATTTGCTACAGATACCGCCTACATGTATTCCACTTACGAAGAAGAATGTGAATCCAGACCTACACAGCGGGATAAAATACTGGTACTTGGCGGTGGGCCTAATCGTATCGGGCAGGGGATCGAATTTGATTACTGTTGCGTGCATGCAGCATTGGCGATGCGGGATGATGGTTATGAAACCATTATGGTTAACTGTAATCCGGAAACGGTTTCAACCGATTTTGATACCTCTGATCGGCTCTATTTTGAGTCTTTGACATTGGAGGACGTGCTGGAAATTATTCACATTGAGAAGCCAAAAGGTGTCATTGTGCAATACGGTGGGCAAACTCCTCTCAAGTTGGCACGGGATCTTGAAGCGGCTGGTGCACCCATTATCGGCACAACGCCTGATTCAATTGATCTGGCTGAAGATCGTGAGCGTTTTCAGCAGTTGGTCAATCAGCTTGGACTGTTGCAACCACCAAACCGTACTGCACGTAGTGCGGAAGAAGCCCTGCTGTTAGCGGAAGAAATTGGTTACCCGCTGGTTGTCCGCCCATCATATGTGCTGGGTGGCCGCGCCATGGAAATCGTTCACAATCAGGATGATCTGAAAATCTATATGACCGAGGCTGTGAGTGTTTCCAACGACTCACCTGTGTTGCTGGATCGTTTTCTGAATGATGCTGTTGAAGTTGATGTTGACGCTATCTGTGATGGTGAAAATGTTTTGATTGGCGGTATCATGGAACACATTGAGCAGGCCGGGGTTCATTCCGGAGATTCGGCCTGTTCGTTACCCGTATATAGTCTTGCAGCAGAAATTTTAACGCGTTTACGTGAACAGATGGTGGCTTTAGCAAAGGCATTGAACGTTGTTGGGCTGATGAATGCCCAATTTGCAATACAGGGTGATGATATTTATATTCTTGAGGTTAATCCACGTGGCTCACGAACAGTCCCTTTTGTATCAAAAGCGACGGGTTACCAGCTGGCAAAAATTGCAGCGCGATGCATGATTGGAAAAACCCTGATTGAGCAATCAGCAACTGAAGAACGTATTCCGACATATTACTCTGTCAAGGAAGCGGTATTTCCATTTGTAAAATTCCCGGGTGTGGATCCATTGCTGGGACCGGAAATGAAATCTACAGGTGAGGTTATGGGCGTTGGCAGAACATTTGGTGAAGCCTTTGCCAAAGCTCAGATGGGTAGTGGTGTGGATCTTCCTGCAAAAGGCAGTGTGTTTATCAGTGTCCGAAAAACTGACAGGGCGGCGGCAGTCAGTATTGCTAAGAAACTTGATCAATTAGGTTTTAATATTCTGGCAACACGGGGTACAGCGACAGCCATCCAGGAGTCTGGTACCGATTGTCAGGTAGTGAATAAGGTGTTGGAAGGCCGGCCGCATATTGTTGATATGATTAAAAATGACCAGATTGACCTGATTGTGAATACAACGGAAGGTAAACAGGCCATCGCCGATTCCTATACGATCAGGGGGGCTGCATTGCAGCATAAGGTAGCATACAGTACGACAATTGCTCATGCCCAGGCCACAAGTATGGCATTGGTTTGTAAAGATACAGGAGCAGTTGAACGTTTACAGGATCTTCATCAGGAGCAATTGGCATGAATAAAGTCCCATTAACCAGGCGTGGTGCTGATAAATTACGCGAGGAATTACAGCGTTTGAAAATGGTTGACAGGCCAAGAATAATTGAGGCGATTGCAGTGGCACGTGCCCACGGTGATCTCAAGGAAAATGCTGAATATCATGCAGCCCGGGAACAACAGAGTTTTGCCGAAGGCAGAATAAAAGAGATTGATGGCAAATTATCGAATGCGAATATCATCGATATCACTACATTAGATGCAGGAGGCAAGATTGTCTTTGGTACAACGGTGAAAATATACGATGAAAGTAATGATGAAGAAATTACGTACCAGATAGTTGGAGAGGATGAAGCGAATATCAAGTCTGGATTGATTTCCTTCGGTTCCCCCATTGCTCGTGCATTGATTGGGAAATCTGAAGGCGATATTACAACGGTGCAGGCACCCAATGGTGCGCGAGATCTTGAGATTCTTGAAGTTACGTATGTATAATTTGGCATAGTTATACTCGAAAATAGATTGCTTGACGGTAATATTGCTATCCCGCTCAATATGGGATAGATGGTAGGCTATCGGTGCTTCGTAAACTAATGTCACATTTGTTATGGCTATACCTCATTCAGGAAGTTAATTGCTTGTAAATCGTTGCGTTAGTTTGTGTAACGGCCTTATACTGCATGGGTTTGAGCGATATGAACTAATTTCGATGTATGGAATACATAAATTCTGTGCTGAGTAAATGTAAGTATAAATTTGTAGCATGAACTTTCTTTAACGTGAGGAGATCAGAAATGAAACTCAATAATCAACGATCACTGGTTGCATTAGCTGTTATTACCAGTTTATCCATCGCTGGTTGTTCCAGTATGGGAAAAACCAAGTCAACAACTTCGGAAACAAGTGCAGGTGCTGGTTCAGCTGAGCTGTCTACCCTGGAAAGCAAGGTATCCAGTCTTGAAGGCGAACTTGCAAGCGAACGTGCACGTGTTCAGTCACTGCAGTCTTCTGCGGCTACAGCGCCGCCTGTTGCCAGTGCTTCTGCTTCTTCGGGCAGTACTGACCTGTTCCCACCCAATGCACGTCCTGGCGAATGTTATGCGCGTGTATTTATTTCACCGACCTATGACACTTCAACTGAGCAAGTGTTGAAAAGTGAAGCATCTGAGAAAATCTCGGTGATCCCAGCTAAATATGAATGGGGTACTGAAGAGGTACTGGTTAAAGCGGCATCTGAAAGGCTTGAAGTCATTCCTGCAGTATACGAGTGGGTAACTGAAAAAGTGATGGTCAAGCCGCCTGGCAAGCGTGTTGAGGTTGTGCCACCAACGTATAAAACTGTAACCGAAAAAGTGCTGGATAAGCCTGAAACAACGATATGGAAAAAAGGATCAGGTTTGCTTGGGCCGGCTTCTGGTGGTAGTAACGTAACCAGGATTGATGAGTCTACTGGTGAAATCATGTGTCTCGTAACCGTTCCGGCAACCTATAAAACAATTCATCAACGTGTTTTGGTTGATAAAGGCGGTACCAGAGAAATTGAAATTCCTGCCGAATATAAAACGGTCAAGAAAAAGATAATGAAGACGCCGCCAACGACTCGCAAAATCGATATTCCTGCAGAGTATAAAACCCTTAAAGTTAAGAAAATCGTTGAGCCGCCTAAAACTATGACGACACCGATTCCTGCTACATATACAACGGTGACTAAACGTCAGAAAGTTAGCGAAGGTAGAATTGAATGGCGGCCAGTATTGTGCAAAACAAATGCTACTGCCAATACAGTACGTCGTATTCAGAAAGCATTGAAAGGTGCTGGCCAGAATCCAGGACCCATTGATGGAGTTCTTGGTGGTCAGACCATGTCTGCAATCAAGGCATTTCAGACCAAGAAAGGTCTGCCAACGGGTGGTATAACCATGAAAACACTTGAAGCATTAGGTGTTAGTCTGTAAACGCAGTTTTTATATATAACAAGCTGTAAAAACGCCCGGTTATCCGGGCGTTTTTTATTGATCTATTATTATATATAGTGGAGGTATGCAGTGCAGATGACCCTTATTCGTAGCGTTTATTCTGATGCTCTATCCAGCCTGCGCTTCCAGATTTCATTGGGTCATGATGTGTCCAGTGAACCAAACCACCACGGTCATTTGTTTCATATTGTCCGCGTAATTTTATGCTGTCGCCCTTTTGAAGAGGGATGCGTTTGGCAAGATCGATGTTATGCGCAACAAGGAGGGTGGATCCATCATTCTGCCTGATGATGAACTTCTGATGGCGTGATCCGATATTATCATCGTGTAATAGCCGTGATACCTTTCCTTCAATTGTTATCCACTGATTGGCTTTCCATAGTGTTCCTGAATTCTGGGTTGTTGATGTTGAACTATCTGTTTGTTTTGTAGAGGGTACATTACCTTGAAAGTGTTGATAAATGGCAGCGACTAGAAGAACGATTAGTGTTAATACGCTTTTCATTTTTGATTTAAATGGTTTCATAAGTTTTCCGATGTTAAATTTCCAACGTTTATAATTAAAGGTCACTAACCGACTAATTCTGAGCGTACAGATGTAAGTTTGTGAATTAATCCATTCCCCCTGATCCGCACATAGAAAAGACGAAAATGAAAAAAGCCTTGTCTGTATAATGGTTTGTGACGAAACACACCATCACCCAACAGGGGAAACAAACAAGGCCTATGAATATTCTACCGCACAAACT
>JAZGGH010000086.1:0-67207 GCA_036480335.1 Gammaproteobacteria bacterium | reverse complement strand
TGAAGATCCCGGCCCCCAGACTGTAGCCCTGGGAAAGCGCGGTGGTTAAATGATTATCGACCCAGAACGCAATGCCCCACATCAGATAGAACATATTGAGCCCAAAAAACACCATGGTCAGTGTCATCAACGACGACAGGCTGTACAGGGAAAACACCATCAAAAAGGGCAGAATGCTGACAAAGCCCATGAGGATTAACGATAAAAAGATCGGAGCGCCTTCTTTGAGCATTTCACCGGCGGCCAGCTGGCCGGGTATGGCTTGGGCGGCCCCGTAGGCGGCCATGGCTTTGACGCTGCCATCAATGGCAAACGACACGGCCTTGGTTAACAGGCTATCATCAGAATTCAGTTTCTCACTGATTGAGGTGTTGTAGCCGGTGCTGAGGCGGCCATCGCCAAAGGCATTGTTCTGCGCATTTTTAATGGCCACAAACTTGCGCAACAGCACCTCTTGACGTTGCGCGATGCTCAGATTCCTGCCCGGCGTGGCCTGCTGGATCAGGTTGTTGGGGTCATTGACGTATTCATCGCGGTTTGCCTGATCGATGTTATCAAGCAACAGCTTTCGAATGCCGTTGGCCGGGTCACGCCACCACTGCGTACAGGTCGGGTGGCCAGCCGGTGCATCGGTTTCAAAACCCGCATCCCGAATCGGATCAAAGGCAAAGTTGGGGTTGGCCTTTTTGGCGTAGAAATTATTGTAATACCCTGGGGCCGTTAAAAAATAGTCGGAGCCGATGTAGTCAATAGAGTCTTGATCGGCGGCCGATAAGCCGGCGGTTTCCTTGCGAATAAATTGCGATTTGGCCGGCATATAGCAGTCGGCCATAAACTCACCTAGCTCCCGTCGGGCACGGGGATCATCAATGTGATCATTTTCCAGGCGAAAGTTCACCGCTGCCATATTGCCGGAGCAGGGGATGCTGGCGACACTGGCGCTGACAATGGCTTTGGTCATCGTATGCACAAAACCCCACCAGATCGGAATACGGCCCGTCTGCCCAGAGATCGATGCCAGGGTGTTGTCATAGGAGGTACCGGTATTCGTCCCGGTCACAGTGCCTGGGATAGTCCCGGCGGCGATGTCATTTTGTACCGCGCAATCCAGGGTCGGTTTGACATACTGCATATTGCCTAACTGGACATTGGAGAAAGGGATCGCAGCGATGAACATCACCACAATACCGATCATCACATCGACCTCGATGTTTTTCAGCGATTGCTTGGCCGCAGAGCCCTCATCATCACCGCCTTTTTTAGCCTGGGCGATGCTGCTGATGATAATGACAATAAACGGAACATACACTAGCCCGGAGGCTGCCAGCACAGACCATAAATTGTCGTACAGGATCCAGCCAAACAGGGTGGTGATAAATTCAAAATAACTGGATACGCCCATGTTTTATAACCCCTCGATTCTTCATCTTTTTGTCTTTTTTGGTGTGTCAATATTTCAGTGATTCGTGATTCGTGTTTTTTGCTTACTGTATCCAGCCCCAGACGGTGGCGAACACGTTCTGTACCAGGATGATTTCAATGGCCAGCAACAGGCCGCAGAGGGTATGGCGTTGGGTTTTGATGGTGGCCAGCGCTTCAACCTGGGAGGCGCTTTCCTGATCATTAAAATACCAGCCAAAAAGCGTATCCCAGAACCACCAGAGCAGGGCAATCAAACCCAGCCGCAAGCCAGACAACCAGACACTGATACTGTCCAGTGACTGCCGGGCATCGGCGATACCCTGTTGATTGGGGAAGACAAAAAACATCAGCAGTGCCATCAGAGCAACGAGGGCGACCATAAAGACTAGCCCTTTACCCAGATTTTTCCCCAAACGCCGTGTCAGGGATGGATGGCGTTTGTCTGTCGCCATCAGGGTGTCGCACCATCACGAATGGTCTGTGGCGCCGGTTGTTCAATCACCGGCACCGCTTCGCGCATGCGCGCCCGGCGCAGAAGCTGTACGGCGGTATTGGAGGTGATTTTTGTACGCACATCAATCTCAAAGACAGCATTTTGTATCTCGTCATTGAGTTCATTGACGGCTTCGAGCAGGGGTTTGATGGCGTTATCGTTATTGGCGACATCCGAGTCTTTCATGCCGGCCAGCAGGATGCGGCGCGCCATCAGCGCTCGATCCATAGTGCGGCTGACCGCCAGTTCTGCGGACAGTCGGTCAACAATGCCGGCCGGGTTGTCTTCTTCACGGATGGCTTCTATGAGCTGGCGCGTCACTGGAAACCCCGATCCGCCCCGCACATTGTCAAGTGCAGCAGGGATCATGGGGGTAGTGCCATTGACCAGATCAACCAGACCGGCTTGAATGAGCACTTTTTCATCCTCGACCTTGCGATGAATGCCCATGCCGATTCTGGCTTTGAGTTTGTCGCAGTTGTCACACGTGCGTATCTCTTTATCGCCAATCACATCCGTCACCCACTCGGCGGCCTGTGCAGGGGATGCCCAGGTTTCACACACGGGTGCGCCCGTACAGGCGGCTGGTGTCACATTGCTTGTATCATCCGCATTGCGGCGCAGCAACAGGTTGTAACCCGCCATACTGGTCTCTTCGTGCAGTTTGATTGGTGGCTGACCGGCACCACCAGCCTTAGCGCCCCCAATCCAGGTGACGCCGTTATTACGGCCATCCGTTTCAGCATTTTTCTCGGTTTCCACAATTTCAGGATCCGCTGTATTGGATTCCCCAACCCAGTATTCCGATTGCGCCATACTGGCCCAGCCATCATTCTCCGATGATTTGCTGATCTTATTGACAATGTCCTCGCAATTGACCTTTGCCAGATTAAAGGTTTCCGAGGCTTGCAATACCCCATTTTGGAGCTGGTCATACAGCACCGGATCCAGACGCTGGAGCAACAATGCCGGCCAGCTGGCAATCACACCGGAGATTTCATTTTCAACCATGGTCCACACATCCTCCAGCGCCCCATTAATCTGGCTGCGGATGGTGGCATTGATATCAAAATTGCCGCACATTAAATCGGCATTCCAGGATATACCCCCGCTGATACCGATGGCATTGCGGTTCGTTGATCCCAGGCTGAGCGGTGCACCGCCCCCGAGTGCGTAAAAAAACTCATCATCTGCACTGTGGGCAGTGGATACCATGCCGGTAGATACGATGAGCACAAGCCATAATGTTTCCAGGATTTTTTTCATGCTATTTTTCATGCAATTATTTGTTTTGGTTGTTTTATTCATCTCGTGTCACTCTCATTGCTCTTCTGTGTGGTACAGCAGCACAGCACCTTTTTTCTCACAGCAATGATAGGGTCGCCATAAGTTGTAGGCGTAGCCTGCGACCTGGTTCATGCGTGATGCAAAGGGATCTTGTGCCTCGCCATGATCATTGATATCGGGAAAAACGCGGCAAGTATCTGCCTCAGCTTCGGGAATCAACTGCTGCCATTTGTGGGTGGTTTCATCGCCTTCAATCACCTCACCGGGTGGCCACTGGCCAAACTGCGGATTGGGATCTTCGGTCATCGGAATATACAGATGCGGTTGTGTATCACGGGTCGTAATATCAGCGGCGCGTTGGGCTGCCAGCGCCCCATTTTTGTAGTCATGACCCTGATTGGAAAATCCGATGCGCGGATAGACACCCCCCCAGCTCGACAGATCCAGATTCACATAGCGAAAAATATTCAAGAGGGTCCAGGGGATTTCAATGGTTGGAATGCGCCAGACGGGATCCAGTGTGCTGAGCATATAAGGAAAGAACGGGGTGGTGATCGGGTCGCAGATATACTCATTGGAGGATAGGGCCTCAATCCAGGCAACACCGGGACTGCCGATGACATCTACATTCTTGTACACCAGTGTGGTTCTGCTGATCATCGTGCCTTCTTTATTTGATCCCCCGCTTACCGATGCGTCATTTGCCTCCGAATACCCCTGGGTTTCCTCCCAGGGGCTTTCACCGGTGGTCGGATAGGCGGTGACGACCGCATCGGGTGTGTAGTGTTTGATTTTAACGCTGTAGTCAATATCGCAGCCGGCATACGTACAGGTGATCCAGACACAAGCACCCATCGGTGCCCAGGCCATGCAGGACACGTTTGCTGATAACTCCAGTATCCTGGCGCTGTCGGTTGTTTCATTGCCATCGGAGAGGGTGTCAGTAAAGGTGGCGGTCAGATCCCCATTGCCAGTTGTCTCGGTTGACCCTTCGGTAGAGTCGGTGTTTTCTGTGAAGACGGCTGTCAGGTCTTCATCAATTGCACCCTGAGCCTGCAGGCTTCCCAGCAACAATAAACTCACCAATATAGGATTTATCGCTTTCATGGCCGTGCCTCGTCAATACTGTCCTGATAGATCGACAGTGCCTGATCAATGTCATACACCCCATAAATCACGTATTGGTCATTGATGACAATGGCGGGTAAATACGCCACATGACTGGACCAGGCGCTAATCACGCCTTTATAGTGTTTGTTCATTTGTTTTACCCAGCGCTGGTTTTGGCGATTAATGCGATCAAGCGCAATGGCTTTTGCCTCTTCCAGTGTGTTTGGCAGGTCTTTCTCAAGCTGAGCAATCAATCGCGCCGGTTCATCCAGAAAATAGACGTTGGCCGTGACGGACTGACTGCGCGTGACCGGTAAAGCATGGGTGGTAAACACATCAACGTGCAGTGTCTGCGCGTGGGTTATCGTCATGCTCAGTACAAGGCATGCAGCGAATAAAAGCCGAACAAGCGTGTTAATGTTCATGATTACCCCCTGTTTTTTGCTTGATACCGCGTGCCGTATCAATATCGATGGCCATTTGTTTGGCCGCAGCCACTTCATCCACACCGAGCTCACGCATGAGGGTGGCACGCTCGACTTTCTCATGTTTTTCGGTCATCGATAATGCAAGGATTAACGAGGGTGGGACACAGCGAAACAGGCTATTCATGCTTTTTGCCATCAGGACACCTTCTGTGTACTGGCGATCCGCTTTTTCCATGGATAACAGCATTTGATGTTCTTCAGGCGTCAGCTCTTTAAAGACTTCAAGCTTTCCAATCTCACTTTTTTCCATCACCAGACACATCCACCACTCGATCAAGTTCAGCAATTTGCCTGCATTGTCGGGAAAGTCGTCCATATCCTGGGTGGCAAGCCACAGCCAGGCACCGAGTTTGCGCCACATCTTTGCGATCTTAACCAGAAACGGTGAGAGTAGAGGGCTTGTGGTAATCAGATGCGCTTCATCAATGGTGACCACGATTTCACGGCCCTTGTATTGATCGCGTTCCGCAATGTTATTGATCATATTCAACAGACTGATCACAGAGATCGCCATGTGCGCTTCGTAACCGTCCCGGACAAAATGCCCCAGGTCAATCAGGGTGACATCGGCTTCTGGCCAGACCTTGCCGGGTGAGTTAAACACCTCGCCGGCAAAACCATCACAAAAAAGCCCCATGGAATCGCCCATTTCACGAATACGCTGGCGAGCAGCGCTGGTCCGGACAGGGTCTTCAGATATTTCATAAAGGGCATCACGCACATGTTCTGTGAGTGTTTCAATGCCCTGTTCTTTTGTATGGCGTGCCGCTAATAAAATGGCTTTACGGATAATATGCTTGTCAGCGCGCAGCATTCTATCCATTTCTTTCTGCTCGCCGCCGGTGATCATCAGTGTGGCAATGACTTCCATTTCACCCAGAATATCGCGTTCGACACTTTCATCATCTACGTCACTGTCTTCATCAACACCAAACACATCGTTATTGAGAGACTGCTCTAGTGAATCGTTATCCGTTGATGCATCCTCAATGTATTTCGCATCCGCAAAAGTGGGTAACGTTGTCCTTTGTCCCGGTTTGAGCGACACCCGGTTCACCGTCAGTCCCAGGGATTCATACCATTGCGCGATTAAGCCAAAGCTGTTGCCTGCTTCAATAATGAACATACGCGGACGATGTACCGCCAGTGTATTGGTCAACATACCCGATAAAGAGACACTCTTACCGGAGCCGGTCGGCCCAAGAATTAACAGATGCGCATTTTTCTTGCGGTCTTTTTTATTCAGCGGATCGGCGGTGAACGGTTCGCCACCGCGATTGAACTGCACAATACCTGGATTACCTGTGCCGACCGACCGCCCAAAAAAGGGCGACAGATTCGCTATATGTTGAACCCAGGTCAATTGAGCCTGTCGCCAGGCATTGGCGCGATCCTTGTCAGGATCGTATTTCATCGGCAGGTTGAGCAGGTAATTATCCAGCGCTTTAATATCATGCTGGATAGCAATCGCCCGAAAACCGTGTCCGAGCAATATGGATCTTGCCAGGTTGGTCCGTCTGTTGAGTGTTTTGATATCTCTTGCGCGCACATAACAGGCATAATTTGCCCGGTAAAGTTTATGCCGATCCCCAATGATCTCCTTTGCAATCTCACAGTCTTTTTTGGTGCGTTCAGCATCCGATGAATCGCCAATTGCCGATTTAGCGACTTGCTCGATGTGTATTTCAACCGCATCCTGAGGAACAAAAACCACGGTTGATGTCATCATACTGCCTTCAGGCAACTGATCCATTAACGTATTGATGGCATCGCCGTGACGCGTTTCTCCGGTAATATGTCCAATGGTTGGGCGTTTTTTTATCCCATCAATACTGATACAGCGTGTCGCGGTGGCATCGAACCACCAGGCCTGGTTGTCATGATCTGAGCGCGGCATCGAATAAAACAGCGATTCGGCAAACTGATTACCGAACGGCAGTGCCTCATCTTCATCAACTCGCAGGCTCTTTGAAAAAGCGATGGGATTATCTGGATCCTCCGTATCGCTGGTATAGGCATTGAACCACTGGGTCATCCAGTCGTGAAATTCACGCGGTGACAGGCGTCGATGACCAATCCCCATCGAACCCAGTGTATTAAAGAGTTTCTCACAGGATTCATTCAGCAGGCTCAGCGGTGTGGCATCTTCTTCATGCCCTTCAAATTTATAGTTATTGCCATAGAGCCGATAAACCACCAGATAATTGCGTAATCGTTGGCCAGACCAGGGGGTATGCGTGACCTCCTTATCAAAAAACAAACCCTGTGGTTTGCAGATCCCCTCGATATGTTGTCGCATGACGCGCATATATTCCTGGGTAAATTCAGTTTGGGCGATCGCGGGGTCGACATAGGCTTCAAGCCCATCCATGAACGGCTCCAGATCCAATTCGTTGAAGGTGTACGTTTGCATGACCCAGGGGGAGGTGTCATGCTCATCAAACGTATCCTGCAGTGCGTCCACTACCGCGTCACGCACATCGGTTAAAAAATCTTCCGTTCGTCCTTCCGTTCCTTTGGGCGTGATTTCAAACACGGCGGCGACTGAGCGATTATCTTGCAGCAATATCGCATTATCCGCTTCAAGCCCCTCAACCCAGGGTAGATGGTCCACAAATGAGGGAGGTTGTTTGTACAATGCATCGCTGTCTTTACTGCTCACACCTTTGCGAACGACGGGGCGAACAACGGGTTTTGATCCATTGTTCTGATCATCTTCATTGATTTTCTGTTGTTTAGGGCGCATATTTTTATTTTTTTTCATCGGTATTTTTTTTGTGTTTTTTGTGTGTTGATTGTCCGCCGCCGTCTTTTCAGACGGCGCGGAAGATTTATCCGGCGGCGTAAGTGGTGCACGAGATTCGCGAGATACACGAAAAGCCTGTTTCAATGCATGAACAACGGAGGACACGGTGCATTCCCCTCTATTTTTTCACAGCCTGTGGCTCGCCGGGCAAGGCATATTGCACACGCTCATACAGGGGGATGACAGTGGTGTAACCCGGCACAGGCACTTCATTGCGTGTTGACAGGTGGGGGTACATATAAATAGCGATATCCGGGTTGGGCAGCCTTGGAAACAACGATTCAAGTTCATTTATCTGTGTGCGTGTATACGGTGCATACAGCGACTGAGCTACAGGTTTGTTAGTGGGTTTTTCCGTGGTTGCTGTGACAGTGCTTTCAGAGCCTGTGGGTACTGAGGTTTTGTCAGTTGTTATATCAGTCGTTGCTTTGGTCGCAGGTGCTGCAGGCGGCTGATGGGCGGCATTGGCGGAAAATACAGGGCCACATAAGGGCTTTTGATCAGCGGCGATTGTTTCTTTAAAAACATAGCCTTCATCAATATCCGAATACTCATCACCCTCATCATAAGCCGATAGATCCTGGCAGTTTGACTGTGAAGCAGACACGGGCGTGATGGATGCAGGCAACGGCCCGGCCTGGCTTTGTTGACCATGCCGGGTGGCATCCCGATAGATTTCTACCATCGTGGGGCCACCCACTGGAATTGGGCTGTCAGAATAGGCCGTGGTCGTACAGGCTGTTTGTAATAAGGTTGCGGATAGCATGAGCACCATCAACAACGGTGATGCCGACAATACTGGAAATGCAGGTAATGTCGTTGCGGGTAATTGAGTTAACTGAGTCAATTTAATCGAGGTCACGGTATTTATCTCCAAAAGCAAAATCAGGGTGATGGGTCATGCGTCCATGCCAGTCATAATCAATTTTGAGTTCTTCTGTGACATTGATGGCAAGTTTTGCGCCGGGGGGAATGTAAATCGCATCAAACTCCAGTGCCTGGCGATCCCGTATCCATTGCGCGGTTTCTGTGGCAGCACCGGCTAGCGTTTCGTTCAACACAAAGCGGCCCTTGTTGCCATCGACAACGGAGGTACCACCGGTCAGTCCACCGATACTGCTGACACTGGTGGTTGTTTCAGCGGCAGCGGCGGCAATCGCGGCGGCTCCGGCTGCGGTCGCGGCAATACGGGAGGCAAGGTATCTGCCCGCATTGGTGATTTTTTGACCGACCACGCACGGGTTCCCGTATTGATCGCTCAACTCGCCAATTTTGGTACCTTTGGTGACAGAGCCGCCCTTGCTGATATCCACAGGTGGGGGGAGTGTGCGAATGCGACCATCCTCAAAGACAAACGTCATCGATGTCACATCGCCCCGCACACAGCCCAGCGTCCAGTCGCCGATGGCGCTGCCACTGACAATGGCGTAGGCCAGTTCAGGGATTTCCTTGCCATTGGCAATCAAATTATCCTTACCGACAATGGCTTTGAAGCTGTAGGGATCGGTGACGTTTTGCCCAACAGGCACACGCCCGATTAATGCGGTAAAAGCCGTCGCCCCTGTCAGTGTCGAATTTTTAGCCACGGTATAGACCGGGACGACTGAGTCGGCCACCTGTACAGCCGTCGGTTGGGTTTTAATGATGGGTTGTTGGTTGTAGGGTTGAGACGGTGATGCTGTGCGCGTGGTGCGCGTATTCGCCAGATTCGCAAAACCTGGAGGGGTTGTTAATCGGTTCAACAGGCCTGGCGCTGACACTGTGGCCGGGCTGTCACTGCCCAACGGCCCAAACCAGACGGTGCCATCGGTGTCCTGAGCGGCGCCGTCGGCATAACGGGTTTCAGTTTTTGATGCGTTTTGCGAGGTCCGGCGTGATCGTTCTACATCATCGAGCATGGATTGCATTTCAAGCCGAGCATTATCCAGCAGTCGCTGCGTTTCCAGTTTTTGTTGCGCCGATTGTTGGTCGAGATACTGTTGTAGATCGGTGGTTAACGTGCCTTTCATGTTTTTTAATGCCTGATTATCGCGTTTGATTTCGGCATTTTCTTGAATAACCAGGGTGGTTTGTTCTTTTTGAGCACGGGAATTGGCGATCAATGTTTTCAGGGTATCTTCCGGCGTGTCGGCCTCGATACCTAATTCAGCCTGCGTTTTTTGATCGAGGTTTTCACCGCCGATCGGGTTGTAGGTGGTTTGCTCTTCGACCGGATCGGGACTGCCGCATTGCGTAACCCCCAGCAGGACAGCGGCCAGTAATATCCCGGCGGTGATGATTTTGACTAAAATATTGGTATTCATCGTCAACTACTGCCCAATGACTGAGAAAAAGGGTTTGTCCGTCACCACATATAAATGCGTGTTAGCGCGGGGGGATATTTGTCGAACCACCATGGCAGTGGCAATAAAATTATTTTTGACCCCGTTACTGGTATTCACGGTACTTTGTTGCATGCGACTGGGATCCACTGTGATGTCTGTTGTGCCAGTATTGGTGACTTTGATGGATGTCACATACCAGCCGGCGCCACGCCAGCTTTGCATGGGTATCAGGCTCAGAAAACGGTGATCAGGATGCCGATAATGCCGCCGTAACTCCTGCAGTCCCTGCATATCTATCTGCGTGACGCCGGGCACGGCGGTGATCACCCGTGCCGGTGAATAATCATTTTGTACCGCATACCGCAGCACCTCAAACAGGGTGGCCTTTTCCTGCGGTTGCGGTGCCAGCGGTGTTGTCGGGGATTGTATTTGTGCCATACCCTGCGCCGTTGTTGATGACGTAGATGCCACGATAATATTCAGCGGTTCGCTGGCGCTGGCGGTGGGTTGTCTGACCGTTTTGGCGCTGACATCAAACAAGAGATACTGGCCGGTGTTTTCCAGACGCACCTTGATGCGTTGATTGTTAAACGGTTGCAATGCTTTCCAGTAGGCGGTGTCTGTGACAAACAACTGCCGAAAGATATTGGTACTGAGTAGCGCCGGTGGCAGCCCTACCTGTGCCGGCCCTTCAAACGTGACCATTCGCTCGACACCGACAATCAACTGAATCGGAATCACTGAGCGATCCCATTTGATGGTTTGAACAGCCGAGGCGGTGGTGGAAAATATCAGTATTGTCAATAGCAGGGTATATACAGTTTTCATTTTCATGATGGATTACTCTCTACGTCAGTTTTTTCTTCGTTTTCTTCGTTTTCTTTGTCTTGACTGTCCAGGTTGATGCGTCGCGGAGCGTCTGCGAGGCAATCAATGGCCAGGCCAAAGATATTGTTTTGCGGATCGACGTTGTAACGCACCACCCGAATGGGGTAGTTGACATGACGAATCTTAATGGTCTCACCGAGCATGGTTTCTTTAAGTTGGACATCAAGGGATACCGTCCAGGAATTAAAATTATTTACCTGTACCCGTTTGTTACTGAATCCTCTACCCGGTATTTCCTCGATCGTGCGTTGACGGCCGCTCAGTTCGCGCTTTTTTCTCTTGATTGAAATACTGTCGAGTCTGTCTTGATAGCAAGCTGGGGTTAAGTAGTCTTTATACTGAGTGATCTTCTTTTCATAATCTACACTGCCATCAGTATCCCAACGATTTAATTGCTGCCAGATTTTTAGCGCAAACAGATAGATGTTGCCTTTTTTAATTTCACCCAAAGACATTGAAGCACCGTTGCTTAAATCGGGCGGTATATAGACCCGTATATTCTTGGGTGACTGCATCCAGCCAATACCGAGCAAGGCTGCAAGGGCTGCAGTAATGATCAATGTGCTCCACAGCACGCGAATAATTTTGTCTTTACCGGCCAGTAGATCGTCATATCGGCTCATGGTATTTTGTGTCTCCTAATGTCCCAGATACGACTATCACGCAGCATGGTTTTCGATTTTAAATGATGGCTTTCGAGCCAGGCCGCAATCGCGGTGGCGTGATAACCTTTGGGTTTTCCGCGTTTTAACACGCGTAGCTTTCGCCCGATCTGCCACATGGTTCCGAATGCCATCAAGATTCCAACGGCTATTCCATAGCTGACATACCCAACTAAAAGACCAATGATGACTGACAGTGGAACCCAGAAAAAGACCGAAACGAGGGCCGACATTTTAAGTTCGTTCTGGGTCATACCGATATAAATAATCGGCTCTTCATTGAGCCGATCCGGTATAAAGGCAATTTCAATTGACATAAATAATCAATATCAGATTAATTGGTCACCAGAACCCCACTCATTATCGTGAGGATTGCCACAACAAAGACAACAAGGACTGCGCCTGCCGCTGCTTGCGCACCCACTTGCCCCATCGTTGCTCGGCCGTCTGAAACCTGTGAATACGTTGTAATGGTATTCTTAGCAACGACAACCAGCGCAACGACAGTCATCACAAGACCAACGAAGAGGAAAATATCTAATGCATACGCTTTTATCATCCCAATGATGTCTCCATCATCGTATGTAGTTGTAGTAGTGGAAACTTCTGGCAGATCTGCCAATACAGCGCCATTGACAAACAGCGAGAGTCCCAGCAAACCTATTTTTGCATTGATGTATTTTACGTTTTCAGTTAAGCCTTTCACAGTACCACCTCTTTTTACATGAATTAAAAAACTAATAGCCGACGATGACTAAAACAATCAGCATGACAAACAGCGCACGGAGTATTTGTCCGCCCGCATCGCCGCCGGTTGCGCGGCTTGCAGCCCAGGCCTTGTAGGTGTTGACCACGACCCAGGCGAACCAGGACAGGAGTAGCGCCGAGGCTATCCCTGCAAAAATAAATTTAGAATCTGACAGCGTAAATTGCGTATTGCCAGTGTTGGCATTTTGAAATGCCTGTTGCTGTGCAGCTGTCAGGGCCGCATCACAGGGCGCTGCAAACAGGCACAGTAAAACAGCCAGCACAACACCGGTGACAATCACAGGTATCCGGGGGTCTTTGTATTGAGTCAGGGCGTTCATTTGACCGTCCTTTTGATCAACACCGGATAGGTCTCAAGACCATAGCCATCGGCCAACGGATCACCAAAACCGATTTCCAGATGCAGGCCGTGTTTGCGTGCGCGGGCTTTGAGTGTGGCAAAACGTGCGGACGACTCTGCCTGCACAACAATGCCCACGGCATTGATCTTTTTAAGGTCTGCACTGGAGTCCTCCAGCCAGGTGAGCGACGCGGTATCCATGCCGATGATGAAAATCGGTGTGGTTAATTTATCGATGTATTTGACCGTGGGTTGGCCAACTTGCAGGCGCTGTGATTTCAAGGGAAAAAACTGATTCAGGGAGATCGGTGTATCCGGCATGCGGATGGTGTCAAGCTTGCGTTTTGCGTTATCTAGAATGCGCCTTTCTGATTGGCCTTTATCTCTGATTGCCGTGATTGCCTCAAAGTAGGGCATGGCTGAGATTTTATCCGTGCCTGTGTGCAGGACGGTGAGGGTATTGCCTTGCGCACCGGCTTCATTCGTCATCGGTGTTGTGCGGGTGGCACGACTTGTAGCGGTTGCCGTTTGTTGCGTGTCCAGTGCCTGAGATGTTGACGCCATAGTGGCCAGGATCAATCCCGTAGACAGTAATTTTGCAGGGACACGATGGGTTTGATTGCGGATCATTTTTGACCCCACAGCTGACGCACGCGTTCTGAATAGCGATGACGGATCGCGAGTGATGCCGGGCTATCGGATTCCCGATGGTATTTTCCGGTGGCATGGAACCAGCCTTTTTCGGGCGCATTGTCGTAGTGCTCACGCACGATATTGCAGGCGGTCTTCAGATTGAAAACCGGATCCGTGGCTTGCCAGGGGGATATCAGCCGATCATATTTCCAGTGCCAGTTTAATTGGGTGAGACCGATATCGACCTGGCGACCTTGAGTGATCGCTTGCATGAGTGCGTCAAACATGGTGTCACGGTTCTCATAATAGTGTCCCTGACCTTCGATGTTTAATGTCCAGGGCCAGGGTTCAAAACTCTGATGCGTCGATTTACCACTTTCCGCCCTGGCCAGCGCATAAAGCAACCCGCCCGGTACGTCGCAATAACGGCCAATTTCGCTGTACATTTCAGGCACACGTTGATCGGCAAAGCTCACTGAACTCTGATAAACCAGGGATAAAAGCATTATTGTGATTGTGCGTCTTGCCATTGACCGTTCACTCGAATTTTAAGGGTAGGGACACGGGCAACCTGCACCTTATCCCCATGATTAATGGTGACACGCCCGCTATCCACGAGATGGGCTGGAATGTTGTGGGTTTTCGCCCACTGATTAAGGACTTTGTCAAAACCCAGTGTTTTACGCACATACACATCCAATGCCTGCACCCGATCATCATCAAGGTGTTTAATCTGCTGCTGTATTGCCTGATCACAGGCGATGCAATTCTCAGCATCAACCACTAAAGCCATGCGTGGTTTCTGTGACTTCTGGGCTTTTTGCGGGGTAGAAATCGCGCTTGTCTGGCGTTTATTTTTGGGGTTTTTCTCCAACAACTTGCGCCCCGGATAAAGCCGTTTCCAGGCGGCACTGACCTCACGCTGGTAGGCGATTTCAGCTTCTTTTCTGGCATACGCTTTATGCACATACAATTCTGCAATACGGCGACGTTCCTGGGGTGTGCGTGCATGAGCGCCCAACACTTCCAGCGGTGTAAGGTTCGGTGTCCAGATGCCACGTGGTCCTTGCATCAAGGTTTCGTAGCGCACCCACTCGTCACGCGTGATGCCCCAGTCCTGCATATGTTGCTGAATGTCCGTTTCCTGTGTTTTACGCGCCTCAATGGATTGTTTTTCTGTTTCAGTTGTTTCAAATGCCATGGATGCTTGTGTCAGTACCAGACATACAACGCCAAAAACACCGCACAGCAAACGCCGATATAAAGAGGGATGTTGGGTCAATTTCATCATAGGAACTTTTGGTAGGTTGTCGCAGTAATATAAATAGTCATCGCGAACAGTAAAGCTGCCGGTATAAATACCCAGTTTGGGTGAATGGAAACCGGTATTGACAGATACGTAAATGCGGTCATCAGGATGATCGGTGTGTGGTATTGCTTGGCAATATGATAGACGCGACCGTGTTCGCGTCCTGCCCCGTAGCGGCGTAGATCGCGCTGGACCAGACCATCGATCAATGCACAAACACCGAACAATATATACACCGGAAATGACAAGGCAATCACCACCAGCCTTGTCGCAAACACCTGGATAATATTGATGGATGCCATGACGTAGTCATCGATCTTACGGTAGGTATATTTCAACGCCTGGCGAAACCGAGGCTCGGTTGCGCTGACAGGGGATAACCAGCCCCGTCGCCATTGTCGAAAACGGCTTTTGACCACAAGGGTGTTATAAACCCGTTGGTTCGCCGCCTGGGCAATATTGGCCGGACTGTCGTAAAAGACTTTTCGACGAAAATCCTGATCCAGATAGCCCAGTTCTGTTTTTAGCATCTGTGCGCTGTGTCTTGATCCCTGATCCGTCCAATAAAAAGCCAGCCCTACCCATTCGGCAATTAATGAAAAAAACAAACTCACGACCAATAACCCCACAATGGTGGTGACTGATGCAATGAAACGTCCTGCCAAAGAGCGAGATTCTGTGTGCTGCTGTTGAGGAATTCTCTTCTCAGGCGTTCGGGCGACCACGTTGTCATGCGACCTCTTTAAAGCTGGAAGTGAACTGGTACCAATCTTCGGATGTGTAGTATGTTTTCGCCATAGCGTCTGACAGGCCTTTGATCTGGTCGGGTATATCCTTGAAATCGTTGTTATCCGGTAAAGACATCCGGATTTTGTACGGCACACCGCCGTTAATCAGGGCAAATGCCTGGCCTTTGGGGAGTTGTGTCATATCGCTGGGATGGATTAGATCAACACGCTGTGTCGTATTGCGTTGCTCGGTGGCACTGGTGAAGTGTTTACCATCTCCGGGCGTGGATGAATCGGTTGCCCGTGATATGACGGTGGCATGATCAATTTCCACTTCTTTGAGTTGTTTGGTGAGCATTTCAGCGGTTTCGATTTCTCTCACCCGCAGCATAATGATTGAGTTAAAGTTACCCGCGACCTGGCCGGCTTTGGCGTTATTGCCCAGGCGTGCTATGACATCTGACCAGGTTTGTGTGTAAGCCGTTACCTGGTAGCCTGCACCCCCGGCTTTGTTCAACAAGGGAATAAATTCATCGCCAATGAGCTCATTAAATTCATCCGCATGGATAGACACGGCTGTCTTTTTATCGGATTTTAGGGGTGAGCCAAAATTCACGCCTTCCTTATAGATCGTACCCGCCACAGACGTCATGTCTGCAAACATGGTGCTACCGACGGCGCTGGCAACCTCTGGATCGGTCAACGCATCTAATCCGATATACACAATGCCGCCTGTGCGAAAAATCTGTGGCCAGTCGAATATGGGGCGCTCGTCTGATTCATCCAGATAATCTGGGGATAACAGCTCACCCACATTGCCGGTACACAGCTTTTCCATCAACGGCAAAAGTGAGCCCACTAGCTTGTCAAGATAGCCGCGTTCCTGTTCGAAGGTTTTGATCATTGACAGGGCAATGGGGTCCTGTAAATCATTTTCAACAAACAGTTTATACAACGCCATGGCTTTATCGGATCTGTCTGCCATATTACGGCCTTTCTTAAAGCCGTCTTCTTTTTGTCGATAATTCTCTTCGTACTCAATCCTTGTTGTCTGCCAGCTTTTGTCATTACCGAAATGGGTTTCAAGACAAAACTCCAGGTAATCCACAAACAGCGGTTCCATGTTTTCGCCGTAGCGCTTGATCATGGAAAAATCGGGGCGTTTACCTAATGCATTGAGAGCTTTAGCAATCACGTTAACGTAACGCCAGACAAATTCACGAAACGCTTGCGATTGCCCTTCACCCGGTAATCGACCGGCAATGCGGCTGGCCACTTCCGTGATTCTGGAATAGTTGCCGATGGCGTTGTAGCGTGCAGAATGTTCTGGGTACCCCAGATGAAAAAAATAAAAGGCATCGAGCCGACCGGCCGCCTTGGCTTCAACGTACATCCGCCGCAGGACATCTTTATCCCCCTTGGGATCAAACACGACCACAACATCGCCCCGGCGTATATCTTGCGTGACCAGGGTTTCCAACAACCGTGTCTTACCGACACGTGTTGTGCCCAACACCAACATGTGCCCAACCCGTTCTTCCAGATTGATGTTGATGGGTTTTTCACCCTCCAGTAATCCTGTGGCATGAATCACAGGATTGCCGCCCACTTTGGGCAGCGGTTTTACCGGATTGAATTTCGACGAATTGCCCAGGAGGCGAATAAGGGGTTTCAATAACGCCGTCTTCTCATATTTGAGCTCTAAATACCGGGCCGCCTTAAAATAGCCAGGAGGTTGTGCGTAATGACTGAACTCCTTGCGTTCGGTATCCGCGAGTCTCTGAGCATGGCGTTGATCCCAGCGAAAGCCTAACCCTAGAAACAGGACACGATCAGAGACCGGGATCTGATCGCTGGATAATTGATAGAAGGGTAGCCGCCATAAACCGCGTTTATATCGATTGACCACATAACCTTGCCTGAATCGTTGAAATCCCCGTACTAACAGCAGGCCAGCCGCCACGTACGCAACACTGGGCAGCAACATTAATGTTTCCGGTGCGATGGCCGCTATTGCCGCTGCAGAGGCATAAGAAGCGGCGGCGTAGTATTCAACCGCCGGTCTTAACAAGGATTCGATTTCATATTGACTCATAGTGCAACGGGTCCAAAATTAACTGGCTAATAGCCTACTGGAATTGATACAGAAAATACGGAGAAAGGTGCAACTCGTTGATGCAGGTTTTTAAACCACTGACACCAAAGGGAAAAGCAACAAAGGGGGTAAAAAGGGTAAGGGGCCTATCAAAAAGGAAGCCCCACCCCTATAAAAACGGGGTGGGGCTAAAAAAGATTTAAGGGTAAGGGCGGCAGAAAGGCAAAAAAAGGATGAAAAGGTGAAGGAAAAGGCTTTACAATTAGCCTTCTAATCGACGCTGCTCACTGTAAACTCGACTATTTTGCGAGAAAGAGCCCATGATTGAAGCGTTATCAACTCAACTATCCCATCTGGACTGTGACTACTGGAAGCCTGTTCTCACGACGATTGCTCGACATTATGACGGCAGCACTGCCAATGCCGAGCGCTGGGATCCAGATATTCAGCTACTGTTACCATTAAGTGAGATTGATGAAGACAGGCCCGTGACGATTGATCCAAACTCAGGAGCCACAACACGCGATCACGAAATAGCTCGATATGTCAGTGAACTTGATTGTTTCTGTATCCGGGTCATGCATAACACACCCTCTGGGCCCATTCTCTGGAATTCTCTCGTTGTCAGCTACAGAAAATTCGTCTTCACCTCGGGCGCGAAAGTGCAAAGCTATCTTGCCCCAGAACCATACCCACCCAAAGACCTGATTCGCGCCACGTTGTTGCATCGTATCGTCAACAACGCCCATGTTCTGGCATAACCCCCAGCCCCAGATACTGGCACTGGGGGATATTGACACCGATGCCATTCCCGTCCTCAACGCCCGTGAGCTGGTCCAGTTGCTGGGCCTTGATAATCGACTGCGACAGATAAAGCGGCTGGCCAGCGCCAGTGATCAGCATTTTAGCCAGCTATTTCTGAGCGCCATTGATCGCTATCTGGAGGCTGCACAGTTGCAGCCGGCGAGCATGTCGGATCATCATGCGGGCCTGGGTGGCCTGGCGATACACACACTGGAAGTGGTTGAAAACGCCATGCGTCGGCGCAAAGGCTATTTATTGCCGCAACATGCGGATCCGAGCCAGATCCGTGCTGAAGAACAGATATGGACATTTGCCATCTTTGCCGCCGCATTGCTGCACGATGCCGGTAAAATGCTCTCTCTCACGCGTCTGGATATTGATGCTGATCTGGACTGGACGCCACACGGGCCGTCCTTGTCCGATTTGAATATCGAGCACTATAAAATACGCTTCGTGCGTGCGCCATATAGCCTGCAGCAAACCGTCAATAATACCTTGTTCCATTTATTGCCCGCCGAAGGTCGTGGATGGTTGGCTCAAAATGACATGGCCATGGCGCAATTGACCGCCTATCTATTTGGCAATGTGTATGAAATGGGGGTGTTGGGTGAGATTGTTCGTCAGGCCGATGGGGAGTCTGTGGCAGCCAACCGTAAATCCGGCGGCGAACGTGAGCGTTTATCCCATGCGCCTACCATCCCGCTGGTCGAGCGACTGATGCGCGTATTGCGACAATTAATCGATGAGGGTGACATACAATTCAATCGCTCAGGGGCGGCAGGCTGGATAGATAACGAGGGTTATTGCTATCTGGTGTGCGGTGTTGTGGCAACAAAAGTGGCTGAACGCTTACGCCTGGAAGGCTCGACCGATATTCCCGGCGATAATACTCGGCTTTTCGATATCTGGCAGGATCATGCTTACATTGAACCCGATCCGTCAGGCCGCGCTATCTGGCATATGCGCGTGAAAGGCGAAGGCTTTGAGCACAAGCTCACCATGCTCAAATTTGATAGTTACAAAGTGTTGCATCCCAGTCGACGTTTAAAACCGTTTTCGGGCGAGTTATTGCCTTGTTCGGCGCAGGATACTGAGACCCAACCCGAGGATCTTGCGACAAATTCAAGTGCCTGTGATTCAAGTCCTGGAAAATCAACCGCAGAGCATGCGGCAGCGATGACGGATATCAATAACAATCTATCCGATGCAATGTCAGCATCGGATGCGTCATCCACAGATGCTGGGCAGAGAATGCCCAATGAGGCGGTGGATTCCGTGACGGCGACTGCGGCAGCAGACGTAGAAAATGTGACCAAAAACGCCAATGTCGCCCGAGTTAAGGTGTCAGGCAAGCCTGGAGAAGGCCAGCATTTTCTCAACTGGGTGCGTGCAAGCCTGGCCTCGGGGGAGCAGAAAATCAATACAACTGAATCTCGAATACATGTGATCAAAGAAGGAGTTGTATTGATTTCGCCGGCGCTTTTTAAAGATTACCTGCGTATTTTTCGTTTATGTAAACCCGCTGAAGAAGATGAGCACTATCGAAAAATGCAGGTCAAAGTGCAGAAATTGAAGCAGCATCTACTGGACCATCGAGATAAAAATGTGCATGTGTTTAAGGTGGTTGGAGAAAACCGGACATCCAAAGTCTTTGGGTGGTTGTTTCCAGTCCCGCTTTTTTTTGAAGACAGTCCCGCCATTAATCCGCATCTTTCGCTTACGAACGGGGTGCAGAAATGATCATGTGTGTGCTTGATTATCTAAATCGATTCAGTATTATTCCTGATGCAATAAATAAGAATACTGGTAAGTCATGACATCCTCAAAGATTCAATCTATTCAATCGGTTACTGCTTTAACAGACTATTATATATATCGAAAAGTGTTGGAGCAGCAAACCATTAAGCACTACCATCGTGTTGCAAGAATATTGTTACGCGATGTGTCTGACCGCATCGCTGACCTGGATGAATGCCGTTTGATTACCTGGCGCAGTGCGGTTCTTGAGCGCGCAAGCGCAACGACATTCAATAACTATTTGCGACATTTACGGGCGATATTTCGCTACGGCTATCAACGCAACGTCATTGACTACAACCCGTTCAAAGAACTCAGTAGCGCACCTCAAACGATAAAAAAATACAAAACACTGGAAACAGGTGTGTTCGAGAAAGCGATTTTTTATCTGCGACATAATGAGGATGTTTATCCTGGATGGTTCTGGGTCAGTTTTCTCGTGTTTATGGGCTTGACGGCCGTGCGCGCACGTCAAGTGGCGAATTTAACCTGGCAAGATGTCGATTTTGATCGTCAGTTAATTTCATTAACCGCGTCTGGCTCAAAAACGCATCGGGAATGGGATATATCCATGCTGCCACATGTAGAACACCAGCTACGACTGTTGCATGAGCGTGCAGCGCGACTGTGCCGCGTCAAAGAGACGGATCAAGTGTTCAACGTTACTCTCTATGCGCCACATTATGCAGGAAACAAACTGACAACAGGGCAGATCAATCAATTTTTTCGCCGGTTGTCTGACAAGATTGGCCAAAAAATAGGATCCCGGCGGCTTCGCCACAGTTTTGCCACGATGTTTGTCAATAGCGAGGCTGGGGATATTTTGGTGCTCAACAAGATTTTGGGTCATACCAAGCTTGAAACCACGAAAATCTACACACGCATCAAGCCGGATCATATGTATTCAGTCATGGATCGTGCCATTAGTAGTCAGGTGCCTGCATCAATATCCAGGGGGCTCTTGAAAAGTGAAAAAGATCATGATAACCAAATAAAATAGAAAAACATCCAAACCAGAGGCATCTCTGGTTTGGATTCGTCGTTAATTGAAAAATTTAATCAATGTCGCTAACAGGCCGGCGGTTACCACAATTGTGGTCCCTAATCGCAAGGTAAGGTTTTTGCCCATATCTGCAATATCCCGCTGAACATTGGCAATATCATGCTTAAGTTCAACCCGTAGCTCTGCAATATCCCGCTTGCTTTCAGCTCGCAGTTCTTCAGTACCGCGCTTGCTTTCAGCTCGCAGTTCAGCGATATCGCGCTTGCTTTCAGCCCGTAGTTCAGCGATATCGCGCCGAACATCGGCAATATCCTGTTTGGAAGCGATATTGCTGTCCAGCATATCTGCAAGACCTTCGGTAAGTGCCTCGATTTGTGTATCGGGCATACCGGCGTCCTTCAGTCTACTGGCAAACTTAAAAGCTGTTTGTACAAGCATATTCGATTGACTCATAATGATTACTCCAGATAAGTAACCCAAAATCCAGAGAAAACACCCACCAGGGATGTATTCCCTGGTGGGTTGATGTGAAAAAGAGCAGCAGAACCCGTGGGTTCGTGCGGGAACTTCTGTCACTGATAGACCGCAGTGACGCCGGTTTTGACAGCTTTTTCTGCTAAATAGCTGCATACTTACATTAACCGAGTCGGCGTATGAATGGAGATTCTTAATTTAATTATACCATAAGGTTCAACTTAGCCTTAGATGCTGCTCGTCAACGGTGTTTTGAGTTCAGCGATTGTCGGTCCAGACTTCAGTTTCCACGCAATATCAGGGGTGGCAGGCGCGATATCAGTGGGTTATCAATCCAAGCTCGTTTATGTTGGAAGAGACTAATCGTACGAAACGTGCGGTTTATGTGATACCATCCAATCTTGAATTATTGACTTTAAGATTAAGAGAAAAAACATGCAAACATTGACAGCAAATGAGGCTAAAACGCACTTTGGTGAGTTTATTGATAAAGCGCAAAGAGAGCCTGTTAAGGTAACACGGCGAGGTAGAACCGTTGGTATAATGGTGTCTGAAGAAGAATATGAATCAATGCGTCAGTACTACGCTAATCGTTTGTTGTACTCGCTCGATAAAGCGGGCAAAGAATCACTTGACAAGGGTTTGACGGAATCCAAATTAAAGAAATTACTGGAAGATGAAAGTTAAGGCTGTAATAGATACTAACGTATTAATTAGTTCAGTTCTATCTCCTGGTGGTAATCCTGCAAAGGTTGTCAGGTTCTTTGTCGAATGCAATGGTATTGTCTTTTCGAAGGAGACCTATGAAGAGTTTTCTACCAGGCTTTGGCGGTCAAAATTTGACCCTTACATTTCAAGAGAAATGCGGCAAGCTATTTTGCTTGATTTTAGTAATATTGCTACCTGGTTAACACCCGATATAGCACTTAATCTCTGTAGAGACATTAATGATAATAAGTTTTTGGAGCTGGCTGTTTCAGCTCAGGTTGATATGCTTGTAAGCGGAGACTCAGATTTGACTGTATTAAACAACATAAAGGATATCCCTATTTATACCCCAAGCCAATGTCTTAAGTATTTGGCAATTTAATATTCACTGCAATCAGGCATCATAAATTATATCCTGGAGTAACATCCCGTCTGATTGTTCATGTAGCCCAATGATTTTGTCGGGTTCTGACATACACCAGGCGAATGATTGCCAGGCGAGGGTTGCAAAGGTCTTTTTGAACCCTCGGTGCTCTCTTAGTATGAGGATTACGTTTCAAAAATGTTTTTGTAAAGGATTATTGGCTCATGGGCGCGGAGGATGTCAAATTGCAACCGCTAATACCATAATGGTTAGTGAACGCTGATCAGCTTTTATGCATCAACCAACCCCCACCCTTGATTAATTAAAATGTCTTCCATTGTTTTGCCTGTTCGCGGGTGCACAAAGTCCAGAGCGATCCCAAGATCCATCTCGTTAACAACTTTTTTCTTTGCACGCTCGAACAGGGCAATGCTTTCTATTGTCGGTAAATAGCGCGAATGAAAGATGATACCGTCGTAACCCTTCGTATGTTGATGTACCCATTTTGCCCATTGTTGCGGAACAGTGTAATCCGGCATGGTGCAAATATTGCCATCAAGGTTGAGAGTTGCAAGCCCATTACCACAGAACCTGGCCAGGCGAAGGCCGGTGATATGCAATTCGAATACATGCCTTAGCGTCAGCTCATGCTCAGATATAATTTTGTAATCATCATTCGGTAACTGTGTGACATCATGACCATACGTTTCCGCAAAAGCACCGTCGGGTTGTACTGAGGCGTACAAGACACCGAAACTTTGGTCCGGGTCATCAAAACGAAATGTTTTGTCCCTGGGGAAATAGAGGCAGGAAGAATATCCTGCAGGGTTAAAACGGTAGAAGGTTCGTGTGCCTTTCGAGAAGGCAGGTTTTGGGGTGAGGGTGAAATTCTCAGGGGGTGGCGGGCAGGGCATCCCTATTTAGGGCCTGGATGCTGAAATTGACGTGCCTTTAATTTTATCCGCTCCAGGTACTGCTTATCTTTCTTTAAAGCATCGATAGGGCTTAGGTTATCCAGGTCTACACTTGGGGTAAGAAAAAAACGGGTTTGATCAATGTAGTGCTCTGTATTGAGCAGCTGTAACACCTCGTCAAAGTGGGCCACAAGCTGCGCGCCATCAAATTGCCATACGGGATATTCTTGTCTATTCCCAACCGGGATCGCCAGCATTTTCTTACTTTTGACGCGTTTGCGGATGGTGTCATCTGACGCGATACCCAGGCGAGCCAAAACAGCTTTCATGGTTTGTGTGCCGCCCGCTTTTTCGATGAGCGCACGAAATCGTTGAATACCCTCCAGGCGTAACTGTTCTCGTGGGGATGCCCCGAATACGGTGTTATGACCAATACGCCTTGCCAATTTTAGCATCAGGTCGGTGTCGTTGCTCTGCAGGAGACTGGCCACTTCCTGTTTTTGCATGTGATCCCAATCAACCCTCAAAAGACGTTCTATGGCGCGTTTGAGCACGGCTTGAGCACGGGGGTTCTTCAAATGAATAGCGCCAACTTCGCGTTGCAATTCGCGCAAGGCAGGGGATGTCGAAGCGGCATTATTTGAGTCGTGTTCTGACTCCCCAGGTAAAGCCTCATTGTCATGAATTTCTGCGCTAGCCATATGCACTCCTTATGCTAATATAGACCTTGTCATATTCATATATACTAAACGGAAAAGCCCTATTTTTCAAGCGGCCAACGAATGGTGAATTATCCGGCCAATCGTTGGCTGAGGCGCTGGCGCATTAGTTTAACAACCGTCGCGGAAATCTCCATCCAGAGCAATAGCTTGGGTGAGGGGTGCGCCTCTGTTTATGTTTCCTCTGGCTGCGGTTGAATAATATTCAGCCCCGGTACTTTCTTGAAATCAGAGACATTATTGGTTAATACGGCAAAACCATGTGCAATACAGGTTGCTGCAATTTGAAGGTCATGGACATTAGCTTTAACCCTGGGCTTGAGGAAATGAGCGTAAATCTCACCGTAACATCTAGCCACTTCTTCATTGAATTCCAACACAGGTATCTTTGCAATAATACCTTCCACGAACGCCGATCGTTGAATTCTGATATCTGCCGCATTAGCGAGGTGGACACCCGTGAGTAGCTCAGATATTGTGATGGCCGCAACATAAGCATCGCCATTGACTGACAATGCATCCAGGCTGTTTAGAGCTAGCCTACCATTTTCTGCGTCAATAAAGACATTGGTGTCAATAACTACCCCCATGGGTTTTCGGGCAGGTTCGCTTGACGCCGTATTGTTTCCAGATCCTTGTCCATGGCTGATATATCATCACCTAATCTCGGCAGTGATTTTAATAACCCGGCCAGTTTATTAATTGGCAATCCAGGCTTTGGTGGTGGACTTAATTCAGCAACGGTTTGTGATCCTTTGGTAATATAAAGGCTATGCCCGGTTATTCGTACCTTATCGATGGCCACTGCCAGGTTTCTAACCAATTCAGTGGCAGTTATAGCGTCATGTGCAGGTTTTGCCATTCCAATAATCCTCATTAATTCCAAAAGCTTCATTCAATTGGCCAACGGCGAACTTCCCAATCAAGGCGATTGTATAATACATAATATATGTATTATAAATGTATGGACATCACCCGGCAATTGCTCTTTTTGAGAGAGCGAAGAAGTCTATTCCTGGCTCACCTATTTTGCATCGACAGTTATCTGATCCAATACTTGAAAGTATATTGATTGAGACTGCTGGTGAGATACAGTATCAGGTAGTATGAGGATTACGTTTCAAAAATGTTTTTTGTAAAGGATTATTGACTCATAGTCGACATTATCTGTTTGATAAATATGTGATTGGACAACAGATAAATTTGACACTAAGATATTAATGCTGTAGTTATTGTATGGATTATTCGTTGTGCGTGGACCTATTGATAATTGGCTCCCCTGCCCGGGCTCGAACTAAGATGTGACTGTTAATCATTAGGTCCCTGGTTCGAGCCCGGGCAGGGGAGCCAATTTCTGGTTTCTTTTCTATCCCGCCTAAACTCCAGCAAGCGCATTTTTGATTTTTCTCATGGCATCTTCCAGAACAGTCATAGATGCGGCATAAGAAAGCCGTAAATACCCGGCAGCACCGAATGCGCTGCCAGGAACCAGCGCTACACCGGCGCTATTCAGCAGGAATTCGGCCAGCTCGGTATCATTGTGAACCCCATCCAGACGATTAATTACACCACTGAAATCGGCAAATGAGTAAAAAGTACCATCAGACGGGGTACAGCGCACGCCAGGCATTTTCTGTAAACTTTCCACCACAAAATTATGCCGTTCCCTGAATGCCTTAATCATGGGTACCATGCAGGACTGGTCACCATTGAGTGCAGCAACCGCTGCTGCCTGTGAGATGGAGCAGGGGTTCGATGTGCTCTGAGATTGTACTTTCTTCATTGCCTGAATCAGATCCAGTGGGCCGCCGGCATAGCCGATGCGCCAGCCCGTCATCGCATAAGCCTTGGAAACACCATTCAAAACCACGGTGCGTGGGAATAACTCAGGAGTCGCATCGACAATATTGACGAAGGGCCATTCAGTCCACAGTATATGTTCGTACATATCATCAGTGGCAATCAGAATTTGCGGGTGTTTGAGTAATACTTCACCAAGAGCTGACAGTTCTTCCTTACTGTAAGCCACGCCGGTTGGGTTGGATGGGCTGTTGATCACAAACAGACGGGTTCGCGCGGTAATCGCCGCTTCCAGCTGTTCTGGACTGATCTTGAAGTTTTCATCAATCCCGGTTTTCACGATCACTGGTTCAGCTTCGGCTAGCCGCACCATATCCGGATATGACACCCAGTAAGGCGCCGGGATGATGACTTCATCACCAGGATTCAGCAGTGCTTGAGCCATGTTGAAAAAACTCTGCTTGCCGCCGGATGAGACAAGAATCTGGTTCATTTCATAATGCAGATCGTTGTCGCGGGCGAATTTGGCTATAATAGCCGTCCGCAGTTCAGGAGTGCCCTCAACTGCGGTGTAGCGAGTCTGGCCCTCATTGATAGCAGCAATGCCTGCCTGTTTGATGTGTTTCGGTGTTTCAAAGTCCGGTTCGCCGACGCCCAGGCCAATGACCTGTTCGCCAGCAGCCCGCAGTTCGGCAGCGCGAGCACTGACGGCCAGGGTTTGGGAGGGTTTTACCCGTTGAATACGATGTGCGAGAGTTATGTTAGTCACTTTCGGTATCTCTTTTAGCCATTATATTTACCAATCATACTGAAACTAACGGCATAGCAAAATCCCTATGAGCAAGGAATTCAAATTAAATAGTGAAATGAAGCCGGCAGGCGACCAGCCAGAGGCTATATCACAGCTCCTGCAAGGGCTTGAGGATGGTTTATTGCACCAGACCTTGCTAGGCGTGACCGGTTCCGGCAAGACCTTCACAATCGCCAATGTTATCCAGGAAGTACAGCGGCCAACGCTGATTCTGGCACCGAATAAAACGCTGGCAGCCCAGTTATACGGCGAAATGAAAGAGTTTTTTCCCGAAAATTCAGTCGAATATTTCGTCTCCTATTACGATTATTACCAGCCGGAAGCCTATGTGCCCTCGTCCGATACCTTCATCGACAAGGATGCCTCGGTGAATGAGCATATTGAACAGATGCGTCTGTCAGCGACCAAGGCACTGCTGGAGCGGCCAGATACAATACTGGTGGCAACTGTTTCGGCGATCTATGGCCTCGGTGATCCACAATCCTACCTGAAAATGATGTTGCATCTGGATCGTGGCGAACAGATTAATCAGCGTAGCATTCTGCATCGCCTGGCAGAATTGCAATACACACGTAACGATGCCGAGCTCGGACGTGCAAATTATCGCGTGCGCGGTGATGTTATTGATGTTTTTCCGGCAGAATCCGAAAGAGAGGCCGTCAGAATAGAGCTGTTTGATGATGAAGTGGAACAACTGTCTTATTTTGATCCGCTGACCGGTGAAATACAGCGGCGTGTGGCTCGGCTGACCATATACCCCAAAAGCCATTATGTGACCCCGCGCGCAACACTACTGGCATCCATTGATCTCATCAAAGCAGAGCTGAAAGAGCGTCTCATTTTCCTGCGTGATCATGACAAACTGGTCGAAGCTCAGCGCCTGGAGCAGCGCACTCTGTATGATATGGAGATGATTAATGAGTTGGGCTACTGTTCCGGTATCGAAAATTATTCACGTTACCTGTCCGGTCGAAAACCCGGTGAACCGCCACCTACCTTGTTCGATTATTTGCCGGACAATGCCATGCTTGTGGTTGATGAATCGCATGTCACCATACCGCAACTTGGCGCGATGTATAAAGGCGATCGCTCGCGCAAGGAAACACTGGTTGAATACGGTTTTCGTTTGCCTTCGGCACTGGATAATCGGCCAATGCGTTTTGAGGAATGGGAGCAACTGGCACCACAAATGATTTTTGTTTCGGCAACGCCGAGCCATTACGAAGCCGACCATGCCGGACAAATCGTCGAACAGGTTGTAAGACCTACCGGGCTGGTTGATCCCATTATTGAAGTCAGGCCTGCGATTACCCAGGTGGATAATCTGCTGTCTGAAATTCGTCAACGAGTTGCCGTTGAAGAACGAGTACTCGTAACTACTTTGACCAAACGCATGGCTGAAGATTTGACCAGTTATTATCAGGAACACGATGTGCGCGTGCGCTACCTGCATTCAGATATCGAGACCGTTGAGCGCGTGGAAATCATTCGTGACCTGCGGCTTGGTGAGTTTGATGTGCTGGTGGGCATTAATCTGCTGCGCGAAGGTCTGGACATGCCGGAAGTGTCCCTGGTGGCTATTCTTGATGCCGACAAGGAAGGCTTCCTGCGTTCAGAACGCTCACTGATTCAGACCATTGGGCGTGCTGCCAGAAATTTGCATGGCAGGGCTATTCTCTATGCCGACAAGATGACTGGATCCATGGAAAGGGCAATGAGCGAAACCGACCGCCGCCGTGAAAAGCAAGAGGCCTTTAACAAAGAACACAATATTACACCGAAGTCAGTCACCAAACGCATTGCAGATATCATGGAAGGTGCCTATTCAGGCTCTGCCGGCAATGCGAAAAAGTTTGCCAAAATTGCCGAAGACATTATGCAATATGCTGCCTTGTCACCTTCCGAACTGGCAAAAAAAATCAAAATCCTGGAAAAACAGATGCTACAACATGCACAAAACCTGGAGTTTGAAGAAGCTGCAAATCTGCGTGATCAGATCCAGCAGATACAGGATTCCAGTCTGGGGTTGTCGTAACAAACAGCGGTTCCACGCATGTATCGAAGAGCAGCAGAGTAAAATTAAAAACGTGTTCCTATATGCGGGCTCGGGTTAAGGGGCTGTATTTCCTAATCTGCGCACAGGCTGGTATAATAAAACCAAATATTGAATAAGATTTACGTAGTCCTTATGAAAATAATAATAAACTATCTGCTGTGTTTTCTGTTATTTAGCCTATGTTATTCCAGTCATGCAATCGCTGGAGTCTGGGTGAATGTCGAAACAATAAAACTGAATAATATTGATAGGGATATGGATGCAATTTTATCCTGGCTTGACCAACAAAAAACAGATAATACAAACAAACCCAATCCATGGGTGGGTATCAAATTGACACTCACATGGAATGAACTCTGGGATAACAGGCCGGGCAAAAAATCTTATGATTTTTCCAGCATAAAATCCATTCTGGATAAAGTCAGTTCTGGAAAAAGAGAGTATAAAGTATTGCTTTCCATTTCTGATAAATACTGGGTATTTCAGGATACGGACGGAACATGGCCAATCGATAAAGGTGGTGCAATTCCTCCGTCTTTGATCTCAACAGTTACTGATTGCAATCCTGCTGAATCCAGTTGCCCAAATTTTGATGCGGGTAGCAATGGTTATGAGTTCAAAATATCCTCCATCAATCAGAAAGAAGCAGGCGATAACGGACAAGTTCTGTATGTAAAAAAATATATGGCGAAGCGTTGGCTTCAACCAGTACAGAAGGAATGGTTCAAATTATGGAAAGATATCGCAACCTCAGACATTGCTAATCATCCCGCACTCTATGGGATCGTTACGCCTGAATCATCCGTTGCCGGTATTCGAAATACGGATATTAATAAACTCACAAGTATTGGCTACCCGTTGACTCAAGATGGTAAGCCAGATGGGGCTCAATATGCTTTGCAATTCATTGAGCAGGCTCGGAAGCTAAAACACTATTTTTCAAATACGCCCGCATACATTTTGAATAATATTAACTGGATACCCCCAAACCGCGATGCTGCAACTGGAGAATTTTATATTAGCAATGTCATTGATACTCTAATCAACGATGAAGCAAGTGTGCCAGACGAAGAAAAAGTATTTGGCCTGTTTTCACAAGATATAGCCCATATTTCCAACTATTCAAGAATCGTTTATCCCGAATTAGCTAAATTTGGGAATAATGATCATTTAAAGTTCGGAATGATCACGGGTGAAAGTTTTAAAGATTACGTTCAACCAAAAGAACAACTGCTGGATTTAGCGAGCCACTTATTACCGGATAACCCTGACGCCAAAGTTGGCCATTTACTGTTTAATGATGGTCATGAAATGTTCCAGGATAATTACAGTCCTTTAATTAATGCTATAAATAGTGCCACACCAGGTCAATACTCATTTCTTGAACCACTTTCTGCAGCAGATAAATTTAATGAAGCCATTGACAATGGCGATGCTTCCAGTTCTATCTGGGCCGGTGATTCCTGGAAAATTGTCAATCAGTCTTTTAGAGTTTTTGGTAACTTAAACCAGGCAGTCATACTCCAGGAACTGGATTTTCCTGTTTTGGCAGGAAAATTTGTTAGTCTTTCCGCCGAAGGCAGAGTACAAAACCCCAATGTGCCGCTCATTATAAAACTCACAGGCAGTAATGGGTTTGTTAAAGAATTAATCTTTCAAAATTCGGGGGCTCTTTTTGAAACCAGGATTGATACTTTTACAATTCCGGCTAGTGTTGATTATCTGAAAATCAAGCTGATCAAAAATACGGGTCAGGGTTTCGTTATGGCAAAAAATATTTCACTCAAGGATAAAAATGGTACTGAGTATATTGCCAATGGCGATGCATCCAGCAGAATTTGGGTTGGAAATAACTGGAAAACCAATAACAATTCTTTCAGAGTTTGGACAACTAAACGATCATCAATTACGCAAAATCTTGATGTTAATGCCTTAAATGGAAAACATGTACACTTTTTTGTCCAGGGGAGAGTTACAAATTCTACTGTCCCGGTAACAGTTACCCTCTCGGGAGAGCGTTCAGATAAAAGTGAATTCAATAAAACCTTTACATTTATTAATACTGGCAGAGACTTTGCCTCCCAGTCTGATAGTTTTTTACTGCCCGGTGATCTGAATTACCTTAAAATCCGTTTAGTAAAACAGGCTGGAGAGGGTTTTGGTATGGTTAAAAATATATCTTTGAAATACTAGCAGGTTGTTGAAAAACCCTCATGCGGCACAATCCTGCGTTAAAAATCGGCTCAAAATGCTCATGTACTGCGTGTACACTGCGCTTTTTCGCCAATTTTTGCCTTGTCTTGCACTCGCCTGAGACTTTTCAACAACCTGCTAGGCTTACTGCGACAATATGTCACATGTTCATTTGTCTGTTTTGCCGGATAATAAAAACCAATAATAAAATAGACGGGGATTTACAATGAGGATGCTTTTTCCAGCCATACTGCTTGGCCTGAGCAGTATGCAAGGCTTTGCTGCAGACCAGGATCATATAGATAACAATCACCGGCATCACCATGAGCAGGGTGCCGTAGCCAGTTCTGAACATCATCTGCACGGTGCAGGTGAATGGATGCTTTCTTACCGCTATATGCATATGTCAATGGACGGCATGAGAGACGACACGAACGATCTGAGCAGAGCCGATGTTCTTGCTGATTTCATGGTGGCACCGATCAGAATGAGTATGGATATGCATATGTTTGGCCTGATGTACGGCTTGAGTGATGATGTGACGGTAATGGCTATGCTGCCTTATCTCGAAAAAGATATGGATCACATAACCCGGATGGGCGCACGCTTTACCACGCGCAGTTCAGGTATCGGCGATATCAAGTTGGTCGGCCTGTATAATTTGAAACAAAATAATGGTAACCGTTTACAGTTCAAGCTGGGGGTCAGTGCGCCGAGCGGTGATATTGATGCAGAAGATGACACACCCGCCATGGCTGATGCGCAATTACCGTATCCGATGCAACTCGGCTCTGGAAGTTGGGAATTTCTGCCAGGTATTATTTACAGCAGTGCTACTCAGGCCTTTGACTGGGGCACAGAACTGGACGCCGTTATTCGTCTGAACGACAATGACAATGAATATCGGCTCGGCAATCGGCTGGCATTGTCAGGCTGGGCGAGCAAGCCGTTTAACCATACCGTCAGTGGCATTCTAAGATTGAAAGCTCAGCTGTGGGATGACATTGATGGTAACGATTCGGCATTAAATCCGGCAATGGTGCCGACTGCCGATCCGGATAACCAGGGCGGGAAAAGGGTAGATATCTCTGCCGGTTTATTGGTTTCACCGCCAACGGGTGCACTGAGTGAGCATACCTTTGGCATCGAAATCGGGACACCTCTATACGAAGACCTGAATGGTCCGCAAATGAGTCTCGACTGGAGCCTGATGGCAAAGTGGCAACTGGTATTGCACTAAGGAACCTCTGATCAATTCATGAAATTGCCAATATGCTATCTTATGATTGCTGATGTATTGTTATTGCTACATGTATTAGTTGTTGTGTTTATTGTAGCTGGGCTGGTGGTTATTTATGTAGGCAGAGCTCTTGCCTGGTCCTGGGTAAGAAACCCCTGGTTTCGTTCATTGCATGTTGCAGCAATGGGTATTGTTACTATTCAGTCGTGGATTGGTAGCATTTGCCCGCTAACAACCTGGGAAATGTCGCTTCGTAATCAAGCCGATGGTACTGTGTATGCGGGTTCATTTATTTCGTATTGGTTAGAATCCTTGTTGTATTTTCAAGCACCAGTTTGGTTGTTTACGGTTGTTTATACTGCATTTGGAGCGCTGGTTATAGCAAGTTGGTTTTTTGTCCGACCTCGCTCGTTTGGGAATTCCTGAAATACCACCTGCAGTTTTATTGATCCGTATCATCGCATGCCCGCTCTATTTTCTGGTATATACTGATATCATCTTATTGCACGGGAGTAGCAATGCCAGATAGTCAAACAGCAACCATCGATGGTAACGAGGCTGCGGCCCGTATTGCACATAAAACCAATGAGGTGATTGCAATTTATCCGATCACACCGGCATCACCGATGGGTGAATTGTCGGATGACTGGTCAGCTCTCGGTCATCGAAATATATGGGGATCAACGCCAGAAGTGATCGAGATGCAGAGTGAGGCCGGGGCGGCCGGAACAGTGCATGGCGCTCTGCAGAGCGGGGCATTGACGACGACATTTACGGCTTCTCAGGGATTGTTGCTGATGATCCCGAATATGTACAAGATTGCCGGTGAGCTGTCACCCGGTGTAATCCATGTTGCGGCACGTTCGCTGGCGGCGCAGGCGTTGTCAATTTTCGGCGATCATTCCGATGTGATGGCAATACGCGGCACAGGGTATGCCATGCTCGCAGCAGGTTCGGTACAGGAAGCCATGGATTTTGCGTTGATCGCACAGGCGGCAACTCTGGAAGGGCGTTTACCCTTCGTACATTTTTTCGATGGCTTTCGTACTTCTCACGAACTGGCAAAAATTTTCCTGATTGATGATGCAACCATTCGTGCAATGATCGATCAGGAGTGGGTGCATGCGCATCGTCGCAGAGCACTGACACCGGACCATCCTGTAGTGCGTGGTACATCGCAGAATCCCGATGTGTATTTCCAGGCGCGTGAAACAGTCAATCCTTATTATCGCGCTTTGCCAGGCATTGTGCAGGGAGCGATGAACCGGTTTGCTGAATTGACCGGCAGGCAATACCGGTTGTTTGAATATTACGGGCATCCCGACGCTGAGCGGGTGATTGTACTGATGGGATCAGCAGCTGAAACCGTTGAGGAGACGGTGGATCACCTGCTAACGCGTAATGCAAAAGTTGGTTTGTTACGGATACGCCTGTTGCGTCCGTTGTCAGCACAAGACCTGATTGACAGCCTGCCTGTCAGCGTGCGCCACATTGCGGTACTCGATCGTTGCAAGGAACCCGGTGCCGATGGCGAACCGTTATACAAGGACATAATGACGCTGCTGGCAGAATACGTCAGCACTGGCGGTGATCGTTTTTTAGGTATGCCTTATGTCGTGGGTGGTCGTTATGGATTGTCTTCAAAGGAATTCACGCCCGGTATGGTGCAGGCCGTTTTCGATAACCTGTCTGCCGAACAGCCGAAGAACCACTTTACCATTGGTATCCATGATGATTTGACGTATACGAGCCTCGAATGGGATGAGCATTTGCGCAACGATGCTATGCAGGAAGTGAAACAATGCCTGTTTTACGGGCTAGGTTCGGACGGGACAGTTAGCGCCAATAAAAATACCATCAAAATCATTGGTGGCGAAACACCGCAATATGCCCAGGGGTATTTTGTTTATGACTCCAAGAAAGCGGGTGCCGTAACCGTGTCGCATTTGCGATTCAGTGACAGACCGATCCGTTCGGCTTATCTGATTGCGGATAACGAAGCGCAGTTTATCGGTTGTCACCAGACAGCTTTTCTCGAACAATATCCGATGCTCGACAAGGCCGCCGATGAAGCGGTATTCCTGCTTAATTCGCCAGCTTCAGTCGATACAGTCTGGGATACTTTGCCCCGACCTGTGCAGGAAAAAATACTTGAAAAATCGATTCGTCTGTACACTATCGATGCCTATAGTGTTGCTGCTGAAGCGGGTATGGGGCGGCGCATCAATACCATTATGCAGACCTGTTTCTTCGCCATATCTGGCGTACTGCCTGCTGACGAAGCCATCGATAAAATCAAGCAGGCAGTGGAAAAAGCCTATGGTCGCAAGGGCCGTAAGATTGTCCAGCGGAATTTTGCAGCCATTGATGCGACCCTGGAAGCTCTGCACGCTGTGAAGCTGCCGGAAAGTGTTACGAGCAATATCACACTGCCACCTGTTGTGCCTGAAACTGCGCCAGAATTTGTGCGGCAGGTGACGGCGGAGTTGATTGCTGGTCGTGGCGACAGTTTGCCGGTGAGCATATTGCCGGCAGATGGCACCTGGCCACTTGGCACTGCTGCCTGGGAAAAACGCAACATTGCCCGTGAAATACCGATATGGAATGAAGATCTATGCATCTTCTGTGGCAAGTGTCCCTTCGTCTGTCCGCATTCGGCCATTCGCAGTAAGGTATTTTCAGCCGATGATGTCAAGGATGCACCGGCCAGTTTCAAACACCTACCGATCAAGGGTAAGGAGTTTACCGAGGGTGAGCATGTCAGCTATCAGGTTGCGCCGGAAGACTGTACCGGCTGTGGTCTGTGTGTGGATGTGTGTCCGGCCAGAGATAAATCCAACGCCAGTCGCAAGGCATTAATGATGCAGTCGCAGACACCATTGCGCGAACAGGAACGCAAAAACTGGGACTATTTTTTGAGCATTCCAGAACACGATCGCAACAAGATACGCTGGACAACACTGAAAGGTTCTATGCTGTCGCAGCCGCTATTCGAGTTTTCCGGCGCCTGTCTCGGTTGCGGTGAAACACCTTATATCCGGCTGGCTACGCAATTGTTCGGTGACCGCATGTTGATTGCCAATGCCACCGGTTGTTCATCAATCTATGGCGGCAACCTGCCGACCACACCCTATACGACCAATCCGGATGGGCGTGGGCCAGCCTGGTCAAATTCGCTCTTCGAAGATAACGCCGAGTTTGGTCTTGGCTTCCGCATGGCAATTGATCAACATCGCCAGCATGCCGAAAACCTGTTACAGCAAATGCAGGAAGAGCTGGGCGAAGCACAGACGAATGCAATTATTCATGCGGATCAGTCTGATGAGCCGGGTATTTTTGAACAACGTGAACGCCTTGAAGCCATCAAGCAGCAACTGGAAAACAGCCCACATGCAGATGCGCAACGCCTGCTCAGCGTGATTGATTACTGTGCGAAGAAAAGTGTCTGGATCATAGGCGGTGATGGCTGGGCTTATGATATCGGTTTTGGCGGTGTTGACCATGTGATGGCCAGCGGGCGTGATGTGAATATTCTGGTGCTGGATACCGAAGTGTATTCAAACACCGGTGGACAAACCTCCAAAGCGACACCCAAAGGGGCGATTGCAAAATTCTCTGCTGCCGGTAAATCCTCAGCAAAAAAAGACCTGGGTCTGATCGCTATGGCGTATGAAAATGTATATGTTGCAAAAATCGCTTTCGGTGCGAAGGATGTCCAGACACAACGGGCATTCCGTGAGGCTGAATCTTATCCTGGCACATCCATCATCATTGCTTACTCACCCTGTATTGCACACGGAGTTGATCTGACGCACAATCTTCGCCAGCAGGGACTTGCAGTGAAAAGCGGTTACTGGCAATTGTATCGCTATGATCCGCGCAGACGGGAGCAGGGCAAAAACGCCTTGCAACTGGATTACAAAAAACCGAGCATCAAGTTAAAAGACTACTACCAGACAGAAGCACGTTTCTCGATGTTGTGGCGAACCCACCCGGAAACAGCAGACCGGTTGCTGGCAGAAGAACAACAGGCAGTACTGGAGCGGTTTCATCATCTCGAACAACTTGCCAGTTTATCGATGAATCCCGGCAATGATGCTGAGTCAGATACAACGCGAAATGTAAATCAGGAGGAGGCTAAATAATGGACCTGTCAACAAATTACCTGGGCCTGTCATTAAAGAATCCACTCGTTCCTTCAGCATCCCCCTTAAGCCGCGATCTCGATACGGCACGTCGGCTTGAAGATGCGGGCGCCTCTGCGATTGTCATGTATTCCCTGTTTGAAGAAGAAATCGTCGCCGAACAGAATGAGCTGGAGAGCTTGTGGAGTTTCCAGGATATTGGTCATGGTGAGGCTGACAGTTATCTGCCTGCATCGGCCAATTGTGAAACCAGTCTGGATACTTACCTGGCGCAGCTCTGGGCGTTGAAACAAGCGCTGGAAATACCGGTAATCGCCAGCCTCAACGGAATTACCCCCGGCGGCTGGATTGAACATGCGTCGGAAATGGTAGGGGCGGGTGCCGATGCGCTCGAACTGAATGTGTATTATTTGGCGGCAGACCTCAACCAGACTGCTGCAGAAGTGGAAGACAATTACATTCAGTTATTGACGCAACTCAAACAGGCTGTAAATATTCCAATCACACTGAAACTGTCATCACAGTTTAGCTCACCGGCAAATTTTATTGGCAAACTGGGCGAAGCCGGTGCTGACGGTGTGTCATTGTTTAACCGTTTTTACCAGCCAGATCTTGATCTCGATACGCTGACAGTAAAACATACCCTGCACCTGTCTTCTCCTTATGAAGCTCTGATGCGAATACACTGGATTGCTTTATTGCATGGTCGCGTTGATGTTTCTCTGGCGGCAACAGGAGGGATACACAGCGTGACTGAAGTGATGAAACTGCTCCTGTCCGGTGCAGATGTCACCCACTTGTGTGCAACACTGCTGAAAAATGGCCCCGATTATCTGGCAACTATCCTTATAGACATGGCCCAGTGGATGGAAGAAAAGGAATACGAATCTGTCGAACAACTGAAAGGCAGCTTCAGCCAACAACATTCACCAGACCCGCAAGCCTGGCAACGTGCCAACTACCTGAAAGTACTGCAAAGCTATTAACCCGAATATTGCATATCCCGGTTAATCAGGCTGGCTGCATAGCGAATCCCCAGGCTTACTATTTTCCGGCCACTGCTCAGCCAGGATAGTATCCTGATAACCATGCCAGGTTGCATAACCAATCACAGGAATAAACACTGCCAGACCCAGGAATGCAGTTGCAAAACTGAGAATAACTGCAAGCAGAATAATCCCGGCCCAAAGAGCCATCGCAGCCTTATTGCGACGCACAGCACTCACGCTGGTTAACACAGCCGTAACAGCATCCACTTTACGGTCCAGCATCATAGGCAGAGAAAAGGCGCTGGTGGAAAAAACCAGTGTGGCAAAGATAGCCCCTACCACAGAACCAATGGAGAGAAACAGTGCAAGATCAGAAAACGCTGGATTGCCCTCATCCGGGAAAAAGATATGCGTCACTGAGCCGGCCCGCGCCCATAGCATAAACAATACCAGCAGAATCATTGAATAGACCAGCTCATTACCCAGATGTCGTTTGCCTTCGCGTAAACAATAACCCAGTTTGGGTTTTAATCCCGCCTGCAACTGACAACTGATTGAATAAAGCCCGATAGCCAACACAGGCGCAATGAAAACGAAGCCAGACATCAGACTGAAGAGCAGAATATACCCACCAAGTTTCCAGGTAAAAAAGGCAAGGATATAGCTGATTAACACCAGGAACCCTCCATACAGGAGACTAACCCCCGGTGCCTGTTTGTAGTCTTCCCAGCCAAGCTTAAGCCAGCGTAACGGTGCGTTCGTATCTATAATGCGGCTGGGCGCAACGTAGGGTAATGCATTTGATTCAAGGTCAGATCCTGACCTGATATCTGGTTGTGCCATGTCAATCCTCCAGAGAACAACTAAGCTGATTGCGAATCATAAGCATCAAGACTAAAAGAATTATAATAAGATTACAAATTGTAATGTTATTAAATAGGTATATAGTTAATTGCTGTTATTAGATTGGGGATTCAATGTTCAGGCGTAACCTGTAGAAATAGCGCAAATTTCTCTTAATCAGAATTGTTGTCGACGTTCTCAGCACTATCGAATTTGAAGCTGGGAATATTACTCGTGCCAATAATGGCAAGAACGACACCAACAAAAGCAAAAAAGAATGTGGCAGCGAGCAGACTTGCGGAAACAGGATTTTCCCAGCCCAGGTTATCAATTTTCAGAGTGAGATAAATCACACAGGCAACAGAGGCTAAAAAACTGGCAATAGAAAAATAAAGTGATGATTTTTGCAGAAGACTTTTGTTGTTTTTCATGTTGTCATCAGTGGAAGTTCGGTTTTATATCCTGTTCTGGAACCATAGACGATGGAAGACTCACAAGTATAGGGGGCAAAAGTATGAGGGGCAAGTGCCAGATTTATTCATCATAACTCCGGTAGCGAGGATGTAATCGTTAGTATTGTTAAGCAAGCATCGTTCATCCATGGCGAGAGTTTAATAGTAGGGGGTAACAAATACGAGAAAAGCCTATATTGGGGCGGCATCTATACTATCGGCAAATTATTTCGTGGTTATTGAAGGGCTGTCATTTGTGCTGAAAAAATAAACCGAAGATTAGTTAATAAGAATGTGGTGTGAAAAGGTCTGTGATGATGTGGGTTGAAATGAGGAAGCATATGCTATTTTGTAAAAAGCACCAAGATTAGAAATCTTGGTGCTGGGTGATTTATTGTACGGAAATGAAATCCATGTTTGAGGTGGTTCTACGTAGGTTGGATAGAAGAAGCTCCTGTATGAACAGGCCGGAGTCGCACTGTAACAAAGCCTCTTCCGTTGGCAATTTGAGTGGAATAATATTATCCTCTGACATGTAATCTATTCCTTTGTTGGTGCCGGATATCGGTATAGCGCACTGAATAATCATATGGAGATAAAAATGAAACGTAATAACAGCATTTGGAGAGATTTAAGAAAATCCTTGCTTACGATGATTGTGTTGGCTTGTTCATATAGTATTGAAGCTTCAGATTTACGTTCAGATGATTTTAATTCGGCAACTTCAGAGCCAAATCCCGCATGGCGTTTTTATGACCCATACGATACGACGGCCAGTAACGATCCTGGGCAATCTACGCTGACTTTCGATGGGAGCAATGCTTTGATTGCTATCCCTGGTGGGCTAACACATGATTTATGGAAGACGAATGATAGTAATAAGGCGCCCCGCCTATTGCAGGCGACTTCCGATACAGACTTTCAGTTCGAAGCAAAATTTGAAACATCCCCAAATGTAAAGCACCAGATGCAAGGGCTTATTGTTCAACAAAGCGATAATGTATTCCTACGTTTTGATATTTTTTATAATGATAATGCTAGTGGCATTAAGCTATTCGTTGCATATGTAGATGCCAATACGGGTGAAACCGAAAATTATAAATTTGTTGGTCTTCCTAATGGCTCACCTGCTTATCGGCAAGTCATTCGTGCTGGTGATGATTGGACATTCCGATATTCGTATAATGGAACAACATGGACTGATGCTGTTACCTTTAATAAAAAATTGGCTGTAAACGAGGTCGGGGTTTTCGCAGGCACTGCAGGAAGTAACCCTTCCTTTCTTGCTAGTATCGATTATTTCATGAATTTAGATAACTCCATAGCTGATATGGATGTCTGGACACCGCCTGTCAGTGATGGATCGCCGCCAGTTATCAGTACCTGGTACGATTACAATCCATTATCCGGGCAGCCTGGTAGTTCTCAGAAGTGGGCCAATATTTTGGGTAATGTATCTTCTGACCTGAATATAACGTCGCTGACATATTCGTTGAATTCTGGCTCTGAAAATACTTTAAAATTTGCACCTGGAGGCAGTAACCGATTACAAAGGGACGGGGATTTTACGATTGAGATTGATCGCAGTCGTTTGCTTAATGGGCAAAATCATATTCTGATAACAGCAAAAGATAATCAAAACCAGGTATCGAGTAAAATAGTCACGATGAATTATGCCCCTACGACTCAATGGCCATTTCCATACACAGCAAACTGGGCATCTTTATCTGACATCCGGGATGTTGAAAGCGTTGCACACATTGTCGATGGGTTGTGGGATTTAACGCATCAAGGCATACGAACCATAGAAACCGGTTACGACAGAGCCATCACGATAGGGGATATGAACTGGGATGCTAATTATGAAGTGACAGTGCCATTTACACCGCATTCAGGTTTTTCTGGTATCGGTTTTGCGGTTGGCTGGCAGGGGCATGAGTTCGAACGGATCGAATCGCCAAAAGTGGGTTGGCCATTACAGTCGTTGGCATGGGTTCGAGGGCCTATTCATCGAGCTACGCTTGAAATTCTAACGTATGGTGGGCCAAGAGATGGTAGACCAAATCCCTGGGAGAATGTCAGAACACCCGACCCACAGAAGTCTGTTTCAATTTCTGTAGGGGAAACCTATATGCTTAAGTCCTCTTCAGTCGCATTAAGCGGAGGTATGAGTCGATTTAAAGTCAAACTGTGGAAACAAAATGAAGCTGAACCTGCGCTGTGGGGTATTCAGGCAGATGTTAATACTCGCAAAGGATCTGTTTTTATTACTGCTTACAATGGCGACGTAACTTTTGGCAATGTTGTAGTCAAATCCAATCATGATCAAGGTGTTGACGACCCCAGATTGAATGTAAAACGCGCTATTGCTTTGGAGATATTGGAAGCAAAGGCCTTCGATGCATCAACAAATGTGGCTTACCTGTCACGGATCAATGCGGCCACCAGTGTCAGCGGGCTGCATGCGATTATTGTTCAAATGCGCGCAGATACCGGTACCTCAGGCACAGACCCCAGGCTGAATGTAAAACGCGCTATTGCTTTGGAAATATTGGAAGCAAAGGCCTTCGATACTTCAACAAATGTGGCTTACCTGTCACGGATCAATGCGGCCACCAGTGTCAGTGGGTTGCATGCGATTATTATTCAAATGCGCGCAGATACCGGTATCTCAGGCACGGATTCCGGGCTGGATGTAAAACGTTCTATCGCTTTGGAGATACTGCAAGCAAAGGCTTTCAATGCATCAACAAATGCAGCCTACCTGGCGCAAATCAATGCCGCCACCAAAGTCAGTGAACTGCATGCAATTATTTTGCGTATGCGCGCGCTCGGGTAACAAATCTGGGGTTCTTGTAGAGCAGTGTATGAATTAATAGGACTACTGCAGGTGTTTAGGTGTTCCAAGTTGGCTATTCACTTACCCAGTTCACGAACAGGCTGCCGTTTCAACGGATGCAACCTGAGGGTTTTCACTCGATTATTGCGTGTCTGCACGATATCAACAGGATACCTGGCAAGCAAAATGCTGGTGTCTGGTCGTGGGATATCTTCCATGTATTCCAGAACCAGGCCATTGAGGGTTTTGGGGCCATTGGTTGGTAGTTCGATGTTGAGGGCACGATTGATGTCGCGAATGTGTATGCTGCCATCGACGAGGATACTGCCATCTTTCTGCAGGGTATATTCGTTGTTTATATCCGTTGTGCCGCGAGTGAATTCGCCAACGACTTCTTCGAGGATATCTTCCAGAGTGACCAGTCCCTGTATGTCGCCGTATTCATCGACGACGAGACCAACTCGATAGTGCTGATGTTGGAAGTTCAGTAATTGTCGACTGAGCGGGGTGTGTTCGGGTATGAAATGGGGTTTACGCACCAGTTCAATGAGTTTTTCCTTGTTGAGTTCGTTATGTGTCAGCAGGGGGATGATTTTACGCAGATGAATAAAACCACTGATACGATTGGCATTGCCACGATAGACGGGCAGGCGTGTGTAGCGCGAGCTCATGATGGCGCGTTCTATCTGGTCCCAGTCATCATCGAGATCCAGGCCGACGATATGATTGCGGGCAATCATAATGTCTTCGACAGTCACGTTTTCCAGATCGAGTACATTCAGCAGCATAGCTTGATGTCGTTTGGGAATGATTGCGCCAGCTTCGAGTACGACAGTACGCAGTTCTTCCTGGCTGAGGGCGCTATTATTGACGCTATCGCTGGAGACGCCAAACAGTTTCAGAAGATTGTTGGCGATCAGGTTAACCACAAATACCAGTGGCCAGGTGAGTTTCAATAACGGCCCATAGATAAAGGCTGCCGGGAAAGCGATGCGTTCCGGATGTAATGCGGCAAGAGTTTTGGGTGTTACTTCGGCGAATATCAGAATCACCAGGGTTAATAGTCCGGCACCGATGGCAATGCCTGCCTGACCGGAGAGCCGCAGGGCGATGATAGTGGTCAATGATGAGGCAAGAATGTTGGCAAAATTGTTACCCAGAAGGATCAGGCCGATTAAGCGGTCTGGCCGTTCGAGCAGTTTCTGTGCGCGCATAGCACCGCGGTGTTTTTTTTTCGCCAGGTGTTTTAAGCGATAGCGATTTAATGTCATCAGGCCAGTTTCCGAGCCTGAGAAAAAGGCAGACAGAATGATCAGAAAGACGAGGGCGGCAAACAGAGCGCCAAGTGGTATATCGTTCAAGTCAGTGGTTTCCGGATTAAGTTACAGGGTTTCAGATCTGCGGTTATCACTTGTAGTTCTGGCGTGAGAGGCGAGTATTTGTGCAGATACAATCGATAGCAGACAGTAGCCAAGAAAAAAGTAAAAGCCCTGCCCGAAGGTTGCAGTTAATGTCATTAGTTCACCCGACTGTTGCGAGGCATTGGCGGCCATGTATGCAACGATGATAGCGATCACAAATACATCGGCCATTGACCATTTGCTGATAGCGCCACTGAACAGGCGGCCCTTGTGGGCAATGGGGTGTTCCTTCAGTGCAATGCTGGCCGATAGCATCAGGCCTTTCAATATAGGCACAATCACGCTAAACAGCATGATCAGAAAGGCAACCAGATAGTTACTGGATTCGGCCAGATCGCGCACAGTGCCGAGGATACTGCGGGTCTTCTGGTAGGCGACGATGCTGCCTTCTATGTGTAGCTGGTTAATCAGACTGGTGGCGGTGCGTTTTATAAAGGCTGGCAGTTCACTGTTTTCTGCAAGCACATCTTTTCCCAACGCCACCATTTCTGCTTTATCCAGTGTTCCGGTAAGCGAAATCATGGGTTGGGTAAGGCCGGGAATCAGTGACAGGTAGGCGGTAAATAACAGGGCAAGGCCCATCCAGAGTTTCATGGTTCAGGTTTTCTCCAGAATGAGTTCAAGCACAAATTTGCTACCAAAGTAGGCCAGTAATAGAAAGGCAAAGCCGGTGAGTGTCCAGCGGATAGCCGTGCGACCGCGCCAGCCAAATTTCCAGCGCCCCCAGAGCAGGATAGCGAAAACACCCCAGGCTATAAATGAGAGGACGGATTTATGCACCAGATGCTGGGCAAAAATATTGTCGATAAACAATATGCCTGTGAGCAGTGCTGCACTCAGCAGGATAAAGCCGATACTGATCATTTCAAACAGCAGGGATTCCATAATTTCCAGTGGTGGCAGGGCGCGGATGAAACCGCCGGGGCGGCGGTTACGCAAATGCCTTTCCTGGATGGCCAGCAGTGATGCCTGTGCAGCCCCCAGTCCAAGGATGCTATAGGCAAGAATGGAGAACAGGATATGCAGGTCCAGTTTCCAGTCGTTGCCGGAAAGAATGCGCTGCTGATCCGGGTAGAATGCATTCAGGGCTACGGCAACGGCTGCCACTGACAGTAGGGGAATGCCGAGAATATCAACGGGCAGTGTCAGCGAGGATAAAAAGAAGATGAGCATGGTCAGTAATGCAACCAGCGAGATAGCATTAAAAAACCCCAGGTTGAGCCCCTGTGATGTCATCAACTGCGGCCAGAGGCTGGCGGTGTGCAGAATGATCGCCACAAAAACCAGGCCGAGCAGTTGTTTGCGGTAGGGCTGCTGGTCATTGATGGTCAGGTTGTACTGGAGCTGGCGCAGAAAGCCTGCGCTTGCCAGTAGATATAGCAGAATGGCCAGTGCAGAGAGCCAGAGTGTGTTCATGCGTGTTTCGATCTATATTTCATGGTGAGCAATCATCGCACAACCGGCGGTTGGCTTGAAGTCCTGTGGCGCTTATAATCAGGTCATTGTATTCATTTATCTAACAATAGAGTAACGCGTATGTTTGACAATCTGACTGATCGCCTGTCGACGACAATTCGAAACCTTCGCGGCCAGGGGCGCCTGACGGAAGACAATATCAAGGAAACCCTGCGCGAGGTGCGCATGGCATTGCTGGAAGCGGATGTCGCATTGCCTGTGGTGAAGGGCTTTATTGAGCGGGTGCGCGAGCGGGCCATTGGTCAGGAAGTGTTAAAAAGTCTTTCTCCTGGGCAGGCGCTGGTTAAGGTCGTGAATGATGAGCTTGTCGCAACAATGGGCGAATCCTGCGATGAGCTTGATTTAAAGGCGCAGCCACCGGTGGTGATTCTACTGGCGGGCCTGCAGGGTGCAGGTAAAACCACCAGTACCGGTAAGCTGGCGCGCTGGTTGATGGAGAAGCATAAAAAATCTGTCCTGGTGACCAGTTGTGACGTTTATCGGCCAGCGGCTATTGAGCAGTTAAAAACGCTTTCAGAACAGGTGGGTGCAAGTTTCTTCCCCAGTACGACAAAGCAAAGTCCGGTCAAGATTGCCAAAGCAGCATTGGCCCACGCGAAGAAGCAGTTTGCAGATGTTGTGATCATAGATACGGCTGGTCGTCTTCATATAGATGAAGAGATGATGCTGGAAATCCAGCAGGTGCATAAGGCTGTGCAACCGACGGAAACGCTGTTTGTTGTCGACAGCATGACCGGCCAGGATGCGGCCAATACCGCTAAGGCATTTAATGACGCATTACCGTTGACGGGGGTTATTCTAACCAAGACGGATGGCGATGCGCGTGGCGGTGCAGCACTGTCGATCCGAGCGATTACCGGTAAGCCCATCAAATTTCTTGGCGCGGGTGAAAAAACCGACGCGCTGGAGCCGTTTCATCCTGATCGTATTGCCTCGCGTATTCTGGGTATGGGCGATGTGTTGTCGCTGGTGGAAGAGGTTGAGCAGAAGGTTGACCGTAATAAAGCCGAAAAGCTGGCGAAGAAACTCAGCAAAGGCAAGCGCTTTAACCTGGAAGATTTTCATGACCAGCTTGAACAGATGGCGGGTATGGGAGGGCTTTCGAGTCTGATGGATAAGATGCCGGGTATGGGGCAGATTCCGGATAATGTTAAAAATCAGGTGAATGACCGTGAGATTCATAAAATGTTGGCGATCATTCGCTCAATGACGCTTAAAGAACGTCGCTTTCCTGATACGATCAAGGGTTCCAGGCGCAAACGCATTGCAAATGGTTCCGGAACTCAGGTGCAGGATGTTAATCGTCTGTTGAAACAGTTCATGCAGATGAAGAAAATGATGAAAAAAATGTCGGGTGGCGGCTTGAAAAAAATGATGCGAGGTATGAAGGGTGGCTTGCCGCAGGGGTTTTCGCCGTTCTAGCAGGCATTTTTTGTGGCATAAAAAAAAAGCGGTCCTTGCGGACCGCTTTTGAATGTACCTTAACGACTCTTACATTATTAAGGTTTTACTCTCCTCCGGTTACACCCATTTTTATTGTTGTTCGGGTGCCTTGGATGCGGACATCATGTCTGCTTGTTCTTGTTACGGTTTATATTGCAAGCCGTGTGCCAGTTTTTTGTCGGTTAAAAAATCAACGACTTAGAGAGTCGCTGGTGGCTAGTAGATCTAAAGTGTAAAGAATATCGTCAATTCTTTTGCAGCGATTTTCTAATAATTTTAATGAATATCTAAATTTTACAAGCAGATATAATTGACATGTATTAGTGGAGTCAGGAGTTATGATTGTAAAATAAATCGACACTTATTGACGGATCTGTTTACATTTTTGGCCTTGTTTCGTGCGGTAAATTTATTTGGCAGCTTCGTTGATTTTTAATGGCTTTTATCTTCACTTTTTTTAACGAATCAAGTAATATGGCGGGTTTACCGGCGGCCAATGATAGATTTTATCGGTTCGCTTAAATTAACAACGTTTACAATTCAGGTAGATACCTATGGTAACAATTCGTTTGGCTCGTGGCGGCGCTAAAAAGCGTCCTTTTTATCATGTTGTCGTAACAGACAGTCGCAATCCTCGCGATGGCCGTTATATTGAGCGCCTGGGTTTTTTCAATCCGATGGCGACGGGACAGTCTGTACGTTTAAATATGGATGTTGATCGTATCAATCACTGGATCGGCCAGGGCGCACAGCCATCTGACCGTGTTGCAAAGCTGATCAAGGAGCAGAGCAGCAGTAATTGAGTGATAAGGCTATTGAGCCTGCAGATGACGGCATTGCTGTAGGTAGAATTTCCGGCGTTTATGGCGTTCGGGGCTGGGTAAAGATTTTTTCCTATACCCAGCCAAGAGAAAATATTCTTAAATACTCGCCCTGGGATATATTGCGTCAGGGGCAATGGCAGACGGTTAATGTGGAAGAAGGCAAGGCACACGGTAAGGGTGTTATTGCCAGGCTGGAAAACTGTACTGACCGTGATCAGGCGTATGCGCTGATAGGCACGGAAATTTCGGTGTCTCGTCAGCAATTGCCGTCACTGGCGCAGGGTGAGTATTACTGGCGTGATTTGATCGGTTTGCTTGTGGTCAATACACAGGGCGACAAGTTGGGCCAGGTTGAGAAACTGATGGAAACCGGTGCCAATGATGTGCTTGTGGTGGCGGGTGAGCGGGAATACCTGATCCCTTATGTTATGGGCAATACGGTATTGCACGTTGATATCGACAAGGGTGAGCTGCTGGTCGACTGGGACAGGAGTTTCTGAGCTTGCGAATTGATGTGGTCACATTGTTCCCTGAGCTTATTCAGGGGCTGTGTGAAACAGGTATTACTGGCAGGGCATTTAATACAGGTATTTTTGCGCTGCAGACCTGGAATCCTCGCCAGTATACACAGGATAAAACCGGGCGAGTTGATGATCGTTCCTATGGTGGCGGTCCCGGCATGGTCATGCAGGTGCAGCCGCTGGCTGACACGCTAGCGGCCTGTAAGGCAGAAGGCGCGACTGGACCGGTGGTTTATTTGTCACCACAGGGCCGGAGTCTGGATCAGGCGGCAGTCAGAAAGTTTTCCCAATTGCCTGGCATGACTCTGCTGGCTGGTCGCTATGAAGGTGTTGATGAACGGCTGATTGACCAGTATGTTGATGAAGAATGGTCAATCGGTGATTATGTATTGAGTGGTGGCGAACTGGCAGCCATGGTGTTGATTGATGCCATTGTCAGATTGTTGCCAGGCGCGCTGGGTGATCCACAGTCGGTTGAATGTGAGTCATTTACAGATGGGTTGCTGGATTTTCCACACTATACCCGCCCGCCACAGATCGCCGGGCAATCCGTACCGGCGGTGTTGATGAGTGGTGATCATGCTGCGATTGAACGCTGGCGACAGAAAGAATCTTTGGGGCGTACCTGGCAACGACGTCCTGATTTGCTGGAAAGAATCCAGCTAAGTGAGCAACAGCAGGCTTTGCTTGATGAATACATCAGGGAACAGCGGGCTGTTTAATTTATTAAACCGATAACTTTAGGCGTGAGTGATGAGCAACATTATCGAGCAACTCGAAAAAGAACAGATGAAAAGCGATATACCGGAGTTTTCTTCCGGCGATACCGTTGTGGTTCAGGTGAAGGTCAAAGAAGGTAGCCGTGAGCGGTTGCAGGCCTTTGAGGGCGTAGTGATTGCAATCCGCAATCGTGGATTGAACTCCGCTTTTACTGTTCGCAAAATTTCCCACGGTGAAGGTGTTGAGCGTGTTTTTCAGACGCACAGCCAGAGTATCGCCAGTATTGAAGTTAAGCGCCGTGGTGCTGTGCGTCGTGCAAAATTGTATTACCTGCGTGAAAGATCGGGTAAATCTGCACGTATCAAGGAAAAACTCTAACGACGAGTTTTTTCGGATCACCTGGGCTATCCGTTCAGGTGTCCTTTGTGTGATGACCGATGCCGTCAGATACCCGCCAGAGATATTCTGGCGTCAGGTATTCTGACGGTTTTTGTTTTTCCGACACTCTCTCTTGAAATCTTTGGGTTACACCCCAGTATAAGAGCTATTCATTTTTAATTTTGTAAACGGAACAGAAACTATGACAGCAGAAGCCAATAAAGAGACTCTGGAATTTCAGACTGAGGTGAGTCAGATGTTGCATCTGATGATCCATTCTTTGTATTCGAACAAGGAGATTTTCCTCCGCGAACTCATCTCGAATGCCTCCGATGCCTGCGACAAGTTGCGCTTTGAAGCGTTGTCTAATGAGTCGTTGTATGCAGGTGATAGCGATTTACGTGTGCGGCTGACTGTAGATAAGGATAAGCGCACCATTACGATCAGTGATAATGGTATCGGTATGTCGCGCGAAGAAGTTGTCGAGAATATTGGTACCATCGCCAAATCGGGTACCCGACATTTTTTTGATTCCCTGACAGGTGACCAGAACAAGGACATGGAGCTGATCGGTCAGTTCGGTGTGGGTTTTTATTCGGCATTCATCGTTGCTGAAGAAGTTTCGTTGGTGACCCGGAAGGCCGGTAGTGATGATGCTGTGATGTGGTCGTCTAAAGGCGAAGGTAATTATACGCTCGAAAGCGTTGAAAAAACGGGTCGGGGTACGGATGTTATTTTGCATTTACGCGAAGATGCTGATGAATTTCTGGAGACAATGCGCCTGAAATCGATTATTACAAAATATTCGGATCATATTTCACTACCGATTCAGTTACCTTCTGAAGAAGAAGGCAAAGAAGATGAATTTGATACAGCGAATAATACATCGGCCCTGTGGAAACGCAGCAAACGTGAAATTTCTGATGATGATTACAAAGAGTTTTACAAGCACGTTGGCCACGATTTTGAAGATCCATTGGTATGGACGCATAATCAGGTTGAAGGCAACCAAGTTTATACTACGCTATTTTATATTCCACAGCGCGCACCATTCGATCTGTATGACCGTGATCAACAGCACGGTATTAAGCTGTACGTTCGGCGTGTTTTCATCATGGATGACGCTGAGCACCTGATGCCGCACTACCTGCGGTTCATTCGAGGTGTGGTAGATTCTGACGACTTACCATTGAATGTGTCGCGTGAAATCCTGCAAAAAAATAAATTCATTGATTCGATTCGTGCCGCCTCGGTTAAAAAAATTCTTGGCTTGCTAGAAGCTATGGTGAAGAATGACCCCGAACAATACGCGACATTCTGGGAGCAGTTTGGCAAGGTAATGAAAGAAGGGCCGGCGGAAGATTTTGCCAACCGAGAACGCATTGCCGGACTGTTGCGGTTTGCCTCAACTCATACCGATAAGGCGCTAGAGACGGTTTCATTGCAGGATTATATTGGCCGCATGAAAGAGGCTCAGGAGAAAATTTATTATATTACTGCCGACAGTTTTGCTGCGGCAAAGAATAGCCCGCATCTTGAGGTGTTCCGCAAAAAAGGCATTGAAGTATTGTTATTGTCAGATCGAGTTGATGAATGGCTGTCATCTCATCTGACTGACTTTGATGGTAAGCAACTTGTTTCTGTTGCTAAAGGTGAGCTGGATCTTGGTGAGCTTGATACGGATGATGAGAAAAAGGAAAGCCAGGATGTTGCTGCACAGCACAAGGGTCTGATTGAAAAAATCACCACTGTACTGGGTGATGAAGTAAAAGAAGTCAGGGTCAGTCAGCGTCTGACAGATTCACCTTCCTGTATTGTGCTGGAAACGCATGAAATGGCGGTGCATCTGCAGAAAATGATGAAACAGGCTGGCCATGAAATCCCCGATAGCAAGCCCATCCTGGAAATCAATATTGATCATCCTTTGGTGCAAAAACTGGAGAGTGATCTGGATGATGGTCATTTTGATGACTGGAGCCGGATACTGTTTGAACAGGCGATGCTCAGTGAAGGAGGGCAGCTCGATGACCCTTCAGCCTTTGTGAAACGTCTGAATCATATGCTGGTTGAGCTTTCCGGAAAGTCATAACTGATAAGAGTCTCTGTTGTGCACTGCATTCAAGCAGAGGCTCCTTTATTGATCAATTTTGCATCCTGCCTGTTTGCAGGTAATAATGATTGAAGTCAGGGTAACAATAACCATAACAACGCCAATAACGGTGAATAAATCTAAAAACTCATGCTTATTTCCTTCATAAATTAATAGTCAAAGCTTCAATATGGTTGTAGCAATCAGTGTGCCAAAAAAATAGTACAAGTGTTTAGGTGAGGATATAAGGCATTGATAAATAAGTAAATAAACGTAGGAACAAGGATGTTTTTCAGGCTGTTTCCAGCGTTTGAATATGCCGCTTATGGCATTTTGTTGTAGTGTAAGTGTCATTCTTAACGCTATCTGTAGCTATGACACGACGACTTTACTCGTAGAATAATAAAGCCATAAAGCAATACTCAAAAAGAGATACTTTCTTGATATTCATCAAGGAAAGTGTAATCTTGTCTATCATATAATAATCAAGACATCTGGGAGAATTATGAATGGTTACTTATGAAGAGCTGAACGAACAGAACGACGATATTACAGAATTATCCAATGTGCTTTCTTACCTTATCAAGGATCGCTCCATGTGCGATTCAGATACTTGCTGTAGCCTGTTTTATAACTATATGGACAAGGTCAATGAACACATGACACTGGTAGAAAAGAATCTCTATGGTCAGTTACTAAGACATCCGCAGCAAGAGATGAATAATACCGCAAAGAATTTCATGTCAGGCTCTCAGGAAATCAAGCACATCATGCAACAGTATAAGAAAAAATGGTGTGACAAGAAGCAGGGAGATTTAAAGGTGGGTGGGGAGCATGAAATATTTAAAACCGATACCGATGAAATGTTTACTATGATTCTTGATCGGGTACAAAATGAAGTGGAGCATCTGTATCCGTTAATTCGCAAGGTTAGCAATGGCTAATGTACGATAAGAATGCTAGATCAGATCATCCAGACTTTCTTTTGCTGCAAGCCTGACACTTTCTTCTGAATCGTTCAGCAGGGCTTCCAGCCGTTCTTTTGCTTCTGCTGATTGGCTCAGGGCCAGAAAGTGACAGACTTCGCTACGAACTTGGGGGTCATTATGTTTGCTCAGAGTAAGCAGACCATCAAGGTGCTCAGAGAGCGTTCCTTTGTCAGCTATTGCTTCGATGATAGCACTGATTCCAATGCGAGTATTTATATCGGTTTCGGGCGTTGAGGCCAGCACGAACAGTGCTTCAATGCTTTCGGGATGTTTATCAGTGAAAGCGATGGCTTCATTCAGCTGGCCTGATGTCAGCAGTTCTGCAAAGTAGCTTGCCATACCGGTGATACTGCCGGCGCGGCGCACCCAGCCATAGAGCTCTTTCTTGCTGCGCAGGCCGGTCAGATCAAACAGTCCGATACGCACAAAAGGCACGGAGCGAATATTGAATTCTGCAGCGGCTTCAGAATTAACTGACAGGTTGGTGACTGTCAATTTGCCAAGATGTCCTTCCTTGATCAATTCTCCTAGCGCCTGCAGAACGGCGGGGCAATTTGGGCATTCTGATGTCATGAAAAGCAATGCGCTGGCTGGGGTTCGTTGATTTTGCATGTGGCGTATAGTATCTCTTTTCAGGTTAATACGCTAAAGGGTACTTCTATGTGTTTCTTTTCGCCCGATTTCGCGTTGGATAAGTTTTTGCGATCCTCATGGTTGCCTTATACACTGCGGTTCTCGGTACCCTAAGGAATGAATATGCTAACTGGCAATACCATCAAGGTGCGTGTGAATGGCCCGTTGTTATGCAAGGGGGAGATAGAAATTTTGGATAGCGACGGAAAGTTGCTTGAGAAAACCCATGATGTAGCACTGTGTCGCTGTGGTGCGTCGAAAAACAAACCGTATTGCGATGGTTCGCATAAAGATGCTGATTTTACCGATGACGGTAATTTTACTGATCAACGAAGTGAGATGCTGGAAGGTGAAGGGATCTTGCAGATTACCTTGCGTGAGAATGCGATGCTGCTTGGCAAAGGGCCTGTGACTATTGTGAGTGCTGATGGCAGTTGCCAGACAACGCGTAATAAGGTGGCACTGTGCCGCAGTGGTTGCTCCAATAACAAGCCTTTTTGCGATGCAAGTCATAAGGAGTGTGGATTCAGGAGTTAGCTATTTCTGTAGAGAACTCAAGAGAAACCGTTACCTGACGCCATATTATGTGAACCATTCGCATTGATTGATTATTCCGCCTTCAGGCCGGAGGTAATGCTCGTGAACATGTTTTCACACCCCGTCAGGCTAGCAGGAATGTTGCTAATTTCACTGGCCCTTATCCCGTTCAGTTACCCAACTGTCGCATATTCTGCAACGTCATCAGCATTTAAAACCGGTTGGCTTGCCTATCAGCAAGAAGATTACTCGACAGCATTTAGAATCTGGTCATCACTGGCAGAAAACGGTGATGCAGAGGCACAGATCAATCTGGGTATTTTGTATGATTACGGTCGCGGCGTGACACAAAATTACCCGCTGGCGGCTAAATGGTACCGTGCGGCTGCCAGGCAGGATCATTCTCTAGCTCAGTATAATCTTGGCTTGCTGATAAAGGCTAAATTGGTGCCTACCAGTGAGTTTGGCGCTGAATACTGGTTAAAGAAATCGGCTGCTCTGGGCAATGCCGATGCCCGCAAGGAACTGGCAACACTGCCACACTATGAAGAAATGCAGGCCTATGCTGTTGAGGCACCTGTTTCAGTAGGCACTGCATGGCCCGTAGCAGCCGGCTATGCCGTGACCAATCACCATGTTGTTGCTGGCAAGAGGAGAGTCACGTTAATCGATCATAAAGGCCTGGAAGTGACTGCACATGTTGTCGCAACCGATAAAGAAAATGATATTGCTTTTCTGAGAACCAGCACGTCGAATCATTTACCACCTGCATTGCCACTTTCACGTCAGCGTTCTTCGTTGGGTGCCAGTGTCTTTACTATCGGTTTTCCACGCATTGATATTATGGGGAAATCACCCAAACTCAGTCAGGGTATTATCAGTGGTGAAAACGGCTTGCAGGATGACCCGGACAGTTACCAGATTTCAGTGCCGATTCAGCCGGGTAACAGTGGCGGGCCATTGTTGAATATGCGCGGTGAGGTGGTGGGCATGATCACATCCATGCTGGGTGAAGTCATGACAGAAACAGGCGAAACGGTGTTAATCCCTAATATAAATTATGCGGTGAAGACCGGCGTTATCCAGGAGTTTCTCAGCCAGATTCCGAATAATCAAAGTAATCGTGAACTGCAAGCTGTTAATGCAGATCTTGAATCTCTTGCCAGACGCATCAAACAGTCTGTTCTGATGGTGAAAGCTGAGTAGCGGAGCGGGTTATAGTTTTCTGCCCCAGGGTAGATGGATAGGTACATTGGGGTGTTTGAAGAAAGGTATCAGAAGCATCCCGGCAATGAATCCTCCGATATGTGCACCGAAAGCAACTCCACCTGGCTGGTCGCCGGCTGTCATGGTGCTGAATAGCTGCAAACCGAACCAGAAAGCCAGTACAAAGCCGGCTGGAATTCGCATGGTTTGCAGAATAAAACCGAGCGGTATCGCAACCAGTACAGTGGCTTTCGGGTATAACAGCAGGTATGCACCAAGCACACCTGAGATAGCACCACTGGCACCGATCATCGGTATCGTTGAGTCAGGGTTGGGAATGGCCTGAGCAAATACAGCGGCAAGTCCACATAGAAAATAGAAGGCAAAGAAGCGTTGATGGCCCATTGCATCTTCGATGTTATTGCCAAAAATCCATAGATAAAGCATGTTGCCGATGAGATGCATCCAGCCGCCATGCATAAACATCGATGTGAACATGGTGGCCCAGGGCGGGATCATGGCAAGATCTGGTGCTAGCGATTGTCCACCTATCAAAGCAGCAGGAACTACCCCCAGACTGTAAACAGCTGTTTGCAGTTGTTCACCCAGTGAGATTTCCCACAGAAATACCAGCACACAAATAATGATGAAGGCAATCGTCAGGACGGGTTGTATGGAAATTGGATTATCGTCATGTAGAGGTATCATTGATTAGTCCTGTTGAGATGCCTGGCCACTATACCCGAAGTCATAGAGAAGAGTCCGGGCGGGTATGCTTCCAGCGTTTATAAAACCAGAGCCAGTCAGCAGGCTGTTTGTGAATATCCTCTTCCAGTGCCTGTATATAGCGTTTCATCAGTTGTTCATCACTGAGTTGAGCGCCAGGCCGGGCAATTTCTTCAAAATGGAGCTGATAATGGCCGCGCCGGGTACGCAGCATATGCGCGTACAGAATAACAGAGCCGTTGATGGCGGCGATGCGTGACAGCCCTGAATAAAAGGCGGTATCCATGCCCATGAAGTCCAGCCAGATTCGGGTTTCTTCCAGTCGCGGACCAAGATCGGCTGCCATGGCGATCCAGCCCCCTTTTCTTAGCTGGCGGCTAACCTCAGTGGTGGCTATCAACTGACTGCCGAATCGCTGACGTAATTGATAGAGCCATTGATCCAGTACGGGGTGATTGCTTTTTTTGTAGATAACGGCTGGCGCCGGATTGAATGTGGCAGCACAGGCCATTTGCATCCATTCCCAGTTACCGGCGTGGGCAGTAACGAGCAGGACAGGTGTTTTTTTCTGCAGGTACCGGTTGAGGGTCTCTGCATTGTCGATGCTAATATGCTGCAGGAATGTTTTTTTATCATAGTGTTGTGTTTTGATGAGCTCGACAATGATATCCAGATGGTGTTGGTAGGTTTTTCGGGCAATTTTTTTGATCGCCTGGGCATTCAAATCAGGGAATGCGTGTCGCAGATTGTTTATAACCAGCTTGCGCTGGAAATGAAAGCCATTAAATAATAGCCATGAGAGTAGTGTGCTGATGCCATAGAGCCCGCACAGCGGGATAAAAGAGAGCGCTCGTAACAGCGCAACGAGACAGGTATCAATAAAGGTCTGGCGGTCAGGCATTCGTCAGTCAGGCTACCTGATCGCGCTGGTCGCCAAATATTTTCTGCCAGAAAAGGCCACCCGCATATTCTTTTCCAGTGCGTACATAAAACATCGATTGCGGATCATTGATGACGATCTGCATATTCCTGAGCGCGGCATATTTACCGCAGAATAACAGGCTGTCGCCAATGTTTATCGGAGTATCCATTTCAGGTAACAGAATGCTTTGCTCAGCTTGTTTGAGTAATAATGGAATACAGGGCAAGGGGTTTTGATAATCTCTCGGATCGGTGCAAAGGTGTTTCAGAATTGGAGCCTGGCCTTCTACGAACGCAGTAAAGACGGCTGGAGTTTCAGTGGCAGAAATTGTCAGTTCCCAGGTTTCAGGTGCACGTTTTTCAACAAGGCCGAGTATTCGACTCAACAGGATATTGGCCCATGTTTCATTTTCTTCATAAGCCATGCTGAAAAAATCATTGAGTAGTGGTGCCTTGATCAGGCTGAGAATAGACTGTGCGGTGATGGTTTCCGTTTGCATTATCAGGTCGATTTTTGCGGCATCAAAAATAGCTTCATTGCGATGCCGATTCTGGCGAGAGACAGTAAACAGCGAGGGGTTCAGGTCGCGTGCTGTAATAATAATTGAGAGATTATTGGTGTCGTCATCCGTCCCGGCGATAATGCCTGCTGCCTGAGTAATATTGGCTTCAAGCAAAGTATCGGCTTCAGTACCACGCGCAGCAATGGTATCTCTGGGTGCCTCGGTCATCTCGACATCGGCTTCAATGATCCGGGTTTCGATTTTTTCTTCTGCCAGGTATTTACTCACGGCTTTACCAAAACGGCCAAATCCACACAGCACCCATTTGCCTTCTGGAGGCTTTTGAAATTCAGAAAGCTGGGTGCCATGTGGTGTTGTGATCCACTGATTGATCAGATACATGCTTGGCGAATGAAACATCATCGCAAACTGTTTGGCAAATATGTCAAATGGATCAACAATATGGTCAGTACCAAATGAAGCCATGTTGGCTGCATTATCTTTGGTGTCTGACTGGCAGATAACCTGTACTTTAGGCGCGAGCAGTTTGCTGCTGATGGCAATAGTCAGATTGTTTTTATCGGTGCCCGTCATAGCGATAACCGCACGGCACATCGGCAGTTTTAATCCTGCGGCCAGCAAGGTTTCAGAATCAGCTGCATTACCGTTCAGGGCAGGGTTGTCCGAGAGTAGATCATCGGTCTGGACTTTCTGGATATTGGCTTCATCTTCATCAATTAATACACAGATCAGGCCTCGGTGGGCGAGTTCATGTGCCAGCATCCGCCCGGCATCAGTGAAACCACAGATGATATAGAAAGGGCTTTGCAGGCGCTGCACCGCTTTGGTGAAGCGTACAAATTGTCGTACATGACGAAAGCCCTGGTCCTGAAACAGACCAAGAATGGAACCGATGGTATACAGCCAGGCAACCACTGTTGCATAGATAATCACCATCGTCCACATGCGTTGCGCATCAGTAAATGGATAAGGGATTTCGCCAAACCCGATCGTTGAACCCATGAAACTGACGAAATAGAAGGCATGAAAAAAATCCATGCGCCAGGGGTTTCCCTGATCGTCGATGCCAGGTATTAATACCATGCCAAGTATGGCAATCGCATAGGTAATAACAAGGACAATCAGCGGCCAGCGCAGGCGCCGGAAAAACAGGAAAAGGATGGGTTGCATGGAGGGTTTCGTTAACGGCGCATGGTGGTTGTTTCAACCACTAGCAGAGTCACTGAAACTAGGTTTGCCAGCAACGCACCACCAGACAGGGAGACAATGGTGGACATGATAATGGGCGACATATCCATCTGAGCGACATAGATAGTGAAGCCCCAGACCATCGTGGCGGCGATCAACTGCAGATCAGCAACCAGGCTGGTTGCCAGCAGTAATGCGCCGATATGGGCGCGATCACCAAATTTCATAATGGTGGCAATCATACTCACGACCAGAGCAGCAAACAGCTCATAAGCGGTGTGTTGCTGTGGATTATCATGTTCGCCGAGAAAAAAGCTGAAATTCAGCGTCAGGGCGAGGACTGAAAAGAAGGCGAAAATCACTTTTTCCAGATTCATGGTCAGGTTCCTGTTGTTTATTGTGTCTGATTGTCAGTAAACTAGGTATGACAGCGGCAATGCTTCGCGATGCGTAAACGGATACCCAATATATGCATGATACATTGAAACAGCTACAAAAAACCCATTTTCCTGCCTTGAATAGGACAACGTTGCAAACCTTGCAGGTGAATCTGGGCTATCGCTGTAACCAGTCCTGTTTGCATTGTCACGTTAATGCCGGTCCGAATCGGACCGAAAGCATGTCTCGCGAAACCATCGATGAAGTGCTGACCTTCATGCAACGGGAAAACATTCAGCAACTGGATCTAACTGGCGGTGCCCCGGAGATGAATCCGGGTTTTCGTTACATCGTCGCCGCTGCCCGAGAGATGGGGGCCAATGTCATTGATCGCTGTAATCTGACGATTCTCAACGAACCCGGCTATGAATATCTGAGCGATTTCCTTGCAGAGCAGCGAGTCGAAGTGGTCGCTTCATTGCCCTGTTATCTGGAAGAAAATGTGGAATCCCAACGCGGTAAGGGCGTCTACGCATCCAGTCTGGAGGCCATTCAAAAACTCAATCAGCGAGGCTATGGCATCAGGGACAGTGGCCTGCTGCTGAATCTGATGTATAACCCTGCCGGTGCCAGTCTGCCAGCCGGACAGCAGCAGCTAGAGCAAGATTACAAACGTGAACTTTTTGCACGTGCAGGTATTGTTTTCAATCAACTGTTTGTGCTTGCCAATATGCCCATCCAACGTTTTGGCAGTACGCTGATTTCAAAAGGGCAGTTTGACAAATATATGCAGATGCTACAGTCAGCTCATCAGGATGATAATCTTGACTCGGTGATGTGCCGAACACTGCTGAGTATCGACTGGCAGGGTCGGGTTTATGATTGTGATTTCAACCAGATGCTTAATTTACCCTTGTTTGGCGATCAGGCTGTTTATCTGAAAGACCTGGATAGTCAGACGCTGCCAGGTGCTGATATCACCGTTGCTGGTCATTGTTACGGCTGCACTGCCGGGCAGGGCAGCAGTTGTGGTGGTGCCCTGTAGGTGCCTTTGACTGTCATTATTCCGGTACTCAATGAAGCTACTGGCATTGCAGCCACGCTACAATGCTTACAGCCGATGCGCAGTCGAGCTGTGGAGGTTATCGTTGTTGATGGTGGCAGTGAAGATGATACGGTATCCAGGGCAACTCCATTGGCAGACCGTATTATTCTTTCTGCCTGTGGCAGAGCTGTACAAATGAATGCAGGCGCATCTCAGGCAACTGGTGATGCGCTGTGGTTTCTGCATGCAGATACGTTGGTGCCAAATAATGCTGATCAAATGATCATGCAAGCATTAAATAATCGCTCACAGAATTGGGGTCGATTTGATGTTGTTATTACAGGAAATAACAGATTGTTGACTGTCATTGCCGCTCTGATGAACTGGCGTTCGCGCCTGTCGGGGATTGCAACCGGTGATCAGGGGATGTTCATAAAACGTAGCTATTTTGAGGCCGTGGGCGGTTTTGCGAATATCCCGTTGATGGAAGACATTGCCCTGTCGAAAAATCTTAAACGCCTTGCTCGTCCATGCTGTTTATCCAGCACCATTCAAACTTCGGGTCGTCGCTGGGAATCAAACGGTATTATTCGCACCATTCTACTCATGTGGGTTTTACGTGCGGCGTATGCTTTGGGTGTCCCGCCACAGCGATTGAAACAATTTTATGGCTAATACATCCTGGCAATACCCGCACAGCGAGATACTGGTTTTCGTCAAAGCTCCCGTACCCGGACAGGTTAAGACAAGACTGGCAGTCGATATCGGCAATGAAATGGCCGCAGCCGTTAGCGAGACTATGATGTATCAAATTCTGGGTATGCTACAGGCATCCTCTATAGCACCCGTAACGCTGTATGTTGCTGGTGATGCATCACATCCGGCGATCGAAACGGCCGGCGCATCAGTCCAGAAAATACAACCTCAAATAGAAGGTGACCTGGGAGCACGCATGGCGCAGGCCATGACCACCACACTGGCAAGCCGAAAAAAAGCTATTCTGATCGGCACCGACTGCCCGATTATGCAAATCGACTATCTCCAGCAGGCATTGAACGCTGAAAGTGACGTTGTTCTCGGGCCAGCAGAAGATGGTGGCTATGTCCTCATAGGAATGTCAGTTGATACACCGAGTATTTTTACAGGCATTGACTGGGGAACAGATAATGTATTGCAACAGACCCGAAATAAAATTGATCAGGAAAAACTGACAGTAACCGAACTGGACAGATTGTGGGATGTTGATTATTTCACCGATTTGCAAAGATGGTTGCCAGGGGTTACATCGAAAACAGTTTTTACTGATTGAAGTCGTTACATATATAGGTATCTGAAGCTAGGGCTTTTTATCTGACTGAAGTTTCTTTCTACCATGGAGAATGGTATTGCTTTGATGCTTACTTGAGACAGGCGTTAAAGAAAAAATAATATCTGTTGTTGAAGAAGTCAGAATAGCTGAATCCCTGGCCTTCAGCCTGGTACCTGCGATATCTAGCCGGCTATTTTCTGAGGTAATAGCAATATTTCCCGTGATTGTTCCAGCAGTCATCATGACAACCGAATCAGCTATCTCAACAGCAGTGTCTCCCGGTGCGCTGATGATGACATTCTCCAGCTGGACATCTGAATTGTCGATAATGACATGACCAATCGTGGCATCTTTTATCAGAACGTTCTGACATTTTCTGATAGTCAGAGTTTTGATTTTTCCGCTATAAGTCGTCTCATTTTCTTCATGACAGCTAACATTATCCTGTTTCCTGTCTTGATGGTTTGTAGTAGCAGATTTTACAGGATCCTGTTGCAAACTCTTGACCAGTAGTGCATGAAATTCATCCGCATGAGTACGAATCGGTACGTGTCCTGCTTGGGGAATAATATGCAGGCTGGAATCAGGTATCAGAGCATTCAGAACATGACCTGTCCGCAGCGGAGCTACTGCATCTTCTTCACCCCAGATAATCCGAGTGGGTGCTTTCACTTTTGAGGGTATAGTGCTGAAATCATCCAGCACTAGCGCTAATCCTGAAATAGTGGCTGGATTTTCTCGCAAGACTTTAGCACGCAGTGTTGGCGTCTGAATCAACAGACTGGGATCAATGCGCATGATATCATCAGCCTTACTGAGGATAAGTTCTACCAGTGAAGAGGCTTTATTCGTATCAAAAAAACCCATGCCTGAGAACATTTTCAGTCCCATGGACGCCAGGTATTTTGTATAAGCAAGACGATGCAGAATCCCTGCCGCATCAACGAGCGTGAGAGTTTTGACATCCTCGGGATAAGTGGCCGCATAGCGCAGGGAAATTGCTCCTCCCATGGAGTGACCCACCAGGTGAAAGGGTTGTTGGTCAAAATACGTTTCTGAAATATGATGCAAGACCTTGACATAATTTTCCGGGGAATACAGCTCATTCGCTTTGCTGGATTTGCCAAAACCGGGTAAATCCAGTGTAGCCACAAAATAATCCCGCTCCAGCTTCTTCATGGTTTTCTGCCAGATCGTAGAAGCATCATCACCCAGCCCATGAATAAGAAAAACAACTGGCCCTTGGGGATTGCCGCGCATTTGAAGATAGATTTTTCCGGTAAATACGGGTTCTGTAACAAGTCCGTCTTTCGGTTTCATTAACGAATGGCCAGGCCGGGTTCCACCGTTCGAGCAGGCAGTGAGAAAATATAAAATTAGAATGCTGGTGAAAATAAGTCGATGGCTATTCATGATTTAATCCGGATATTTGGGTATAAAAAACAATTGATAATAGATAAATATTATCTCAGTTCTTCATGATAAATGAGCTTGATTGAAGGTTTTACCTCAAATAAATCCTTTAAAATCATATAATCATTTTCATCTAACATGTAAATAAGGCTGTTAACGAGACGGATACAAAGGCTCTAACGCTATCTCACGGTCAGCTACAGTTTCAGAAGCCGGTTTCAATCCATCTTTCACCGTTTCCCACAATAACTGACTATCCCAGTGGTTATTTGTTTGACCGTAGAGTTGTTGATCAAGTTCGAGTATGGCCTGTTTGCTGTTGGGGTTTCTGTCGGCGAGTTGGCTGAGTGTTGTCGGTGGATCGGTTGGCCATTCCTGGTGGGCGAGATCGAGTAATATCTGGCCGATGTCTGTGGCTGGTTTGTTGTTAGCACAGGCCTGGTGCAGGTCTTCGTAAGTGATTTTTCCAGGTTTTCCTGAAATAGTTTTTGCCTGCCTGGCCGTTCTTTTCTTCCACAGCCAGAACAGGCTTGACAAGGTTATGATGATAGCTGTAGTGATGATTGTATCGCGTTTCAAGCTACTGCTCGACAGGGGATTGTGCTGAGTGTTGCCAGAGTTAGCATTATCTGCAGGTTTTGTTTTACCGATGGTTGATTGATCGGTTGTTGTATTTGTTCCCCGTACATTGATTTCCCATTCGGGTAAATGCGCTGTCTGTTGCTGATTGGTGCGGGTATTCCACCACCTGATGTCGATGGCCGGAATGGTGATAAGGCCTGCGTGGTCAGGAATGTAAGTTATTTGCTGAGTGCTGGAGCCATAGACTGTACGGCCGTCGGTTTTACTGACCATTTCCGCCGGATCGCTATAAATGCGTGCGCCCTGAGGTTTTTTGATGTCGAGTGTTGGCAGTTGGGTGCCTGTCAGTCCCTTGCTTTGAATGGCAATGATGCGAATGACGGGTTCGCCGATTTTCATTTCTGGTGGTGAACGTCGCCAGCTATCTACCAGTTGAATCAGTTCGGCTGGAATCCAGTTACCATTGGAAGTTTTATTTTTTGCCAGCACGTTAATTGAAAAGGGTTCACTGCTGATCTGCACTGGCCGATTGATACGGGCAGGAAGACGGTTTAGCGGTTTGATGGAAAATCCGCGTTCTTTCAGTGTTTCAAAGTCTTCATTATCAAACGGTTCTTCATCTTCCGGGATTTGTATCGATATACGGCCACTAAAGGTGGTTGCAGGGATGATGACATCGCCACTCTTTTCCGCAGAGATAACATAACGGCGCTCGATGACATTAAATTCCTGGCCATCACGATACTGAGTAAATTGTTTTTCCTGCCCCAATTGTTCGACCACAGCATTGTCTGGTTCGGGTCCAGTTAATTTTCCGAAGCGTACTGCGTTGTCATAATACAGTCGCAACGTATACGGAATTTGTTGTTGAACATAAATGGGTCGATCAATATCATATTCAATATCAAGATGGATGTGTCCTGACAGTGCTTCTCGAATATTTTCTGGCAGCTCGGTAACAGTCAGTGTGAATGCCTGAGTCTTTTCCTGGCCAATGGAAATGGAGGGTATGCGAAATTCCCCCTGTTTTTTGGGGGTCATCTGGATGGCCCAGCGGGTGGTCTGGTATTGCTGCCCGTTAACTATTCCAACTTGCCTGCTGCTTCTATTGCCGGTGATAACGAAGTCTTTTTTGAGGGCTGTCAGGTCCGGTTGACCTGCGGTTTTATCTCTGGATGAAATCCGCAGGGTGACAGATTCACCTTCATAGATGGTTTGTCTGTCAAGGCTGGCCGACAATTTTGCCAGAGCATCTGTGGATAACAGGAGAAACAGCAAAACGGCTATAAAATATCTCTTACTGAAAGTTGTCATTGGCTTTACCATGGATTACCAGAAGGAGACTGCTGGCTGTCTCGATTACGATATTGATAATAAAATTTACGACGCAGTAAACCACCGGGATCATCAGGGATCCGCCGTAGCCATTGTTCAGCCGCCATTTTTTCTTCACTACTGAGTTCTTCGGCGGTGGCGGGTTGTGCTTGCTGTTCTTCAGTTTCTTCCTGGTCGGCCTGATCTTCTGCTTGTTCTTTAGCCTGTTGTTTCGATTGTGGATTCGGATTATCTGCTTCTGCTTCTTTTTCACCAGATTCTGGTTCAGTATTTTCCTGTTCTTCTGCTTTATTCATTTCTTTGTTGGCGTCAGCGAACGGGTTTTTTTCTTCAGAAGGTTGTTTATCCGACTGTTTCTGACTCTCTCCTGATTGTTGGTCTTTCTCCTGTTGCTGCTGGTCTTCATTCTGCTGGCCATCATTGCTTTTTTGCTGTTCGTTATCTTGCTCCTGATCGTCTTGTTGCTGCTCCTCGCTATCACCAGAATCCGAAGACTGTTGCTTTTGCTGTTCCTGTTGTTCGAGAAACTTTTCTATACTCGACTTGTTAAATTTGGCGTCTTCCATATTCGGCTGTTTGTTGAGCGCATTATCATAGGCTGAAATCGCTTCCTTGTATTTGCCCGTTTTTGCCAGTGAATTGCCTTTATTATAGGTTGTGTGGGCATCTTTATTTTTGTTGAAATATTTTAGAGCCTGTTCGTAGTCACCTTCTTTATAGGCTGCAGTACCGAGTTGATCGGGGCGATCAGACAGTTTTTTCACCGCTTCATATTGATTGGCTTTGAGTGCAGAATCAGCCTGTTGGTCCTTGCGTTGCCAGAGATCTTTCCAGCCGAATGCCATACTCTGCCCAGGCATTGATGACAGGCCGATGAGCAACGCCAGACTAACCAGCCAGCCACGGCGAAAGGCGAGTGCAGCGAGCGGTAATAACAGAATAACAAAATAGGCGCCCTGGCTTTTCCAGGCGAATCCCTGAGTGTCTTTTTTCTTTGCGTTGTTATCCGCACTGGAGGATATGTCACTGAAGTTGGTTGTCAATATGGATTGAAGGTCTGTAGAGTCGGTGGAAATACTGGCATATTGACCACCACCTTTCAGGGCCACTGCTTTGAGTTTTTCGATTTCCAGTGGTGCGGTGACTGTATTTCCCTGCTTGTCCGTCAGGGGTCTGCCGCGTGTTGTCAGAATCGGAGCGCCTTCGAGTGTACCAACGCCAAGCACAGAAACAGTATAACTGGCGCTATTGAATTTTCCGGCAATACTTGCTGCTTTGCTGTCGGTTACACCATCGGCAATCAGAATGATCTGGCCATTAGAAAATCCAGATCCCTGCAATAATTCATGTGCTTTGCTTAATCCGGCACTGGCATTACTGCCCTGTACCGGCATAATGCCCGGGCTGAGCACGCTCAGCAGTGAGCGTATCGTATCCATATCATGGGTTAGCGGCGATACCGTGAATGCATCACCGGCGAAAACAACCAGTCCGGTCTGGCCTTCATTGTCCGTGGCGAGAATGTCTTCAACCTTGAAACGCGCTCGTTCCATGCGTGAAGGTTTGAGGTCACGGCTGTTCATGGAAAGAGAAAGGTCAAGCACGATGACGCGGGCGGCATTGCTGCGAACCAGTGGGCGTGGTTGTTTTTCCCAGGCCGGGTTGGCCAGTGCAATCACGGCAATGAGCCAGCCTGCAGCGAGCAGATAGAGTAGACTTTTTTTACTTTGGGACGAGGTACTATTCAATAATAGCGGTTGTAAGTCCGGGGCAATCAGGTTCTTCCAGGGATTATCATTGCTGGAAAAGCGTTTTAATGCCCATAGCAGAAGCAGCAGCGGAATAAGTGCCAGCAGCCAGCGAGGTTCCAGAAAATGAAAACTTTCAGGCATGCTCTTCTCCGGAATTGCTTTTATTGAAATGCAATACTCCCGGTTTGAGTAGAGCGATGAATATACTCAATAACAGGGCGGCAGCCAGCGGCCACATATACAGTTCATCAACCGGACGATAGCTTTCTTCATCCTGCGATATGGCTTCAATTTTATCGAGCTGAGCATAGATTGCCTGGAGCTTGCGAGTGTTACTGGCGAGGAAATAACTGCCGCCGGTTTTTTCGGCAATTGCCCTGAGTGTGGTTTCATCCAGATCACTGCCAGTACGCATGGCTCGTCTGAAAAAGCTGCCTCTGCCAGCCTGATCGATACCGATACCAATGGTATAAATGCGGATTTTTTCCTGGGCGGCAAGATCAGCGGCTTTCAACGGTTCTATATGTCCGGCATTACTGACACCGTCGGTCATCAATACCAGTACACGGTTATCTTCCGGCTGGTCGCGCAGGCGTTTCACGGCCAGGCCAATGGCATCACCGATGGCTGTGCTTTTCCCGGCCAGACCAACCTGCGCTTCCATGAGTAATGTATGCACTGTTTTTCTATCGAAAGTTAGAGGCGTTTGCAGGTAGGCATTATCGGCAAACAGGATCAGTCCGAGTCGATCGCCTTCACGCTTTTCGACGAAGCTGCCGGCAACCTGCTTAACGGCCTCAAGCCGGGTCACGATCTGTTGTTCGAGCTGCATATCTTCGGCCATCATCGAGCCTGAAATATCGATAGCCAGAATCATACTGCGGCCTTCTAGCGGCAGATGCACTGTTTCACCAATCAATTGTGGTTTGGCCGCAGCGACCAGCAGCAACAGCCAGGCGAGTATCGCCAGTATCAGAGGTAAAAGCGAACGTTTCGAGCTTTGTTTCTGCATGGAGGATTGCAGCAGTGTGTACCAGGGAAAATGCAGACTTGCAGGCGGATTGGCCTGGGCGCGGGGCAGTAGCCAGCTTACCAACAGGGGTAGAGGCAGTGCAGCGAACAACCAGGGCCAGGCAAACTCAATGTTCATGCTTGTTCCTGCAGTTATGTTGTACCCACTGGCGTACCAGTTTGTTCAGTTGTTGCATATCTGTTGATGCAGGCATAGCGCGCTGGTAAGGACCGGAGGCAAGCAGCCTGCCTGGCCCGCGACTGAACTGTCCGTGACCGCCTGAGTTGTCAAGAAAGCCTAGCCAGGCATCGCCGGTCAAGGCGGCCACATTTTCTCGCGGGTAACGCATGAGGGCAAGCTGTCGCATGAATATGGAGAGTTGCATTAACTGATTTTTCTGATCCTGATTTTGTTTTTGCAGATTATCAAGCAGAGAAAAAATTTGTTGGCAGTGTTTTTTCATTGACAGATAGCGGGATAACTTACGCCCGAGCCAGATCAACAGCAGTAGAGTTAACACAGCAAGCAACCACCAGCCAGGCGCTGGTGGCCAGAAGGCGGGTTCTGCAGGTAGATGAATGTCGCGTAATTCCAGGCTGGTCTGTGCTGCGGGAGAGGGCATCAGGCAGCTCCTCTGTTTTGTAACTGCGCAGTTTTTGTACGCCGCATGCCATAGGCTGACTGGAGGGTATGCACCACATCGTCATTGGTGGCAATCGATAACAACGGAACACGGCATTTGTGCATAATGCGTGTTAATTGTTCATCTTGCTGGTTGAAAAAGTCGCGGTATGCAGAGGCGTCTTTCCTTGTGTTGAGGATGCGAGTGTTTTTTCCATCAGTGACACCGTAATAACCGGCAGGCGGTGGTGACTTTTCGAGTGGATCAATGATGCGAATGGCGGCTAAGTCGTTGTGATGATGCAGGCGCGTCAGCAGGTCTGCAGTGCTGTCGTCGATATCTGAAAAATCACTGATGAGGAAAATCATGCTGCCCGGGCGGACACTGTGCTGCAGGCGTTCGAGTGCCATATTGAGCTGCAGGGGGTTCCAGTCTCGTGATATCCCACTGAGTGGATCGCTGTTTTTAATCAGGGCATGGATGAGTTGCAGGGCACCGCGTTTACCTGTTTTCGGGCGCAGTTCGGTGTGTTCTCCTGCGAGCAACAGACCGCCCACCCGGTCACCGTGTGCGGCTGCGGCCCAGGCGAGCAGGGTGGCTGTTTTTGCAGCAACAACCGATTTTAATGTGCCCTGACTGGCAAAAAACATACCCGGCCCG
>JAZGGH010000085.1:0-24077 GCA_036480335.1 Gammaproteobacteria bacterium | reverse complement strand
TACGCGACAGCTATTGATGCCCCGGCCGCCCTGCGTCCATGCCGCTTCGCCATCACATCGTAAACTCGTGACAGGCTACGCAGCATTCCCTCAAATGGCTGGACGCGATTGTCGGACGCCTTCAGCTTATGTTTTTTCTGGCGCTACGCACGACTAGTTGCGGTTATTGGCGGGGGGCTAGCTCTCTTGAGCAGGCACAAATTAACAAGCTTGACCTGGTTTGTAAAAAGCTTGATCTACGGCCTGGTGATACGTTGCTCGATATTGGTTGTGGATGGTAGAACCTGATTTGGTCATTCGTGACTGGCATAGTTTTGGTCCTGATTATGATAAAACGCTCCTTATTGTCTCGCTATTACGAATGAGATTATAGATGTGCATGAGGGTAATGTATGCCTACCCTCATGCTACTGATTAGTACCAGTCAATAACATTGATTGCAGCACCATCCAGGCCGTCATTTATATAAGTGCGCAAATTGTCATAACCAAATCTTCTTACCACTGTATACAGTTCTTCTGAACTATTGCCATTTAAACTGGGCAATATTGTCATGTCGTATGTCAGGTATTCTTTCCAGAGCCAGGTGTTATTGATCAGAGTGCCTGTTTCAGTATCTCTTACTTCAATCTTTACAGTGTCGTTTTCGGGGTTCTTGCCAAAAATAGCGAACTCATGAGTATGGTTTCCATTCAGATCACTGAGTATAGACAGTTTCGCAGGTGCATAATGACCATTAAAACCCGTAATGCCGGAAACAGTGCCTGACTGAATATTTATTCTGGCTACATGCATACGGTTTCTGGAAGTGTCTATCTGTAAAACAGCCAGCATGGCGTTACCATTGTGAGAGGTGTAGTCATGCATCTGTACAGAGTCATAGGCTTTACCAATCCAGGTATTGCGAATTAATGTGCCTTCAAGGTTACGAATTTCTATTTTATCCGGTTGACCTGTTACCTTGTTGTTCGAAAGGACAGCCAGGTCTGGCGTGCCATTATTGTCAATATCTTGCAGGACGCTGAGTTGTACTGGGATGAAATTAGGATTAAAGGAAACAGAATTTATTCTGCTGCCAGTAATGGAATCCCGAATATCGACCAATACCCAATTTTTAGTTGGATGTTTCCCAAGTACAGCAAGTTCCTGCGTGCCGTTTCCATTCAGATCAGGCATGACGGTAAGATTGATCGGAGTAAAGCTGGAGTTGAATAAGACAGTGCTCAATTTCTCACCGCTGAGACTATCCCGAACTTCTGCTGTGACCCTTCCGGTACCCAGAACGACAAGTTCTGGAGCCGCATTAGCATTACTGTCTGCCAGAAGGTCGAAGTCAATGGGTTTGAGTTTGCTATCAAACATGATCTCATTTAACTGCACTCCAGTGGTATCTTTCACGACAGCACGAACACTGCCAGCACCATAATTATGTCTCAGTATGGCAATATCCTGAATGGAATCGCTATTGATGTCATCAAGGGCTAGCACCGCTGGCGGTAATAGATCATCGCTGGAAAACTGTGCAATAAATCCATTGTTCGTATCAAAATCAATGCCACCAAAATAAATCTGGTTGGAAGTAGCAGTGATTGAATAAGGCATTATATTGAGTTGGGGGTACGTCCAGATATGCTTTATGTTGCCATTAAAATCATAATGTACGAGTCTTGTGCCCATTTCATACTCAAGCGATTCAAAAGCATTGACCGGTTCAAACACATTGCCACCAACATAAACACCACTTTCAGTGGTCGCTATTCCCTCTGCCCGGCCATGCACACCAAAAAATTCCTGCTTCCAGATCTGATTACCTGCCAGATCGATTTTTATTACTGCATCGCCTATGCCGGGTTCGAATCCGGAAATGTACAGGTGATTTTGATACAGGCTCAGGCCTTTCAGGATTGGTCTGACCTCGATGGGGAAGTCTTTGATATAGCTACCATCGGTGCTGTAAACAAAGATTCTTCCATTATCTGAAGAGGCATAAATGATGCCAGCCTCAACTATGATATTTGTTCCGCCTAAGGTACCGCTGCCGAGTAATTTTGCCCATTGCTTATGGCCTTCAAAACTGATCCGACTAACAACGCCCTGTGGATCCAGGCCCAATGTTTGCCCTATGGTATAAAGTCCGTCTGCATCAAGCGCAATACCGAAAGCATCAAGTGCATCCTCGCTGTCAATATATGTCCATATCAGGTTGCCATCATGATCATATTTTTTTACGAAGCTGGCCGGTGGATTTCTAAAACCGTTGACGGGGACTGAATCCTCAGAGCGACCCGCGACATAAACGGCATTTTCGTTAACAGCAATGCTGAAGATTTCTGTGCCCGAATAGGTGATGACCTCACGTCGCCAAAGTTCAATGCCATCTTTACTGAGCTTGATCAGAATTCCCTTGCAGTAAGGGAATCCACATTCGGTTCTACCTGCCGCATAAATGGCATCAGCAAAAGAAGCTATTTCAAGAATATCGGTATGATCCTGACTCTCTACTTTGTGGAGCCAGGAAAAGCTTTGCGCAGAACAATTGAGTGAAATACTTAAAAAGAATAATAATAATATTGAAAGAATAGATTTCATTTGTTTTCCCCTTTTCATTGCAGCTTATTTATACTGTCTATGTGTAGACTACATAGTCTGGGACTCACAAATATTTGTTTTGACCCCAGTCAAGAGCAGGTTCTTTTTTGCCGATGTTTATGGAAAAGCGGTTCCTTAGCAGGCTGTTGAAAAAGTATCAGGCGAGCGCAAGACAAGGCAAAAATTGGCGAAAAAGCGCAGTGTACACGCAGTACATGAGCATTTTGAGTTGATTTTTAACGCAGGATTGTGCCGCATAAGGGTTTTTCAACAGCCTGTTAGGCCGTCAAATTAAAGGCGTTTCAACAGTACATATAGTGCACCTGTCCCACCATCATAATAACGCGCTGTACAGTAGGCGAGCACTTCATCCCGCTGCCGTAGCCAGCCGCCGACTTTGGATTTGAGGACGGGTTCCCGTTGTCTGGAGCCTAGTCCTTTGCCGTGAATGATACGCACGCATTGCAGTCGCCGACGTCGGCATTCGTAGAGAAATTCAGCCACGGCCGCACGGGCGACGGGCACAGTCATGCCGTGCAGATCGAGTTCTGCGCCGCTGCTGATTTGCCCACGCCGCAGTTTTTTCATGGTTCTATCCTGTATGCCGGCACGCAAATAGATTAATTCGTCTCCAGTATCAATTTCCAGTGGATCGAAGTGATCGGAGAGCATGTCCTGCAATACGCGCGCTTCATCGGCTTCTCTGAATTTTGGGCGCGGCGGCGGTTTTTTCTGTGGATGCTGGTAGCGGTCATTACGCACAGGTTTGACGGCACCGGCCATCTTGCGGAATAAAGCTCTGTCTTTTTGGGTTAAGTCGTCTTTCATACGTTAATCTGTCGGTTGAGATAGGTGCCTCAGTTTGCTGACTCGGGTATAGTCCACGGGTCATGCGTATCTTAATTAGTAATGATGATGGCTTCCAGGCTCCTGGCATTGTTTGTCTGGCGGATGCATTGTCAAAAGTAGCACAAATTACCGTGGTTGCTCCAGACCGGGATCGCAGTGGTGCCAGTAATTCACTGACACTGGATACCCCGATTCGTGCCACAACGATGGAGAATGATTTTATCCAGGTGGGCGGTACGCCAACCGATTGTGTACATCTGGCAATTACCGGTTTGTTGGAAGAAGAGCCGGATATGGTGGTCTCGGGGATAAATTCCAGCGGTAATATGGGCGATGATGTGTTGTATTCCGGCACGGTAGCGGCAGCAATGGAAGGGCGTTTTCTGGGGTTTCCAGCCATTGCTGTTTCGCTGGTGACTGAAAAGGCCCGTTATTATGAAACGGCTGCACAGATTACTGTTGATTTGCTCACGCGTTTACAGAGCCACCCGCTACCATCGGCAACCATTCTGAATGTGAATGTACCGGATCTACCTTATGAGCAGATCAAAGGGTTGCGGGTTACCCGGCTGGGGCATCGGCATAAATCCGAGCCAGTCATCCGCCAGCAGGATCCCAGAGGTAGGCCGGTTTACTGGGTGGGTCCGGCGGGTGCTGAACAGGACGCAGGAGAGGGGACGGACTTTTATGCGGTGCGGCAGGGTTTTGTTTCCATCACGCCCCTGCATACTGATCTGACTCACCACGCGGCTGTTGATCAGGTTGGTAAATGGATTCAGTCTGGAGAAATACGCAAATGATGCGCTCAATGCATGAGGGCATTGGTATGACGTCCCAGCGGACGCGAGATCGTCTGGTTGAGCGTCTGAAATCTGAAGGAATTCGTAACCTGCAGGTACTTGAATCCATCCGCAATACGCCGCGACACCTGTTTGTTGATGAAGCATTGGCGAGCCGCGCTTATGAGGACACGGCATTGCCGATTGGCCATGGGCAGACGATTTCCCAACCCTATATTGTCGCCAGAATGACGGAACTGCTGCTGGAAGTGAAGCCAAAAAAGGTTCTTGAAGTTGGCACAGGGTCGGGCTATCAGGCGGCTGTATTAGCGCCACTGGTAGAGCGTGTTTATACCACTGAACGCATAGAGCCATTGTTAACTCAGGCACGGCAACGCTTCCGCAGAATCGGCTATCGTAATATTTACGTCCGGCATAGTGATGGCAGTTGGGGCTGGCTCGAAGCCCAGCCTTTTGATGCCATTATTGTCACTGCCGGTGGTGAGGATATTCCCGAGCCTTTGCTTAAACAGCTGGCACCGCAAGGTGTGTTGGTGATGCCGGTTGGCGGCAGAAGTGGCCAGATCCTGACACGGGTTAAGCGTCAGGATGGTATTTTTGAACGCGAAGATCTGGAGCGGGTCAGTTTTGTTCCATTGATTGCTAAATTGTAATTAATCATTAAATAACATTAACTTATTGAATATATTTAAGGTGATAAATGAAAATATTTGGCCCCTTGTATGATAAAGTGATTGCTTGGGCGAAACACAGAAATGCACCTTATTATCTGGCTGGGTTGAGTTTTGCCGAGTCTTCTTTTTTTCCGATTCCCCCTGATGTGATGTTGATGCCAATGGCGCTCGCTCGGCCTGAACGGGCCTGGTCTTTTGCCTTGTTGACTACACTGATGTCAGTGATTGGGGGTATTGCCGGGTATTTTATCGGACATTTTGCGCTGGATCTGATACAGCCACTGATATCCGAGGGTGGCCACTGGGCAGAAAAATACCAGACCGTCTCTGTCTGGTTTGAAAAATGGGGGTTCTGGGCAATTTTGGTGGCAGGTTTTTCTCCCATCCCCTATAAAATATTTACCATCTCGGCTGGTGCATTATCCATGGCATTTGCGCCGTTTGTGCTTGCGTCATTCATTGGCAGGGGTGGAAGGTTTTTTCTGGTAGCCGGATTGTTGCGCTGGGGGGGAGAAAAGATGGAGCGCGGTATGCGCAAGAATATCGATCTGATTGGCTGGTTGTTTGTCGTGCTGGTGGTGGTTGTGGTGTATTTTCTGAAACGATGATCTGGCGTTGCTTACTCCATGTTGTACCGATCGTTTTTCTGGCCTTTCTGGTTGCTTGCGGCAGTTCGTCCGTCAGGGCGCCTGTAGGGGAGATGAGCAGGGCCAGTTCAAGGCCCGCAAGTGGATATCATGTTGTCCGACGCGGCGAATCATTATATTCCATTGCCTGGCAGTATGGCCTGAATGCCCGTGACCTGGCATCGTGGAATGATATATCGGCACCTTTCACAATCTATCAGGATCAACGGATTCGCTTGCATGTGCCGAAAAAAATCCATCATGTTGCCAGACCGTCAGGACGAGTGGTAACAAATTCTGGGTCCGTAAAACAACGGCAGCAGCCATCTCAACCAGTAAAGAAAGCAATAAAGGCGGCGCCCAAGGTTGTTGTTATGGCGAAGTCTCACAAAGAGAAAGGCCGCAAAGAGAAAGACGGCCGAACACCGTCTTTTTTGAGCGGGAAAATACCCTGGCAGTGGCCAGTCAGAGGGCGTTTCAAAACATCAAGCCAGTCCAGTTCGGCAAAAAAGGGTATCCGTATTTATGGCAAGCTGGGTGAGCCGGTCAGGGCTGCAGCGGGTGGAAAAGTTGTCTATGCAGGTAGCGGTCTGCCGGGCTATGGAAACCTGATTATTATTAAACATAATTCAATGTATTTAAGTGCTTACGCGCACAACCGAAAGCTAATTGTGAAAGAAAATCAGTGGATTGATGGTGGAGAAAAGGTTGCATTGATGGGGCATAGTGGTGTAAACAGGACTCAGCTCTACTTTGAAATCAGGAAAAATAGCTTGCCTGTTGATCCGTTGAAATATTTACCGAAACGTCATCGTTAAGGTGAGCCTCTCTTTTAAGCACTTTGCTAAGGAGGCCGTTGTGAGATACAACACAATAAACAGTAGTAGCAAGAAAACTGCGGGCTTGTCCGCCAGCATGTCTGTGGCAACTCAACACGATGCGACATCCCTCTATCTTAAAGAAATCGGCTATTCTCCACTGCTCACTGCAGAAGAAGAAGTCAGATATGGTCGCCTGGTTCATCAGGGTAATCGATCAGCCAGGAACAAACTGATTGTGAGCAATCTGCGGCTGGTTGCCAATATTGCGAAAACTTACCGTAATCGTGGTCTGGCATTACTGGATCTGATTGAGGAAGGTAATCTTGGCTTGATGCATGCCATTGAAAAATTTGACCCGGAACGGGGTTTTCGCTTTTCCACCTACGCGACCTGGTGGATACGTCAGGCCGTTGAGCGGGCCATCATGAATCAGAGCAGAACTGTCCGTTTGCCTGTACATATCGCCAAGCAATTGAATAGCTGTTTGCGGGTCTCAAGCCGCATTTCCCAGACGCTTGATCATGAGCCAAAAATTCGTGAGCTGGCTGATACAATGGGTAAGCCAGTTTCTGAAATAGATAAGCTACTTGCATTGAAAAACAACGCAATTTCAGTTGATATGCCTGTTAATGGTGATACAGGGAAATGCTTCGGTGATGATATTGCTGATGATAAAAACACTGATCCGGCCAATGTCATAGAAGCTCAGTATCTTGAGATCCATATTGATGAATGGTTACAGATGCTCAGTGCAAAACAACGCCAGATTGTTGAACAGCGCTTTGGTTTGCATGGGCATAAGACACTGACGCTTGAAGAGCTCGGCCTGCAGCTCGATATTACCCGTGAACGGGTACGGCAGATTCAACTTGATGCATTGAAAAGCCTGCGAGGAATGATGGAAAAAAAGGGCTTTTCATCGGATGTGTTGCTGGACTGAGCCGTTTGTTTGCTTTCGGTTGCTTTTTGCAGCGTCTACCGCTACGCTATGCGGCTGATTTAAAGGGCTTCAGGAGGCTCGGACATGCGGCAAACAATGGTAGCTGGGAACTGGAAATTAAATGGTTCTCTGGAAAGTATTGCGGAACTCGTAAAAGGTATTAAATCTGGCGCTGGAGAGGCTTCCGGCACAGAAATTGTTGTTTGCCCCCCTTTTGTATATCTCGGCTATGTTTCTGAGCTGTTAGCAGGAACGTCTGTTCGGCTGGGGTCCCAGGATATCAGTGATCAGGAGTCGGGTGCATTTACCGGTGAAGTGTCTGCTTCCATGCTGAAGGAATTTTCCACGGCTTATGCCATTATTGGCCATTCCGAGCGACGCAGTCTGTATGCTGAGGATGATGCATTCACTGCGCGTAAGTTTGCTGCTGCACGACGTGCCGGTTTAAAGCCGATTCTGTGTGTAGGTGAATTACTCGAAGAGCGTGAGCAGGGCATTACCGAACAGGTTGTTGCGCGTCAGCTAGATGCTGTTATCGAGCTGGAAGGTATCGCATCATTCGCTGATGCTGTGGTTGCTTATGAACCTGTCTGGGCGATTGGTACCGGTAAAACAGCTTCTCCCCAACAGGCTCAGGATGTGCATGCTTTTATTCGCCAGAAACTCGCTGCTCTGGATGCGGGTATTGCAGAAAATCTGCAGGTTCTCTACGGTGGCAGCGTTAAGGGTTCTAATGCAACAGAGCTGTTTGGTATGGCTGATATTGATGGTGGATTGATCGGCGGCGCTTCTTTGCAGGCGGATGACTTTCTGGCTATCTGTACGGCCAGCTAACTATTTTTAATGTATCACTGCTGATTATTAAACTTGGCAGTATTGCAGGTGGATAAATGTTTTCAATATTAATGATGCTACAGGTAGTGTTCGGTTTACTGGTCATTGGGCTTGTGTTGCTGCAGCAGGGCAAGGGTGCCGATATGGGGGCCGCTTTTGGTAGTGGTGCGTCAGGCTCAGTGTTTGGTGCTCAGGGGTCTAGTTCTTTCCTGACAAGGCTGACAGGAATACTGGCAGCCGCCTTTTTTATCAACAGTGTATTGCTCTCATCCCCATTGGTTAACCGGGAAGCAAATGTACATACCTCCGTTACAGAATCGATTGGGAATGAAGTTGAAACAGAATCTGCTGTGATGCCAGAACCAACCGATTTGCCTCTGACTGACCTGCCGCCGACGGATTTGCCATCGATAGAACAGGGCAGTGATGCATCAGATTTGCCTCTGACTGATTTGCCTGCGTCAGACCTGCCTGTTGTTGAGGTTCCTCAGGAAGTCCCTGTAGAGAATTAATTTCTTTATTGCCGACGTGGTGGAATTGGTAGACACGCTATCTTGAGGGGGTAGTGGCGTAAGCTGTGCCGGTTCGACTCCGGCCGTCGGCACCATCTTGAACTTGCAGTATGATTGATACGATTTTATCCCAAATTAATCCGTGAAACTCTCGTGTAGTCAGTAGCTTAGTCAGCCTCGCTACAATTCAACTGAATTTTTTCAGGTTTATCTCGAAAGAATGGCGACTGTTGCGCCATAATAGTTTTTATCCCGCCATAAACCCCTGTTTTATTACGATCTTCTTATGTTTGTTTTTAACGACATGTCTGCTTGACACTCGTTAAGTGTGTGGCCTAGACTTCCTGTCGGCTCAGAAAATTCATCACTGAAACTGTATTAGTCCGTATAACCGTTAGAGAGGCGTTATGCTCGAAAATTATTTACCGATTCTGTTATTCATTGCTGTCGGTATTGGGTTTGGGCTGGGGCCTATTCTGTTCGGTTACCTGATGAGTCCGCATAAACCCGACGATGAGAAGTTATCGTCCTATGAATGTGGCTTCGAACCCTTTGAAGATACCCGTATGCGTTTTGATGTGCGGTATTATCTGGTTGCGATCCTGTTCATTATTTTTGATCTTGAAATAGCTTTTCTTTTCCCCTGGGCAATTGTACTAAAGGAAATCGGCATGTTTGGTTTGCTGGCGATGTTTGTTTTTCTCGGTATTCTTGTAATTGGATTTATCTACGAATGGAAAAAAGGGGCGTTGGAATGGGAATGATCAGGATCAGACCAGTAAGCAGGGCGGGAGTATAAACAATGGGTATTGAAGGTATCCTCGAAGAAGGTTTTGTCACAACCACTGCCGATAAACTGATTAACTGGGCGCGTACCGGTTCCATGTGGCCAATGACGTTCGGGCTGGCCTGTTGTGCTGTCGAAATGATGCAGGCCGGTGCATCACGTTACGATCTTGATCGTTTTGGTATTGTGTTCCGCCCCAGTCCGCGGCAATCAGATGTGATGATTGTTGCCGGAACCCTGTGCAATAAAATGGCACCGGCCCTGCGCAAAGTGTATGACCAGATGCCAGAACCTCGCTGGGTTATTTCAATGGGCTCCTGCGCAAATGGTGGTGGCTATTATCATTATTCCTACGCCGTTGTGCGTGGTTGTGATCGGATTGTTCCAGTGGACATATATGTGCCGGGTTGCCCGCCGACAGCAGAAGCTTTGCTCTACGGAATTTTGCAATTGCAGAATAAAATTAAACGCACCAGCACCATTGCGCGTCAGGCCTGAGATTCCTTATGAAACCAGCTAGCTTGCAGTCTGCTTTGCATGAAACCTTTGGAAGTACGCTTCAATCATGTGTTGTTGCTGTGGATGAAGTGACGATTGAGATTGCTGCTAAAGATCTGATTGATGTTTGTGAGCGACTTAAATCCAGCCACATTTTTCGTTTTGATCAACTGATTGATCTCTGTGGCGTTGACTATATTGCCTTTGGTGATGCTGAATGGGAAACCTCTGGCGCCTCCAGTTCAGGATTCAGTCGTGGTGTTGCTGCCAACAGCGCATCGCGCATGAAAGTTGATGATACTGAGTTATCGACAGAAACGGATGCCACTGAGCGGCGTTTTGCCGTTGTTTATCACCTCCTGTCCGTTGCCCTGAATCACCGTCTCAGGGTGCGTGTTTATACACCTGAAGGTCAGTTGCCGATGGTGCCGTCTGTGTTGCCGGTCTGGAGTGCAGCTAACTGGTTTGAACGCGAGGCATTTGATCTGTTTGGTATTATGTTTGAAGGGCACCCTGATTTACGGCGTATCCTGACCGATTACGGTTTTATCGGTCATCCGTTCCGTAAGGATTTCCCCTTGAGTGGGAATGTTGAGGTACGTTACGATGCTGAGCAGGGACGGGTGATTTATCAGCCTGTGAGTATTGAACCGAGGGTGCTGGTGCCACGCGTTATTCGTGGCGGAAAGGTCGCAACAACATCGGTTTCCGATCCTGTTCCAGAAGAAGAACCCCCTTCAGTTGCCGGGGATGAAGGCTGACACTATGTCTGAAATTAGAAATTACACACTTAACTTCGGCCCTCAGCATCCTGCCGCGCATGGTGTTTTACGCCTTATCCTGGAAATGGATGGCGAGGTGGTGCAGCGTGCTGATCCGCATATAGGGCTATTGCATCGCGGCACAGAGAAACTGGCTGAAAGCAAACCCTATAACCAGAGTATTGGTTACATGGATCGGCTGGATTATGTGTCGATGATGTGTAATGAGCACGGCTATGTACTGGCGATGGAAAAACTGCTGGGTGTCGATGTGCCTCTGCGGGCGCAATACATTCGCACCATGTTTGATGAAATCACTCGCATTCTTAATCATTTACTGTGGCTGGGTGCGCACGGTCTGGATATCGGCGCAATGACCGTGTTCCTCTATACCTTCCGTGAGCGTGAAGATTTGATGGACTGTTATGAAGCCGTTTCAGGTGCGCGTTTACACGCAACCTATTATCGGCCTGGCGGTGTTTATCGAGATCTGCCAGATCGGATGCCGCATTATGAAACATCCAAATGGCATAATGAAAAAGATGTCAAACGTCTGAATAAAAATCGGCAGGGTTCTCTACTGGATTTTATCGATGATTTTACCCAGCGTTTTCCGGGCTGTGTTGATGAATACGAAACCTTGCTGACGGATAACCGTATCTGGAAACAGCGGACGGTAGATATCGGTGTTGTCTCTCCCGAGCGTGCGCTGCAACTGGGCTTTACGGGGCCGATGATTCGTGGCTCCGGGTTTGCCTGGGATTTACGTAAAAAACAGCCATATGCTGTTTATGACAAGATGGATTTTGAAATTCCTGTGGGTAATAACGGTGATTGTTATGATCGTTATCTGGTACGTATTGAAGAAATGCGCCAATCCAACAGGATCATCAAACAATGTGCCGACTGGTTGCGCAAAAATCCAGGGCCAGTGATGGCAGATGATCACAAGTTAACACCGCCCTCGCGTGAAGCCATGAAAACAGACATGGAATCCCTGATCCATCATTTCAAGCTATTTACCGAAGGTTTTTGTCTGCCTGAGGGTGAGGCTTATGCGGCTGTTGAGCATCCCAAGGGTGAGTTTGGTGTTTATCTGGTTTCTGATGGGGCCAATAAGCCTTACCGTCTGAAAATTCGGGCGCCGGGTTTTGTGCATCTGTCAGCACTGGATGAAATGGCCAAAGGCCACATGTTGGCAGATGTGGTGGCTATTATAGGCACTCAGGATATTGTATTTGGTGAGGTTGACCGTTAATGAAGCAGAGTATTCCCCAGGAAGTTCGGGACACGATTGACCATTGGCTGAGCAAATTTCCCGCTGACCAGAAACAGTCTGCAGTGATCGCTGCGTTGCAGGCAGCACAGGAAAGCAATGGTGGCTGGCTGACCCGTGAGTTAATGGATGCAGTCGCAGACTATCTGGATATGCCGCCTGTAGCTGTGTATGAGGTTGGCAGTTTTTATTCCATGCTTGAGCTGGAGCCGGTTGGCAGGAATATGGTGGCGATCTGTACCAACATATCCTGTATGCTTTGTGGCTCTGAAAATATTGTCGAACACATTGAAAACAAGCTGGGTATCAAGTTGGGCGAAACAACGTCGGACGATCGCATTACCCTGAAAAAGGAAGAAGAATGCCTGGCGGCCTGTGTCGGTGCACCGATGATGGCAGTCAATGGCCATTACCACGAAAATCTGACCCCTGAAAAGGTGGATCAGATTCTGGACGGACTGGAGTAAGGCATGGTTAATCAGGTCTGTTTTACAACCCTGCAGTATGATGAACCCTGGACGCTTGAGAACTATCTCAAGACCGGCGGATACGATGCCTGGAAAAAAATCCTCAAAGAGAAGACTTCGCAGGAAGATATCATCAATGAGGTGAAAGCTTCTGCGTTACGTGGCAGGGGTGGTGCTGGTTTTTCAACCGGACTGAAGTGGAGTTTTATGCCCAGAAATGCGCCTGGGCAAAAATACATTGTCTGTAATTCGGATGAATCTGAGCCGGGTACCTGTAAGGATCGGGACATTCTGCGCTATAACCCGCATGCACTGATCGAAGGAATGGCCATTGCCGGTTATTCTATCGGTGCTACTGTAGGATATAACTACATGCGTGGCGAATTTCATCACGAACCCTTTGAACATTTTGAGCGCGCGCTGAAAGAAGCCTATGAAGCCGGTTTGCTTGGCCATGATCTGCAGGGATCGGGTATCGACTTTGATCTGTATTCGCATCTTGGTGCCGGTGCTTATATTTGTGGTGAAGAAACCGCGTTGTTGAATTCACTGGAAGGCAAGAAAGGTCAGCCACGTTTCAAACCACCATTCCCGGCTAATTTTGGTCTGTATGGTAAGCCAACAACGATTAACAATACGGAAACACTGGCATCGGTGCCGGTCATTATGCGCAATGGCGCTGACTGGTTTCTGCAGCTGGGACGGCCAAACAATGGTGGCGAAAAAATCTGGTGTGTCTCCGGGCATGTCAATAAGCCGGGTAATTATGAAATTGCCATGGGCGCGCCTTTCAGCGAATTGCTGGCGTTGGCCGGTGGTGTGCGCGATGGCCATAAACTGAAAGCCATTATTCCCGGTGGTTGTTCAATGCCGGTGATGCCAGCAGATGTCATTATGGAAGTAGATCTGGATTATGATTCACTCGCAAAAGCAAATTCGGCATTAGGTTCTGCCGGTATGATTGTGATGGATGATTCGACCTGTATGGTGAAAGCACTGGAGCGCATTTCGCGTTTTTATTACGCGGAATCCTGTGGTCAGTGTACGCCCTGTCGAGAAGGCTGTGGCTGGATGTATCGCGTCATTAAACGTATTGAGGAAGGTAACGGCACGATGGAAGATATCGACCTGCTGGAAAGTGCGGCGGGTCAGATTGAAGGGCATACTATTTGTGCTTTTGGTGATGCAGCTGCCTGGCCGGTACAAAGTTTCATCAAGTATTTCAGAGAAGAGTTTGAATACCATGTGACGCATAAACACTGTATGCCGGGCACCAGTAGTTACAAGGGTGAAAAGGGGGCGGCAGCATGAGCGCCACAGAAAAAGACGTGGCTGAAGATCTGGTAACTATTACCATTGATGGTGCTGAATACAAGGCGCGTAAAGGCGCTATGGTCATTGAAGTGACCGATGAAAATGATATTACTGTGCCGCGTTTTTGTTATCACAATAAATTGCCAGTCGCTGCGAACTGCCGTATGTGTATGGTGGAAGTAGAAAAAGCGCCGAAACCGTTACCTGCCTGTGCGACGCCTGTTATGGATGGCATGATTATTCATACACAGTCTGATTATGCCAAAAATGCGCAACGCGCTGTGATGGAATTCCTGTTAATCAATCATCCGCTGGATTGCCCGATCTGTGATCAGGGTGGTGAGTGTGAGTTGCAGGATGTGGCATTAGAATACGGGCGCGGTATATCGCGTTTTTCTGAACAGAAACGGGTTGTTGAAAATAAGAATTTTGGTCCTCTAATTGCGACGGATATGACACGTTGTATTCATTGTACGCGCTGTATTCGTTTTCTGACACATATTGGTGGTTTCAGAGAAATTGGTGGCATTGGCCGTGGCGAAAATCTTGAAATCAGCACCTATATTGAAAACAGTATAGATTCTGAGTTGTCCGGGAACATCATTGATGTTTGTCCGGTGGGTGCCCTGACCTCCAAACCTTTCCGTTATTCTGCGCGTGCATGGGAGCTGGAAACAACGCCTTCTATCAGTCCGCATGACTGCGTAGGTTCAAATCTGCTGATACATACGCGTCAGGGAGAATTGAAACGCGTGGTGCCCGCGGAAAATGAAGCTGTCAATGAAGTCTGGCTTTCCGATCGCGACCGTTTCAGTTATCAGGGTGTTAACAGCGATGATCGCCTGACAGAACCGATGATAAAAACCAGTGATGGCTGGCAAGCTGTCGATTGGGAAACGGCGTTGGAGACAGTTGTTGAAGGCCTGAAGCTCGCAATGGCGAAATCTGCACAACCCATCAATATTCTTGTGTCTCCGAATGCAACGCTCGAAGAAGCCTGGTTGCTGAATAGAATTGCAGAGGCTCTAGGAACATCAAATATCGATCATCGTTTGCGACAGAATGATTTCACGGGCCAGACTCAGACACCGGTTTATCCGGCGCTTGGTCGTTCCATTGCATCTTTGGATACCCTTGATGCCTGTCTTGTTGTTGGCGGCAACCCGCGTAAGGAACAGCCTATCATTGGTCATCGCCTGCGTACGGCAGCACAGCAGGGTGCGAAACTCATGTTGATTAATCCGATTGATTATTCGGTCACTTTTCCGGTAGCAGAAAAGATGATTGCAACGCCAGCAAAAATGATTGCCAGTCTGGCTGCAGTGGCTGCTGCCGTGCAGGAAAAAACAGCGGCAACACCGGATTCCAGTATTGCCGAATTGCTGAAAAATGCGGCACCGGGCACTACTGCAAAACAGATTACTGAAACACTGTTATCGGCAAATGACAGTGCCATAATATTGGGTTCTACTGCTCTGGCACTTCCCGGGTTTTCCGCTCTGCGCGGGCTGGCTGTGTATATTGCTGAGCATACAGACACCACACTGGGTTTTCTCTCCGATGGTGCAAATTCGGCAGGTGCTCATCTGGCCGGGGTTTTGCCGCATCGTACGGTCGCAGGTGAGGCTCGGGAAACAGTGGGTAAAACGGCGCTGGAAATGATGCAGGCGCCGGCGGATGCCTGTTTGCTGTTTGCGGTGGAACCGGAAAGGGATTGCGCGAATGCGTTTGCTGCTTTGAATAACTTGAGCGATAGCGGCTTTGTTGTCTCCATGACGCCGTATCTGACCGATGAAATACGCAATTATGCGCAGGTTGTTTTACCAATTGCGACGACGTCTGAAACTTCAGGGACATTTGTCAATTGCCAGGGTGACTGGCAGAGTTTTGCTGCCGCCAGTCGTGCTGCTGAATCGGTACGTCCAGGCTGGAAAGTCCTACGTGTGCTGGGTAATTTATTCGATGTTACTGATTGTGAGTATGTTTCCAGTCAGGATGTATGTAAGGAGTTGGCAAACCGGGTTGGCTCTGCAGACAATAATATGCTGGTATCTCCAAATGAAACAGTGACCAGTGAGGTTGATGGTTTGCAGCGAATTGGCACTGTCTCCATGTATGCGGTTGATTCTCTTGTCAGGCGTTCACCGGCACTTCAGCAAACGCCTGATGCCGATACCAGTGCTGCACGGCTATCCAGTGTTGATGCCAAACGCCTGGGGCTGGAAGATGGTGAAAAAGTACAACTGAAGCAGGATGGGCTGGTGATTGATGCCCCTCTGGTGATTGATGACAATGTCGCTGAAGGCGCTGTCTGGTTCTCACCGCCAGCTTCTGTCAGTTATTATGCGGGCAGCACGTTTGGGTCTATCACTGTTAAGAAGGTGAACTAGCATGGGTGAATCAGGTTTGCTGGACTGGATAATTAACGGCGCATGGATACTGATAAAAATCATGGTGATTGTGATGCCGTTAATGCTTGGCGTTGCCTACCTGACTTTTGCTGAACGAAAAATTATCGGTTATATGCAGTTGCGGATCGGCCCGAATCGGGTCGGACCACGGGGTTGGTTACAGCCAATTGCCGATGCTGTGAAGCTGATGTTTAAGGAAATCATCGTTCCGGCGAAGTCGAATAAATATCTGTTTGTGATCGCGCCGGTTTTGGCAATTGCACCTGCACTGGCGGCCTGGGCTGTGGTGCCGTTTGGGGATACATTAGTGTTGGCGGATATTGATGCCAGCCTGTTATATATTCTGGCGATGACTTCCGTGGGTGTGTACGGTGTTATTATCGCTGGCTGGGCGACAAACTCCAAGTATGCATTGCTGGGAGCGCTGCGAAGTGCTGCGCAGATTGTTTCCTATGAAATCGCCATGGGTTTTGCTCTGGTAGGTGTTTTGATGGCTGCGGGCAGTTTGAATTTGCGCGAAATTGTACTGGCGCAGCAGGGTGGGGTATTGCACTGGTACTGGTTACCACTATTGCCACTGTTTCTAATCTATTTTATATCCGGTGTGGCAGAAACCAATCGTGCACCCTTCGACGTGGCTGAAGGCGAATCTGAAATAGTTGCGGGTTTCCATGTGGAATACTCGGGCATGACCTTTGCGGTTTTCTTCCTTGCTGAATATGCCAATATCATTCTGATTGCGACCTTAACGGCATTGATGTTTGCCGGTGGCTGGCTGTCTCCCTTTGAGGGGGTCCCGTTTCTGAATGACTGGTTTAGCTGGGTACCGGGACTGGTCTGGTTATTGATGAAAGTTTCTTTCTTCCTGCTCCTGTTTCTCTGGTTCAGGGCAACTTTCCCGCGTTATCGTTATGATCAGATCATGCGCCTGGGCTGGAAAGTCTTTATTCCGTTAACTATTTTCTGGCTTGTGGTCGAAGGCGTTGCTGTGATTTACGGCCTTGGCCCATGGTTTAGTTGAGAATATTTTATGAACCTGATACCGAATTCGATAAAAAGCCTTTTCCTGATTGAGTTGTTGAGGGGTATGCGGCTGACCGGTAAATATCTTTTTGCGAAAAAGATTACCGTGCAATATCCAGATGAGAAAACACCTCAGTCTCACCGTTTCCGTGGTTTACATGCGTTGCGTCGTTACCCGAATGGTGAAGAGCGATGCATTGCCTGCAAATTGTGTGAAGCAGTTTGTCCGGCATTGGCGATTACCATTGAAGCAGAACCAAGAGAGGATGGCTCGCGGCGCACTACTCGCTATGACATTGATCTGTTTAAGTGTATTTTTTGTGGTTTCTGTGAAGAATCCTGCCCGGTAGATTCGATCGTTGAAACCCGGATTTTTGAGTATCACTTTGAAGCGCGCGGTGAAAATATTATGACCAAAGAAAAACTGCTCGCAGTGGGTGACAAACACGAAGCACAGATAGCGGCTGACCGTGCTGCTGATGCAGCTTACCGATAACAGGCGGAACAATTAACCATGTCATTTGAGCGCATTGTTTTTTATCTTCTGGCAGCGATTTTGGTATTCGCTGCGACGCGTGTGATTACCTCACGCAATCCGGTGCATTCTGCACTGCATCTTGTGCTGGCCTTTTTTACCTGTTCCGGTTTATGGATATTGCTGGAAGCAGAATTTCTGGCAATTACACTGGTACTGGTGTATGTCGGCGCTGTTATGGTGCTATTCCTGTTTGTGGTGATGATGCTGGATATCAATACCTCACCTTTGCAGGAAGGCTATATGAAATATCTACCCGTCGGGTTATTGGTTGCTGGCCTGATGGTGTTGGAAATGTATCTTGTGGTTCGAGCCAGAAACTTTGGTCTGGATGTGGTGGCTGCGCCTGTGCCGCATGCAGCGGATTACAGCAATACGCGTGAACTGGGGAGTGTGCTTTATACCCAGTATGTGTACCCGTTTGAAATTGCTGCAGTCATTTTGCTGGTTGCGATCATTGCTGCAATTTCCCTGACCATGCGTAAACGTCCGGGAACGCGCCATCAGGATCCGTCGAAACAGGTGCTGGTTAAGGCGAAAGGGCGTATTCGTATGGCTAACCCGTCATCAGCAACAGGGGAGGAAGATTGATGCAGGCAATTGCGCTATCCGATTATCTCATTCTTGCTGCCGTGCTATTTTGTCTGAGTGTGGCAGGGATTTTTATTAACCGGAAAAATGTCATCATTTTGTTGATGGCGATTGAGTTGATGTTATTGGCCGTGAATATTAATTTTGTGGCTTTTTCCCATTTTCTAGGGGATACCGCCGGGCAGGTCTTTGTATTTTTTATCCTGACCGTTGCCGCAGCCGAGGCCGCTATCGGCCTTGCTATCCTGGTTGTCCTGTTCCGTAACCGGCATACCATTAATGTCGATGAACTGGATAGTATGAAAGGATAATGACTATGGAAAATATCTATCTTGCTGCCGCCTTATCGCCTTTGGTTGGTGCCATAATTGCCGGTTTTTTTGGCAAGTTTGCCGGTCGTAGTGGCGCGCACTGGGCGACGATTCTCGGTGTCGGTTTTTCCTTCCTGCTATCGGTATATATTTTTAAACACATCGTGCTGGATGGTGCAGGCAGTTTTAACGGCTCTGTCTATACCTGGCTGGTGTCTGACGGAATAAAATTTGAAGTCGGTTTTCTGATCGACAAGCTGACTGTGCTGATGATGATGGTGGTCACCTTTGTGTCACTCATGGTGCATATCTACACCATTGGCTACATGCACGATGATCCTGGTTATCAGCGCTTTTTCAGTTACATTGCCCTGTTTACCTTTGCCATGCTTATGCTGGTTATGTCGAATAACTTCCTGCAGTTATTCTTTGGCTGGGAAGCGGTGGGACTGGTGTCCTATCTTCTGATCGGTTTCTGGTATAAAAAACCGACAGCAATATATGCCAACATGAAGGCTTTCCTGGTTAACCGAGTGGGTGATTTTGGTTTTCTGCTGGGTATCGCAGCAATCCTGATGAGCTTCAAGACGCTTGATTATGCGGAGGTGTTTGCTATGGCACCCTCCATGGCAGAATCGACCATACAGATATTCTCCGGTGTCGACTGGTCGTTAATGTCGGTTATCTGCATCCTGCTATTTATTGGCGCCATGGGTAAGTCTGCCCAGGTTCCATTGCATGTCTGGTTGCCTGACTCGATGGAAGGCCCTACACCCATTTCTGCTCTGATCCATGCAGCAACTATGGTAACCGCCGGTATATTTATGGTGGCGCGTATGTCGCCATTATTTGAGTTGTCGGAAACTGCTTTGAGTTTTATCCTGGTGATTGGTGCGATTACGGCTCTGTTCATGGGCTTCCTGGGTCTGATACAAAATGACATCAAGCGTGTTGTGGCTTATTCAACCCTGTCTCAGTTGGGTTATATGACAGTGGCATTAGGCGCTTCGGCTTATGCGGCAGGAATTTTCCATTTGATGACACATGCCTTTTTCAAAGCGCTGTTATTCCTGGCAGCCGGCTCAGTGATCATTGCCATGCACCATGAGCAGGATATTCGCAAGATGGGCGGCCTGAAAAAATATATGCCGATTACCTATTGGACTTCGCTAATCGGTTCATTGGCTTTGATTGGTTTTCCCGGGTTTTCAGGATTCTTTTCCAAGGATTCAATCATTGAGGCAGTGCATGCTTCGCAGATACCTGGTTCCGGCTTTGCCTATTTCGCTGTGCTGGCGGGCGTTTTTATTACAGCACTCTACAGTTTTCGGATGTTTTTCCTGGTGTTTCATACCGAAGAACGCATGGATGAACATACCCGTTCGCATTTGCGTGAATCGCCCTGGGTGGTCACGTTACCGCTAGTGTTGCTTGCGATCCCTTCTGTGATCGCCGGCTATCTGATTGATCCGATTGTTGTTGGCGACTATTTCAAAGGGGTGATTTACGTTGCCCATGAGCATGACGTCCTGCATCACATGCGTGAGCACTATCACGGCATTACCGCGTTTATTGAGCATGGTCTGAAACAACCGCCGTTCTGGCTAGCGATGGGTGGATTGTTTACCGCCTGGTTTATCTACACAAAAAAACCCGGCATTGCAGATACTGCAAAGCAAAAGCTGGGACTGGTGCATACCGTATTTGAAAACAAATACTATTTTGACCGTTTTAATGAAGTTGTATTTGCCGGTGGCGCTCGTGCAATAGGCTGGTTTTTCTGGAAGCTGGGTGATGTCCTGCTGATTGATGGCCTGTTAGTGAATGGCAGTGCCCGAACCATTGGCTGGTTTTCGGGTGTTTTGCGTAAACTTCAAACCGGGTATCTTTATACCTACGCCTTCAGCATGATTATTGGATTGCTGTTGTTATTGAGCTGGTTCCTGTGGTTACGTCCAGGTGTTTAGTCCGAATGTTTTTAATGAAATACATCAAAGGAATTCAAAGGCATGACTGAGTGGCCATTGCTCAATCTGATTATCTGGACACCGATTATCGGTGGTTTTCTGGTGCTGTTTGCGAGTGATCAGAATCGTCTGAATCCGCGACCCATTGCGCTAGGTGTGGCGCTGATTACCTTCTTCGCCAGCCTATTGCTGTATACAGGTTTTGATACCTCTACGGCTAATATGCAGTTTGAAAGTAACCATAGCTGGATATCGGCCTTTAATATCAATTATCACATCGGTATTGATGGTATATCCCTGCCGTTGATTATTCTGACGACCTTTACGACTGTACTGGTGGTGCTGTCTAGCTGGAAAGTGATTCAGACCAAGCCTGGGCAATATATGGCAGCTTTCCTGATTATGGAAGGCTTGATGGTAGGTGTGTTTTCAGCACTTGATGCCATGTTGTTCTACGTTTTCTGGGAAGGTATGTTGATCCCGATGTTTTTGATTATCGGCATCTGGGGCGGACCTAATCGGGTATACGCAACCATCAAGTTCTTTCTCTATACCTTTCTCGGTTCGGTGTTCATGTTGATTGCATTGATTTACATGTACAACAAGGCAGGTTCATTTGAAGTGCTGGATTTCCATACGCTGAAACTGGGCATGACTGAACAGATCCTGATCTTTATCGCCTTTTTACTGGCGTTTGCCGTCAAAGTTCCAATGTGGCCAGTGCACACCTGGTTGCCGGATGCACATGTTCAGGCGCCCACTGGTGGTTCAGTGATACTGGCTGCGATCATGCTTAAAATTGGTGGCTATGGTTTTCTGCGCTTCAGTTTACCCATTGCCCCAGATGCCAGCAGAGAACTGGACTGGCTGATTATCTTTATGTCACTGGTGGCCGTGGTGTATATCGGTTTTGTTGCGCTGGTGCAAAGCGATATGAAAAAACTCATTGCCTATTCATCAATTGCTCATATGGGGTTTGTTACGCTGGGATTTTTCCTGGTGTTCCCCATCATGGAGAATGCCGCTGGTATGGATGGCGCCGTGATGGGAATGGAAGGCGGCATGATCCAGATGGTCTCACACGGGTTTATTTCCGGTGCACTGTTCCTCTGTGTTGGTGTGCTGTATGACCGCATGCACAGCCGAGAAATAGGCGACTATGGTGGTGTTGTTAATACCATGCCCGTGTTTGCGGCTTTCATGGTCTTTTTTGCCATGGCCAATTCTGGTCTGCCGGGTACCTCCGGATTTGTCGGTGAGTTCATGGTGATTCTTGCCAGCTTCAAGGCCAATTTCTGGTTTGCATTCCTGGCAGCAACAACTCTGATACTGGGTGCAGCCTACAGTCTCTGGATGGTCAAGCGGGTGGTGTTTGGCGATATCGATAATGAAGCAGTTGCCAAACTGGAAGACGCTACAACACGTGAAACGCTCGTTTTAGGCACCCTGGCAGTTGCTGTCCTGGCGTTGGGATTATGGCCGGCACCGCTTGAAGAAGTGATGCGCGCAACCATAGAGAATCTTGTGACAGTTATTACAACATCGAAGTTATAGGTAGCAGAGTAATGATAATAGAAGCCAATGAATTTCGATTGCTGATTCCAGAGCTCTTTGTACTGACGATGACTTGCATTGTCCTGATTGTGGACCTGTTTCTGAAACAACAACAGCGGAATATTACTTACTATCTTAGCCAGGCAACATTACTGGGTGCGATATTGCTCACTACTGTATTGCAGGTTGAAGGCACTCAAACAGGTTTTTCAGGTACCTTCGTCACTGACCCGATGAGCGTGGTGCTCAAGCTGGCTATTTATCTGGTCACAATTCTGGGTTTTCTGTATTCACGCCATTATCTGGAGTTGAGAGGGTTATTTAAGGGTGAATTTTACGTGCTCGGACTGTTTTCAGTGCTGGGTATGATGATCATGGTTTCTGCCCATAATATGCTTACTATTTACCTTGGGCTGGAACTGCTTTCCCTGTGTCTCTATGCGCTGGTTGCCTTTAACCGTGATACTTACGCCTGTTCAGAAGCAGCAATGAAATACTTTGTGCTTGGGGCAATCGCTTCGGGTATGTTGCTGTACGGAATCTCGATTATTTATGGTATCACCGGTTCGCTGGATATTGCCGAAATTGGCCGTGTGCTATCTGCTAATACTGGTTCATCTACACCTGCGGTTTTCGGGCTAATATTTATTGTTGTGGGTATTGCTTTCAAACTCGGTGCGGTGCCGTTTCACATGTGGCTACCAGATGTTTATCAGGGTGCGCCCACTCCGGTAACACTCATGATTGGTAGTGCGCCCAAGATCGCTGCCTTTGCGCTGGTTATGCGATTGCTGGTTGAGTCTATGGGTAGCCTGCAGGAAGAGTGGCAAAGTATGCTGACCATTCTCGTCGTCCTGTCGCTTGCCATCGGTAATATCGTCGCTATCGCACAAACTAACCTGAAGCGTATGCTTGCTTATTCAACGATTTCACATGTTGGCTTCCTGTTGCTGGGAATTATCGCAGGTACTGCAAACGGCTACGCTGCCTCCATGTTTTACAGCATTACCTATGCGTTAATGGCTGCCGGAGCCTTTGGCATGATTATCCTGCTCAGCCGTGCTGGCTTTGAAGCGGATAATATTGATGATTTCAAGGGGCTTAACCAGCGCCACCCTTGGTACGCTTTCATGATGCTGATCCTGATGTTTTCCATGGCGGGTGTGCCACCTACGGTGGGATTTTATGCCAAGCTCAATGTTTTACAGGCAATTATTCAGCAGGATATGGTCTGGCTGGCTGGTATAGCCGTATTCTTCTCGGTCATCGGTGCTTATTACTATATTCGTATTATCAAGGTTATGTATTTTGATGATGCGAAAGACACCCAACCCGTCACCAGTCAGTTTGATCTGGGTTTTGGCTTGACCATCAATAGCCTGGCTGTTCTGGCACTCGGTTTCTTCCCTGGATGGTTGCTGGCTATCTGTAATACCAGCATCCAGTTAAAATAGTCATATATTTATACAATTACCCCTTGGCGTGGCCGCTACATTCTTGTAGAATCACGCCTCTGATGCGGGGTGGAGCAGTCTGGTAGCTCGTCGGGCTCATAACCCGAAGGTCGTTGGTTCAAATCCGGCCCCCGCTACCAATTCTACAGACGGTTCAGATAAGTGGTTGTCATTAGCAGCTATTTGTCTGAGCCGTTTTTTTATGTCTGTAGCTTTATTCATAGGGTTCTCCTGTGAAGCGATTGTTAGAATTCCTGCCAAATCCCCATATAAATCAATAGATAGGTCTCCTTGTTCAGGGTTTGGCGTGAGAACGATTTTCTCGATTAATGAACGCAGATGTATATGCGCTTCTGATCGATGCTCTTGATGGTTCAATGACGCGGTAAGATTGCCAATTGCTTTGCGGTAACGACCAGCCATTGAAGGGTGGAGCAGGGGCTTTGAAGTCTCTTTGTTCTGTAATGTTGCTTCAAGCTTACT
>JAZGGH010000084.1:0-5001 GCA_036480335.1 Gammaproteobacteria bacterium | reverse complement strand
ACCCGACTAATCGTTCGTCATTCCCGAAGTTTTTTATCGGGAATCCATACTCAGCAATAGATTCCCGATAAAAGACTTCGGGAATGACGGATTTATTAGTTACCGAACATGCAGGTTATAGCACTAGGAGGCTGTCCGAGAATAGAGAACCTACTGCGGAAAAGCTAAATTTGACCAACCCCTATTAGATCAGGGTCATTGTTTTTGTTAAATAGCACAACTATTCGCCTCAAATAATGAAACCAATCGTATTTAAAATGGCTGACTCAAATCAGCGTTCCCTCGCTACGGCTTCTATTCTCGGACAGCCTCCCAGGTGATGCAGAAGCAAACCCAGCGCCACCGCCAAAAGCAACTAAAGTATGTTATGCCAGCGTACAATTTTGTTAAATTAGGAGCTGTAGCTTATTACGACGGGTGTGGTTAAAAGTGATGCAAGATAAATACAGTTAATAAATTTTCAATAAGTTAAGTGCGATTTTCTTGATTTGCATATCCGCATTTGGATAAATCTGATAGATATGCATCACTTTTAATCACACCCTATTACGACCTGCTTTTACCTCTAATGAAAAAGAAATTTCAGAATCTGAGCATGTGGATTTAGTGACACCGAAAAATTTTCGCTGTCACTGAAAATCAAACCAAAGACTGATATCGACAGCGAAAAGTTCACCGCATGATTTAATCTTACGCTTATAAAGCCGTTTTTTTCCGTGACGGTACTGACGACTTTATTCAGCTATGGAACGTGCATGAAATAACTTGAGCAATTGACGTAGGCCATTTTTATCAAATTACTGTTCATATTCAAAGCCTGCCCCGTATTTATTACGGGGGCGCGAAAACAGGCGCATAGTGAGCTATGTAACTGTTTTCGCAATACCGAAGATGAGCAAAAAGACAAGTCAATTGTTCAAGTTATTTCATGTACGCTCCTATGTACTAGATTTGGAAATTAAAGGGTGGAAGCTCAATACAGGGGTAACTTGCTGTCCTGAATCTGAAATTTAATCATCTCAAATAAATACACCGAGCTTAACTTTTTTTTATCTTTGGTGCTGAATAGTGATCAGCAGGAGCTTATTATGAGTAACTTCGAAGTCTTAAGACAACAAATGATCGAATATCAACTGGCTGCTCGAGGCTTGCATGACCAGACTGTTCTCAATGCTGTCAACGCAGTACCGCGTGAAGAATTTGTACCCGCCGACCTGGTTGAGTTTGCCTACAATGACTCACCATTGCCGATAGCAGCAAGACAAACGATTTCCCAGCCTTATGTTGTCGCGCTGATGACTGCAGCGCTTGAAGTAAAGCCAGAGGATCGTGTACTGGAAGTGGGCACTGGTTCTGGATATGCAGCTGCGGTTTTAGCTGAGATTGCCAAGCAGGTGTATACCATAGAACGACATAAAATACTTGCAGATACTGCACGTACCCGACTTGAAGAGTTGGGTTATAACAACACCCAGGTATTATATGGTGATGGGACGCTGGGCTGGCCGGAATATGCCCCTTTTGATGCCATCATTGTCGCCGCTGGTGGCCCGGAAGTCCCTGCAACTCTCAAGCAACAGCTGGCAATCGGTGGTCGCTTGGTGATTCCGGTGGGTTCGACCCTGCACACACAGAAACTCCTGCGTGTGTGGCGTATCAGTGACACTGAGTATCAGGAAGAAGATCTGGGAAGTGTGCGCTTTGTACCCTTGGTTGGAGCTGCCGGTTGGGAAGATGAATCAGCAACAACATCTGCCGTCGAAAAAACCGAAGCAAGCTTACCTGAATTAATCTATCAATCGAGTGAGCACTTTGCCACTATTGATCATGTAAATCTGGATAATTTACTGGAACGCATTGGTGATAGCAGGCTAGTGTTACTCGGTGAAGCCTCACATGGCACAGCCGAGTTTTATGAAATGCGCGCACGTATTACACAGGAGTTAATCGAGAAGAAAGGCTTTACTATTATTGCCGTGGAAGCTGATTGGCCTGATGCGGCACATATTAATCACTATATCCACGGCACAGAACCTGATCCTTTGCTGGAAAGCGCACCTTTTACTCGCTTCCCCACTTGGATGTGGGCGAATTATTCCGTACTGGAGTTTAGCCATTGGCTAAAAGCACACAATGAGAAAATAGCGTCTCGAGAACAGCAGGTAGGATTTTATGGCCTGGATCTATATAGCCTGAGTAGCTCCATTGAAGCCGTATTGACCTATCTGGAAGCAGTCGATCCTGAAACGGCAGAAGTCGCCAGAGTGCGTTATGGCTGCCTGATGCCATGGGCGAATGATCCCGGCATGTATGGTCAGGTTACGATCACTAAGCAATACAGGGAATGCGAAGAAGATGTGTTGGCTACCTTGCAGGATCTATTGCAAAAACGCATGGAATATTCCATGGCCGATGGAGAGCAGTTCTTCAATGCCGAGCAAAATGCCCGTTTAGTCAGCAATGCCGAACGTTATTACCGCACCATGTACTATGCGGAAAATAACTCGTGGAATCAGCGTGATCGGCATATGTTTGAAACCTTGCAGTCAGTGCTGGCGTATAGAGGCTCGCAATCAAAAGCCGTCATCTGGGAACATAATTCACATATTGGTGATGCGCGGGCAACCCAAATGAGCGCTCGCGGTGAGTATAATATCGGCCAGCTAGTACGCCAGAAGCATGGGAATAAAGCATATCTGATCGGCTTTGGTACTGACCACGGTACCGTTGCCGCCGCTTCTGAATGGGGTGGCCCGATGGAAGTCAAACAGGTACAGCCTTCGCATATCGACAGTTATGAACGTGTCTGTCATGAAGTGCATTCCGATAACTTCTTGTTACCACTGCGTAAACCCATTCAGGAAATTACCCGTAAAAAGCTGCTTACAGAACGCCTGGAACGCGCCATCGGTGTGATTTACCGGCCAGATACCGAGTTACAAAGCCACTATTTCTATGCATCATTACCGCAACAGTTTGATGAATATATCTGGTTTGATGAAACCCGAGCAGTTGATCCATTAACCAAAGAAACCCGAATAGGGATGCCTGATACATTCCCATTTGGTCTTTAGGAGGTTACAGGATGAGCTTTTCTTTAACTTCGCCTATTTTTGATGCCAACCAGGAAATTCCCAGTCGATATACTTGTAATGGCAAGGACATCTCACCGCCATTGCAGTGGACAGGCCTGCCAGATGCTACCCAGAGTCTAGTGTTAATCATGGATGACCCCGATGCACCTGATCCCGATGCACCAAAAATGACCTGGATTCACTGGGTTTTGTATAATCTGCCAGCAGATTCACGCGGAATTCCAGAGGCTGTTCAGGACAGTGAGCTGCCCTCAGGAACCTTGCAAGGGATTAATAGCTGGTATCACACTGGCTATGGTGGACCTTGCCCACCGATAGGCCGGCATCGTTATTTTTTTAAGCTGTATGCATTAGATTGCAGTTTGCCTGATTTAGACCATCCAGATACTGACAAGTTACTTGAAAGCATGCAAGGACATATACTGGTAAAAACGGTGTTGATGGGTACTTACCAGCACTGAAGGATAGTCGCTATGCAAAAAATCATCAGTATCCAGTCTATTATGGACGAATTTGCGATTTCTACCGGACTTTTAGATACGTCTCAGCAACCACGTCGCTATCTGAGGACCGATGCTTTTGCAGTGTGTAACTATCTGGAATTGTATCGACAAACAGGAGAGCAGAACTTTCTGCAACTAGCCTTGAACTTGGTTGATCAGGTTCATCAAATCTTGGGGCAACATCGCAAGGACAGTTCGCATAGTGGGTATCTCAGTGGTCTTGACAAAGAACAAGCGCAGCTCCATCCCACTCAGGGAGGCTTGAGAATTGGTAAGCAGTTGGATGAGCGGCAAACTGACGAACCTGTTAACCAGTCACTGGAGTGGAATCAGGATGGTCAGTATTTCCATTACCTGACAAAATGGATGCATGCGCTGAATTGTGTCAGTCGGGATACCGGTCAACACATCTACAATCAATGGGCGCTGGAACTCGCCAAAGTCGCACATGCCGCATTCACCTATACATCCCCAACGGGCGAAATAAAGCGCATGGTCTGGAAAATGAGTATCGATCTTTCCCGTCCCCTGGTAGATTCAATGGGGCAACATGACCCGCTGGATGGTTTAATAACCTATCAGCAACTGCAAGCCTCAGCAAAGCGCTTTCCTGAAAATCCAGCAGAGCTCAGCCTAACAACAGAAATTGAAGACATGGTGGCGATGTGTGAGGGTCACAACTGGGCTACAGAAGACGCTTTGGGCGTCGGTGGCTTATTAACCGATGCTTACACACTGTTTCAATTAATTGATATCCATGATTTACATGAAATAGCCAGACTGGAAGCTTTACTGCACGATATTGAGCATAGTCTGCGAATATTTGTCACGCACAACCAGCTACACCTGTCTGCGGATTATCGCCTGGCATTTCGTGAGCTGGGACTGGCTATCGGTTTACACACAATCAACAGAATGCAAAAACACATTGCGCAACATTCTGAACATTTTAGCCACGCGAACGAATTGAGTTCACTGCTAGCAAACCTCTCTGGTTTTCACCGTATTTATGAATTTATTGAGAACTACTGGTCAGAGCCCGCTCACCAATCCGTTAAAACCTGGCAAGAACACGCCGATATTAATAACGTCATGCTTGCTACCAGCCTAGCACCGGATGGGTATTTGCAATTATAATCGGTGTAACTCAGCATAATCCGTAACGGCTCAGATTGCCCTCTCATTAACAAGAGCAAGGCGAAAGCGCGTAGTTTATACGCATCAATGAGGCAACTGGAAATAAATAACCCACCCATATTGCAAAGAATTTTTGTTTGTCTTCGATCTTGTTGCGTAGAGCACATAGCAAGCTATGTAACCGAAGCAACAAGGTCGAAGACGGACAAAAAGGCAAGTAAGGTGGGTGGGTTATTTTTTTCCAGTTGCCTAAGTACTCGACCATA
>JAZGGH010000083.1:0-2360 GCA_036480335.1 Gammaproteobacteria bacterium | reverse complement strand
GGAGCTGGTCGGGAAAAACCATCTAACGATGGCCAATGGGATTACCCAGGCGATCACCACGATTGCGATTCTCTCCGGTACGCTGGTTTTTTCCATCCTGTTTGAGCATCGACTGAGCGGTTATCCGACAGACAACAGCCGCGATATTCTTCTAACGATTGCACCGATTGGCTGGTTTCTAATATTAGGTGCTGTCGTTGAATTGATGGTTGCCTATAAACTACCGTTCAAACGTTCGATCAATACTGAAATGCAATTTGATCGTGAGCGCTATCTTTCAGGCGACTACCTTAAGACAAATCTTGGCCGGGTGTTTCATCATCCTGTGATCTGGCTTTGTATTATTGGCCTGTCGATGTTCTGGGCAATTTCACAAGTCATGCTGGCTGCATTCCCTGCCTTTGCCAAAGAGACGATGGGCGTGACGAACACGGTGACTATCCAGGCCATGCTGATGTTTGCCGGGATGGGCATTATGCTGGGCTCACTGATTGCTGGCCGCGCATCAAAAAATCACATTGAAACGGGCTTGATTCCGATTGGCGCTGCGGGTGTAGCACTCTGCCTGGCGCTCTTGCCAGGTTTAGATACTGTCATCCCCCATGGAATCAACTTCTTTGTTTTGGGGATTTGCGGTGGCATGTTCATCGTACCACTCAATGCTTTGATTCAGTTTCATGCCGGCACGGATAACCTCGGCACGGTGCTAGCCGGGAATAACTTTGTTCAGAACATTACTATGCTCAGTTTCCTGGGACTTACTGTTCTATTTGCAATGATGGGGACTCAGAGCAGTAATCTGTTTGTGTTGCTAACGGGCGCTGCTATCGCAGGTGCTGCCTATACCATTTACCAGTTACCACAATCGATGACACGCTATATTGTGGCTCGGCTATTGGCCAGCAAGTACAAGCTGAAGGTGATCGGATTTGAAAATATTCCAGGCACCGGTGGCGTGTTAATGCTGGGCAATCATATTAGCTGGCTTGACTGGGCCGTTATTCAGATTGCCTGTCCTCGTCCGGTTCGTTTTGTCATGGAGCGTTCGATTTATGAGCGTTGGTATCTGAAATGGATTCTCGATATGTTCGGTGTTATTCCGATTGCCAGTGGCTCCAGAAAGACAGCACTTAAAACCATTAATCGCTTATTAAATGAGGGTGAAGTGGTTTGTCTTTTCCCTGAAGGGGTCATTAGTCGCACAGGCCAGCTCGCAGAATTTCGCCATGGCTACGAGAAGGCGGCCGAAGGTGCGCAAGGCGTGATCCTGCCATTTTATTTGCGTGGGCTCTGGGGTAGTCGATTCTCACGCTCCAGTGACAAATTAAAAACTGACCGTGGTCTAAAAGATCGCCGAGACATTATTGTTGCCTTTGGTCAGGCAATGCCAATCACCACGGAAGCAGCCGAACTGAAGCAACAGGTTTTCGAATTATCGGTTCATTCCTGGGAAGATTACACCCGCAGTCTACAAACTCTACCGAATGCCTGGCTGACGACCGCATCACGCATGGGTAACAAAATGGCGATCGCGGATACGACTGGCGAACCGATGAACTATAACAAGCTGGCTACGGCGACGATTTTATTTTCCCGACTCATTGAAAAACGCAGCCCGGAACAAAATATCGGTTTGCTATTGCCGACGACAAGTGCCGGCGCTATTGCCAACATGGCGGTGTTGTTGCGGGGAAAAACCAGTGTCAATTTGAATTACTCATCCAGCCAGTCGGCGATTTCTGCCGCGATTAACAGTGCAGAAATCAACACTGTGTACAGCTCCAGAAAATTTATCGACAAGCTATCCAAAAAAGGCATGGATCCTTCTGGTGCTCTGCAGAATACCCAGATTGTTTTTCTGGAAGACTTGAAAAAAGAGATCTCTCCTGTGAATCAGTTGCTGACTTACCTGCAGGTCAAATTTTTTCCTGCCAAAGTAATACAGACGCTACATTGCAAACAGGTCAATCTGGAATCCACAGCGGCGATTTTATTTTCCAGTGGCAGTGAAGGTACACCGAAAGGGGTAATGCTGAGTCACCGAAATATGATGGGGAACCTTAAACAGATTTCAGATGTATTAAACACCATTGATGAAGACGTGGTGATGGCAACGTTGCCGTTATTCCATGCCTTTGGTTTGACAGTAACGACCTTTATGCCATTGATCGAGGGTATCCCGATGATCTGCCATCCTGACCCGACCGATGTGGTCAACATATCGAAAGCCATTGCACGACATCAAGCGACTATTTTCTGCGGGACGTCGACCTTCCTGCGCCTGTACACTAAAAACAGGCGCGTTCACCCGCTAATGCTCGACTCTTTGCGCATCATTGTAGCTGGCGCAGAAAAACTGA
>JAZGGH010000082.1:0-16452 GCA_036480335.1 Gammaproteobacteria bacterium | reverse complement strand
GTTCTCTCCAAAAAACATTTATAAATCCTTACCACAAGGTAAGCCCCCATAAAAACACTGGCCTAGTTTCAGTCATGCTTTAAAACCAAATCATACCATAAAATATATCCTGCAAATAATGCAAGGATAATGCTATAGACAGCCATCCAAGTGAACCACTTAGACATATTAATCCGTGCACAGAAAATATCTTGCTTTAAAAATCTCATAAAAAAAGGGCGCATAAAACATGCGCCCTTTGATTATCACTTTGTAAACAGTGATTTACTTGTCAGCAGAAACAGCAGCCTCTACCTTTACAGCTGCCTGAGGAGCCTGTGCTGCAGGAGCAGCCTGGTTCATTTCAGCCTGGTCAGCGTCTCTTAACTTGGCAAAACAAGCATCTGCATCCTTACGACGCTGTTCCATTTTCTTCATACGGTCCTGATGCATTTGATAACCAGCATTCTGAGTTTTAGCAGAAGGGTTGTTGGCAAACTGGGCACGATAGTTCTCAGACATCTTGCGCTGCGACTCTACTGCAGCTTCAAATGCGTTCTGACGTTGGTCGGCCATTGCTTTCATCTGCTCTTCTGTCCACACAGGTGCAGCAGGCTGAGCCGTCTGAGGCATGGATGCTGTAGCCTGAGCATTTGCCGGTGCTGCAGGGTAAGAATAGTATCCATTGTATGGGTAAGGGCCATAACCATTATTTCCACGGTAGCCATAACCATTGTAACCGTTACCATAACCCGAGCCATTTCCAGAACCACGCACGTTACTGTTGCCACTCATGTTAAAACCGAATGAACCATTACCAGAACCATCAACATTTCCAGCGCCATTACCATTACCAGCACCGTAACCATTTCCAGCACCATTACCATTACCAGCACCGTAACCATTTCCAGTACCACGAACATTACTGTTGCCATTCATGTTAAAACCAAATGAGCCGTTAGCAGTGCCGTCAACATTCCCAGCGGCGTTACCAGTACCAGCAGTGTTACCAGCAGTGTTACCAGCAGCGTTACCAGCAGCGTTACCAGCAGCGTTACCAGCAGCGTTACCAGCAGTGTTACCAGCAGCGTTACCGTTCCCACTCATGTTAAAACCGAATGAACCATTGCCAGAACCGTTTGCAGCGCCATCAACATTACCAGCACCGTTGCCAGAACCAGTTCCATTGCCAAAACCATTTCCATTGTTATTGCCCCACCATGCGGAAGCAGAAGAAGAAACAACAACCAGAGTGATTGTAGAAACAAACTTTGATACTGTATGCATATGTATACTCCTTGTTAGACTAAACGTTATAAATTAAGAAAATCTTGCCGCCTATGAACTATCCTCAAGACGTAAGTACAGTATATTAGAATTTTATCATATTGCTAAATTGTATTTTTTATGGGTGCATAAGTATTATTGCGCCCTCCTCCGTGTACATCTCACATATTCCTTAATCTGCTTATGAATTGATGATTTTTGCCGATATATGGATTCAGTCTTCAGGCAGAAGCTTACCTGTCCGTAAACCTGGCTAAAAAAACTCAATGGAGTGAGTACCACAATGTTCGCAAACAGATTTCGACATTCCCTGACTCTCCTTTGTACGCTCTTCTTACTGGCATCCTTTGACACAGTTCTAGCCGAGGAAAGCCCAGGCTCAAAAATAGCAACACAACTCAAACAAACACTCAACACGCTTGAATCTTTCGCAAACAGAGAATCTACATTAAGGCAGGAAATTGACTCTTTGGAGTCGGAACTGAAAGCATCGCCTTCTGACGCTGAAAAGAAAAACCTGCAGCTTCAGTTAAACCGCCTGGAAAAAGAGTTTCAACTTACCAGAGACAATCTGGAAAACCTGGCTGCCGGTACAGATATGTCTGTTCTTAAGGATGACAAACCACAACAATTCAATTTCCAGGATGAAATACTGGCACTGCTTGAACCTTTAATTAAGGAACTCAAGCAAATGACCAGCACAGTCCGACAAAAAACAGTTCTGAAAGACGAAGTGTCTATCTACAGAGAACAATTACCTGTCATTGAAACCATCATTACTAACGTCAATACACTGTATGCAGAGACCGATGACAACACTCTCCTGCCCTATCTCGAAAAAATGTTATCAGGCTGGACAGATCGACAGGATAGCGTGCAAAATGCGCTACAAGCCGCCGAATTACAATTGCAAAGGATTAAAAGTAACGAGGTATCGGTTGCCGAGGCATCTCAAAGCTATTTAAAAAACTTCTTCCAGAAACGTGGGCTGTATCTTGCGATAGCATTTCTGCTGGTAGCCAGCATCCTGCTTTTTTCTCGTATCAGTCATGCACTGATCATCCGCATGGTTCCAGGTTACCGACAAACCCATCGTTCTTTTCGCATCCGTTTGCTGGATTTAAGCCACCGCGGTATCACCATCATACTGGCAATCATCGGCCCCATGATTGTCTTCTATATCGCCGAAGACTGGTTACTACTCAGTGTAGGCTTCCTGCTATTACTGGCTGCCGCCTGGACACTGCGCACAGCAATACCTCATTACTGGCACCAAATCGAAATTTTCCTGAATATTGGTTCAGTACGAGAGGGGGAACGCATTTTCATGGATGGTATTCCCTGGAAAGTTCAACAGATCAACTTTTTTTCTATCCTTGAAAATCCCACGGCCGGGATTAGTCAACGCATCCCTATTGACGAACTGGTTGACAGAAAATCAAGGCCAGTCAGACCGGAGGAATCCTGGTTCCCCTGCAAAAAGAACGACTGGGTTATTCTCAACGATGGTGTACGCGGGAAAGTCACCGGTATATCCCAGGAATTTGTAGAGCTTACCGAACGCGGTGGCGCTCATAAAACCTACCTTACTCAAGGTTTTCTGGATCTTTCGCCTCGCAATCTGTCAGTTAACTTCCGCCTCAAGGAAAGCATAGGACTTAGTTACCACCTGCAATCCCAGAGTACGGTCCACATCCCGGAGATCCTGGAAACATTTATCCGTCATCGCATCGAAACTGAAGGCTACGGTTCCGATCTTCTCAATCTGCGTGTTGAATTTGAAAAAGCCAACGACTCTTCACTGGATGTCGTTGTCATTGCAGATTTCAGGGGCAAACTGGCGCCTCTATATAACCGTCTACGCAGAGCAATCCAGCGCTGGTGTGTTGAAGCCAGCACTGAAAATCAGTGGGAAATCCCCTTCCCGCAACTGACCATTCATGGGCAATATTGAACAACAGGTGAGTAAATAATTTATAAGTTGTTTTTCACTTATCTCCATGCATTTCATCCTGCGGCATAGCTGCCGCAGATGCCTTTGGACTGGTCGTTTTCATTTCTTCTAGCCGGTCCATCTTTGACACAACATATTCTTGCAACTTCAATGCATTTTTCATCTCAGGCTCCAGCTCCAGAGCAATATCTACCATGGCCTGAGCCTCACTGTAAGATTTTCCATGCAAATAGACAATGGCGAGAAATAGCCCCGGATCTTCAGGATCATTTAGAATGGTATTCTGATACTCTTATGCGCGCTTCATCAATAAAACAGTCAAAATATTGGTGATTTTGACGATACTCTTGATAGTGTCCATAGTGCAACTCCAATTCGATAGAAAGGCTAATCGTCATGAGGCTACCAGTCAGTAGCTTCATCCATAACACTTTCGATTAGTTGTACAATTTCTTGCGCAGCAGCCCTGGATTTATCATCGGGCAGGAAGAACGGTAGGCAGTAAGACAAATACACATGTGATGGATTTTAGTGAGTACGTAAATGCTAATAGTAAATGGGCAGAGCAAGATATTTCATGGTTTGCCTGTGCCAGTAAATGAGAAATTCTGGCGCTGCAGAACTCCACTGTTTCTGCCTGTATAAAAAAATTTTCTTTAATGCCAAATCTTTGCCGGTGCTATTGAGCATGTTACCGGCAGGGTATGGGCAATATTATTCCCCTGCTCTGAATGCTAGACTTGCCTTCTAATCATAAATTACACCCTATTAATTAGGTTTTCATCTGAGTTCAAGACGGATAAATCTTGGGAACCGCAATGCATTAGGCATACATAAGGTCGCAAAATCATCCAGCGCGCCCTTAATAAGAGTGCACAACAAGGTGCACCTTATTAATTCGCAGACGCTAGTTAAAAATATCGTCGGTTATATTGTTAAACCAGCTATACGCATACTGAACTTCGCGTTTGCGATCTGCCGGAGAGCTATCCATAGGCGTTAACCCGCCGGAGCCTTTAACCTTGGCCACCTTACCATCCACGAGGTTATAGACCATTGCAACCGATATTCCATCGTCTGGAGCAACTACGCTGTAACAGGTATTGACCCATGAAGGAGTACCTGGCTCACGGCCATTTACGAGATCAACGACTGCGGCTGCAACCACCTTTGCCTCTGAATTCGCGGCATAACCTGATTTTGGCAATGGTTTCTGAATAGCCGCATCACCAATAACATGAATGCCTTTGTGAATGGTTGATTCGAAGGTCTTACCAGTAACGGGACACCAGCCAGTGTCATTCGTCAATCCAGCGGTTTCAGCAATTGTCCCGGCCTTCTGGGCCGGAATGATGTTGGCCACGGCTACTTTCATATCATCAAAGTCTGTAGATACCGTACCTGCCTTGGCATCAACCCGCATGATACCGCCACCAGTATCCGCCGCTTTTTTCCATTCAATCATCCCAGGATAGTGCCGCTCCCAGGCCTGGGTAAACAATCCCATCTTGGAAAATTTATCCTTTTTATCCAGAATCAGTATCTTCGATTTTGGCTTGTGATTTTTCAGGTAGTGCGCAATCTGACAGGCACGTTCATACGGACCGGGAGGGCAACGGAAGGGATTGGGTGGTGGCGCAATCACCACTGTTCCACCATCTGGCATGGCTTCGAGTTGCTTACGCAGCAGTGCCGTTTGCGGACCTGCTTTCCAGGCATGAGGAAACTTTTCGGCAGCGGCCGCATCATAGCCCTCAATGTCATCACGGAAGGAAATGCCTGGTGCAACGATACAGCGATCATAGCTAAAACTCTTGCCACCTTTAGTCGTCACCTTGCGGCCCTTGGCATCAATGGCAGTCACCAGGTCGTGCACGACGGTGACGCCGTGTTTACGCAAACCATCGTAACCAAACTTAAGCGAATCCAGCTCACGATTACCACCAAGCACTTCATTGCTAAGATAGCAGGTGTAATAATGCTTGTTCGGCTCAATCAAGGTTACCTCAACCGAGGCATCTGCTCGTCGAATGTATTTAGCAGCGGTAGCACCTGCGGTGCCACCACCAACTATCACCACCTGTTTTTTACCACCAGCAGCGGCAATAACAGGAAAACCAATCGCACCAACAGCAGTAGCGCCACCGGCGATTTTGATAAAACTTCTACGATTAATCTTGCTCATGATCCTGTGTCTCCTACTGTTGGCTTGCGAAGTAGTGCAATAACGATCCAATCTCTGCATCACTCAATGCATTCACCTTTTTCTTCATTTTTTTCGGCATTTCTGTGGTGCCCGCTTTGAAATCCACCATGGAATATTCCATATAGGGGAGCCATTGACTGGCCAGAATACCCGCATCATCATCGGCTAAACTGCCGTTTTCATCATGGCATTTGGAACAGTTTTTCGTATAGAGTTTTTCACCGGCGCTCACTTTGGTGGCATCCAGCTTTTGTTGAGTAATGGTAATCGGCTTACTGGCAAAAAAACCAGCCATCAACTTGATTTCCTCTTCAGTATAACCCTTGGCAATACGCCCCATTATAGTGCCGGGACGGTCACCATTTTTAAAGGCCATCATGGTATCGGTGAAATAAATCTCAGATAATCCGGCAATACTCGGTGATGCTGGCCCGACACTGGCGCCATCTGTTCCGTGACAACCAGCACAGGAATCGCCCAGCATGACTGCTGTAGGCGCAGCCAGCAACTGGCTACTGCCAAACAACAATCCGGAGCAAAACATTACTCCAAGCGTGTATTTTTTTAGCATTATATATCTCCTTGGGGTATAAATTTTATTCAGAGGCCCATAAGATTAGCATAAATCGACGCTCGTCTATAGCAACGGTTGTTTAAAGAGATACAGGCCATTTTGTTTACATACGTCTATCTCTTGCGGCTTATTTCTTGATATAGATCAAGGATCTTTTGTCAGGTCTATGGACGCGTCAATCCCGCTGCAGCCGTAAGGCATTCATCACGACAAATAACGAACTGAACGACATACCGATGGCGGCACCCCACGGCGGTATCCAGCCCGCAGCGGCGAACGGTACAGCCAATAAATTATAGGCCGCAGCCCAGGTGAAGTTTTGCAGGATGTTACGCCGTGTTTGACGCGCTAGCTGTCGAGCATCCGCCAGCGACGTAAGATCATTTCCAAGAATCAAAAAGTCACTGCTGTTATTTGCCATATCAGTCGCATCAGCAAAGGATATCGAGACGTCCGCAGCAGCCAGCGAGGGCGCATCATTAATACCATCACCGAACATGACCAGTTTATGGCCCAAAGCCTGCTGCTTTTGTAACCAGGCCAGTTTATCCGCAGGCGATAATCCTCCGAGCGCAGTTTCAATACCCAGTTGCTTTCCCAGATTAACAACGCTATCAGGTGAATCGCCGCTGAGTATTGCAAAATGCCGCACACCACTGCCTTTCAAACTCGAAAGCATTGCATCGACATCAGGACGTAGTGGGTCTTCAAATAGCATAATTGACTGCACACCCGCAGAATTTGCCAGTACGGAAACTAACTGGCCGTCAGCACTCCCTTTTGCGATGATCGTTCGGGCAGACTCAGTATAGCTTGTAGTATTTGCCGCAAATTCGGGTTTGCCAAAACGCCACTCCTGGCCATCAATTAAAGCACGTATACCCGCACCCACGACATTTTCCACCTGTGTAGCAACAGGGCACAATTGCGGATCAACCGAGTGTAAGGCATGTGCCACCGGGTGCGCCGACTCAGCAGCGAGTGCTGCAGCATAATGCAAACAGGATGCTTTATTCAGGCCATCCGTCGGGATAACTGCAGCGATCGTTGGCTTCCCGGTCGTCAAGGAGCCCGTTTTATCGAAAACAAACAGATCACTGCAGGCCAACGCATCCAGAGCCCTCATCCGTAGCGGCAAAACCCTCTGATCAATAAAACGGCCTGCACTGACAGTTAACGCTACCGGGGTCGCCAATGCCAGTGCACAGGGGCAGGTTACGATTAGGACAGCAATGGTGCTGGGCAACCAGTTACCTGGCTCTGTTCTCAGCCAATAAATCGCGGTTGCCAGAGCAATCAACAGCAAAACAGCAACAAACCACCTCGCCACCTGCTCCGCCAATACGGCAGAATGCGGCCGTATCTCAAGCCCATGCTCAACCAGCTTCTGTATTTTGCTGACAGTAGAATGTTGTACAGAGTGGGTGACGCTGATGACTACCGACTGATCATTATTTACCGATCCGGCAACCACCCCGTCACCCGGCTGGCGAACCACTGGATGCGCTTCTCCGGTCAACAAGGACTCATCAAAGCTACTGACACCCACAACCAGGGTTCCATCAACGGGCAGATTTTCTCCAGGTAGCAAACGGATGAGATCGCCCACCTGTAACTCAGCAACTGGCACTTTTGACAGCTTACCCTCTGCATCTTGCCGCGTGGCTGTACGCGGGGTAATCCGTGCCAGTCGGTCGAGTCGATCGGCCGCACGCAACTTACCCCGTAATTCCCAGCGCCTGGCCAGCAGCAAAAAGAAAATAAACATGGCGATAGAGTCAAAATATACCGCACCCTGCCCAGTTACTGTTGCATGCAGGCTACCAATAAATGCTGCAGACAGCCCCAATACCACAGGAATATCCATCCCCAGGCGCCGGTGCCTGAGATCATTCCATGCACCGGCAAAAAACGCCTGCCCGGGATAGGCGAGCAACAACAGAGCCAGAAACAGGCTGGTCCAGCGACCCACGACATTCCACAGAGGGAGCCCAGCAGCAGACTCTGAATCTGCCAAAAAATAGGTAGCCAGTGAAAAATTCATCACCAGCATACCGATGGCACCAGCAAAGATCAGACGCTCAGTACTGCGTTGGCGTCGTTGCCGATTCAATTGCTCACTACGGCTAGCATCATAAGGATATGCCATGTAACCGATATCTGTAATCGCCCGCAAAATTTCACTCAGCTGGATGGCCTCAGGATTCCAACGCACGCGAGCGCGCTGCGTCGTATCATCAATCGACACATCAAGTACGCCAGGAAGATTACGCAGATGCCGCTCATTCAGCCACAGACAGGCTGGACAACGGATGTTGTCGAGCAAGAGCGCGGCTTCTCTGCTATCACCCGTATGCCGTACGAAATCCTTCTGAATATCAGGCTTATCGAAGAGTTCAATATGATTTAGAAAATCCGGGACAGGCTGGCTGGCTGAGACGGCTTGATCCGTACGATGCTGGTAATACTCATCCAGACCTGCATCAAGAATTGTACTGCAAATAGCATGGCACCCATAACAACAGAATTCACGCTTATCACCAAAGACAACAATCTGCGGTATCACCTCGGATACCGGCACCTGCAGGCCACAGTGAAAACAAAGAGGTCGCACAGGCTTGTGAAAACCTGTGATGACCTGTTCTGCTGCACTCGTTGTCACAAATTATTCCGCAGGTAAAGCGGCTCCATAATACCTGGCCAGATTTTCTATTTCTTCCTCAGTCAGAGACTCTGCAACATCTCGCATACGCGCATAGATATCATTGCTACGATCACCCTCTTTGAATTCAGTCATCGTATCGATCAGGTACTGCGGGAACTGACCTGCCAACGCTGGATGATCAAACTGCCCGCCACGACCACGCCAACCATGACAGGAGGCGCAGGCCTTGAGTAAACGTTTTGGATCGCCATGGAAGATTAGCTTCAGGGTTGCAGCATCAGTGGTCTGATCTGTTGCAGACTGCGACGGCACAAGAGATGCGTACCAGGCAGACAGATCCGCCAGCTGTTGATCATCAAGGTTGCGTGTTTTCTTGAACATATCCCGATCATCGCGACTCTTGTTCTGGTAATCCTTGAGCTGTTTGAAAAGATAGCTTGATCGCATCCCGGCAATATTGACATCATCTGAATCATCAGAGACGCCGGCATCGCCATGACATTTAGCGCATTTACCCTCTTTGGCAAGCACCTCGCCTCGAGTCGGATCTGCCTCTCGCAGTAACTTGACAGTGGCTACATCAAATGCGACTTCAGATGAAGGCTCGGCCCAGGCAACTGGAATGCACAACACGACACCTGTCAGCACAGCGATTATTCGTTTCATCGTTATATACTCCATGGCACAGTACCGTAAGTGTCCATCAGGAAAAACTGGGCAATCGGATAACCATAACTGGCCAACAGATAAACCACCACCAGCAACACCCAGAACCCAAAACCGTTGAGTAATTTCGGCATGCGTTGTACAGAGTGAAGTGGCTCAGCATATTCCACCTCAAGATTGGTTTCAGCCTGGCTATTACCATGCGTTCTGTACAGGTTATAGATCAGCATAACTGCCGAGATAAACAGCAAACAGCCGCCCGCGATCATGGCATATTCAGCAGGCAACCATGCCTGCACGAAAGACTCATCATACGGTGTTGATGAAATCCGCCGCGGTTGACCAACCAGACCTAACTGATGCCAGGGTAAGGTGAGAATCAGCATACCAATGAACCACAACCATAATTGCTTGATCGCCAGAGAGGTTGAATGCAGTTGCCGACCGGTCAACTTGGGCCACAGATAATAGGCTATCGCAAAATACATAATGACTGTGGTACCGGCAAAGATCAGGTGAAAATGGCCGGTAATCCACTGCGTGTTATGTACCATGACATTCATTGCATAACTGGCATTGATCATGCCACCAAAACCACCGAAGGTAAGCATCAATAGCGCCAGAATAGCGGCAACAACCATAGGATTACCCCAGGGTAGCGCAGCAATCCAGCCAAACAACCCCTTACCACCCCGTAGGCGCCCGGCAATCTCCAGAGAGGCAATGATAGTAAAACCCGTGATCAGGGTCGGGACTGCCACCATGAACGTACCAATCATGTGCAGAAACTTCCATCCATCAGCCTGAAAGGGATCCATATATAAATGATGGAAACCAATGGGCACTGAAAAGACTAACAGCATAATAAAGGCGATTCGCCCCATTTGATCACTGAAGAGCCGGCCACCGGCTGCCCTGGGAAGCAGGGTGTACAGTGCTATATATGCTGGGAACAGCCAGAAATAAACAATGGCATGTAACGTCCAGGAAAACAGGGTTCGCGCCAGACCAACGTCGACAGTTTCGATGATACCCAATGACCAGGGAATTAACTGAAACAGCACTTCAGCCGCCACGCCGAGACTGGTAAAAAACCAGAGAATCGCATTGGCTGTGGTTCCAAACATTGCCAGAGGAACAGTTTCACCTGGATGTGCCTTTTTCCAGATGGCCATCATCATAACCATCTCAAGACACCACAGCCAGGAACCAACCACCAACATGGTTGCGCCAATATAAAATGCCGGATGCGCCTTTAATGGAGGATAAAAAGTATAGAGTACCGAGGCATTGCCTGTCAGCAGTGGACCGGCCGCCAGCAACACACCCGCGACAGATAACCAGAAACCAAACCAGGATAAAGGTTTGTTCCACAGATCCTGCTTAAGACTACTCGTGGCTGTCGCATAGCCATATCCCATCACCAGAAATGTTGTTAGCACGAAAGCCATCAACACCCCGTGAGTTGAAACCGAAGCAAAATATAACTCGGGTGATTTCAAACCCGGAATCAGATCAATTCTTTCAATGACCTGATAAAGACCCAATAAGGCTGCCACAATAAAGGCAATAAACCCTACCCACATATTCGCCAGACTCAGACTGGTAGCGTTGGATTGGTTCATGATGATTCTCCACCGGCAGATTTTGGTGTCACGACCAGACGTGACCACATGGAATCATGTCCGAGCCCACAATATTCATTACATAATAATGAAAACTCCCCGGTCTTCGGGAATGTTGTTGTCACTTCAGAGACATACCCCGGGACAATCATGGTAGCCATATTAGTGAACGGCACATGCACACCGTGCAAGACATCTGCACTGGCTATGCGGAAGGTAATCGGGGTGTCGACAGGGACTTCGATACGTGGCGGGTAGAAGCCATAACGCGCCGCCACCAGGGTAACGGTTAGACTGCCATCGTCATTGGCTTTAACACCAAGATTGTCTTCGGCAAATTCTTCTGTCAGATGCAGGCGGGAGGAATCAATGGTCTCGACATTGCTTGGCGGATGAATATTACTAGCAACAGCATAGTATCCTAATACCACCCCCATCGTAATCGCCATAGCAAATGAGATCCAGATCCATTTTCTTTCTAGCGGGTCTTCACAAATTCTTTTTAATGGGTCAACCATTCTATCCTCCTAGTTTACCGGTCCGTGTTCAAGGAACATATAAAAGAACATATACACCCAGCCAGCGAAGATCAGTGCTCCAACCAGCAACATCAGGGCAAATGTCCCGACAGGGGGGGATTCAAGAATCTTTTTTTCTTCTTCCGGAGTCAGTTGACTCATACTTTATCTCCTTACGCTCATGTCGTTTATTATGACTTTCTAATGCTTCGCATATAAAAACTTAATCTTTCAGAGACTTGACAAGATAGCATGAATAAGACATTCGTCCACAGCAACAATTGTTTAAAAAAAAAGAGGCGGCTGTATCGACGAATGTCTAGCCTTAAGTCCTTGTCTCTTGATATAGATCAAGGTCCTCCAGTGCGGTTTTATCTAGATTTTAAGCGTTGCTGATTGCAACAATTAGATCAGACAAAGACTGCAGCCATCATCAACTGTAATAAATTGAGATAAACCTCAGGAGGGTTTGCTGTAATAATGAATATATCAGGCATTCTGGTTATCACCACACCGAAGCATACCGACAGCACTATCAAACATTTGCAAAACCTGCCAGGCATTGATGTCCACACTGTCGATTCCAAAACAGGGCGGATTATTATTACTCAGGAAGCGGCCACCATCCGTGCTGAGGTCGATGGCCTGAAACGCATCCGCGCCCTGCCCCATATCGTTCTGGCAGAAATGTCCTATCATAACTTTGAAGAAGACCGCGAATTGATCGACGCCATTCCGGCAGAACTCGAAAACGAAGACCTGAGTACCGTCCAGGTCCCCGATTATCTAAAAGATTAAGGAGAACACCATGGAATTGACGCGCAGAGATTTCCTCAAAACCAGTGCGGCAACGGCAACCGCCACGGCTGCCGGCATGACGGTTTCCGCTACCGCCCTGGCCAAATCAAAACAGGCTGAGTCTGATGTCCAGTGGGATAAAGGCGTGTGTCGTTTCTGTGGTACCGGTTGCGGCATTATGGTTGGCACCAAAGATGGCCGAATTGTCGCCACCAAGGGTGACCCGGATGCACCCGTAAACCGTGGACTTAACTGCATCAAAGGCTATTTCAATGGCAAAATCCAGTACGGTAAAGATCGCCTGACTCGACCGTTAATGCGCATGAAGGACGGCAAATTCGACAAGCAGGGCAAGTTTCAGGCAGTGAGCTGGGAACGCGCTTTCGATGAAATGGAAACCCAATTTAAAAAAACCTATCGAGAAATGGGGCCAACAGGGGTTGCTATCTTCGGCTCTGGACAATACACCATCCCGGAGGGGTATGTGTCGGCCAAACTCATGAAAGCCGGCTTTCGCAGTAATAACATTGATCCTAACGCCCGCCACTGCATGGCCTCAGCCGTGGTTGGCTTTATCCAGACGTTTGGCATCGACGAACCATCAGGCAACTATGATGACATTGAGCATACAGATACCGTCATCACCTGGGGTGCCAACATGGCAGAATGCCATCCCATCCTGTGGGCACGGGTATCAGATCGTCGACTAAATAATGACAATATCAGACTAGTAAACCTGACGACCATCAGTAATCAGACTTCCGACATCGCCGATCTGGAAATCGTCTTCAAGCCCGGGACCGATCTTGCCATCCAGAATTACCTGTTACGCGAAATCGTCAAACGCGATGCTGTCAATCATGATTTCGTCAAAAAACATTGTGTATTTGCCACTGGCCCCTATGACATTGGCTACGGAATGCGCGGCACCTCAGAATATGCCTACGATGCAGAAAAGGATATCCAGGCGAAAGAACTGGAAAACACACTGGACAAGTACGAAGCGATTGGCCAGCGCCGCAAGGCTGGCGAGAATGTTAAGCAAAATAATCGCAAAAAACCTCTCAAGCACTGGATGATTGGCTTCGATGATTTCAAAAAAGGCATCGAACCCTACACACTGGATTTTGTCGCGGAACTGGCAAAAGGCGATGTCGAAGAAGACCTGGAGTCTTTCAAGGCAAAGCTTAAGCAACTTGCCGATCTGTATGTGGATAAAAACCGTAAAATCGTCAGCTTCTGGACCATGGGCTTTAACCAGCATTACCGTGGTAGCTGGGTCAACGAACAGGCCTATGCCGTCCACTTGTTACTTGGCAAACAGGCACAACCCGGCAATGGTGCTTTCTCGCTAACAGGACAGCCATCTGCCTGTGGTACAGCCCGTGAAGTGGGCACCTTTGCACATCGCTTACCCGCCGACCTGGTGGTATTTAATCCCAAACACCGGGCCTTCAGTGAAAACCTGTGGAAACTGCCCGCAAAGACCCTGAATCCCAAAACCGGCAGCCATATCACCAAAATCATGCGCGATCTGGAAGATGGCTCGGTCAAATGGGCCTGGGTACAGGTTAACAATCCATTCCAGGCTACTGCTAACGCGAATCACTGGCTCAAAGCGGCACGTGAAATGGACAACTTTCTGGTGGTCTCCGATCCCTACCCTACCGTCTCAGCGAAAGTGGCAGATTTAATCCTGCCTACGGCTATGATCTTTGAGAAATGGGGTCTATACGGCAACGCTGAACGCCGCACCCAGGCCTGGCGTCAGCAGGTTGCACCTCCAGGTGAAGCCATGGCCGATGTCTGGCAGGGACTGGAATTTGCCAAGCGTTTCAAGCTGAAGGAAGTCTGGGGTGAGTTACCCGTTCCTGGCTTGAAAGCTAAAGGCTTCGAGGATGGCAAATTACCCAGTGTGCTTGAGGAAGCCAAAAAACTGGGGTATTCACCGGAAGACACTCTCTATGATGTTCTCTTTGCGACTCAGGAAAACCGTAAAGTTAAGTGGCCAGACAAACAGGTTTCCAAAGGACACGCTAACCACATAGCCGATAAGCTGGGCGATGGCTGGTTCCCGGAAAAGGCTTTGTTCAATGAATATCGACAATTCGGTGTCGGCCATGCCCATGATCTGGCGGAGTTTGATGTGTATTACCGTGACGATGTGCGTGGCCTGAAATGGCCAGTGATCGATGGCAAGGAAACCCAGTGGCGTTTTAATGAAAAATACGATAGCTACTGTGAGAAAGGCAGCGGCTTCGATTTTTATGGCAAGGCACTCAAGTCCTTGCCGGGTGGAGACCTTGATAAAGTCACGAACAAAGAAAAGACCAGCCTGGCACATAAGGCGAAAATTTTCTTCCGGCCTTACGCTGCACCTCCAGAGCAACCCGATGAAAACTATGATTTGTGGTTTTCGACTGGCCGCGTCCTGGAACACTGGCACACGGGCACCATGACACGCCGGGTACCTGAACTACACCGAGCAGTGCCCACGGCACAGTTATATATGAATCCGAAAGATGCCGAGGAACGCAAACTGCAGCGCAACGACGTGGTCTGGATCGAGTCACGCCGAGGTAAAATTAAAGCCGTCATCGAAACCAAGGGACGCAACCGCCCACCGCGTGGTTCCACCTTTGCGCCCTTTTTCGATGAGGCTGTCTTCGTCAACAAGGTCTGCCTTGATGTCACTTGCCCGATGTCAAAGGAACAAGACTTCAAGAAGACAGCCGTCAAGGTCTACAAAGCCTGATAGCTGACAAGCATCGTATTGATGAGCAACCATACAAAAATCTCGCGGCGACATTTTTTCAACCGCTTAGGGCGGGGTGCTGCAGTGGCGACCAGTGGTGGCCTCGTCTGGATGTACCTGTTGAAACAGCAGGTACGGGCATCCCCGACCGCTGTTCGCCCGCCAGGCGCACGTGACGAACCTGATTTTTATGCTCGCTGTATCAAGTGCGGCCAATGTGTCGATGCCTGTCCCTATGATACGCTGGCATTGGCCACAGCGGATGCAGATATCCCCATCGGCACACCGTATTTCATTCCGCGCAACGTACCCTGTTATATGTGTGAAGACATCCCCTGTGTCGCTGCCTGCCCGACAGGTGCGCTGGATCCTGCACTGGACAATATTGAAAAGTCCCGCATGGGACTCGCCGTCATTGATATTGAGAACTGTCTGTCCTGGCAGGGGTTGCGTTGTGAAGTCTGTCATCGCGAATGCCCGGTGCAGGATAAGGCCATCACCATAGAGCACCACCCACGACGTATCAGCAAACATGCCATGTTCGTACCACTGGTTCATAGTGATGCCTGCACTGGCTGCGGTATTTGTGAGAAGGCCTGCCCAACGCAGAAAGCGGCTATTCGTGTTCTACCAGCCGACCTGGTTCAGGGCCAGATAGGTGATCACTACCGCCTGGGCTGGATCGACGATTCGCCGATCACTCAGGATTTCAAAGCGGACGTTGACACTCCAAAAGCTGATGTACCGACAACTGGGCTCGATTATCTGAATGAGGGCAAGCCATGAACGAGGCTGGCCAATCACCAAAGATCGGACCCAATGGTCGGCCGGTCAGACCCTTCGTTATGCCGTCAACATTCAGAGGTAAATTATATGTCTGGCGGTATTTACTCCTGCGTCGCAGTTTGCAACTCGGGATTCTGCTGCTATTTTTGGGTACTGTACGCCGTAGCTGGGAAGTTGCTGGCCAACCGGTGCTGACTGGCAACCTGAGTAGTTCAAAGCTGTTTGGGCTGATCCCAATGGCTGATCCCTTTGCTGTTTTGCAAATCCTGCTTACCGGTCAGATGCCATTGCTCGAATTGCTTCTGGGAGCCACGCTTATTCTCATTATCTATGGCTTCATTGGTGGTCGCAGTTGGTGTGCGTGGGTCTGCCCTGTCAACATAGTCACTGACATTGCCGCCTGGCTGCGTCGCCAGTTAGGCATCACCAACCTGTTTCCGCTGAGTCGCAAAATTCGCTATACCATTCTGGTACTCACATTAATCCTGTCAATACTCACCGGCCTCGCCGCTTTCGAATGGATTAGCCCCATCAGTATGCTACATCGAGAACTGATTTTTGGTATCGGCCTCGGCTGGATCACGGTACTGGGTATCTTTCTGTTTGACCTGTTCATTCTGCGCAATGGCTGGTGCGGCC
>JAZGGH010000081.1:0-58520 GCA_036480335.1 Gammaproteobacteria bacterium | reverse complement strand
GGCTGGACGCGATTGTCGGATGCCTCTGCTTATGTTTTCTCTGGCGCTACGCACGACGAAAACAACGCCCGGCCTAATCGCTACCGGGGACTACCCGCCTTCGCTTTGCTCTCCATGGCGGGCAGCGCAGGCATATTATAATATAGGCTAAATCTAATTACAGAAAAAAGATAAACACATGCTTATTCTTGATAAAAATGTACTATGATAAAAAGGCGTATCTAGTTACGTCTAATATAGATTGTGTATACAAGGCGAGGGCATGCTGTGAGTATTGACGATACTGAAAACTCGATTTTTTCTTTAAAGCGATCATCATTCATACTCATATTTCTAATCTTCCTGCTATTTCTGTGTGTACCACCGGCATTTGCACTAGACTGTGGAAAACCGAGCTATTCCAGAAAGTCTGATCAGGCGTTGTTTGTCTGGAAAAATTGTCTGTCGAATGAGATTTTTATGCGTGCCACAGCAGGGGGTGATTCAGCTGCAAATGGATTCTTCTTTGATGGTGAAGTGGTCAATGCCCAGGGGTTCAGCGCCGTCACCGGTTTTAGTCTGGAGGGCAGCGATGTTTTGGATTACACGACGAATCCAACCCGCATTGATTTTCTCTTAAAGGTCTGGAACAAAGGTGAAGATGGCTTTCAGTTTGCTCCAGTGACTGAAGCAGGTACCTGTATAGAGCTGCACACTCCACCGGGTATGCCGGTGTTAGTTGGGCCTGCTAAACAGCAGATATCGGGTGCCTTTGATTTGAGCACGCTGGGTGCCTGTGCAGATGCTCCTGTGTCAATTCGTATTAATGATGTGACAGTCAGTGAGGCGAATGCGATGGCACAGTTCACACTGAGCTTATCAGCAAGCAGTACTGATCCCATTACTGTGTCGTATGCCACGCAGGCGGACACAGCAAGCGAGGGTATGGACTACTCGGGGGTGGCCGTTCCTTTCACAGTGACGTTTGCGCCCGGGATAACGAGTATTCCGGTTGATATAGCTATCCTGCAGGATGTCGAGGCTGAGGGGAATGAACACTTTACCATAGAACTGAGTAATCCGTTGAATGCGACCATCCTTGATGGCAGTGGACGTGCGATAATCCTGGATGACGAAGTGAATGCCTGTGGAGCACCGTCATACAATGCTTCGACTGACCAGGCGCTGTTTATCTGGAAAGATTGCCAGACGGGTGCCTGGACAGTGAGAAACACAGCCGGAGGTGATTCGGCCGGTGCCTTTTTTGAAGGCCAGGTGATGAGTAGCCAGGGGTTTGCTGCGGTGACGGGTGAAGGTCTTGAGAGTATCGATACGCTCGATTACACCACAGATCCGACAATCATTGATTATGTATTGAAGGTCTGGAATAGCGGTGAGGATGGTTTCCAGTTCACACCGGTCGTGGAAGCGGGCACCTGTGTAGAGTTATTTGCGCCGCTGGGAGTGCCAGTGCTGGTGGGGCCGGGCAGGCAACAGATAGTTAGCCCATTTGATCTGGGTACATTTAGTGCCTGTCAGGGGCCGCTGGATCAGATAGTCATTTCAGATATCGTGGTCAGCGAAGCCGAAACCAGTGCAAGTTTTATCGTGAGTCTCTCCGTGGCAACAACACAGACGGTCACGGTTGACTATATTACACAGTCTGGTACGGCAATCGATGATATAGATTATACGGCAGTCAGTACACCTGTGACTTTGATATTTGCACCCAATGTAACCAGCATGCCGGTGACGATTGCATTACTGCAGGATACCTTGATCGAAGGCAGTGAAGTCTTTACAGTTGAGTTGAGTGCGCCGAATAATGCCAGCATCCTTGATGGTAGTGGAACCGCTACGATCATCGATGATGAAATTTTGCCCGAGATCAGCATAGATGATGTGACGGTTAATGAAGCTGATTCCAGTGTGAGTTTTGCCGTTAGCTTGTCGACTGGCATTGATCAAACCGTTACGGTTGACTATGTGACCCAGTCCGGTACCGCAATCGATGATATGGATTATATGGCGGTGGATACACCCACGACACTGACATTTGCACCGAACGAGATCAGTATACCGGTGACGATTGCGCTTTTGCAGGATGCCTTGATCGAAGGCAGTGAAGTTTTTACGGTTGAGTTGAGTGCGCCGAATAATGCCAGCATCCTTGATGGTAGTGGAATTGCTACCATCACAGATGATGAAATTGCGCCCGAGATCAGCATTGATGATGTGATAGTTAACGAAGCTGAAGCGAGTGTGAGTTTTACCGTAAGCCTGTCCGCGGCAACGACACAGACCGTCACAGTGGATTATATGACGCAGTCTGGTACAGCAGTCGATGATGTGGATTTCACTGCGATTAGCTTGCCGACAACGCTGACATTTGCGCCCAATGTGACCAACATGCCAGTAACGATTGCGCTACTGCAGGATACAATATTCGAAGGCGACGAAGTCTTCACGCTTGAGTTGAGTGCGCCGGATAATGCGACCATTCTCGATGCTAGCGGGACAGCAACCATCGTGGATGATGACATTGCGCCTCAGATCCGTATTGATGATGTGATGGTTAACGAAGCCGATGCCGGTGCGAGTTTTACTGTGAGCCTGTCAACAGCAACGACACAGACGGTCACGGTGGATTATATTACACAGTCTGGTACGGCAATCGATGATGTCGATTTCACCGCGATCAGCATACCCGTGACGCTGACATTTGCACCGAATGAGACCAGTATAGCGGTAACGATTGCGCTATTGCAGGATATCTTATTCGAAGACAGTGAAACCTTCACGGTCGAATTGAGTGCTTCGAATAATGCCAGCATACTTGATGGTAGCGGAATGGCGACGATCATCGATGATGAAATCGTGCCTGAAATCCGTATTGACGATGTAACCGTTAACGAAGCCGAAGCCAGTGCAAATTTTACCGTGAGCCTGTCAACCACAACGGCACAGACTGTTACGGTTGATTATATTACACAGCCTGATACGGCAATTGGCGATCAGGATTATACGGCGGTCAGTACGCCTGCGACGCTGACATTTGAGCCAGACGTGACCAGCATGACGGTGACGATTGCACTACTGCAGGATACCTTGATCGAAGGCAGTGAAGCTTTCACGGTTGAGTTGAATGCTTCGAATAATGCAACTATCCTCGATGGTAGCGGAACGGCTACAATCATCGATGATGAAATCACACCTGAAATCCGTATTGATGATGTAACCGTTAATGAAGCAGATTCCAGTGCGAGTTTTACCGTTAGTCTGTCGGTAGGCGTTGATCAAATCATTACGGTTGACTATGTGACACAATCCGATACTGCAACTGCTGATTTAGATTATGTAGCAGTCAGCATACCTGCAACGCTCACGTTTGCCCCGAATGTGACCAGCATGCCCATCACCATTGCAATACTCCAGGACGCCATATTCGAAGGCAGCGAGGCCTTTACGGTTGAGTTGGGCGCAGCCACGAATGCGATGGTAATAGATACTACAGGTGCAGGCATCATTACGGATGATGATACGAATATTTGTGGAGCACCGTCATACAATGCTTCAATTGATCAGGCACTGTTTGTCTGGAAAGATTGCCAGACGGGTGCCTGGACAGTGAGAAACACAGCCGGAGGTGATACGGCCGGTGCCTTTTTTGAAGGCCAGGTGATGAGCAGTCAGGGATTTTCTGCTGTCACGGGTGAAGGTCTTGAGAATAGTGATACGCTCGATTACACCACAGACCCAACAATCATTGATTTTGTATTGAAGGTCTGGAATAGCGGTGAAGATGGTTTCCAGTTTACACCGGTCGTGGAAGCGGGCACCTGTATAGAGTTATCTGCACCGCTGGGTATGCCGGTGCTGTTAGGCCCAGACAGGCAGCAGATGGTTGGTCCGTTTGATCTAGGTACATTTGGTGCCTGTCAGGCACTACTGCAGATAGTAGTTTTAGACATAACAGTCAGTGAAGCAGATGCGGAAGCAGTGTTTACAGTAGGTTTGACTGCCCCAGGTGACCTGCCAGTCAGTGTCAACGTGGCTACAGCGGATGGTTCAGCAACCGCTGGAACTGATTACCAGTCAATTTCAACAACATTAACTTTTGCGCCGGGCCAGGTTGAAAAAACCGTCACGGTACAAATATTCCAGGATGATGTGTTCGAAGGTCGTGAGTCTTTCTTCCTTGAGCTGAGTCAGCCTGTTAATGCATTTACTGGTACTTCCAGTAGCCAGGCAATCATTATCGATGATGAAATTAATCCGCGACGAAATATCCTGTTTATTGCGGTTGATGACTTGCGTCCTGATATAGGCACCAATGGATTTAGCTATGCCGGGACCCAGAACAACAAGCCAGTATTGACGCCCAATATCGATAATCTGGCGAAATCCGGCATCCAGTTTTCCAGCGCCTACAGTCAGGTTGCTGTTTGTAGCGCATCTCGTAACAGTGTAATGAGTGGCTTGCGTCCTGAGCAAATTCGCCGATGGGATAACTATAATCAGCTTCACTGGAGTCTGAATTATGAAGATAAGGCTACAGCAAATAATTATGCGATGGCTGCACCCGATAGCCATGTTCCATTAGCTAAACACCTGCAGAACAATGGTTACTATACCTTGAGCGTAGGGAAAGTTTATCATCGGCCAAATACTGCCTATGCAACAGTTCAAGGCTGGGATAAATTAGTCACAACAGGCAATCGTGGTACTGCTAGTCCAGTAATACGATGCAAGGCTTCAAATTCCAGTTTACATGCACCCGGGGCCAATAATCGCTGTCCTCAGGGGCAATCAAAAGTGACCAGTCTTACTCATGCATTCGACTATGATCCAGCTAACCCAAATAACCAGTCTGCTGACCAGTTGGCCGCAAATAGTGCGATTGATTTTCTGAACCAGTTTAAATCGGGGCAGCTGGGTAATAAAGAAAACTTTTTCTTTGCGGTTGGCTTTAAAAAACCCCATGCACCCTTTATTACGACAACAGAAAAACTGGATCAATATTCAATCAATGATATAAAAGTACCCGCTTCTCAGCCGCCGCAACTTGCTGCCAGTATTGGCTTATCCCTGTGGGGTGAAATACAGCAGTATTTTTATTCTACACCAATGGCAACTCTTACCCAGGCAATAACAGGGTCTAAAACCACTGTGGCTGTGTCAGACACCACAGAATTTTATGTGGGACAACAAATTGCTATTTACGATGGGGCGCCGCAAGGGACATTTAATCATAAAGAATATGCATTGGTAACAGCTAAAAATACATCGGCGTCTACATTAACGCTGCAACGAGGTTATGAAACAACTGCAAGATCACACAGTAAGGGTTCTATAGTAGCCAATCATAAACTGGTCATTAAATACGGTGTGAATGATCCTAAGAAAGTGCTGGCCACAGCGAGAAATCTAATCATTGATCAGGATGTAGCATGGCTACCGAATTTGCATTCGACAATTGCTCAGAATTTATTGCCGAGTGTGAAATATGGTACGGTGGATTATGCAATAAATCCTCTGCAAAACAGTTATGCGATCAAAGATCTTCGCCGCCATTATTGGGCGAGCACCTCAATGGTTGATGACGAGATAGGAAAATTAATCCGCTATATTGAAAATGATCCAGAACTCAGTCAGAACACGATTATCGTATTGTGGTCTGATCACGGTTACTACCTGGGAGAATATGGTGATTGGGCCAAACATACAAATGGTGAATTAGCTACCCATGTTCCTTTGATTGTCAGTACGCCAGAGACACGTAGTCTGGAGAACATGATCGATGGAAGTGGCGGTGATAATCGTAAGTCAATGCGCTCTCAACTGGTTGAGCTGGTGGATCTCTATCCAACAATTGTTGATCTAACAGGTGTCCCATTACCCGTAGACAATACTCATAGTGCTTATTTGAAAGGTTTGAGTTTTGCGCCGTTATTAGAGGATGGTCAGGAACAGCGGGCCTGGAAAGATTATGCATTTAGTCAATACGATGTAAAAGCAACAACCAGAGACAGTAATAGACAAGTTAGAGGGACATCTGTGCGCTCAGATAAATGGCGTTTTACAGAGTGGCGACAACTGGGTGCTGGAATCGATCAGAACGGTAACCCGACCCGAAAGATTAATACAGGAAGGTCGGTAATAGGCATAGAGGGAAGTAACGACCTGATCAATGCGAATAATCCCAGCGCTGCTCTCGTAGTTGAAGAATTATATTATGAGGATGAAATTGTTGCCTACAGGAATGACCCTGATATTGCTCCAACACCCAAAAACTATGCGCATGCCGTTTTTTCGAATACCGTTCCTGATAATTATCCGGCAGGTGCGCCAACGATACAGGAAGTTATTGCTGAGCATCGTCTGAAATTAAAATATGCAGGCAATGCAGGTTGCACTGTATCCGATTTAACTTGCTCTAATTGAGTAGTTGAAATCACTCTTTTTTGCTGGGCTTGCTCCATTCCCTGCGGTTGATTGCATAGCCGGTGATTTTCCCGATAAAGGGCAGAGCAAGCATTCCTGGTAGCCAGCTTACTTGCCTGGGGTCGCGGTATTGATGGATGCCAATAGTCATGTTGTCATGGCCAGCACGGGGTTGGGCGATATAAGTGCCGAGCAGACGGTCCCAGATGGATAGATTGAAACCATAATTGCTGTTTGCTTCGTTGTCTTCCGTAGAATGGTGTACGCGGTGCATGTCTGGCGTAACTACAAGCAGGCGTACAATGCGATCAAGATTCTGTGGCAAACTGACATTGCTGTGGTTGAACATTGCCATGGCATTGAGTACCACTTCGAAGATGACCACAGCCACAACTGATGGTCCTAGTACCACGATGGTAGCGAACTTGATTAGCATGGAAAGAATGATCTCAAGGGTATGGAAACGTGAGCCAGTGGTTACGTCGAAATCGAGATCGGCATGGTGTACGCGGTGTAGTCGCCAGAGTGCAGGGACAGCATGTACCAGCACATGTTGCAGGTAGATAATAAAATCCATTGCCACTACCGCCAGTATCACGCTCAGAGCAAAGGGCAGGCTGTAATAGTTAAGCAACCCCCAGCCTTGCTCGGCGGCAAAAGCAGCAACACCAACAGCGGCAGCCGGAAACAGTAGTCGTAGCACAAAACTGTTGAGAAATACCAGCCCGAGATTATTTGCCCAGCGCACGGCTTTTGATACTGTTAACGCGCGACGAGGCGCGATCAGTTCCCACATCGCCATCACGGCAAAGATACCGAAAAAAAAGCTGAGGCGGATGGTGATCTCGTTTTGCATCACAAATTCATTGAAGTTCATCTAGATTACTCCACAGTTTCTATTCATTAATAGGGTACCCTAAAGATAGTGAGTTAGTTAATGCCCAGTGCCAGTATATATGTCAGTCCGAACAGGAAGAAAAACCGTCCCGTCATTGGGGTGAGTTGTGTCCGCTTACTGGCTTTGAGATAGTTTCTGATCGGGATAAGTAAAGGCAGCGGAGCGAGTAGCCATAGAGGTGTATGCAGTTTTCCTGCAAAGAAAAAAATAAGTGCCAGCAGGTAGCTTAATGCGATTAATAACCAGTATAATTTTACTGCGTTTTGATAGCCGATTCGTACGGTGAGGGTTTGAATTTCACTGTTTCTATCAGTTTCCCAGTCGCGCAGTTCGTTACTTAACAGGAGAAGAGAAACCAGCAGGCTAACCGGAATGGAATGCAAAAAAGCAGGCATGGAAAGCTGTCCGCTCATGGCGAGGTAAGCTCCTTGCACCATAAACACGCCCATCAGCAGAAATACCTGAAACATGGCGAGACCGCGATGCTTGAAATTAATGGGACCGATGTTGTAGCTTAGCGATGCTAGCCCAGAAATAAAAATCAGAAAAAACAACAGCCAGCCCTGTTTTGAAATCAGGTATAAACCAATGATACTGGCCAGCACAAAGCACAGAATTCCTGCTCGGGTATTGCGGTCGATCCTGTTTTTTACGAGGGTATAACTGGCATGTCGATTGGAGATAAGGGGTAAATCTTCGATGTCGTTAATCAGGTTGATGCCTGCCTGAGCCAGTATGCCACCAGATATAATTAATATTGCCAGTTCTATATTTTGAAAGCCATCATTCCAGGCGATTAGAATGCCCAGTGCGCAGGAAATCAGTGCGACAACCAGAGAGAAAGGGCGCAGTGCTTTTAACAAAGTATATTGCTGGAGTGATTTCACCTTATTGTTATCCAGATCGTCTATCCCGTTTACTCATGGCGACAAATATAATGACCGGGATAAGCATTATAAGACCATAAATCACCGGCACGATAGACATCGTCGGGTTATTCAAAACAGTTTGGGTAACGATGAGTGCCATGCCACCATTCTGCATACCGATTTCAATGGTATTGGTTTTTAGTTGTTGTGAATTCAGCTTAAAAAAACTGGAAATGCCGTAGCCCATAAGCATGGCAAGCACAATCATAATGCTGGTAATGGCAGCGACCTGCGGCAATAATTCTGGCATCTTGCTGGACAGCTTGATAAGCATGGATAAAATAACCGCGAGAAAAAGCGTAACAGCTATTTTGTGAATAATGGGCTGTATTTTATCTGCCCATGTTGATAATAAATAGCGCAATGTCATGCCGAGTAAAACGGGAACAATGGTAACCATCAGCAAGCGTTTCATGGTTAAGCCAATGGGGATGACAATGGCAGTGTTTTCGCCCATTTGCGCCTGCAATGCAAGCTCGGTTAAAAAAGGAATAGTAAAAGGTGTTATAAAACTGGCAACAGCAGTCAGTGCAACCGAGAGTGCCACATCACCTTTCGCCATATAGGAGAATAAATTACTGGTGGTTCCGCCTGGGCTAAAGCTGAGTATGAGCAAGCCCACCGCGAGCAGGGGCGGTAAATGGAGAATCTGTAGAAGCAACAGGGCAAGCAATGGTACCAGCAGCATTTGTGCCGATAGCCCGACAAAAAAAGCCCTGGGGCTGGCGGCAATGCGCTTGAAATCAGCGGTTCGTAACGTCATTCCCATGCTGAGCATGATTAGCCCCAGTGACACGGGCAGGCCGATTTTAATAAAGGTATCCAGTTCCATGGCTAAGTTTCTATAGACTGTTTGGTTCCAATGTGAATGCAGGCAATACCGAAAGACAGGTTTTTATAGTGTACATTGGTAAAGCCTGTGGTTTGCATAATTCCCCGCATTTCTTGCTGATCTGGAAAGCGTCGAATGGATTCAATCAGATAGGTGTAGGCTTCTGGCTGTTGGGCTATCCATGCGCCAAGGCGAGGGATGATATAATAGGAATGCAAATCATAAAAAGGCTTTAACCAGGTATGTGGTTTTGAAAACTCCAGGCACAACATGCGTCCACCGGGTTTAAGTATGCGATGCATTTCTTTTAAACCCTGTTTCATATGAGTCATATTGCGCACCCCAAAAGCAATCGTGATGGTATCAACTGAATTATCCGCAAAGGCCATTTGCTCGCCTGTTGTCGAAATACAGCTGATTTGATGGCGCTTCTGTCCTGCTTTCATCATCTCCATGGAAGGATCGGCAACAAAAACAGTGCCACCAGCCTGTGCCAGTTTGATTGCAACATCGCCTGTGCCACCCGCCAGATCAATGATGGTCTGGTCCGCGAGTGGTTTTGCCAACTTCGCCAATTTGTTTTTCCATAAACGATGGATGCCAAAACTCATGGCATCGTTCATTAGATCATAACGGGGTGCAACTTTATTAAACACACGGCGAATGAGTTTTTCACGTTCTTCAGAATCAACCTGCTGTTTGCCAAACGTTTGATCGAGATCTATTTTGTTCATATTGATGAGACTTTTTGAGTTTGCGTAGAATAGTCTGCCATTCTGGAAAGCTAATTGATTAAAGTCAATTGATGTTTTCTGAAGCAGTAATAACTTTCTGGGTGTGCTTTATTCTTGTAATGAAATCATTAGATGTGGGCTTAATAGGATTGTTGATTCTTTTGGGATTTGGTTGGTGTTATTCTTATTAGATTGGTGTGTCGAAGTACGAATAAATCATTTTTGACCTAATTAAGGAATTGTTTTTTATGATCAGGGTATTTAGTGTTGTAACATCATTACTTATATGTATGTCATCATTTGCTAACGATGACGATTTAAATTACGAATCATTCAGAGAAGTCATAGATGTAAGTGATCTAAATCCATCTCCTTTGGATATGAAAAAAGCAATTTTACAAGCTATGCTTGACATGAATTGGAAAATTCTACAGCACAAAGAAAATACTATACTTGCGAAATATAAAGGTAAATCTGTTTTTAAAGCTACGTTAGATGGTCAGACTATTACAATAAAAGAAGTTGAATCGCAGTATGTGTTCCAACAAAAATGGCTAGATAACTTAAGACATCACTTTGTAAAAAACATTACTTATTTCTATCATGTAAAAAAGCTGAATCGTTACTCTCTTTACCAACTGACTAGTAGGCCTGTGCGCAATAAATTGGCTTTTCTTGATCATAATTATTTTTAAAGCGGGGACAGACCGGACGCATCTGCCCCTCAGTTCAGTTTACTGGTTTGTTTTACCCGGCAAACTCAGATCACCCGAAGCAATGTCCATGACATTGACAACACATAGCAGCGGTGCATGTACGCTCTGATTTACCCGTAATCCTGCCGTGACGCCATCAAATGACAGCTTATCTACTTTGCCGATGTCATCAAAAGGTACCTTGACTTCAACTGTCTCTCCGGCAAATACAGGATCCCAGCCGGGGCTGTCTAGCAAAATTGGCAATCCTGGCCAGGTTTTCGGCAATCTTGGTTTTTTTCCTTCGGGGATATCTACCACGCCCAATGCATCTTTGCCGCAACGTTCATCCGGCTTTAACACGACCCAGTGGCTGTGCCAGATATTGCCGTCGTTTGTAGTGTCGCCATCACCGTTTTCATCGTATAGCGGGGTATCATCGAAATCAGGGTGGGAGGTAACGGCCAGTGCCAGGATACCTGCGTCTTTTTCAAAGCCTGCCTCATAACTGTCCAGTGATGTTGGCCAGACATAAGAAAACACCTCGCTGCCTGCCAGTTGTCCGCTGGCTGCGGGCCTGTTTTTGCCCGCCTTGCCAGACACGGCCATATGAAAGGTGGCAATATTGTTTTCGGTAGTGATTTTGGTGTGGATAATGTCAAAGGGAGCCAGAACTGACTTATTTTTTGTGGATGTCAGGCCGCCTGAGTGTGATTGGTGTGCGCAGGCGGTTAATGGCAGGCTGGTGGTGATCAGCAACGCAATACTGGCAGGGGTCAGTTTTAAGTGATTCATAGTAATACCTCTCTAAAATTAAGTAGTATCGAATCGATACGAAAAATACAATAGCTTTGATTTGTTTGCTTGTCAAGTAAGTTTTTAGTCGATACTATAAGGCTATGAAAGTTACTCCACTGTACAATTACGTTGAACGGCTAAGTGAAGTTCTGCGGGTCGGTTCTCGTCAGGCAGGTGCTGAGTATGGATTGCAGCCGGTACAGCTTGAAGCGTTGCATTATCTGTCTATCTGCAATCGTTATTCAGATACACCCATGGCGGTTACAGAATTTCTTGGGCAAACCAAGGGAACGGTTTCTCAGACGTTAAAGGTGCTTGAAAAAAAAGGCTTTTTATTCAGAGAAGCAGATGAGGATGACAAACGTGTTTCGCATCTAAAGGTCGCCGAAGCAGGTTGGCAGTTGCTTGCCAGGTCTATTCCAGGGCTATTATTTGATAAAGCCTGTGAGCGATTAACGCAAGCAGAACAATCGCAGATAGTCGCTGCTCTGGATATGCTGTTACGGGCATTGTTGCAGGGGAATCAGATGAAATCATTTGGTGTTTGCGCTACCTGTCGGTATAACCAGAAGCAGGATGAGGGCGGTTATTTCTGTGATCTACTGCAACAGCCATTAGCAGTTGACGAGGTATCCAAAATCTGCAAAGAACATAAAGAAGTTCTGAAAAGCATATGAAATATATAGAAAAATATATATGGCTTCAGCCGGCCTATCAGGCATTTCTCGGCTATATCCAACAGCAACGTCTGCCGCATGCGCTGATGATTTCCGGGCCCGCCGGTATTGGAAAATCCTTGCTGGCAAAAGATTTTGCCCGAACCTTGCTCTGCCGGCAACCAGATGAAAACGGCATACCTTGCGGTGAATGCTCTGGTTGCCATCTGTTTGATGTCGGTACACACCCGGATTTTCTGGAGGTGTCTCCAGAAGAATCGGGCAAGGCTATCCGAGTTGATCAGATACGTGAAATGTGTGCCAATCTGTCGTTGACTAGCCATGCAGCGGGCTACAAAGTGGTCATTATTAGCCCTGCTGACGCCATGAATAATAATGCTGCCAATAGTTTACTCAAGACTCTGGAGGAACCGACCGATAACACTCTTGTGTTGCTGGAAGTGACAAAACCAGAGCGACTGCCTGTTACCGTGCGTAGCCGTTGTCAGACGCTCGTTTGTGAGCCACCTGACAGGCAAACAGCCTTAAGCTGGTTGCAACAGGAGCAAGTTGGCCAGGGAATTAGCCATGAAATTAGCAAAGACCAGTTGGATATTCTGCTAGATCTGGCAAATGGTGCTCCGCTGGAGGCTATTCGTCTGAATGAAGCAGGTCAATTGGAAACCTGGCAAACTTTCGTTACCCAGCTGGTTGAGTTGATTGAAGGCGGCCTTGCACCAGCAAAGTTGCTGGCGGCATGGAATAAGGATCAGATATTGCAATTGTTGGGCTGGTTGCGAGCTGTCCTGATACAGTTGATCCGGGCAGATCAGCTTGGTTACAAGGCGGCTGTAGATCAGAAATCGGCAGTAGTGCAGACGTTAGCAGGGTACTACGAACGGGCTGACGTACGAAAGCTGCATGCCCTGTTGCAGAAATGTGATCGGACCCATGCTTTGCTAGTGAAGCACAGTGGCCTTAATCGGGTGTTATTATTTGAAGAGATACTGATTCTCTGGACGACAATTTTTACCGCTAATCAGCAGATGAGAGCATAGAGGACAAGGGACGAAAGGATGACAAATCAAGCAGGTGGTTCAGCCAGACAGGGTATTCTGTCGCTGACAATCAAAGATAAAAATGCTTTGTATGCGGCTTATATGCCCTATATTAAAAGCGGTGGATTATTTATCCCAACAAATAAAGTTTACAATCTTGGCGATGAGGTTTTTATGTTGCTCAGCCTGATGGATGAGTCAGAGAAATTACCCGTTGCCGGCACCATTATCTGGATTACCCCCAAAGGAGCTCAGGGCGCGCGCGCGGCAGGTATCGGTGTTCAGTTCAGTGATCAGGATAGCGGTACCGCACAGAAAAAAATTGAAACATACCTGGCGGGTGCCTTGTCAGCTGATCGACCAACCCATACCATGTAGTCCTGCAGTCAGCCGGGCTGCGCAGCCTGGGTAGTCAGGCACCTCTATTAATCGTCTTTTCGCCCGATTTCTGCGTTGGATAACAATTGCGATCCTCATGTATGCCTTATACACTGCGGTTCTCAAAATTCATCCGTCTTGAGCTCAGACGAAAATCCTAATTAATAAAGGTGCCTTTTATATGCTAGTTGATTCACATTGTCACCTCGATATGCTCAAAATCGAGGACACCCCCATCGCTACTTTTCTCGAAAATGCTGCAGAACAGGGCATTGAACATATGCTCTGCGTTTCTGTCAGTCTTGAGCGTTTTCCGGCGATGCTGGAGCTGGTTAAAGATTACCCGCAGATTTCGGTATCCGTCGGCGTGCATCCGGATTATGAAGATGTATCCGATCCCGACGAAGACACACTGGTTTCCCTGGCTGCAGACGAAAAAATTGTTGCCATCGGTGAAACCGGACTGGATTATTTCAGGATAGAGGGTGATGTGGAATGGCAGCGAGAACGTTTCAGGCGCCATATTCGTGCATCGAAGGCAACCGATAAACCTGTCATTGTACATACCCGTGCAGCAAGAGAAGATACTTTGGCAATTATGCAGGAAGAGGATGCCAGGGATGCCGGTGGTGTCCTGCATTGCTTTACCGAAGACTGGGAAATGGCGAAAAAAGCCCTGGATATGAATTTTTATATTTCGTTTTCTGGCATTGTCACTTTTAAAAATGCGACAGACCTCAAAGAAGTGGCAAAAAAAGTGCCGCTTGATCGTATTCTGGTGGAAACAGATTCCCCTTATCTTGCGCCAGTTCCTAAACGCGGCAAACCTAACGAACCTGCTTATGTGCGCTATGTTGCGGAATATATTGCAGAATTGCGTCAGCAATCATTTGAACAGATCGCGGAAACAACAACGGAAAACTTCTATACTCTGTTTTCAGGGGCAGTTCGCTCAAGCCACTCCTGATCCTAAGACACTCCTAAAGTCACTATCGCAGTCGCCGTTAATTCACAGTAACCAGACAGGTTCTGTATTGAATTAAATAAGGGTATTAAACATGGCTGCTAAAGATCAACGACGGTCTCCGCGTGAACGCGTTCTCGTAGAAATAAAAATTGCACAGTCTTCATTGGGGTATTGCGCAGGATATGCTGAAAACATCAGCAAGCAAGGGATCGCTGTTATGTTGCACACGGGGCAGTTGTTACCCAATCACAAGGTGGTACTGCTAAGCTTTAAAATCTGGACGGGTAATGAAACCCTGAAGCGTAAGCTGAGTGCAAATGTTGAGCGTATTGATGAAAATCATATCGTTTTTACTTTCACAGGTGATGAAGCAGAAACTGAAACTGTTATTGCAGAACTGATAAAATATAAATCCATGGATCGTCCTGGGGTTGCTCGAAAACGTCTGGTGCTGGATGATGATCTTGTACGAGCAACAGAATATGAGACAGAGACGGTCTGATCAAAGCTCCTTAGGGTGCCTCTATTAATCGTCTTTTCGCCCGATTTCTGCGTTGAATGATTTTTTGCGATCCTCATATATGCCTTATATACTGCGATTCTCAAAATTGATTCGCCTTGAACTCAGATGAAAATCCTGATTAATAGAAGGTGCCCTTGAGTATGTTTTATGGAACATAGGCGAAGATAACCGCATCTTCGCGTCCCTGACTGGCTGGGTAGTAACCTGGCCGTCGGCCTATTTCATTGAATCCGGACGATTCGTAAAGATACTTGGCTGCCTTGTTGGAGGATCTAACTTCCAGTAGCAGGCATTCAACCTGGTAACGTTTGGCCAGATACTGCATGTGTTCGAGTAGTTTGCGGCCGTAGCCCTTGCCCTGCTGTTCCGGAGTAATGGTGATATTCAGAATATGCGCTTCGCCTGCACCTCTACTCAATACGCTATAGCCGATTAGCGTTTCATCGATATCAAGACACCAGCCATCATAGCCTGCTTTCAGACAATCTCGGAAAATGCCTATGCTCCATGGAAACTCATAAGCGGAGTTTTCAATCGACATAACGGCTTCAAGATCGGCGACGGTTAATGGGCGCACCCTTGCATGAGGTGCTTTGATAACAGCATTCATATTTTTTGATTAATGATGTTTCTGGCTAACTGCAGATCATCCCAGGCTTTGCGTTTTTCCAGAGGTGAACGTAACAGGTAAGCCGGGTGGTAGGTTGCAATGACCGGAATATCTGATTTGCCGTAGTGATGAATCTGACTGCGGAGTTTGCCAATGGGTGTATCCGTTTTCAACAGGTTTTGTGCCGCAATGCGACCGACAGCCAGTATGATTTTGGGCTGAATCAGATCAATCTGCTGCGCCAGATAGGCTTCGCAACAGCTCACTTCTTCGGCAGAAGGATCGCGGTTATTCGGTGGTCGGCACTTGAGGATATTGGCTATAAAAACTTGCTGGCGTTGTAGACCAATGGCCTTGAGCATGGCGGTAAGCAGCTGGCCGGCACGACCGACAAAAGGCTCGCCCTGCAGATCTTCATCGTGGCCGGGTGCTTCACCAATGATTAACCAGTCAGTATTCCTGTCACCGACACCAAAAACCGTTTGTGTGCGGCTTGTATGTAACTCACAGCGAGTACAAGTCTGTACCTGTTGTTCGAGCGTTTGCCAGTCGGGAGCGAGCAGCTTGTCAGGCTGAATTTCGGCTGGCGATTTGACCACAGGTGAGGCAGTGATTACGGCTTCTTCAATAGCGCCAGAGTCGGGACCAGCGTTGCGAGACACCCAGCAATGAATACCCATAGCTTTGAGATATGCCTGTTGCAGGCGATTGTCTGGCGACCCTGGCATAATGACTAACTACACCTCGCCACGCTGTGGATGTGCCCGGTCATCGGAAAGAGATAGCTTACACATGGCAGTGATATAGGCGCGCGCTGAAGCGATCACAATATCCGTGTCTGCACCCTGTCCCTGGACAATGCGGCCATTTTTTTCCAGCCGCACAGTGACTTCTCCCTGAGCATCGGTACCACTGGTGATATTATTGACCGAATAAAGCAGTAAATGGGCATTGCTGGCAATGATTTTCTCGATAGCCTTGAAAGCCGCATCTACCGGCCCACCGCCCGTTGCGCTGGCCTGCTTTTCCTCACCATCAACTGATACCGTCACCGAAGCGTCCGGAGTCTCGCCGGTTTCCGAGCAAACATGCAGAGCGATAAGTTTGAAATGATCAGCGGCTGCAGCAAGACTGATATCCGTTACCAGCGCCTGCAAGTCTTCATCAAACACCTCATGCTTTTTGTCGGCAAGTTCTTTGAAACGTGTGAAAGCATCATTCAGAGCATCCTCGGAATCAAGAGTAATGCCGAGCTCTTCAAGGCGTGAGCGCAAAGCATTACGGCCGGAATGTTTGCCGAGCACGATACGGTTGTCACTCCAGCCAACATCCTGAGCACGCATGATTTCGTAAGTCTCGCGGCTTTTTAACACGCCATCCTGATGAATGCCTGATTCGTGTGCGAAGGCATTGGCACCGACAATGGCTTTATTGGGCTGTACAGCAAACCCGGTAATGCTCGATACCAGCCGGGAGCAGGGAACAATCTGCGTTGTATCAAGATCTGTCTGACAACTGAAAATATCCTGGCGTGTGCGGACCGCCATCACTATTTCTTCCAGTGCGGCATTACCGGCGCGTTCGCCCAGGCCATTGATGGTGCATTCAACCTGTCTGGCACCATTGATGACTGCCGATAAGGAATTGGCAACTGCAAGACCAAGATCATTATGGCAATGAACCGAAAAAACCGCCTTGTCAGCATTCGGAACACGTTCGATCAGGTTTTTAATGAGATCGCCAAACTGGTGGGGCAGGTTATAGCCAACGGTATCAGGGATGTTCACCGTGGTTGCGCCCGCATCGATAACCGCCTCAAGCACCCGGCACAGAAAATCGAAATCCGAGCGACCCGCATCTTCCGGTGAGAATTCAACATCATCCGTATACTGACGCGCCTTCTTAACCGCTTTAACTGCCTGCTCCAGTACCTGATCCGGTTGCATCCGTAATTTCATTTTCATATGGATGGGAGAAGTGGCGATAAAAGTATGAATTCGCGATGATCTGGCCGGTTTTAATGCTTCACCGGCACGTTCAATATCTCGGTCAAGTGCCCGCGCCAGCCCACAGATGGTCGAATCACTGACCGCCGCCGCAACCGCCCTGACGGCTTCAAAATCACCGATACTGGCAATCGGAAAACCCGCCTCAATGATATCAACATGCATCCGTTCCAGTGCTCTGGCAATGCGCACTTTTTCATCTTTTGTCATGGATGCGCCCGGGCTCTGTTCGCCGTCACGCAAGGTGGTATCAAAAATAATTAATTTATCTGAATGGGTGTCTGAACTGGGTTTTTCTGGTTTCATGTAAATATTCCGTCCCGGCTACGACTGATAGCCTTATTCATACAAGCATAGCAAATCTTCAGCAGGCTTGAGTATTAGTAATGGTATGAGAATACGTTTGGCCTCGCCAGGCGAAATTATCTGCCCGCAGGCAGCAGTCGTAGCGATAGCAGGACGTTAGAAAGCCTGCTCGGAAGGAGCGCTGTTAAAAAAACCTGTGATGTGATGAATGGTTGCATGTAGGTTTGTTTCTTCAGTTCGACTTATTAGTGAATATAGCACATGAAATCGGCTGGCTGTAATAAAAATTTAATGGAAATTGAGGATTACCATATATTATATTAGAATACTCTAATGTTGCATTATTTAAATAAATTTGCATAGCTGGAAATATGTGCAATCAGAATATCAAGGACAATAGTTATGAACGATACAATTCAGAAATCAGTCAGCAAGAATGAAGAGCGTTTAAAAAACTTTCCCATTTCATTTTTCTCAATAATTATGGGCTTGTCAGGTTTCACGATTGTATGGCAGAAAATCTTTGAGCTAAATGAATTACCTGTCGTAACCACAGATATTTTGGCCTGGCTTACCTTTTCGATGTTTTTAGGCATTTCAGGAATTTATCTGGCAAAGATGATTAAGCTGCCAAACGCTGTTATTGCAGAATTAAAACATCCCGTAAAGCTGAGTTTTTTTCCCGCCTTTTCAATAGGGATGCTGCTCCTTGCTATTGTCATGATAAGTGTTGCGCCGTTACTTTCTGAGGCCTTGTGGATTATCGGAACTATCGTCCATTTCATGCTGTTTTTGTTTGTAGTCAATAGCTGGATGCATCACGAACACTATCAAATCCAGCACATCAGTCCTGCATGGTTTATCCCTGCTGTGGGTAATGTTCTGGTGCCGGTTGCAGGAATGCACTTTGGCTATGTCGAAATTTCATGGTTTTTCTTTAGTATTGGCATGATGTTCTGGATTATTCTTTTTACGATTTTCTTTTACCGCATTATGTTCCACAACCCTTTGCCGACACATTTAGTGCCCACATTTTTTATCTTGATTGCACCACCCACCGTAGGCTTTGTGGCTTATGTAAAGCTAAACAGTGGCCTGGATAACTTTGCCAATATTTTGTATTACATGGGCCTGTTTTTAACAATTTTATTGTTTTCACAAGCCAGAAGATTTGCCAGCTTACCCTTCTTTTTATCGTGGTGGGCATACTCTTTCCCTATTGCGGCGATTACTATCGCGAGCTTTGTGATGCACCACTTAACACAAAAAATCCTGTTTCTAAATATCGCAGGCATTTTATCTGTGATTCTTACTGCGGTGATCGCTTTGATTGTATTTAAAACGGTGAAGGCAGTTCGGGCTAAGAAAATCTGTGTTGAAATGCATTGATGTAATAGAAATTACAAAGCCGCTCATAATGGCACGGGCAAGATTGATCCATCTTTCACAGTAAAATGTACGGAGAGGGTGTAATTAATTTTGCCCCCACACTTGCCCGCTCTTCTGTGTAGCAATATACAAGTTCTCCACCTTAGTTCTTGCCCATGGCGTTTTACGTAAAAATTTAAGACTGGACTTCACTGAAGGGCCGCTTGTAAAACAACGTACAGGAATACGAATACCCAGCTCATCCCAACCGTAATGCTCGACCAGACTATTTATGATCTGTTCCAGTGTAATTCCGTGCAAAGGGTTGTTCGCCTGCTTTTCACTCATATACTGGAATCAGCCCTGTCCACGTTTCTCATTGTGACGTTTGTTACTTTCTTTCAGGCTTTTCAGGAAAGGTTGAAGCTCCGTTTGACCCCAAATCTGTGCTTCAGCTTCAGAGGAAAATCCGCCCTTACTTTTAGATACGATTGTTTCTTTCGATGTTTTGAGTCGAATGATCTCAGCCGTCCATTCAGCGCCATTTTGTACGACACGACAGTTATATTTCTTGCTCTTGGACATAATATTAATGTTCCCAGGTATTTGTTTAATATGGCGAAGAGTACTCACCCTGAGGCATAAATGCTACATATAGAGACGCATGCATCGAAACAGACCCGGATGCCAGAAGCTATAAAAAGTCCCGAGGTGATGGAGCCAAAATGGTGTATCTGGGGCATTCCGTGATTGAAAACCGCAATGGGCTGATCGTAAAGGAGTCACTTCTTAGTAAGACTAAGCTGTCTATACTCTCCTTATGCCAAGACCCCAAAGAATTGAATACGAAAGTGCGTTTTTACCTTATCTTCTTAGCAGCGCTATCCAACGGCCAATATTAAGCAGGCTCGCTAACGAAGCAGCAACATATGTCCACGCTGCGGCTTTCAGAACTTGATTCACAGCGGCTTCATCCTGTTTGGAAATATAGCCTTTTTTTAGTATCGGCATGGCTTTACCGAAGCTGGCATCCAGTTCGACGGGTAAAGTGACCAGATGAACCAGCGCGGCGCTGCACATGCTGATTAAACCAATTAATAACATGAGAAAACCTGCTGAGGGCGCGCGCGTAACGACCATTACCATTGGAAAAATAAGCATTGCGCCTGCACCGAATTTTTGTGCCTTTTGCGTTGCATTTATCAGGCGTGTGCGCAACGCCAGTTTAGATTCGTTTCGATGGTGTTGAATGGCGTGCCCGACTTCGTGGGCAGCGACTGCAACTGCGGTTAACGATTTCTGGTCGTAATTATCAGGGCTTAAACGCACCATGCGGGTTTCAGGATCGTAGTGGTCTCCGCCCGGCTGGGTTTTTTCAACGCCTACATTTTCCATATCAAACCGATCAAGCAAATGACGTGCTAGTTCGCCACCCGTCCCCTCAATACGGTCTAGTTGCGTGGCATATTTTCTAAAGGTATATCGCGCCCAGTACTGGGGGCCAAATAACAGTAAAATCAGTATCAGAAATAGTAATATGAAGTGCATGGCTGGATTTTATATCATGTGGGTTCTGAAGGCTGTACACCCTTAATCCGGGCGCTTGATCGTCGTGACTCTGGTAGAAAAAGGTTTGCCATTTCGCAGTCCGGTGATAGAAAGTTTTACATCCGGTCCCTGTTGGGCAATGTAGTAAATAGCATCACTGGCGCCGCTAACAATCTGACCATCAATCGTTTTGATGACATCGCCGGGTTCCAGCCCAGCCTTATCTGCCGGCCCCCGGCGTAAAATACCCGCTATCAATAATCCTCTGGTGGTGTCCAGATTGAAGCTGTGGGCAAGTTCAGGAGTAATATCCTGTGCCTCAATACCAATCCAGCCACGCTCGACATGGCCGCGCTCGACAAGTTGTGTCATAACAATGCGCGCCATGTTGACCGGAATGGCAAAGCCGATTCCCTGTGATCCACCTGAACGGCTGTATATTGCCGTATTGATGCCGATGAGTTCGCCGTGGGCATTGATCAGGGCGCCGCCCGAGTTGCCAGGGTTGATTGCCGCATCTGTCTGGATGAAATCTTCATAGCGATTGATACCTAGTTGATTTCGACCGGTAGCGCTAACAATGCCCAGTGTGACTGTTTGACCGACGCCAAATGGATTGCCAATCGCCAGTGCTATATCGCCAACGCGCAACTGTTTGCTGTCACCGATGGGCAGGGTGGGCAGGTTATCAAGATCAATATTCAACACCGCCAGGTCGGTATCTTTGTCAGCACCAACGACAGTGGCCTGTGCGCTGCGCCCATCTTTTAACAACACCTGAATTTCATCGGCACCGGCAATGATGTGGTTATTGGTGAGAACGTATCCTTCACTTGAGAAAATGACACCAGATCCCAGGCTGGTCTGGATTTCCTTGCGTGGTTTTATTTCTTGTCTAAAGAAGTGGCGCAGGAAAGGATCTTCGAGTAGGGGGTTGCGTTGTCGTGTGATTACTTTTGCGGTATAAATATTCACCACGGCTGCTGCTGCAGGTTCGACCGCGTCGGCGTAGGAAGCGGGGGCGACAATGGTTGGTCGGGTTGCCTGTAGAGTGGCAACTGGCTGTGCTGATTCGAGCAAAGAGGCACGCGCAACAAGCCACTCAGGCTGGAGCAGCCAGAGCGCGACAATTGTCAGTGTGGCAATGCCGATAGATCGCAGCATGAATGCAAGGCTTTGTGAAAACATGGTCATCTCATCAGGTATTATCCAGTATGCGCTATTATCGCTGACTCCCCGGACGAATGGAATTCAGGCATTTATTATCTGATTCCTGTTAGATGATCAATTCCGCTAAATTATTATATAAATCAATCATATGTAGAGTTAAATGTTATGGCGAGTCTGACTGAAATTGTTTCCTGGTGTGATCAAACATTGGAAAAATCTCTGTTTTCCGACTATTGTCCAAATGGTCTGCAGGTCGAGGGATGCCCCGAGGTAAGCCGCATAATCGCGGGTGTGACCGCCTGTCAGGCGTTGCTGGATGAGGCAGTGGCACGTGAGGCTGATCTGGTGCTTGTGCATCATGGTTATTTCTGGAAGGGTGAATCGTCAGCGCTTACGGGGATGCGTCGACAACGCATCAAAACATTGTTGAGCCACGATATCAGCCTGCTGGCATATCATTTGCCGCTGGATGCACATCCACAACTGGGTAATAACGCCATGCTCGCTGATCGCCTTGGGATTGCCGTGCAAAGCCATTTTGGTAAGCAGGATCTGGCCTGTGCAGGTGAACTGGAAACGGCACTGTCGCCTGAAGAAATGCGGCAACGGATCAGTCAGGCTGTGAATCGAGAGGTTCTGCACGTTGGCCACGGCCCCGAACAGATTAAAACCCTTGGCTGGTGTACCGGCGCTGCGCAATCTTATCTGGAATCGGCGTCAGAGCTGGGTCTGGATGCTTTTATCAGTGGTGAAATATCTGAAAATACCGTGCATATTGCCAGGGAGCAAGGTATTCATTACTTTGCCGCCGGGCATCATGCGACGGAACGTTTCGGGGTGCAGGCGCTGGGGGCCAGGCTGGCTGACAGGTTCCAGCTCAGTTATGAATTTGTGGATATCGATAATCCGGCTTGAGTATTTTCTAAACAAGAGATACCCCACTTAATACTTGATTTACTGGCTGAGTTCCGACATGCTATGCGGCGCTTTATAGTAAGGATGTGATGACTATAAAGCGGTGATGGTAATTTTGAATATTCTTGTGTCCAGATGCTGTCCTGGCCATTTTCGAGTATGAAGATGGTCTAGTCGATTCGATGGGTTCTGGCTTAATTTTGGAGATCAGTGAATGAGTGGCGAAGGTGTAGATACCAGTAAGCGCCGTTTTTTGACAGCGGCAGCGACAGTTGTTGGCGGTATTGGTGCTGTTTATACTGCGGTTCCTTTTGTTTCATCCATGTTACCTAGCGAACGCGCTAAAGCGGGAGGCGCGCCGGCTGAGGCCGATTTCAGCAAGTTGGAAATGGGCCAGATGATTCGTGTTGAGTGGCGTGGTAAACCTGTCTGGCTGGTTAAGCGTACCAAAGAGATGCTGGATACTTTGCCAGAGCTTGATGGCAAATTACGTGACCCGAATTCTGAAGAGCTACAACAGCCAGAATATGCCCAGAATGGGTATCGATCCATTAAAGAAGACTTACTGGTATTGATAGGTATCTGTACACATCTTGGTTGTTCGCCTACCTTTGTTCCAGAAATTGGCGCACAGCCCTATGACGCAGACTGGAAAGGTGGATTTTTCTGTGCTTGTCACGGATCCCGTTTCGATCTCGCCGGGCGTGTTTTTACCGGCGTACCAGCACCACTCAATCTGGAAGTGCCGCCTCACAAATACATCAGCGATAGTCTGTTGCTTATCGGTGATGACAGTACAGTAGGAGCCGCATGATGGGTATGTTGACAAATATGCGTGACTGGGTGGATGCCCGCTTCCCGCTGACAAAAATGTGGGATGAGCACCTGGCCAAGTACTACGCTCCGAAAAACTTCAATTTCTGGTATTTCTTTGGCTCACTGGCTCTGTTTGTGCTGGTTATACAGATTGTTACCGGCATTTTCCTGACGATGAACTACAAACCCGATGCCAGTACTGCCTTTGCATCCGTTGAATATATCATGCGTGATGTTAACTGGGGCTGGCTGATTCGGTATATGCATTCTACCGGCGCTTCGGCATTTTTTGTTGTCGTTTATCTGCATATGTTTCGTGCGCTGCTATACGGGTCTTACCGGGGGCCACGTGAGTTGCTGTGGATCTTTGGTATGTTGATCTACCTGTGCCTGATGGCTGAAGCATTCTTCGGTTATCTGTTGCCATGGGGCCAGATGTCCTACTGGGGTGCGCAGGTTATTATTTCGCTCTTTGGTGCTATTCCGGTCATCGGTGATGATCTGTCACTGTGGATTCGTGGCGACTACGTGATTTCAGATGCGACGCTGAATCGCTTCTTTGCCTTTCATGTTATCGCTGTCCCGTTTGTACTGGTTGGCCTGGTAGTCGTGCATATCCTGGCGTTGCATGAAGTGGGTTCTAACAATCCGGATGGTATCGAGATCAAAAAGAATAAGGATGAAAATGGCATCCCCAGAGATGGCATTCCTTTCCATCCTTACTACTCCGTAAAAGATATCGTCGGCGTGGTCGTGTTCCTTATGTTTTTCTCGATTGTTGTCTTCTTTGTTCCGGCGGGTGGTGGTTACTTCCTGGAAGGAGCAAACTTTCAGCCGGCAGATTCACTGAAAACGCCTGAGCATATTGCACCTGTCTGGTACTTTACGCCGTTCTACGCGATTCTCAGGGCTGTCACCATCGATATTGGGCCGTTCAGTGCCAAGTTCCTTGGCGTTATCCTGATGGGTGCAGCCGTGGTTATTCTGTTCTTCCTGCCCTGGTTAGACAGGAGTCCGGTTAAATCTATTCGTTATCGTGGACCCATCTTTAAGTTCATGCTGGCGAGTTTTGTGGTTGCCTTTGTTGTGCTTGGGTATCTGGGTATGCAAGCACCTACGGAAGGCAGAACGTTAGCGGCACAGATCTTTACCGCGATATATTTTGCCTTCTTCCTGCTGATGCCTATTTACAGCAAAATAGACAGTACCAAACCAGTACCTGATCGGGTGACATCATGAGAATGACAATGATACAAAAACCACTGCTGGCGATTCTGTTATGTATGGTGTCTGTATTTGCCTTTGCTTCTGGTGCCAAAGTGCATCTTGAACATGCCAATATAGATCCGCATAACAAGTCATCTTTGCAGCGCGGTGCGAAGACTTTTGTGAATTACTGTCTGGGTTGTCATTCAGCTGCCTATCAACGCTATGGGCGCCTGGCAGCGGACCTGGGAATTCCGGAAGAGGATGTTCTGGAAAACCTGATGTTCACGGGTGAAAAGATTGGTGATCATATGAAGATCTCTGCAACCAGGTCTGATCTAAAGAAATGGTTTGGAGCAGCACCACCTGATTTGACGCTGGTAGCGCGTGTACGTGGCGAAGACTGGTTGTATACTTTCTTAAAGTCATTTCACCTGGATAGCAAACGTCCTTTTGGCGTCAATAACTCTATTTTTCCAAATGTCGGTATGCCACATGTATTGTGGGAGTTACAGGGATGGCAGGAACCGGTTTTCAAAACCGAAGTTGATCACCAGGGCCATGAGCATCAATCGCTAGAATCCCTTGAACTGGTTGAACAAGGTTCTCTGAATCCGGCGGAATATGATAAAACTATTCGCGATCTGGTTAATTTCCTGGCCTATATGGCTGAGCCAATAAAACAACAACGTCAGGCATTGGGCATCAAGGTATTACTCTTCCTGTCGCTGTTATTTATCATTACGTATTTGTTGAAAAAAGAATACTGGAAAGATATTCACTAAACTTTTTGTTCGTGGTTAATAACCGGAGACACCAAAGGTGCCTCCGGTTCATTATTTTAGAATTGGAGAAAATACATGACGGTAATTGCTAATCGTCGATCAGTGATGACATTGTTTTCAGATCCCGAATGTCCGCAAAGTCATCGTGTCAGAATGGTGCTGGCAGAAAAAGGTATCACCGTAGAAATTACCAGTATAGACCCGGATAACAAACCTGAAGATCTGATTGATCTAAACCCTTATCAATCTGTGCCGATGCTGGTTGACCGGGAGCTGGTTCTCTATGATCCGAGGGTGATTATGGAATATCTGGATGAGCGCTTTCCTCATCCACCTTTAATGCCGGTTGATCCGGTTTCGCGAGCAAGAAGTCGCCTGGCACTCTACCGTATTGAAACTGACTGGTATGCTTTAATAGCAGACCTGGAATCAGATAACGAGAAAGCGGCTGCCAAAGCCAGAAAAATTTTGCGCGATAGTCTGGCATCCAGTGTTGATGTGTTTGCTATCAAGCCATTTTTCCTGAATGATGAATTTACTTTGGTTGATGCGAGCATTGCACCCATACTCTGGCGTCTCAAGCATTACAAAATTGATTTACCTGATCAGGCAAAACCTGTCATGGATTATGCGGAACGATTATTTGCCCGCGAATCGTTTATTGAGAGCTTGACTGAAATCGAAAGTGAGATGCGTTAGGAATAATTTAGTTCAAATAGGAGAGGTGGCCGAGTGGTCGAAGGCGCACGCCTGGAAAGTGTGTAAACGGTAACGTTTCGAGGGTTCGAATCCCTCCCTCTCCACCAATTTAAAACCGGTTCTTTGGACCGGTTTTTAATCATCTAGCATAGAAATATAAGCTAGAATGTCGCGAATTTCATTATCTGAAAAACTTTTAAAGAAAGCTTCTTCCAGATCCTCCGGGTCATGCAGGCGGATACCTTTTTTAAAGAGACTCAACTGGCGTTGCAGATAAACGGTATATTGCCCCGCTAGCATCGGGATTGATTCTTCGTGATTTTCTTCACCCTGTTTGCCATGACAGGATTTGCATTCTTTTCGGTATAATTTTTTACCAACAGTAATATTCCCTTTGCTACGTCCAATCTGAATCACGCTTTCGGCTTCCTGTAATCTTGCATAAGCATCAAAACCAGCTGCAGTTTCATCAATGATGGATAAACGATTATTCAGGTGTAATTTACTCAGATAGATAGCGATATCGATAAGTTCATCGTTAGGCAACTGGCGTTCCTCAACATGTTCAATCATGGTGATATTGGGCCGTAATCGTTCACGAAATAGCATAACCTGTCGGAGTATGTAGCTTACTGGCTGTCCTGCCAGGCGCGGATACTTTCCCTCTTTACCACCCATGCCAAATTCATTGTGGCATCCGGCACAGACCTGATTGATTTCATCACCGATATTTTTATCATAATGATGCTGTTCAATATTAAACATCTGGTCAATTTCCAGCATTCTTTGCGCCAGTTGCGTTGTCGTGTATTGAGGGGCCTCAGCATACAGACTGCCTGAGAATGCTATGCCCAGAAAAAAGAACAGGTAATGAGTTTTCATAAATGCCTACTTATCTTGTTTGTATTTTCGTTTCTGGAGTGTGGTTGCGGGCATTATGTAATAAGTTTGCAGATCATGGAAGTTTTGAGCCGTTAGGTGATGCATTTGTGAGCGCACTTGATTCAAGTCAATTAAAAATCAGGGCCTGGGTATTAAACTTCTGACAGTGCGACAAATTGACACGCTGAAATTGTATATATTTCAAGATTAGAGATGCTTGAACATGATCCCTGATTGGCTGTTTACACTTAACGTTCGTGAGGAGCAATAGACTATGAAACTGATGAAGAAAATGATGGTGACGTCAGTCGTCGCGTCTTTTCTTGGTATAACTGCAGGATCAGCAATGGCTGCTGATTCGCTTCAAGATGTTATGAAGGCGCGTGGTTTGACCGAGAAAGATATATTAGCGGCCGCTAAGACTTACACACCAACGGGTGGGCGTGATGAATTCCTCGCGTTTAGTTCGGGTGGACAGTCTGGGCAGGTTATTGTTTACGGTATTCCTTCTATGCGTATCCTCAAGTACATCGGTGTATTTACACCTGAGCCATGGCAGGGTTATGGTTTTGATGATGAGTCTAAAGCAGTAATGGCTCAAGGCAGAATCGAGGGTAAAGATATTACTTATGGTGATACCCATCACCCAGCATTATCTGAAACCAATGGTGAGTCTGATGGAAAGTTCGTTTTCATCAATGATAAAGCGAATCCACGTATTGCCGTTATTGATCTACACGACTTTGAGACCAAGCAGATTGTAGTTAACCCTTTTATGAGATCTGCTCATGGTGGTGCTTTTGTAACGCCTAACTCTGAATACATTATGGAAGCTTCTCAGTATGCGGCCCCTTTTGTGGGTAATACTGATGTTGTATCGTTAACTAACTTTAATGATGATTTCCGTGGCGTTTTAACCTACTGGAAATTTAATAAAGAAGAAGGCCGCATTAAGCCTGATGACTCTTTCTCAATTGAGTTGCCTCCTTACTCTCAGGATTTATCCGATGCGGGTAAAGGTCCATCTTACGGTTGGGGTTTCACTAACTCATTCTGTACAGAGCGTTATGTAGGTGGTATTGAGAAGGGACGTCCTCCTTACGAGGCCGGTTGTTCTTCTAAAGATACTGACTTCATGCATGTGACCAACTGGAAGAAAGCAGCAGAGCTAGTTAAAGCAGGTAAAGTGGGTAAGAAAGTTAACGGTTCTACATTGATTTCAATGAAAGAAGCGGTTGCTAATGATCTTTTATTCTTGATTCCCGAGCCAAAATCCCCTCACGGTGTTGATGTAACGCCAGACGGAACTAAGATTATCGTTGCTGGTAAGTTAGATAGTCACGCATGGGTTTATGATTTTGCAAAAATTCAGAAGGCTATTACAGACAAGAATTTTGAAGGTAAAGACCCTTATGGAATCCCCATTATTGCCATCAAAACTGCTTTGGATAAGTCTGTGGCGGTTGGTTTAGGTCCGCTTCATAACCAATTTGATTCAAAGAAATGTGTGGTTTATACCTCTATTTATGTTGATTCGATGATTACTAAATGGGATTACTGTGAAGGTAAAGTGTTGGATCAATTGCCGATTCACTATAACGTAGGTCACTTGCTGACAATGGAAGGCGATACCGTTTCTCCTAAAGGTAAATACCTTGTTGCATTGAATAAGCTAGCGATTGACCGCTTTAATCCTGTTGGTCCTTTGCATCCACAAAATCACCAGTTGATTGATATTAGCGGTGACAAGATGGTGCTTTTGTATGATATGCCAATTCCATTAGGCGAGCCTCACTACGTTGCAGCAATTGAAGCGAAGAAGCTTAAACCCGCAATTCGCTACAAGTCGGGTACTGACTCGCGTACTAACCAGAAGTCTAAGTGGAAGACACGTGCGGGTCGTGAGAAAATCGAACGTACTTGTGATGATGCGGGTAAATGTACAGTCCATGTTTATGGTACAACCATCCGTTCTCACATCACGCCTGAGACTATCGAAGTTACCGAAGGTGATACCGTTTCAATTCACTTAACTAACTTAGAGCGTGCAGAAGATGAAACTCACGGTTTTGCTATGTATGCTCAGAATGTTCAGTTGTCTATTGAGCCTGGTAAAACAGCTTCAGCTACCTTTGTGGCGGATAAAGTAGGTGTTTATCCTTACTACTGTACTGAGTTTTGTTCTGCGCTGCACCTGGAAATGCAGGGTTACTTGCTAGTACAACCTAAAGGCTACAAAGGTTCTGGAGAGATAACGACTGAAGGCCAGGCATATACTAAGGCAGACTACGACAAACAGATTAATACCAACATCGAAACCCAAAAGGTTATTGACTCGGTTGTAGGCTTTATCACAAGCCATAACTATAAGGACTTTCCGGAGGTTGTCGCTCTTGTAGAAGATGCAACTGACCAGTTAGGTTTTGCAGAAGATGCCAAGAAAAAAGCGGCGGGCTTTGCTGAAAAAAATGACTGGAACAAGGCAATGGGCTGGGCAAACCAGTGGTGGCAGTATCAGGTCAAAACTGCCGACATGGGGTTACGCGCGAAGACCTTCCTTGAGGAGCATGGAGCGAGAAAGTGAAATAAACACTTTCTTAATTCTACAAAAGGGCGATGTAAATCGCCCTTTTTCATTTTTATCTGTAAGGTTTTTCATTGGCCAATTCTCTGGATCTAACAGAGCAACTTGATCTGTATCAATGCTCATTTAGCTCCCAGACTCTACGCTACTCACAATTTACAATGGTCTTTCATTGAGGAGATTTATGACATGTCAATTTTAAAAATGGGCATCCCTTTGGTTGCCGCTTTAAGTGTTACATGCGCGAATACCAGCATTGCAGCAGATCTGGATGGCAAAAAGCTTTTCACGGATAAGACCTGTCATACCTGCCATGGGAAAGATGCAAATTCGCCATTGATTGCAGGCTACCCATCTATTGCGGGTCAGGGAAAAGAATATCTTGTACAACAAATAAAAGATATTAAGACGGGTAAGCGCAATAATGGTCAGTCAGATTCCATGAAAGGGATTATGCATCTGGTCAGTGATGCCGAAATTGATGCGATTGCTACCTATGTGGCTTCATTGCCCTTTAAGCCAGGTCGTGCCGTTTCCAAAGTAGCTGAGCCTAAGAAAGATGCAGCAGTTGTGGCGACAGCTGCAACAGCGGGACATGCGGCAGCGAAGCAAGGTAGTAAGCATGATGGTTCCGGTGAAAAAGTCTGGATGACACAAGGCGGTGAGCGTGAATTCACATTAACATTGACACCTGATCATGAAAATGGCATTGAGGTTTACGAAGTCTGCGCGGGTTGTCATCTTACTGAAGGCTGGGGTAAGCCTGATGGTACGTTCCCGCAGCTAGCCGGTCAGCATAAAGAAGTGCTGATTAAACAGCTGGCGGATATTCGCAGTAAAAACCGTGATAATCCAACCATGTATCCGTTTGCATTACCGGAGTCCATAGGCGATGAGCAGGCTATGGCCGATGTGGTTACTTATATTGCCAACATCCCGATGAATCCGGACAATGGTAAGGGTGAATGGGCAGAGGGTACACCGGAATTTGCTGACGGCAAGAAACTGTATGCCGATAATTGTGTGGAATGTCACGGTGATAATGGCGAAGGTAAGGCTAAAGAATTTTATCCATTGATTCAGGGGCAACATTACAACTATATGCTGCGCCAATTTGAGTGGATACGGGACGGTAAGCGCCGTAATGCCAATCCAGATATGGTGAAGCAGATTTCCGAGTTCTCTAACAAGCAAATGCAGATGGTTATAAATTACGTCTCTCGTATTAAAGTACCCAAAGAGAAGCTTGCGCCTTCAAAAGATTGGTTAAATCCAGATTACGATTAACGTTAATGGCTTGTATAGATTATGCCCTTAAATACTTTGCGTGGTAGCTATGACTGAAACTAACAGCGGAAGCAAACGTGGAATTATCTCCAGCCTGTTGATTTTGATATCGGTAGGCCTGTTAATTGCTGTCTATTACTCACCTATCTGGTGGGTTGCGCTGACCGCACCGAATTATCCTGAGGAAGCTTTTCCTGATGGTGTTCGGATTAACTTTCACATGAATGGTGTATTCAACGGCTGCAGGAAAATCAACAAAGCGGAGCTACAAGAGTCGGAAGCACTGGATTGTGTGCATGAGATGGATACGATAAATCACTATGTGGGTATGTATCCGATTGCGGCAGGCGGCGTTATTGAACGTGCATTTTCTCCATTTCTTGTGGCTCTATTGATTGTTATGCTGCTGGGCTTTATGTGTACTCGGCGGAGGATCCGGCTGGCTATTGTATCTGTCGGGTTTTTCGCCATTGCTGTCTGGATGAGCATGACATGGTATGGCAAAGACGGGCTAAACTATCATAATCCAGGGTATATCTTTGCACTTGTTACCTCGATGGATCAGGATACTGATAAAGACGTTGGCTCTATTGGTATTGCGGATATCCGGCAGGCGGGAGTCAAGAGTCTGGAGAAATTACGTGCGTCGTTAGCCGGTAAAGAATATACAGAAGATGAAGCCAGTGTTTCAACCGATATGGTAGTAGAGGTCACCTCGGAAAAACAGGATAATATTGCACATCTAAGAACCCTGTTTGATGTTGATCAGGTAAAAAAATCAGCGGATGTGCGTCAGCAGTGGGATGGCAGTCTCAGGCAGATGATGTCGTGGCATTACCAGAAAAATCTTGGCCGCTATTTCAATAATCCGACTGAAATCCTGCCTATGGTAAAAACCATGGCGATGGTTGCCGATGTGGTCTTCTTTGGTATTATCGGTGCTATGTTGTTACTCATTTATGGCGTATGGAAAGGCATCAAACCTCTTTACTGGTTGATGATTCTGGTGCCAATGGCATTGCCTCTGTTCTTTATTATCGAATATTCGGCCTGGCTTTACTGGTATGGTCACACGCTCAATCAAATGGGTGCATTTACCGTCAAACCCTTTATGCCGACCGTGTTTGGTCAGGGTAAGGTTGCCCAGTTTACTACGCACTCTTATCCTGCCATCGGATTTTTCCTGATGTTGATAATGGCGGTATTGCTAGCGTTAGCAGCCATGATTCGCCGTAAACAATTAAGACAGGGGTGAAAATCAAATGAAAGCTGTAAGCCACAAGGGATGTTTTTTTGTGTACTGCAGATCTTTCGTTCTGGTAAATACCCTGTTTGTTCTTTTTCTGTTTGCGTATGCATCGCAGGCGCAGGCAAGCAATTATCCTGACTTTCAAAAACTGGTCGATGCAGCGGAAGAGGGTTCATTGCTGATCCCACCTGCAGGCACCTATGCCGGTCCGGTGATTGTTGACAAACCTCTTGTGATTGACGGAAAAAATGGTGTCACGATTGATGCAGGCGGTAAAGGGACTGTTATCCTGCTGGATACTGATGGCGCCACAGTGCAAAATCTTCGTCTGACAAACTCGGGTGAATCAGCTAACGATATTGATTCGGGTGTGCAGGTGCGTGGTAACTATAATATTATCAAGGATAATGTTATTGATGACTGTCTGTTTGGCGTTGATTTGCAACAATCCAGTAATAATATTGTTAAACGCAATACCATTAGCTCCAAAGACAAATTCAAGTTGGGGCAGAAGGGTGATTCCGTCAGACTCTGGTACAGTTTCAATAACAAAATACTGGATAATATTACCTTCAATGTGCGAGACATGGTGGTCTGGTATTCTGCTGACAATGAAATAAGTCGCAATACTGGCAGGGATAGCCGTTATTCGCTACATTTTATGTATTCCCGCTATAATCTGGTAGAAGGTAACAAATATTATAATAATAGCGTGGGCATATTTCTGATGTACAGCGATGGTGTCGTTGTTCGAAATAACTACATCGCACATGCAGCAGGGCCAACCGGTATGGGTATTGGTTTTAAAGAAACTTCGGACCTCATTATTGAAAACAATACGGTGCTGTATTGTTCCACCGGTTTCTATATTGATGTATCTCCATTTCAGCCTGATACGACCAATCGATTTTCCCATAATCTGCTTGCCTACAATGGCATTGGTATTCGTTTTTTGAATGACTGGCATAGCAATATTTTCAGGCATAACCAGTTTGCCGGAAATCTGAGCCAAATCGTTGTTTCTGGCGGTAAGACGGCAAACCGTAATGTCTGGGAAGGAAATTACTGGAGTGATTACGAAGGTTTCGATCGCAACAGGGATAATGAAGGCGACACGCCATATGAATTATATGCCTATGCGGACAAGCTCTGGCGTGATGTGCCTGGTGCACAGTTTTTCAAGGGTTCTCCGGTTCTCGAAGTGCTGGATTTTCTTGAACAACTGGCACCTTTTTCAGAGCCTGATCTTTTGGTGAGAGATAAAAAGCCAGTGATGAATAAATTTATTAAAACAGCACAAAAAAGCGCAGCATCTTTTTCAGAAGTTGATGCCGATAAACAGCCGCCGGAAGATGGAAGCCGAAAAAACAGCGCTTATGAAATGTTACTGGAAGCGCAGGGTAGAGAATGATGGCAAAACCGAAACTTTCAAGAAAACAGAAAGAACGCAGAAAATTTATACGCTCAATTGTCTATACCGTCGGTATGACAGGTGTTGCCCTGCTTGGCTATGTGCCGGTGCTCGGCCAATGGACAAAGCGCCTGCGTCCTCCTGGCGCCCTGTCTGAAAAAGAGTTTTTATCTTCCTGTATCAAGTGTGGGCAATGTGTGCAGGTTTGTCCCGTAGAAGCCATCAAACTGGCCGATATTGATGAAGGCTTTGGCAACGGCTCACCTTATATTGACGCACGTAAACAGGCCTGTGATTTTTCCTGCGATGGTTTGCAATGTGTACTGGCCTGCCCAACAGGCTCTTTGACACACCATGTGAACTATCCGGCTCAGGTAAATATGGGTATTGCCAGGCTGGATAAGCTAAAAATTTGTCTGGCGGTGTCTGGTCAGGGCTTTAAGGGTGCTACACGCAGCCGTGAAAATTTTACCGGTATTCTCCGCTTTGAAGCCGTCAGTCGCTGGGAACCAGTAGCCCTGGCAGAACAGGAATTTGATCTTGAAATCTGTGATCTATGTGTGCGCCTCTGTCCGATTGAGATACGAGCGAATCAATGTGATGCGGGCACTCCTCCTGCAGGTGATGAGAGTCAATGTCCACCAGAAAGAGCAATAAGATTGATAGAGATTACTTCTGATGATGGTGTCAGACGTATGCAGCCCGAGGTTCTGGATGGTTGCGTTGGTTGTGGTGTCTGTGAAATGGTATGCCCTACAGGTGAACCGGCCATTGTGGTAGATATTAACGAAAACCGGGGTATCGGTCGGAATGACTGGGAGCCCGATGCCAGCAAGGTGAAGGCCGTTAAGGAGTTGCAGTCATGAGTGGTTTTGTCGAGTCTTTACGCGTGCTTTTCGGAAAAGCACCTGCACGTCCGGATAAAAATAAATTCAGCGACGAAGTCAGGGAAATGCATAAGAACAAGAAAAATGATCCTGTGCGAATTGCAGCTATTCATGAAGAACTGGCTGCGGCTGAAAAAGGCCCGCAAAAGTGGCGGCGCAGACGTTGGACTGTATTGATCGTAATTAATCTGTTATTTGTGCTGTCTTATCAGCTCGATATCAGCGTACTGGAAGGCGCACTTACCGGTTCACGTTTTGTCGGTTTCCATATGGCCGATCTGAATTCAGCCCTGCAGGTCATGCTGGCTTATAAACATATTGTATTGAATCTGGTGATTGGTACAGTAACGGTTTTCATTATGTGGTGGTTGCTTGGAGGTCGGACTTTTTGTTCCTGGGTTTGTCCCTATCATCTGATCGCGGAATGGGCCGAAATGCTGCACCTGTATCTTGCCAAAAAAGGCCTGGCAACAGATCACCCTTTTGATCGGAGAACCCGCACCTGGTTCTGGATAATTTTTGTGATTCTTGCTGTCGTGACTGGCTATACTGTATATGAAACAGTCTCTCCCACAGGGATTTTAAGCCGCGCCCTGATTTATGGTCCAGGGCTTGCTTTGATATGGGTAGCGCTTTTACTGTTATTTGAAATTTTTTACTCACGTCGTGCCTGGTGTCGTTATGGTTGCCCCATTGGACTAACCTATGGTCTGGTGGGTGCAATATCTCCCTTCAAGGTGCAGTATCATCTGAAAGACTGTTTGCATGAAGGGGAATGTCGCAAGGTTTGTATGGTGCCGCATGTGCTGGAGACCGTCATCAAGGGAAAGGCCAATGGTCTGGACGTCGATATCGGTGCTGATTGCACCCGTTGTGGGCGTTGTGTTGAAGTCTGTCCAACGGAATCATTGACCTTCCTGTTCAAAGGTATCGGAGACAAGCTTTAACGTTATGGGTTCTTTATGTCAGCAATGATTCAGATCAATAACGTCTCCAAAACGTTTCGCCGTACCCGAGTGCTTGATGATATTAATCTGGTTGTTAATCGGGGCGACCGTATTGCACTGGTTGGTTCAAATGGTGCCGGTAAAACCACGCTGATTCGCTGTTTGCTGGGTGAATATATCCATGATGGTGAAATACGCATTGATGCATTACAGCCACGTCAGAATCGGCAGGAAGTGCTGAAAAAGATTGGTTTTGTACCACAGATTCCACCTCCACTGAAAATGCCCGTTTCTCAGCTGATTCATTTTTCGGCGAGTGTTTGTGAAAGCGATCCTGAAAAGATGTATGCCGTTTCAGATCGCCTGGGACTGGATGCGCGAAAGTTTAAAAATCAGCCCTTTGTGAAGCTTTCTGGCGGCCAGAAACAGAAAATGCTAATCAGCATTGCTCTCGGGCGTGATAGTGAGTTTCTGATTATGGATGAGCCAGCCGCGAATCTTGATCCAGAAGCCAGACATACCTTTTTTAGCCTGTTGGCAGAAAAACAAAAAGACACTGCCATGATTCTCTCCAGTCACCGCCTGGATGAAGTTGCTGCGTTAGTTAACCGTGTGATCGAACTGGATCAGGGTAAAGTGGTGCTCAACGACAGGGTTGCTGATGGCGTCGATATGGATAGTATTCTGGAATGTGAAGTCACTCTGACGCGCACGGAACCTGCCTTCGCACAAACAGTACGCGAATGGGGTTTTGAGTCTGCTGATAGTGGTATTACCTGGAAAGGTAAGGTAGCCGGGCCTGATCGTTTACGCTTCCTGGGTGTGTTATCACGCTATGCAGGTCTTCTCAATGATTTGAAAATGGAGACATCAAAATGAAGACGATACGTTTCGTTGTGGTAAGTATCCTCTTGTTGCTGGCAGGCTGTGGTAAGCAACAGACCACTGGCGCTGAGGATGTGCGTTGGGATCGAGAGATCTGCGCACGTTGTGCGATGGCAGTGAGTGATCATTATTTTGCTGCACAGATTCGTGGTGGTCCGAAAAATGAAAAGGCAAAAGTGTATAAATTTGATGATATTGGCTGTGCCGTGATCTGGCTGGATAAACAGCCCTGGAAAGCGTCATCGGTTATTGAGATCTGGGTGACTGACCATCGAAATGGCAACTGGATTGATGCACGTAAGGCGTGGTATGTAAAAAGAGACAATACCCCAATGGATTATGGTCTGGGTGCGCAGCCTGAAAAAGTGCAGGGTGCCTTGAACTACGAGCAGGCGGTTAAGCATGTTTATACCGTAGAACAGCGCTCTAATCATGGTGGGCACTCTCACATGGGGCATCCCTGACAGCAATGAAACACTTACTGTTAACTGCGATGGCAGATATTAACGAGTCGTTGCGTTCTCGCTGGTTTCTTATCTACACCCTGATTTTTGGTGGCATTGTCGTTGCGCTGTTTATTACCGGTTTAACGGAATCGCGTGTGATGGGGTTTACCGGTCTGTCGCGTACTCTGGTTACCTATCTGCAAATCACCATGGCTATCTTGCCTGTGTTTGTTTTACTCACGACCGTCCGCTCTGTCGCGGGTGACCGTGAAGCCGGGGTTTTTGAATACCTGCTATCGTTGCCTGTTGGTCTGGCAGCCTGGTACTGGGGGAAAATCATCGGTCGCTTTATTGTGGTTTTTCTACCTGTGGTGCTAGCGATGCTGCTGGCCGTTATCTGGGCTGCCATCCGGGGTGCAGAAATCCCCTGGGGTCAGGTGCTCTTTTATACCTTACTGCTGTTGGTGTTGGCGTGGTGCTTCCTGGGAATCGGGATGTTAATTTCCTCACTGGCACGCACCACGGATGTGGCGCAGGGTGCCGCCTTTATCCTCTGGCTAGGGTTGTTGCTATTCCTTGATCTGATCTTGCTGGGTATTATGATTCAGAATGGTGCTGCTTCCGAAACCGTGGTATTGATTGCTCTGCTCAATCCTTTGCAGGTGTTTCGTACCAGTGCGATGATGTTGTTTGATCCGCAGCTTGTGTTGCTCGGCCCGTCTGCATGGGTCATTCTGGATACCTTTGGGCATATTGGTTACCTCGTTTATTCTGTGATTTATCCGTTGGTATTGGGCACCTTATGCGCCTGGTTGGGCTATGTTTTCTTCAAGCGGGGAGACTTGCCATAATAGATCGAGTTGATTTATCTCAATGCCTGATTGGAGTTGATGCGGTATAAATAATCAGTTATTACTTCAGGAGTATGATGAAAATGTTGAAAAAGTCAGTTTTGGTAGCCGGCATGTTAGTCATTAGTTCAGCAGTTTTTGCTGATGGCGCAGCAGTTTATAAGGCAAAAGGTTGCATAGGCTGTCATGGCTTAGATGCGAAAAGCCCAATAATGCCCGCTTATCCCAAGATTGCCGGTCAGAGTAAAGAGTATCTGACGCAGCAGATGAAAGATATTAAGAGCGGTGCCAGGAATAATGGTCAAACTGCTGCCATGAAAGGCATTATGGCTGCAGTGAGTGATGATGATATTAGTGCTATGGCAGACTATATTTCCGGTTTGTAATTCCACTGAATCTGGATTTTAAGGCCTCCGTTAGCGGGGGCTTTTTTTATGAAAAACCATCAACACTTTCTGACGTCCGAGGTGTTGTGCAGGGACTCAGATTTTCTGCATGCTGTGGCAGGAGGTGCAAATTCGACAGAGACAAGGAGCAGGGGCAATCCATTTTTGCATTTGCAGTTTCCTGTATGAGCAAGAAATATACCCCTATTCTAATACAGCCATAGTCTCCAGGGCGCCTCTATATAATCGTCTTTTCGCCCGATTTCAGCGTTGGATGATTTTTTGCGATCCTCATATATACTTACTATACTGCGTTTCTCAAAAAAACATCCGTCTTGAGCTCTACGAAAATCCTGATTAATAGAGGTGCCCTCTGTTGTTATAATCATTGTCTGAATTAATTACATTTTGTCACACAACTGTAATATTAAGGTTTTATAATATACCGAACGAAAACCTGGAGAGAGAAATGAGAAAGTCTGTGTTGTTTACTGCCGTTGTTTCGACAATGTTTTATACCCATGCCAGCCATGCGGCAGGGCGTGATTATATAGAGGTTGTAGGGTCTTCTACAGTGTATCCATTTTCAACTGTGGTCGCTGAAACCTTTGGTAAAAAGACAAAATTCAAGACGCCGAAAATTGAAGCCACGGGTTCTGGTGGTGGAATGAAGCTGTTCTGTGCCGGTAATGGTATTAATACCCCGGATATCACCAATTCTTCTCGCCGGATCAAAAAGAGTGAAGTCGATAATTGCCATGCAAATGGTGTTGACAGTATTACCGAGGTGCATATTGGTTTTGATGGCATTACCATTGCGAATGCCAGGTCTGGCCCGGAATTCAACCTGACGCGCAGGGATCTATTTCTGGCATTGGCGAAAGATGTTCCGGGAGAAAAGGAGGGTGAATTGATTTCGAATCCTTATATAACCTGGAAACAGGTAAATCCTGATCTGCCGGATATTAAAATTGAAGTATTAGGCCCACCGCCAACTTCAGGTACTCGCGATGCGTTTGCTGAACTGGCACTGGAAGGGGGTTGTAAAACCTATGACTGGATAGCCGATATCAAGAAAGCAGCTAGCGCGGCGAAGAAGGCTGATGAAGCATCGGATCTGAAGCATAAATACAAGGAAATTTGTCATACGGTACGTGAAGATGGCATTTATATCGAAGCGGGTGAAAATGATAACCTGATTGTGCAGAAGCTGGAAAAGAACCCACAGGCGTTGGGTGTATTTGGCTTTAGTTTCCTTGATCAGAATGAAGATAAGGTGAAGGGTGCGAAAATTGATGGTGTGGAAATTACCTTTGATAGCATTGCTGATGGCTCGTATCCGGTATCCAGGCCCCTGTATTTCTATGTCAAGAATGACCATGTTGGTAAGGTGCCAGGTATTCGCGAATTCATGGCCGAATTTACTGATGAAGATACCTGGGGTGAAGAGGGCTATCTGACTGAAAAGGGACTGATTCCATTGCCTGAGGATGAGCGCGAGGCAATGGCGGAGTCCGTTAAGGCGCTGCAACCCCTTGTTTTTTATGAAGAATAAAAAAGAATAAGCGTTTCTTGTGCACAAGGTCGACAGATTCACTGTGGTGGCTTTGTGCGCAGGCCGTTTGGGCTGTAGAATGCGCCTGATTATTCCTTTATCCCGTAAATAAACAAGGCGACTCATGCCCCTCAATATTATCCTGGTGACGCTGTTTGCACTGTTACTGTTTGGCTATTTTGTTGGCCGCAAACGTTCGCTGGCAATATCCACCCTGAACAAAGGGCAGCGAAACCTGCATTCCTTACCCGCTTATTACGGCTACATGGTGGCCATGTGGGCGGGTATCCCGGCTGTGTTGATCCTGATGCTCTGGACGGCATTCAATTCCAGCATTGTTACCTCGATGACAGTTGCCACATTACCCGAAAGTATGCAGAGCCTGCCTGCCGATGAGCTTGGGCTGACCATCAATGAAATAAAAAATCTGGCACAGGCGAATCTGTTCAATGAAGATACTGATCCTGTAAAACGTGATGCAGCACAGCATTACCAACGCCTGCAGAGTATCAGTACACGGGCTAAGACGGTGGTTGTTTTTATCGCAGCCCTGCTGGGTATGATGTTGGCGATGCGGCTGATAAAACCGGAGTTACGTGCCAGGAACATGGTTGAAACGGTGATGCGTTGGGGTATGATTCTCTGTGCATTTATCGCTGTTCTGTCGACTGTCGGCATAGTGTTTTCTGTATTGCTTGAATCGGTTCGTTTTTTTGGTGCGGTGCCACCGGCTGATTTTCTTTTTGGTACCACCTGGAGTCCACAAACGGCCATCCGGCCTGATCAGGTCGGCGGCTCTGGAAGCTTTGGTGCTATCCCGCTGTTTGTGGGTACTCTGTTGATTTCAGCCATCGCCCTGGTTATCGCCGTTCCGCTGGGCCTTATGTCGGCCATTTATCTATCAGAATATGCCTCACCAATAGCCAGAAGTTTTGCCAAACCTACGCTGGAAATTCTGGCAGGTATTCCGACAGTCGTATATGGTTTTTTTGCCGCCCTGACTGTTGCCCCTTTCATCCGTAATATCGGTGAAAATATCGGTCTGAATGTCGCTTCAGAGAGTGCGTTGGCAGCGGGTATTGTTATGGGGATTATGATTATCCCGTTTGTTTCATCATTATCAGATGATGTTATTTCAGCTGTGCCGCAGGCCATGCGTGATGCCTCTTACGGAATGGGTGCAACACATTCAGAAACGATTCGCCAGGTTGTTATTCCGGCTGCCTTGCCCGGAGTTGTCGGAGGTATTCTACTGGCAGCATCACGTGCCATTGGTGAAACCATGATTGTGGTGATGGCAGCGGGCCTGTCGGCGAATTTGACCATCAATCCGCTCGAAGCAGTCACCACGGTAACCGTGCAGATTGTTACCCTGCTGACCGGTGATCAGGAGTTTGATAGTCCAAAAACACTGGCGGCTTTTGCGCTGGCTTTGGGCCTGTTTGTGATTACACTGCTGTTAAATATTATCGCCTTACACATCATCCGCAAATACCGTGAACAATACGAATAATTATGAATGATTTTACGAGTACCATTCGCGCCGGTCTGGCCAAGCGTTACGCCAGAGAAAGACGCTTTCGTCTCTACGGTGTAGTGTCACTGAGCATCAGTTTTCTGTTTTTGCTGGTGTTGCTATTTACGATTTTCAGCAAAGGCCTGCCAGCTTTCCAGCAAACCTACGTCAAGCTGGATGTCACACTGGATGAAAAACTGCTGGGTATCAATCGTGATTCTACTGAAGATGAAATGTATTCCGCCAAATACAGCAAGGTTATCAAGAAAAGTCTCCAGGAAATGTTTCCGGGTGTTGAAGGGCGCAAGCAAAAACGTGCCCTGAAAAATCTGGTGAGTAAATCTGCAGCCTATGACTTACGTGACAAAGTGATCGCAAATCCTGAGCTACTTGGCAGCCAACAGACCTACTGGTTTTTGGCCAAGGATGATGTGGACGTTTTCATGAAGGGTAAAATTGATCGTGCCTTGCCTGAAGAAGATCGGCGCATCAAGGATTATCAACTGGAATGGATTGACAAACTATCTGCTCAAAATCGCCTTGAAAAACGTTTCAATACTGTGTTGTTTACCGCAGGTGATTCCAGAGAACCCGAACAGGCCGGGCTCAAGGGTGCGATTATGGGGTCAGTGTTTACTATGCTGGTAACGTTGTTGCTGTCGTTTCCGATTGCCGTTGCTGCTGCTGCTTATCTGGAAGAATTTGCGCCCAGGAATAACCGCTGGGTGGATATTATTGAAATTAACATCAATAACCTCGCAGCTGTCCCTTCCATCGTGTTTGGACTGTTGGGCCTGGCCGTGTATATAAATTTCTTCGGTATCCCGCGATCGACCCCCCTGATTGGTGGTCTGGTACTGACACTGATGACACTGCCAACCATCATCATTGCCAGTCGTGCGTCAATAAAATCTGTGCCGCCTTCCATTAAGCAAGCCGCTATCGGTTTGGGAGCGTCACGTATGCAGGTGCTTTTTCAGCATACTCTTCCACTGGCTATGCCTGGTATTCTCACCGGTACAATTATCGGTATGGCGCAGGCGCTGGGTGAAACAGCACCCTTGCTGATGATTGGTATGGTCGCTTTCGTTGCCGAAGTACCCAATGGTGTTTTTGATCCGGCAACGGTTATGCCTGTTCAGATTTATCTCTGGTCAGACAGTCCGGAGCGTGCATTTACTGAACGTACCTCGGCAGCCATTATGGTATTGCTGGGCTTTCTGGTATTGATGAATCTGTTTGCAATCATCCTGCGCAAGAAGTTTGAGCGGCGCTGGTAAACTCTTTTCACTACGGATATGGTAATCACATGACAGATGTACTCGGAACTCTTCCAGGCATGCCCACACCTGACCCGCTGGAGTCTGGCGACCACAAGCCGGCGGTTACCTCTCGCGATGAATTTGATGTGGAGATATCCGGTACCGTTGGCGTGCCGTTTGTTGACAAGCCAAAAATGTCGTCAAGAAACTGCGATGTTTTTTATGCTGACAAGCAGGCCATTTTTGATGTCAATCTGGATATTGGTAACAATGAAATCATTGCCATGATCGGCCCATCCGGTTGCGGAAAATCAACTTTTTTGCGTGTCCTGAATCGTATGAACGATACCATTTCGATTTGTCGTGTGACAGGTGAACATACGCTGGATGGTGACGACATCTATGGTAAGAATCAGGATCCGGTGTTGCTGCGAGCCAGGGTTGGCATGGTGTTTCAGAAACCGAATCCGTTTCCCAAATCGATTTTCGATAATGTGGCTTATGGGCCTCGCTTGCATGGTTTAGCGAGTAACCGTTCCGAGCTGGAAGACCTGGTGGAATCCAGCCTCATCAAGGCGGGGCTGTTCAAGGAAGTGAAAGATGATCTGCTCAAACCGGGCACTGGCCTGTCGGGTGGACAACAGCAGCGTCTGTGTATTGCCCGCGCCATTGCCGTGAACCCGGAAGTCATTCTGATGGATGAACCGACTTCAGCACTGGATCCTATTGCTACCGCGACCATTGAAGAACTGATGGACGAACTGAAAGAAAACTACACCATGGTCATCGTTACGCATTCCATGCAACAGGCGGCGCGTGTCTCACAACGTACCGCATATTTCCACATGGGTTATCTCGTGGAAGTGAATGATACCAATAAGGTATTCACCAACCCTGAACATAAACTCACAGAAAACTACATTACAGGGCGTTTCGGCTAAGCCGCTCGGCCACAAGCAAGGTAATCATTATGGATATTGGACATCATATTTCACGCCGCTATAACCAGGAACTGGAAGACATCCGTAGCATGGTATTAACCATGGGTGGTCTGGTAGAGACACAGGCCGCCGATGCCGTTAAGGCATTACTGGAACGCGATTCGGAGTTGGCAACGCAGGTCTCTGAAACGGATTACAAAGTCAACAAAATGGAAGTTGAAATTGATGAGGAATGCGTACAGGTGATTGCCAGGCGACAACCGGCAGCCAGTGACTTACGTCTGGTCTTCGCAGTTGGCAAGGTCATCACAGATCTGGAAAGAATAGGTGATGAAGCTGAGAAGATTGCCCGCTATTCTAAAAAACTGGCTGAAAAGAAAACCGTCACCGGTATGCATTCCGAGTTGTCACATATGGGTGAACTGGTGCTCAGAATGCTACACGATGCACTGGATGCATTTGCACGACTGGATGCCGAGCAGGCGATGAAAATCGTCGGCATGCGCAGTGAAGTCAACAAGGAATTTAATATGCTCTCGCGGCTACTGTTGACACATATGATGGAAGACACCCGCAATATTAAAAATGTATTGCGCATTAACTGGTGCGCACGTTCCCTGGAACGTATTGGCGATCATTCACGCAATATCAGCGAATATGTTGTCTATCTGGTTAAGGGTAAGGATATCCGTCACACCAATCTGGAAGAAGTACTGGCAGAATACTTCCCTGAACAAGATGATGACTGAATAACGGCTTATGTTTTCGCTGCTCATTGTAGAAGACGATCAGGGTATCCAGGAAATGTTACAGAGCTTTCTGGTTAATAAGGGTTATGAGGTTGCAACGGTTGAAAATGGGCGCAGCGCGTTGAATTTTCTCGCCGACAATAACCCGAATCTGGTGCTGCTTGACTGGATGTTGCCAGATCTGAGCGGCCCTGAACTGCTCAGAAAAATGCGTAAAAATTCGGTTCAACGAAGCATTCCGGTCATCATGCTAACGGCGCGTGCAGAAGAAGAAAATAAGATAGAGGGGCTGGATGCGGGTGCGGATGATTACCTGACCAAGCCCGTTTCCCTGAAAGAAATGCATGCACGTATACGTGCCCTGATTCGCCGATCGCAGGGGCTTGATGAAAAGAATTTATTGACGGCAGGAGCCTTAACGCTGAATCCTGCCAATCATGAACTCAGCATTTATGACGCGCCAGTAAAAATTGCCAGCACTGAATTTTCCCTACTACATTACCTGATGCGTTCGCCAGATCGTTTGCTGTCAAGGCCGCAGATTCTTGACCAGGTGTGGGGCCAGACTGCAGAGATAGAAGAACGCACGGTGGATGTACATATTTTACGGTTACGCAAACTACTCAGGAAGCATGGTGTTGAGGAAATGATCGAAACTGTACGGGGTGCAGGGTACCGTTTTACAGGGGTATCTGATGGATAGTGCATACTGGGGCATAGAGCGCTGGCGGCTGGCGCTGGTATTCTTCGTTGCGCTGGTTGGCGGTTTGCTGACATCCTCCTGGCTGGCCAGCCTTACGTTGGCGCTGGCGGGGTATGTTTTTTGGCTGATGTATAAACTGAATCAACTGAATAAATGGCTTGAAAGTGGCGTCCGGCCATCCTACCTGCCAGATAATAACGGTATTTGGGCGCGTATCACACAACAGATACAGGGCATGCAGAAAAAGAGCGAAAAGCGCAAGCGGCGTGTGCTGAAAATGCTTAAACGTGTACAGGGAATCACATCTAACCTGCCATATGCCACCGTTGTTCTTCACCGTAATAATGAAATTGACTGGGCTAACAAAGCCTCAGAAAAATATCTGGGAATTGATATCAAGCGCGACCGTGACCAGCGCATTGATAATCTGATCCGCTTGCCTGAATTTCACAAGCTGGTGAATAGCAATGAACAGGCTGAAATTGAAATTCCTATGCCTCAGGATCAGAGCAGACAACTGGCTGTGCAACTGATACCGGCGCAGAAAAATATGCGACTATTGATTGCCAGGGATATCAGTGAACGTATCCAGATACAGCAGATGCGAAAAAATTTCATCGCCAATGCATCGCATGAATTGCGCACACCTTTAACAGTCATTGCTGGGTATCTTGAAATACTACAGTCAGCCGACGATCTCCCTGATCACCTGCAAACTGCCGTGCAGGGCGCAACCATTCAATCAGACAGAATGCTGAACATTATCGAAGACTTGCTAATCCTGTCGCGACTGGAAAATTCCGGCTTCAATGAACAGTCCACCACAGTGATTGATGTTGCTAGCATTGTGCAGAGCATCTGCGATGAAGAAGTTGCCATGGATATCAATGCTCATGATATAAAAATAGATATTGACAGTCGATTGCAAATTAAAGGAATTGAGTCAGAAATCATCAGTATTTGCAGCAACCTTATCCACAATGCCTTTCTCCACACCAGCGTTGGTACGCGCATAACTATCGAATGGAAGAAAAAGAAATTCAACGAAGCCTGCCTTGTTGTAAGCGATACCGGTAAAGGTATCGCTATAGAACATATCGCTCACCTGACAGAGCGTTTTTACCGTGTAGATCAGGGGCGCTCGCAGGATGAAGGCGGTACCGGTCTCGGCCTGGCGATAGTCCAGCATGTGGTGAAACGCCATGGTGCTAAATTGACGATTCATAGTACAGTGGGTAAGGGGTCCAGTTTTGTTGTTTGTTTTCCGGGGGAGAGGGTGGTTGTCATAGATAGTGATTAGATTGTATTTGTAGGTGATAATTATTATTATTATTATTATTATAAAATCTGAATTTAATAAGTGCATATCCAGTTAAGGTATCTTGCTTATACCGGTCATTTCTTCAAATGCCTCGTAAGGTGTTTTATACCCTAGACATTTCCTGGGTCTGCTGTTAAGTTTGTGAACAGCATCAGTTCCATTGATTTAGGAAAATATTGCCGCAATAAGCCATTGGTATTCTCATTCTGACCCGTTCCTATGAATGATAGGGCCTTGAGGCCCGTCGAATATGACGTGAAGAACCGTAGTAGTAGAGTGAAACATCAAGAGGCATATTTCACAACTTATCTAGAGGAAGGTGCTCAGGCGAGTCAATTTTAAAAATGATGAAAATAGTTACTCATGTGATCAGTTGTTAACTCCGTAAACGTAAATAAGCCATGCCCTATAAATTTTCAGTTTCACAAAAGAAAAAAAGCGATGCCAAATAATTAAAAATCATAGAGATATTAATAGTTCAGCCCTTATCCGCGATTCAAGATAGCATTTTCATAGCAAGTATTACACTTGATCTTAATCAGAATACGTGTTTATATTGCCATCAATAGATTAAGAATATGAGGTCGTTAAGGTGGTTACATTGAGAGCTATTGAGCGTTGCCTGGGAATTTTGGTAATCATGCTTCATCTAAGTAATGCTGTACAAGCGGAGACAAATGTTGGTACAGATAATAAGGAGCAGATTGCATGGAAGCGTGATATTGCAATGGGTGTATTAACTACAAAACCACTTGGTGTCACTGCTCAAGATAGGTTTCTTGAGAAAATCAATGCAGCTACGAGTGTGAATCAACTGCATGGCATCATTCAGCAGATGCGATCATTCGGTGGGGATAACCCTAATCTCTCATGGAAGCGTGGAATTGCATTGGATGTTTTGTTTGTAAGAAAGCTAGACCAGGTGACGCACGAAAACTTTCTTGCAGAAATCAATGCAGCTACGAGTGTAAGCGAGCTGCATGGCATTATTCAGCGCTTACGATCCAGTGATCGGGATCACAGACTTACCCAGAAGCGTGACATTGCACTTGGAGTTCTCTTAGCGAAAGATTTCGACCCGACGCGCTATGAGAGTTTTCTGGCAGAAATTAATACTGCAACGAGAGTGAGTGATTTACATGAGATCATTCTACGGATAAGAACAGGCGGACCTGACCCAAGGTTTTCACAAAAGCGTGATATTGCTCTGGGCGTTTTGTCAGCAACATCATTTGACCTAACCACACATGACAGTTTCCTGGAAGAAATCAATGCGGCTATAAGTATTGATGAACTACACAGCATCATTTTATTGATGCGTGAACGAGGATCGAGTCCATCAGTACTACCGCTAAATACTGCACCCAGTTTTGTCAATTTGAGAAGTGATACTGGAGACTATATAGGGCAAGGAAAAAGTTTTTCTTACACGCAAGCGAATGCAGAAATATTAGTAAGTAACACAACTAATCAACTGACTGTTTCGATTAATGGAGACGAATCCTGGTCGAGCGATTTTGTTCTGCCCGATACATATACAAAGTTACAGCCAGGTTCATATAGTAATCTTAAACGCACCCATTTTCATGATATTGCTGTAGGCGGACTAGATTGGTCAGGTGAAGGACGTAATTGCAAAAATCTATCAGGTTGGATTGTGATTGATAGCTTGACTTATGAAGGAGATGCACTAAGTGCTATCGATTTACGTTTTGAGCAACATTGTGAAGGCACTATATCCGCATTGCATGGAGAGCTTCACTGGACCTCGGAAGATACAACAACGTCACCTGGCCCTGTTAATCCAGTTTCAACTCGTTTATGGGAAGCAGACCCAAATGTTTTACCGGAGAATGGAAATTTTGTGTATCTTGAGAGCGATGACGGAGACTTTATCGGACAAGGCAATACTTATATCAGTACACAGACAGATGCATTATTTTCTATTAATGCCTCAGGGAATAAACTTTTTATAAACATTGATGGCGATGAGTATTGGGATGGGGAATTTATAGCAATGAATTCAATTTCTCGACTTGAGGTCGGATATTATGGCGAATTACGTAGAGCGTCTTTTCATAACCCTGCAAAAGGAGGAATGTCATGGTCAGGGGAGGGAAGGGGTTGTAATAATCTGGATGGCTGGTTTGTTATCGACGATGTGACATATCATGGTAATGAAATAACTGCTATAGATTTACGATTCGAACAACATTGCGCAGGAAATACACCAGCCTTATATGGGCAGATTCATTGGAAAGGAAGCAATCAAACAAGTCCGCCAGGACCTGTTAACCCTCCACCTTCATATCTATGGCGGGCAGACCCAAGTGTCGTACCAGCACAGGGTAACTATGTTTATTTGAAAAGTGATACCGGGGATATTATTGGGCAAGGTAAAACTTATACCTATACACAAGTGAATTCAGTATTAGCATTCAAAGATTTAGATAGAGGTGTATCCGTAAGTGTCAAAGGAGATGAGGATTGGATAGGTTTATTTCATGCTATGAACCCACTCAATCGGCTTGAGGTGGGCTATTACGAAGACACAAGAGGGGTTTATGAGAATCCCGTAAAAAGTGGATTAGAATGGTTGGGTGAAGGAAGCCAAAGCTGCGATCCTCGTGGCTGGTTTATTGTCGATAATGTAACATACGCAGGTTCTGATATTACGGCTATCGATTTACGATTTAAACAGCAATGCAATGGAAGTACTCCTGCTCTATTTGGGCAGATCCACCTGGAACCAAACGATCAAACTGGTCCGCCAGGACCCGTTAACCCGATTCCGCATAATTTATGGAAGGCAGATCCAAGTGTCGTACCAGCTAATGGCAACTATGCTTATTTGATCAGTGAGCCCGGAGATTTTGTTGGGCAAGGTCAAACTTATTCTTATACACAAATAAATTCGATATTTTTTCTTGATATGTCAACATTTGGGTTCACTTTTAGAGTCAATGGCAATGAGGATTGGAGTGGTGCTTTTCGAGGGATGAATACACTTAACCGACTTGAACCCGGATATTATGGAGACTTAAGAGGGATTTATGATAATCCTGCAAAAGGTGGGGTGGATTGGTCAGGTGAAGCTCGAAGTTGCAATAAAAAAACAGGCTGGTTTGTTATTGATAGCGTCACTTATACCGGTAATGATATTACGGCTATCGATTTACGGTTTGAACAACGCTGTACAGGAGGTAGTTCTGCCTTGAATGGGCAAATCCATTGGACTATCGATGATCAAACGAGGCCACCTGGGCCAGTTAACCCTCCTCCCGCAAATCTATGGCAAGCAGGCTCGAATAATGTGCCTGCAGATGGTAATTATGTATATTTGGAAAGTGAAGCAGGCGATTACATTGGTAAGGGAAAAACTTATCTCTATACACAAGTAGACTCATTATTTTCGATAGATACTAAAGGCAACAGATTAGAGTTAGCTATTGATGGTGAGGAGGAGTGGACTGGCTACTTCAAAACGATGAATACAATCCATCGTTTTGAAGTAGGTTACTATGGTGATTTGGGTGGGTATACTGGCAACCCTGCAAAGGGTGGATTGGATTGGTCAGGTGAAGGAAGAGGTTGTGATACCCGTGGGTGGTTCATCGTCGATAGTTTGGCGTATGTAGGCGATAAGATCGCCGCCATCGATTTACGATTTAAGCAGCAATGCCGAGAGAATGCTCCAGCATTGTATGGCCGGGTTCACTGGTCGATCAATGATCAAACAACACCACCTGGACCAGTTAACCCTCCACCGCCAAATCTATGGCAGGCAGATTCAAATGTAGTACCAACGAATGGTAACTATGTTTATCTGGAAAGTGAGGTTGGCGAGGTAGTCGGGCAGGGAGGGACCTACCTCTATACACAAGCTGATTCTGAATTTTGGTTTGGTACGTCAAATAATTATCTTCTTATAAATGGTGATACTGATTATAATTGGCTTGGCGAATTCACAATTATGGATCATCTAAATCGTTTTGAAACAGGTTATTACGGCGGTATTGTGAATCCACATGATAATAAGGCGAAAGCTGGAATGTCATGGGTAAGTGATCGCGGCTGTAGTACAAAGGATGGTTGGTTTGTTATCGATAGCGTAACTTATCAAGCGGATGAAATAATTGCGATTGATTTACGTTTTGAACAACTATGTACTGTAGGAGGTCCCGCCCTTCGTGGCCAGATCCACTGGAGTCAGTAGCTTATAATAGTTTTACATATATTTAAGAGCCTTGTGTTTGCAGAATGAAACAGACCTCAACTGTGTTGTGCTTAACCTCAATACGGTCGATTACTGCATAACCTCATTTGCTCAATGGGGATGGGTGGAACCGGGTGAGAAATAATGTGAATATTGCTTGAAATTTCAACGCGGGATTTTCAAGTTTTGTTGTTTGTTTTCCAGGGGACAGGGTGGTTTATGAGAGTGAGTAGCGAATTAACTGTTTGACAGGTTCCCTAAGCCACTTCCAAACGACAATAACAATAAATAAACTTCTGCACAGATCCATCCGGTGTGAGGTAGTTTTCCTTGCCGTGTTCCAGTAATGTAAATGCAGACCAAACTCCTCATGCAATGATTCATGGTTATAGCGGACAATGGGTAAGCCGCTGCACTTGAGCGGGCCATCTTGGCCAAGGTTGAAATAATTATTTTGCCGCCAGGTTTTAGCGCTTTTATAACCTGCTGAATGTGTTTTTCACGGTCTTCTTCCCAGGTTAGAAAGTGAAATACGGGCGCGGTCGTGCCAGAGATCGTAATGGTGCCGAGGCAGAGAGGCTTCCAGTATATTGGCACTATGCCAGTTAACCTGGTTCTGTTTTCCCCCCCCCCAGTCTTTGTTGTGGTAATCAACAGAGCATCGTCTGAAATATCCAGCACATCAATATTCCTGTAGCCAGACTCAAGTAGATCATCGACCAGTGTGGATGCACCAGCGCCTATGTCGATAAGCTGGGAACTTTTATTGTTGACATGCTGTTTAATCAGTTTTAAGGAAGTCTCCGCATGTTCTTGAAACCAGCTGACTCGTTTAGAATCTTTATTTGGTAAATGTCTCTCCAGTGCGATTTGGGATCCATAATCAATGTTCCTAAAAGCTTTCAGGGCGCTGCAATAATCGAGCTATTCGTAATCAATAAGGTATTGCTTCCCGTTTGCAGATCACTGCCGATGAAGGTAACTGCTTCGGTTTGCATTTCAGTGGTCACATCCAGGCTGGCAGCCGGGGAGAGGAGAGAACCGTGGTCGCCGGCGGAGTATCTGACCAGTGCTTTCAGGTTATCGCCAGTGGTTGTGGTGTTGTACTGGGTCAGGCCGAGTGCTGTAGTAAGCGGATCTGTGCCGGACAGCGGCGAGGCGATGGTGCCACGGTTGTCGTTGGCATCAGGTACACGGTTGGGGATGACTGTATCAGAAGGGATGCCACCACCGCCGACAATTTCGAAGAACAGGATGCCGCGCCCGTTGGCGGCGGCCTGGGCGAAGTTAATCGGATCACCGGAGTCGAGGACAGTTTGAGCCGCACCCATGAAAGATTCAAATTCAGGGGTGCCTTTGATGATGCCTTGGGTGGCAAGTCCATCGGCAATGGCTGGGCCGAATGCGGCTGAACCATCCAGCAGTTTGGCAATACCACCGCCTGACATGGCAATGACAGCATCCTTGACGGAATCTGTGGGTTCGATGGCGAGGAAGGTCAGGCCGACAATGCCGCCGAGTGAGTGGCCGAGGAAGTAGACCTTGCTGGTATCGAAGGTTTTGCCACCGGCATTCATATTTGTCAGGGCGTAACTCAGGGTAAATAGATCGGAGACGGCCTGGCGGACATTGTCCCTGGAATTTTGCAGATTGCTCAGGTTGATGAAATGGCGACCAGAGCTGTCGGTAATGCCATCCGGTGTGGCTGCAGTGATGCTGCCGGTTGCATCTTGTGTGACCAGATCAAGGTCAAAAGTACGTTCCAGGCCATTTATTTTGAAATTTTCTGTACCGTTAGTTTCGTTGCCGGTTAAACCGTGCATCGGCATGTCGATGGCGACGACAGCAATGCCGGCTGCAGCAAAGGCGTCAGCAACCGCAAGAATAGTGGCCCGGTTGGTTGTAATACCGTGCTGGTAAATGACAACCGGCATGGCCCCAGTGGCCGTTTTCGGGATGGATGCCAGCAGTGGAATGGTTTGGGTGCCAGTGCCAGTGGCTGCGGGTGTTGGGTTGAACTGGCTCAGCAGGTTGCCGTTTGCATCTTTCCAGAAGGATCCCAGTGGAGTCGGGTCATTGATGCCGCTAGCTGCCGTCAGGTAATAAGGAACGGCAAGGGTGCCGGCATGGATATCAGCGGCGCCCGCCGGAGAATCTGCCTGGGTATCCTGTAACGTTGAGGTGGGTACAGCTGCGGCACGAATATCTGCCTGGACTTTTGTCAGCACGTCAGAAATTGATTGGGTGACAAAACTCCAGCTAAGGATAATGTCTTGTGTTTGCAGGTCGCTGGCAGCGCTAACGCTTTGCTCGCTGGTGCTGGTGATTATCCGCAATGGTTCAAGTGCCTGCGCCTGTGTATCGTCGAGCAGTCGCGGAATGGTACTGATGCCATTGTCAACCAGAGAAGTGCTGCTTTTAGCCAATGTGTAGATCGAGCTGGCTGCAATATTGCCCCCGCCAGCGGCTTTAAGGCTGCGGGTAATAGCAACATAGTAGGCTGTTTTTGCTTTGAGGGGTTTTAGCGGAACAATTGCCAGGGTTTTATTGCTACTGTCAGCAGCTGATACGGTGGCGACAAAATCTTCACCGAATACCAGTTCTTCTGTCACACCGCCCACTGGGCCACCTGCAACTAACAGGGATACTTCAAACAGTCGCACTGCGGCAGGGCTAATGCTTGATGCATCCAGTGCTGCACCAAACCCGGTTGTCATCGGGGCAATGGTAGAGAAACCATCAACACCATTCATGGCAACTCTTGGATTGGCCAGGTCGCTGTCATCCTCGACAGGAATGTTTAAGGTGCCATCGGCAGTGCCGCTGAACAACAAATTATTCGGAAACGGAATAATCCCGCTAGCTGGATCAAACTGGCTTTCGGTGGCCGCTGCATTCAGGGAGTCTTGCAGGTCAGTGTCTGAATCGGTTTCACAGCCACTCAGGATGCTGGCAACTGACAGATAAAAAAAGAGGGTTGAAAGTTTCATGTCATGTTCTCCATATTCCTAGAAGTTCCAGTTGAGTTGTGCGCTGAGAATGTCGACCGCGGCTTCATATTCACCGTCCACGGTGGCGGCGAGTGTCGGTACGCTGCTTTCAAAGGTGTTGTTGATTTTTGTCTTGTCGATAAACAGGTGTGAATAGCCAACATCAACAGACCAGCGATCCGAGGTGGCATAGCGCAGGCCAGCAGAAACCCAGGTACGGTCAGTGCCAGGGATACGCGGGGTGCGGTGTCTGCTATCCGGTACCGGTGTCTGATCGTAGGCAACGCCGCCACGCAGTAACCAGGGGCCATTCAGACGCAGGTGTACACCGAGAGAAAATCGCCAGCTATCATTCCAGTCTTCTGTTGTCACGCTGTCAGGCTGAACCGGATTATCATATTTAATGCGCAACTCTTCGAATTTGCTCCAGCCTGTCCAGGTGGCATCCGCCATGATAGCGAACTGGCTGTTGTAACGATGCAAGACGCTGAGAGAAAGTGAGTCGGGCAGGGTAACTGTGGATTTCAGGTCAGTATCTGTGAAAAGGCCACTTGCGGTCAGGAAATTTGCATTAGCAGGCACAGTAAAATCGGCATCTCCCTTAACTTTATGTTTCATTTTCGAACGGTAGGCCAGGCCGATGCGGGTGGCCTGGTTGAATTCAAAGAGTAGACCCAGATTGTAGCCAAGGGTGATGGAGCTGGCATTGTCTCCCGTCAGCTCAGCAAAGCCATCTGCCTGCTGCGGGGTAACCCCGGAGGCGGTACAGGTGGCCGGATTAACAGCCGCAAAACACAGTGCGCCAATATCGATGGCGCTGGTCAGAATAACATCGGCATACTGGGCATTGAGACCCGCGCCGAGTGAAAAGGACTCGTTCACCTTGAAGCTGATGGAAGGATTAACATTGACGGTTTTCAGATCGGTGGTAACGCCGTGATAACGACCTACCCAGTCATCGTCATATTCGGTTTTCAGGCCGAATGGAGAGGTGATACCGAGCCCCAGCGTTATCCGGGAATTGATTGGGCGCAGGTAATAGAGGTTTGGCACAATGGCAAACTGCCCGCCATCGGAGTCATCGCCAGTCAGCGGGCCACCGCCAACCAACGCAGATTGCGATGAATTTTTGTTATTAAATTTGGCATCGGGAAAGACCAGGTGTCCAGCAGTGGTGAACTGTTGGTGATCGATCTTTGCCATGCCTGCCGGATTGAAATAAATTGTGCTGGCATCTTCTGCGGTGGCAGCAGCGCCGGCAAAGGCATTACCCTGTCCACTGGCACTGTTTTCAATGAGTGCAAATCCTGAAGCGTAAGAGAGAAGCGGGGTGGCAGTAGACAGAAAAAACACACATGAAGCCAGAGTCTGTTGCTGGGATCGAATCATTTCAAACCTCCTTGCTGCTATATTATTGTTTGGGTTCTTAAGATTATTATCTTTTTCAGATCATACTCCGCATATTGAGGATTTCAAACTGACCGAATTGCTGGCAAGTCTGCTAGAATCCGCCTGTGTTTGATCAATGAATAGAAGAGTCGATGACAGTCCGAACCCGTTTTGCCCCCAGCCCTACCGGTTATCTACATATCGGTGGCGCACGTACCGCGTTATTTTCCTGGCTTTATGCCCGTAAACATGGCGGCCAGTTCGTCTTGCGTATTGAGGATACCGATCTTGAACGCTCTACGCCGGAATCGGTGAATGCGATTCTTGAAGGAATGACCTGGCTCGGCCTGGATTACGAAGAAGGGCCGTTTTATCAGACCCACCGGTTTGATCGCTACGAAGAAGTGATCCAGGCATTGATGGAGCAGGGGCGAGCGTATAAATGTTACTGTAGCCGCGAACGGCTCGATGAGTTGCGAGCCGGACAGATGGCAAACAAGATTAAGCCACGCTATGACGGCCACTGCCGCGAGCTGACTGAAGCCCCCTCTGCAGATGCACCTTACGTTATTCGTTTCCGCAATCCTGATGATGGCAATGTAGTCGTGAATGATCTGATTCGTGGTCAGGTAACGTTCAGCAATACCGAGCTGGATGACCTGATTATCAAACGTACCGATGGTTCTCCAACGTATAATCTGACGGTGGTTGTTGATGACAGTGACATGGAAATTACGCATGTGATCCGTGGCGATGATCACCTCAATAATACGCCGCGCCAGATTAATTTACTGGCAGCGATGGGTAAACAGCCACCGATTTATGCGCATGTGCCGATGATTCTGGGTGAGGATGGCAAGCGCCTGTCGAAGCGGCACGGGGCAGTGAGTGTGTTGCAGTACCATGAAGAGGGTTATCTGCCGGAAGCACTGTTGAATTATCTGGTCAGATTAGGCTGGTCACACGGTGATCGTGAACTGTTTTCGGTGGATGAAATGGTTGAGTTGTTTGATCTGGCTGATGTGAACAAGGCCGCCTCGATTTTTAATACTGAAAAGCTGCAATGGTTAAATCAACAATATATTAAGGATTGTTCACCTGAGCATGTTGCCCGCCACCTGAGTCATCACCTTGGCAAGCTGGGTATTGATCCGGCCGAGGGGCCTGACTTGCTGGAAGTGGCAACGGTGCAACATGAGCGGGCTAAAACGCTAACAGAAATGGCCGAGATCAGCGCCTTCTTTTACCGGGATTTTGATGAATATGATGCAAAGGCGGCAAAAAAACACCTGAAACCGGTGGCGTTACAACCGCTGGAAAAAGTGCGAGATGCACTGGCGGCGCAAGAACTCTGGGTGCCTGATGCCTTGCACCAGACAGTCATCAAAACGGCTGAAAGTCTTGATCTGAACATTGGTAAAGTGGCCCAACCGATCCGGGTGGCGCTTTCCGGGCGAGCAGCCACACCGGGTATTGATGTGACGCTGGCGCTGGTGGGGCGTGAGGCTACGTTAAAACGTCTGGACAGGGCGATAGAGTTTGTGCGGGAGCGTGCCGCAAACGCCCAATCGTAGAGGCGAAGCCAGCAAATTTAATGGACGTAGGTTGGGCTGAGGCACGAAGCCCAACTGCATTAGCTACCAGCCTGTCGGGCTTCGCGAGCTCAGCGCCAACCTACACGCCATTTTAATCATCTCAGGCTTATGTAAGTGCCATTCGGATCAGTATTCATTATACTTATAAGATAATAAAACAGAAATTCGAGGTTATTGAATGAGCAGTGAAGAGGTCTCAACGCCGAGCAATTTTATTCGCCAGATCATTGATGAAGATTGCGCTGTAAACAAGCACGGCGGCAAGGTGGCAACACGTTTTCCGCCTGAGCCGAATGGTTACCTGCATATCGGTCATGCAAAATCCATTTGCCTGAATTTTGGCATTGCTGAAGATTATAAAGGTAGCTGTAACCTGCGTTTTGATGACACGAATCCGCATAAGGAAAACATTGAATTCGTCGAGGCTATCAAGCAGGATGTTCGCTGGCTCGGTTTCGACTGGGGCGAGCAGGTGTATTTTGCATCGAATTATTTTGACCGCTTATACGAGTTTGCCGTTGAGCTGATTAAAATGAACAAGGCCTATGTCTGTGATCTCTCAGCGGAAGAAACCCGTATTTATCGCGGCACCTTAACCAAACCGGGAAAGGATAGCCCATACAGAGAGCGCAGTATTGAGGAGAATCTGGATCTCTTCAGCCGCATGCGCAACGGTGAATTTGAAGACGGTTTGCGTATTCTGCGTGCCAAAATCGATATGGCATCACCGAATATCAACTTGCGTGATCCTGCTCTCTACCGGATTCGGCAGGGTGCTGTGCATCACCAGACCGGCGAGGCCTGGAGCATCTACCCGATGTATGATTTTACTCACTGCCTGTCAGATTCTATCGAAGGGATTAGCCACTCCCTGTGTACGTTGGAATTTGAAGATCATCGCCCACTGTACAACTGGTTTCTGGATACTTTGGATCAGCAAAGTCACCCGCAGCAAATTGAATTCTCACGACTGGAATTGCAATATACCGTGACCAGTAAGCGTAAATTAACGCAGTTGGTGGCTGATGGTCATGTTGTCGGCTGGGATGATCCACGCATGCCGACCATTGCCGGTCTGAGACGGCGTGGTTATACGCCTGCCTCAGTCCGTGATTTCTGTGAGCGTATCGGTGTTACCAAGTCAGAAAACAATGTCGAAATGGGGGTTTTAGAGAACTGCATCCGTGAAGATCTGAATACTCATGCACAGCGGCGTATGGCGGTGTTGCAGCCGCTCAAGATCGTTATCGACAACTATCCGCAAGACAGTGAAGAAGTGCTAACCGTGGCGAATCACCCCCAGGATGAATCCATGGGTATGCGTGAGATTGTTTTTACCCGTGAGCTAGTGATTGACCGTGAAGATTTTCGTGAACAGGCACCGGCTAAATTCAAACGTTTGGTCAGTGGCGGTGAAGTCCGTTTACGTAATGCTTATGTGATTCGCTGTGATGAGGTGATTAAGGACAGTCAGGATGAAATCATTGAGCTGCGTTGCAGCTATGATCCAGCTACCCTGGGCGCTAAGCCTGAAGGCCGCAAGGTGAAGGGCGTGGTCCACTGGGTATCAGTGAAGCATGGCATCCCGGCCGAAGTGCATCTCTATGATCGTCTGTTTTCAACGCCGCATCCTGATGTGGCGAAAGATGAAAAAGATTTTAAGGAATACCTGAATCCTGAATCGTTGCGGGTGTTGACACAATGCCTGCTAGAGCCTGCGTTAGCAGACAGTCAGCCTGGAAATGTGTTCCAGTTCGAGCGAGAAGGCTACTTTTGCCGGGATTTGAATAGCAGCGATGCCAGGCCGATTTTCAACCGGACTGTGACGCTGCGTGATTCCTGGGAGAAAATTGAAAAAAATAAACGGAAATAATGCCAAAACTGCCAGTCGTTTATTGACACTAGCCACGCAGTCACGTAAAGTTCGCGTTCGCTTTTCGGGGCTATAGCTCAGCTGGGAGAGCACTTGCATGGCATGCAAGGGGTCGGCGGTTCGATCCCGCCTAGCTCCACCAGAAATGCTAAAAAGGGTGTGTTACTCGGTCGGTCCATCTGAATACTACAGATGCCGGTATGCCCGCTTCTTAAGAAGCACGAGTAGTTTGTCCTGTCCCCATCGTCTAGAGGCCTAGGACACCGGGTTTTCAT
>JAZGGH010000080.1:0-73120 GCA_036480335.1 Gammaproteobacteria bacterium | reverse complement strand
CGCCAATGGGCAGGGTGACTTCCAGATCAAGCGGAATAAAATCCCTGCCAGAAGTGGCTGTTCCTGGTTCGGTGATGAGACGTAAATGGATGTCTTCCGTCGCTACCTGCCCCAGAGTAATACGCACAGAACTGTCGCCGAATGCTTCGATGGCGGGTTGGTCCGATACCATAGTGATATCGGTTGCGGCCCAGACAGGGTGACACAAGCTCAGGCTACTCATGAAGAGTAGCGCAGGGTAAAAAGTAAAGTTTAGACAATCAGGTTTACGCATACTTTTCTCCAGAAAGAACATTCTCAATCACTACTACGTCATGTGAATCGTAGGGTGGATCAAGCGCAGCGGATCCACGAAAACCACTCCCTCCCCGATATGTACGAATCCGACAGACTTGTGAAAATCCAAATCCCATGTGTAAAATTACACCCCACTTTGCGTGGCATACCCGTGGATCCGCTGCGCTTGATCCACCCTACGTTTTTATGCCTTTGCCAGTTGAAACGGTTAAGGCAACTTGTCAGACCAATTCCCTGTAAAAACTTTTTTTGTAGTCAGTTGCTTTCTCTTTATGCATTCCTTTATCTCACTGTAACGTTACCGCTTAACCCATAAAACCAGACAAATTAGCTCAAAACTTTCATCTGTGTAGAACATACCCTATGGCAGGGGACAGATAGGAGACAGTGTCAGGATTAATTTCCATGCAGACCATGGGACACCCCCTGTGTTTATTGCAATCCGCCATCCTGAATTTTCCAGTGAGGACCATTATTATCAGTAGAAAGGAAATTTCTGGCATTAATTACAGCCTGTCCGCTATATTGACTATTCCCGCCATCAAATATGACATCGGCTTTAATTTCTGGAAGTTGGCTCCAACCCAACAACAGGTTGTTGTAGTTTTCAACGGATAAATGTACACCATCAAACATGCTGGACATCCTGGTAACATTGCGAATATCCCAATTGCCTAAGTTTTGATCAAATGAATTTGCCTGGGAAAACATTGATCGCATATCAGTAACTGTGCTGACGCCCCAATTGTTAATATCACTATTAAATTGATTCGCTTCCGAAAACATATGTTGCAATGATAATGCTTTTGATAAATTCGGTGTATCTTGAGCATTTATTAGCGTCAGGTTAATTGCCCCCGAAAAAGAGAAAGCAAACGACAACCATTCACCCGTACCCCATTGTTCGATTGCCAGTAATTTTTCATGGTTTCTAATAAAACGATCTGAATGCATTGAGAATTGTGGGAATATTCCCGTAATACTAACGATATATTCACCTTCACTTTGATATTGACAAAGGTAGCCTGATGTTTGTGCAGTTGCTTCATTAACGCCATCATTATTGCAATCAACGTGATAGCTATAGTTTTGATTATTGATGGCATTAATATAAAACTCTGGCGTATCTCCAGGGTTATTGTTGCTTTTTATTTTTATCTTAAATGCTGCATGGGCCGGGGGAGAGACCGTTGGTACAGAATCAGGATCTAAAGGGTTAGTTAAAGCGTTTATTTCATCAATATCGCTAAATCCATCGCCATCATCGTCAAGGTCACGCTGGTTACCTATGCCATCCCCATCTGTATCAATATCGACAACTGGACGTGTGCCTTCTAGAACCTCAACGCTGTCCGGAACTGGTAGCTTGTTAATTCGATCAAGTTCAAGGGGGGCATAGGTCTGATTGAAAATCAACAACGAATCACCTTTACAGAAATATGGGCTGGTAGCACCTGAAAAAAAAGTTGGCGGACCGCCGATCAATGGGCCTCCAGCAGCTCCGGCTGAGGCGTTTCCAACCAGATTAGAAACTGTGATATCTTCACTATCGGCAAAGTAATTTCCAGTTTCTTCACCGACTATTTCAAAAGGTAAGCTGAAACCGTCTTGAGAGACAGTGACAATAATAGGTTGGCGAAAAGAACTGAATGCACCACCTTCATTAAAGTCGAATTGATAACTTCCCCGAATATTGGTTATTGGCCCGGTCACGCCATTAGCCGAAAAGCTACCATTTATATAGTCTTTAAATGTATTAAGATCAAGTTCCCAGGCACCCAGCATACAGGCGTCGCAGGTTGCTTCTTCTGTTTTTGTTACATCTATTGTAAATGTTCCTGGTTCGTCAACTGTGGTGGTGACTAGAAGATAATTTTCATGATCGACGCAGCCGGTTCGAAGATCAATAGGTAACAGGGACCATGAATTTTCATTGCGACGGTTCTTCCCTTTACTAAAACTGTGCAGTGGCAATCCCTGCTCAGATTCAGGGTTTTGTGTATACCGTCTAATTTCTTTGTATTGAATTGCGTAACGTGTGGCAATCATGGGGTCTGTGCCAAATTCAATGATTATGGATTGCTGGATTTTAATGAATTCGTCGTTTGTAGTGTATCTACCGGCTGCCAATTTTCCGGTACCTGAGTCAAGAATTGCTTCGGCCATAAAAGCGATGACGAAATCCTGCCAGAGTTTAGTGCCAGTAACTGATGCTATTGATTCCAGTGTTCCTCCAGCATTTGACACGGTTTCTAATAACTTGATAGTGCCAGCGTTTCCCCGACGATTGGCATAGTATTGAAAAAATACCGTATTTTCATATGACATTGCTGTCAGATCTTCTTCCGACGATCTGATGTCAAAGTGTTCTATTGTTCTATGTTCGTCATCTGCAAATGGATAAACGACATTACTGAAATATTCAGCTGATCCTTCCAGCCACCAGCCGTGCCTTCCGTATGGGCTAGTGATAAAAGAGCGGTCTTGTACACAGTGAAAGACTTCATGGGCGATTGTCTGTTGATAGACCTCATCTTTTGTGTTGAACGATGCTGCAGGATAAACAGTCAGGGGGCAGGGTTTCTGTAGGTCAAAGTACGATTGAGAAGCGAGCGTTGTCCCACTGGAGAGTAAGCTGAATACAAGATTAATATCCCCGATTGTAGCCATGGATGCAAATATTTCATTGCTCTTTATCATTGCAGCAAGCGTGAGATCAACGCGTGCGATATCATTCGAACTGTCTTTCCATGAATTCGGATAAAATACCTTAAGCGTGTGGCCACCTGATATAATCTTATCATAGATGAAACACTTCCCATCGGCACCTATTTTACTTTCATCAATTCCAAAAATGGCACACTCGGAAGTGTTAATTCCAGCCTGTGTAGCAAGTGCTTTACTGGATACAGGATTCTCAGAATCAGATAAATTTGATTCAGAACTGATCATGACAGCATTGTTGCCAGACTGTAAATTACCTTGATTGAATGATCGGCTGGAGGGTTTACTGATCTGATCAAGCATTACCTGGTTTGGCATAAAAAAGATCATTGCGGCTTCAAGTTCCGCAGTTTCTTTGGCAGTCAGTGTCTGGCTTGACAGCAAATCAGATGTGTGACGGAGAAGCCCCGTGAGACCGGCCTTGTTGACATCTTTGATTGCGAGCCCAGGGGTTGTCGGGTTTCGTCCTGAAATCCCATCAAATGCAGCAATAATTCCTGTGGTTTCTGTCCACTGTCCTGTTTTGACACCTAGCAGAACAGCCGCAAGAAGATCACCAGGTATTACAGGGATTTCGACTGAGTTTCCATCCATGTCAATACGGTTTACTATGCGAGGGTTGTTGGCAAATTTCACATTCCAGACAAATACATCCGTATTTAAAATACCACTGCGCCGATTATGGCGTACGGTAAAGCTATCATTGCTGCTTTTTTTGGTGGCTTTGACAACGTTTCCAAAACTTAGTGAGCGATCAACCACGCTAATGACTGTAGAATTGCTGGTGAGTGTGGCTGAAACATTGGCAAGACTTATACCTGCGTTTGTTATATCCGCAGTATAGGTGTATTCATACTCAAACCGGTTGATCCGTTGTGTATTGATCAGTGTGTAGTTGTCAATCGTCAGGGTTGTTTCTGACAGAGGTATTGCATTGACATGGAATGAAATACTTGCTGTGCTCAGGGCACATCCGAACAGTCTTAATAATCGAGTTTTCAAGGCAATCATTATCTATTCTCCAGTGTGTTTATGGCCATTGCGGTGCAATATTTCCCGATCCTGCACCAGCAAGAAAGAAATCGTGCAAAGCTACGTTTCTAACATCCCAGGTACTCAGATCGTGGTCGGTAAAGTTTACAGCCCTGGTAAACATGCGTTCCATGGACGTAACGGCACTGACATTCCAGCTGGAAATACCCTGGTTGAAGCTGAAGTTTTGTTCAAACATCCGTGACATATCGGTAACAGAACTGACATCCCAGTTGTCAATCGCAGAATTAAAGTTGCTCAGTCTGAACATTCCTTGCATATCCGTTACAGAGCTAACATCCCATGTGGTAAGGCTTTGATTGAATGGCGAAGACTTGAATTGACGTGCAAACATGTAAGCCATGTTCGTTACCTTACTGACATCCCACTGACTAATATCCTGATTGAAAGAAGCTGCGTCCTGAAACATTCTGAACATTGTTGTGACATTGCCTGTGTTCCATTGGCTGATATTCTGATTAAAGTTGATGGCTCCTTCAAACATGTCTTTCATATTGGTTACATTGCCTGTGTCCCAGTTACCAAGGTCTTTATCGAAATCAGTAGCTCCAGAAAACATAAATTCCATCGATCTAACTCGACTGACATTCCATGAACTGATAGTCTGGTTAAATAATTTTGCGCCCGCAAAAAGGAGCGTCATGTCCTGTACATTACTGACATCCCAATTATCTATATTTCCATTGAATACTTCTGCGCCCCAGAACATTGCATTCAAGCGCGTGACACGTGAGAGATTTGGTTTATCGGTTGCGTTGTAAATCATATTGATACAACCAGCAAACGAAAGCTCCATATCATCCCATTCTTGTGAACCCCATTGCTCGATGGATATTAATTTTTTGGCCTCGGTAGAACGATTGAATACAATTTTTGGGAAAGTGCCAGTAATACTGACTGTATATATACCTGGCGCATTGTATTGGCAGGTATAGCTGTCAGTTACATTGCTTGCTTCAGAAATTCCGTCACTGTCACAATCAACGGTATAGTCATAGTTAAGAAATATGCCACCGCTCACGGGTATGGTGAATTCCGAGTCACTTGGTGGGTTTGGATTGAAAGGTGAAACCGTAATGTTATCCGTTTTTATCTTCAAGATAAATGCCGTCGGATCAAGGTTTGGCGAAATGCTTACGTCCCATAAAAATGCACTCGTATCAAACGTTCCGACACGCCGATTATGCCGTACACTAAAGGTATCATTACTACTCTGGGTGGTATTGTCAGCAATGTTTCCAAAACTCAGTGATCCTTCAGTGACTGTCATTGCGTTAGAGTTACTGCCCAGCGTTGCAGTCACATTGCCAAGCGCTGCGCCTGTGTTGATGGCATCGGCTGAATAGGTGTATTCATATTCAAAGCGGCTGATTCGCTGTATATTGGTTAGTCTGTAATTGTCTATATTCAGGCTGGTGTCCGATAATGGAACTGCATTGACGTTCAGTGAACTGCCTGCCAGAAGCAAGCTGCTGAGCATTTTAATTGCACGGTTCACGTGTTGTGTCCTCCATTACCCTGCCTGTAAAATCGACTGAAGCCGATCAGACCGGAAGCCAGTAATAGCAGTGCCCCCGGAGCGGGGACTGCAGAGATAGTTGTACCAGTTTCGAGTAAAGTGAAGTTGACGGGGTCAAAAATTTCAAAGGTCTGGCTACCAGGCCCCTGCACGCCACCTGTCCACGTGAAAGCGACGGTAAAACTGCTGCTACTTGCTCCATCGCTAATGCCAGCGGATGATGAAAAAGCATCGTAAACAGCAGGTATGCTCGGCCCTGATGCCAGTATTGCTTCATCCCAGCTAGCAGTGATAGCCCCTGGACTGCTGATCGACAGAGAGGTTTCCTGATACAGATTGGTATCAAAGCTGATATCAAATAACCCCACTGCGATACCGGCCCCCAGAGAACCATCGTTGGTGACGGTGTATTCATAACGGTAATCATTGCCACCGTTCGCAATCAGATCGTATGAAATACTGATCGCCTGACTGGAAGCGGAAAAACCTGACAAACCCAACAAGGTGATGAATGGAATCGCTGTGAGTGTGTTTTTATTGATTAACATGATGTGCTCCTTGAATGAAAGAATTAGCTGGCAATATTCCGGTGGTGGCAACAGCCTAGAACCCCAAGACCTGACAACAATAACCAGACAGTCGCAGGCAATGGAACAGGTGAAGCACCAATCGATTCCAATGTCATATCGGTAATATCCAGATTGAAGTAAAAATCCTGGAATGGTCCAGTGGTAATCGGAGATGTATTGCCGAAAGGCATTGTTGTTGCAAACGGTGCGAGACCGACAGGAGCCAAACCATTTAAATTAATTAAATCTGAGGCTGGTGCAACACTACCGATATTCACCGTTGTTATATTGAGGCCTGACGGTGGAGAAAATGGAGTTGGAAAGGGATCAGGAAGAATAAATTCTGCTTTTGTTAGTACATCACCCTGTAGCTCAGCAAACTGCCCTAGAAATCCAGGCACGGGTAAACCTGCAGAAAGCGCATTAAAAAAACCCGTCGCATCCCATTCAAGGGAAACTAAAACTTCACTGCTATTAATTGTAAAATTTATATCTGATTGAATTAAAGCACCCGTGTTTCCCTGTCCATCACCGACAGCCAGTATCGTTGCTGGCGTCGACTCCACTGGAAGAGCACTACTTGTAATAACAAAAGGTGCGACAGAAAAAGTTCCTTCACCAGCAATATCATCGTAAGAAAGCGCACCAGAAATATCGACTCTACCAACAACATTATCAATAGAATTACCACCTGGATTCAATACTGAAAACATTCCCTGATAGGAAAAACTGTAGACCGACGCATTAGCTGGCAATGCTGTTGATAGTGATAATACAAATACACAGATAGTACTAATTGATTTAATCATTTTTTTCTTCTCCTGTTTTGATTCCGATCATTGAAGACTCCCTTTCGTTGATGTGTTTTACTGCTCTTGTTTTTCCAATAAGTCTGTTTCACCGGCCGTTGTGATTTCCAGTATCTTGTCCAGCAATTCGCCCCGGTTGTGAAAATGGTGTTCTTCGGATTCGCCAACCACTTTCACAATGCCCCAGGGCTGTTTGTTCTCATTAGAATATCCATATATACGAACAAGCAAACTTTGTATTCCGGTCATGGTTTTGGTGCTCTCCGGTTTCCGACAATCAAATGAAATTGATGGATAGACGGATGCTACTTGATAAGAGGGGACAGATAGGGGACAGCTTGAAAAGAACCGGTAAGTTATTTATGCATTGCCTTAATGGTGTTAGCAAGTTCCTGTATTTTCCGGGATGGAGAAATACCAAATTCCTGCTCTAGTATGGTTTTGCAGCGGTCATACACGTGTAAAGCTTCGGCTGGTTGATTGCACTGCTGATAGCAAATCATGAGTTGCTGGTAAAAAACTTCGGTGAATCTTTCTACGGCCAGGCCCTTTTCGTAAAAGTCTATTGCCTGCTGCCAGTTGCCTTCTGACTGCTGTGATTTTCCCTGTGACTGAATGGCTTTAAGGAAACTATTGCGCAATTGTTCACGTAGATGCATGGCCCAGGGGGTGTCTTGATCGCCAAGAAAAGACCCGGTGTAAAGGCGGATAATATTATCCGGATTTTCAGTCGTACTGGATAATTCCAGCAATGCCTGGGCATCAGTCCAGCAGATATCCTGATTCAGGCTTAGCCTGCCTTCTTTCAACGGCAGTACCTCATCATGTTGCAACAATTTGCGCAAGCGGCGTAAATTTGTTTTAAAGGATTCAAGGGCATCGTCACCTTCTGCCTCTGGCCAGAGTATGTCAGCAAGTTTTGTTGTTTTAATATTTTTCGCACCGAGGGAGATCAGGATTTCAAGGAGTTCGAGTGGTTTAGAAGGAGATTTATTGCCAGGCGTAAGGGCCTGACCATCAATTTCTATGTGTAATCCACCGAGGGTATAAATTCGTACTGGCCATGGCCATTGCTCAAGCGTGTAGTTTTCAGTGGTTGGCAGCAATTTACGTTTGCGGATAATCTTTCGAACATAGTCGGGATGAATATTGGCCTGCAATGCAGCTCCGCAAAGCATGCTCATAATCTTTGCTTGCCACCAGCTTGTGGCGACACGGTCTGTTTTACGGCCAATATTCAGAGCGATTTCCAGTGCATTAATGGCTTTATCGTACTGCCCTTGTTGCAGCTTGAAATAGGCTTTAAATAAACCTGTTTCAAACAGGATGTAGTTTAATTTATTTGATTTGGCTATTGCTTCAGCTTTTGCAAGTGTGTTGCTCGCCTCTTTTTCATCGCCCTGTTCAAACTGGATAATCGCTAAACCAGTCAGCTGCAACGCATGCGGAAAACTCAAGCCTGCTTGGTCAGCCAGCCTCACTGATAGCTCTATTGCCTCACGCGCTTTGTTCAAATTTCCTTCATGCCATGCAATGTTAGCTTCTAACTGATAACAGGCAGCTTCATTCATTAATTGGCCCATAATGAGCGGCCGAAGGTTTTTTAGATTTTCTCGCGCAGCTTCCAGTCGACCATGAATCGCATTCGCTATACCGAGATGATAATGCGCCAGTACATCCATGACATGCACACCGGTACTGCTAGATAATTGCAGTGCTTTTTCTGCCTCGGCAATAGCCAGATCTGCTTCTGCACAGTTCCAGTAATAGCAACACTCAATGGCATGGAACCAGATCTGGCTGAATGCACCGGATTTCTTGCCTGTCAGGATGGGCCGAAACTGTTCCAGCAATAGTGAGGCTTTGGTAAATTCTCCTTGCCATATGTGCATGAAAAAGCAGTTCTGTAGCAGCATAACCCGAATAAAGGGATCTTGTGTTTTGGGCAAAATCGCAATGCTCCGTTCTACCCATAACGGTAACTGCGCATGCCCTGTGCGTCGGTATAAATAACCAGAGACCATTGCATTGGTGATTTGAGCCGTTATCTCTGGTGGAATATTGTTCGGTGACGGATCAAGTAAAGACTCTAACTTTTCAAGCCAGGGATCCATCTGATGAAAATCATCCCACACCATCGGGTATGTCATGATCGCGCCGCAACAGGACAGTATCGCTCCAGGAGTTTCCTGTTGTTTTTCAAATAACATATAGGATTTCTCCAGCGTCAGCCGTGAACCCATCGGGTCAGGAAACAGTTGCCCGATGCCCTGCCAGTAGAGAACCCAGGGTGTCTGCGTAAGCATCGTATCCGGTAACCGTGAAATCCAGCCAAGCAGGGTTTTGAAGCGCCCTTGCTGTAGCAGTGCGGGTGCTTGCTGGCATATCAGGCGAGCCGCCTCGGATAGTTCACCGATTTCAATATATAGATCGTAGGCTGCTTCAATTTGCTGATCGCTTTCCAGCAAAGAAGCGGCTTTTGCTTTTATGTTTATAAACTCATCCGTGGTCAATTCTTTCTCGGCCTGTTTTAGCAGGGACACCCTGAACAGCGGATGTAGGTGATATGTCGATTGTTCTTCCTGTTCATATGTGAAGAAATTGTCTTCCGCTAGTGCTGCCAGTATGTCCCCAGCATTTAAATGACCGGTCAGTTCAATAGCGCTGCTTATCGATATAATTGGAAGTATGGCGATTTTCTGGAGTATGTGGCGATTCTTTGATGCTATATTGTGCGAAACTTCTTCAGTAAAATAATCAAAAAGATTCTGCAATGAAGCATCTGTTTGTCGAGGTTCTGCCGGGAGGTTTTTTGTGTTCGCCAACAGGACGATGCCGGCCATCCAGCCCTGGCTAAGCGTATGAATTGTTTGCAACTGATCTTTTGTTAATGCATGTTTGCTGTGTATTTTAGCAATTTCACTGGTTTCTTTGAAGCTCAGTTGTAGCATGTCATTATCAATACGGCCATAATTTTGACTTGCCTTAAGTCTGGAAAAAGGTGGTGGAGGGGCATATCGACTGGTTATCAGAACGGATGCTTTTTCAGGTAATGCATTCACAGCTTCACACAAAATAGTATGCAGAATAGAGTCATTTGTTAAGCATTCGTAATTATCAAAGACAAGCGTGCAGGGTGTCTTTATCTGAGTAAATAGACGCTCAAAAAAACGCCGGGAAAAGGTTGTGATGCCCATCTGGTATTCAGCTGTTAATAAGGGTAAATCCTTGCTCCGTGGTGCCTCTTTTTTTGCAGCGAGCGCCAGATAATGAAAAAATGTGGCCGGATCGTTATCGTCAGCATCCAAACGGTACCAGATGCAATGTTTTTTTCTTGCCGATAGATAACTACTAACCAGGCTTGTTTTGCCACTGCCTGCAGCAGCGGATATCCAGGCCAGGCTGCGCATAGAATCAAGGCATTTGAACAGTGTTTTTCTTGGGTATATGTTTGTTAAATGAGGCATTTGAAGTTTTGCCACGTTTATCCACGCTGGAATATCACTTGCTGGAGATTGAGACCTGGATTCTTTCTTCAAATCCCTGGCCAGTATTCGCAGAGTTTCCTTGAACACTTGAGGTGCAACGGGTTTGACCAGATATTTTGTCAAATTCAGTTCTATCGCCTGTAGCAATTTATCCTCTTCAGTATGAGCTGTGAGCATGATGATTTTTATGCCATCATTTTTCTGTCGAATTTTTCTGGCTAACATTAATCCGTCCATGTCAGGGAGATTAATGTCGAGAAACAACACATCAGGATTCTGTTGATGGTATATCTTTAGCGCTTCTGTAGCGTTTGCAGCCAGAAAGACGTGGGCAAAATGGCTTTTCAGATACTCGGAGATTTGCGCCTGAATTTCAGGCTCGTCTTCCACATACAGAACAGATGATTTTTTAAGTATCGATAACATCTTCTTCCCTTAATGTGATGATAAATCTAGCGCCATTCGCTGTGTTCATGGTATTTATCTCGCCTGACATTTTATGCTCCACAATGATTTTTGCGATATATAGACCTAGCCCGGTACCGCCGGACTGTTCCTTTGTGGTCATATAAGGATCAAATATTCTGTTGATGTCTTCTGCTGGAATACCACCGGCGTTATCTTCTATACTGATGGTGACATCCCTGCTGTTTTTCTTAATACTGATGGTTATCTTCTTGTCGCGTATATCGCGGCTATTGAGTGCTTCAATGGCATTACTCAAGAGTATAATGATGATCTGAATTAGCTCACTCTTATAGCCAAGAACTGAAATTGTTTCCCCAGATGTATATTCTATATTTATTCCATGAAGCGTGTTTTTCATCAAAGCCAGGACATCGTTCATCATTCCTTTCAGAGTAAAACGCGTCCGCTCTTTTTCTGTTTTAAAAAGATCTCGAAAGTCTTCTATGGTTTGCGACATATGGGCTGTTAGAGAAGAGATTTCATCAACCTTTCTATCAAGATAATTTTTATTCAGATTTTCCGACTCCAAAGCATTATCCATATTCAATAAAATTGCATTGATGTGCATTAGCGGCTGACGCCACTGATGTGCAATCGAGTCGAGCATTTCTCCCATATTCGCCATGCGGCACTGTCGCAATAGCATTTGTTCATGCTCTTCTCGCTGATGTGTTTCCTGAGCTACTTTTTGTTTTAGTCTGTTATTCAATAGTGTGAATTCCAGGGCATCTTTTTCTATTTTCTCCAGAAAGAAATAGGCGAATGCAGTAAAAATCAAAAATGAATTAAAAAAAGTGAACTGGGCAAATCTGGAAAATCCCAAATCATAACGTTGATTGATCAGGATAATACTCGCCAGCACACAGAGCATCAAAATAAGGCCGTATTTTTTCCCCATCAGGACGAAGCTGGCAAATACCACCAGAAAAAACCAGACCAGTCTGAATTCATCGTTCAATACAACAAACAGGGCACAATAGAAAAGTACCAGTGAGCTTAGAACTACAATGTTCGTAGCTACAGGGTAGTAAGCTTTGTCTTTTCTTAGTATATAAATCGAAAATAAACAGGCGAAAACATAAAATAATAAGGTTTTTTCGTATAGCGGTGAAAATTCAACAAACCCATTTTTCGAGGCAAAATAATTGAGTAAGGTAAAAAATGAAGCAATGATCAGCAGGGAATTGAGCAGGGAAAAACGAAACTGTTGTAGATGCTGATTTCCAGAAAACTTATACCCGCTGGTTAGAAAACCATCCACTATTTTTAAAATTCCTGCCATAGTTAACTACTCAAAATCACCTTACCAGATATAACTCACCATAAAATGCAATGCCTGCGTGGAAAGCTGTTCTTCACTATTAGCACCAAAGGGTAGTTGTGAATTCGTATAAGTTTCAGATGCTTTCACTTGATATTCCAACGCTGTTTCTGCTCGCCAATGTGCATTGATGGTATATCCTAATCCAGCAGTAAAGTGATATTTAGAAATGGGTGCAAGCAATGGATTCGTTGAGTTGGCCGGGATCGGGTTGCGGCCATAATTAAAGCCGCCACGCACGACTAACTTTTCACTCCATTGGTACGCAGTACCCAAAGCGATGGCATACTGATTTCGCCAGTTAAGATTCATGCTTTGTTCAAGCACTGCTGGCGCTGCTGGATTGTCCGGGTCTTTGAATTTCAGCAGCGATTTTTTCACGGCATCAGACCAGTTGATCCAGTTCAGTTCTGCTACCAGTAGCCATTTATTGTTGGCTTGCCAGGCAATACTGATGCCTAGCTCTTCTGGCTGATCAATACCGCTGGATGCAGCATCACGGTAACGCACCTTCCCCAGGCCAATGGCAGACATATTGACATTGGCATAGCCTCCATCAAGGTCTAGTTCAACTTTACTGGTATAGGACAACCCAAGCGATAAGTTTTTAGCAGGTTTATACAAAATTCCGGTTTTATAGCCCGATTTCAGGGTTGTCGCATCTTTTAAATGGAAGCCGAAAAAAGGTGGCAATGCATTGCCTGGGTCTATAAACGAGGTGTCTGGAAAAATCTCTTGCTCCAGAGAGGCTTGTGTAAGCAGTAACGATATGCCCAGGGACAGTTGATCATTGATAGCATATGCGATCCCAGGAATGATGCGCGCAATTCTAAAAGTTACCGCCAGATCATCGCGTGTACCGAATGCAGTATTCAAATTTCTAAATTTACTGCCTGTACCACCCTGAGCAAAAAAACCAAATCCGGCGGTCAGCGATCGATTGATACGTTTTGCGTAACCAACATCGCCTAGAAATGCTAGCTTATTGGATGTTTTTTTTCTGCGGTTGAATGCGTCCTTATGACTAACTTTGTGGGCATAAGCAAAGGCCGCGTATTGATCAAGCCGACCAGTTTTAATTTGGGCCAGCCCAGCGGGATTGATGTTCAGTGCAAAGGTGTCACGAGCAATGGAAATATCTGCTCCCGCCATGCCTATGGATTCTGTTCCAAAGCCGAGTAGATTCAAACCATTGGTGGCAAATGCAGACGCGCTGTGAGTACAGACCACGAATATATAAGAGTACAATCTTATATAGGAAATCATCCGTCCTCCAGTTTTTATTTTTCTGCAGTCTGAACCGGGGTTGCTGGAATGTCAATTAATCAAGAATATGAATAAGAAAGTAAAAATACTCTAACTTTAACAAGTATTAATAATAGTCGCTTCCATACGTGTATTGTTCATACTGATTTAAAGGTTTCTACAATTTATTCGGGGTAAGTATGGTATCGCTAGCTGGATTACTGTCATCCTGTTGAGGGTAGTCTAATGTGTAATGCAGGCCTCGACTTTCCTTGCGCTGCTGGGCGGATCGAATAATCAGTTCAGCGACCAGTACCAGGTTACGTAATTCAAGCAGGTCATTACTGACCCTGAAATTTCCATAATATTCCTGAATTTCATGCGCGAGTAGCTCAACGCGGCGGCGTGCCCGTTCCAGACGCTTGTCCGTTCTGACAATGCCGACATAGTCCCACATGAAATGACGCAGTTCATCCCAGTTATGGCTGACGACAACTTCTTCATCCGAATTGGAAACCCGGGATTCATCCCATTCCGGTAATTCGCCTGGCATGGGTGTGGTGCCTATCTGGTTTTCGATATCCTGTGCGGCAGCAGCGGAAAACACCAGGCATTCCAGCAGTGAATTGCTGGCCATGCGATTGGCGCCATGCAGTCCGGTACAGGCGGATTCACCGATGGTGTAGAGTCCATCGATATCGGTGCGTCCTTTCAGGTCGGTGATGACACCACCACAAGTGTAGTGGGCTGCAGGGACAACCGGTATCGGTTCTCTGGTGATGTCGATGCCCAGTTCGATACAACGCTGGTTGATGGTCGGGAAGTGTTCTTTTATGAACGAGGCCGGTTTATGGCTTATGTCCAGTAAAATATGATCAATACCCCGACGTTTCATTTCATTGTCGATGGCTCTGGCGACGATATCACGTGGTGCCAGCTCGGCACGTTCATCGTAGCGTTGCATGAAAGGCCGGCCATCGGGGAGCATCAGTCGGCCGCCTTCACCGCGCACGGCTTCTGTAATCAGAAAGGATTTGGCTTTCGGGTGATACAGGCAGGTCGGGTGGAACTGGTTGAATTCGAGGTTGGCAACCCGACAGCCGGCGCGCCAGGCCATGGCAATGCCATCGCCTGTGGAGGTATCCGGGTTGCTAGTATATAGATACACTTTGCTGGCACCACCGGTGGCGAGGATGACAAAACGTGCCCTGAAGACTTCAACGCAATCCTGCTTGCGGTCAAGTGCATAAGCGCCCAGACAGCGGTTGCCGGATTGTCGCAGGCGTTTTCCGGTGATCAGGTCGACCGCTATATGGTGCTCAAACAGGTCGATATTTTCGCGTTTTCTGACAGAGCCTTCGAGGCTGGTCTCCAGTGCCTTGCCAGTAGCATCGGCTGCATGAATCACGCGACGGTGCTGGTGTCCGCCTTCACGGGTCAGGTGATAGTCGTTGTTTTTTTTCGTATCGTCACGGGTAAAAGGTACGCCGAGATCGATAAGCCACTGTATGGCTGCAGGGCCGTTTTCTACAGAAAAGCGTACTGCTTCAGGATTACACAGGCCGGCACCTGCATCCATGGTGTCGTCGATATGCGATTGGATAGAGTCTTCTTTATCGAGAACGGCGGAAATGCCACCCTGGGCGTAATAGGTATTACCTTCCTTCAATGAGCCCTTGGAGAGGACGCCAATACGCAGTTTTGTCGGCAGTCTGAGCGCCAGGCCAAGACCGGCAGCGCCACTGCCAATGACCAGAACATCGTATTTATGTTGTCTATGCATACTTGTAGCCATCCGCCAGAATAGGGTAAGGTAATGAATCGGGTCTGGTCGATGGGTACTTTATCGTATCCAGGTGGTCCAGGTGAACTATTTGGGTGGTTGTGGGTCTGATTTTATATGAATACAGCCACGAATACTGCCCTCAAAATCGAAGGGAAGGCCCAGATGGGCGAACGCACACTTGATGAAGAACTGGTCCGGCGCGTACAGGGCGGGGATAAGTCTGCATTCGACATTCTGGTTCGTAAATACGAGCACAAGCTGGCCAATGTCATCGGCCGCTATATCCGCGATCACAGCGAGGTGCTTGATGTTTCCCAGGAAGCTTTCATAAAAGCCTACCGCGCATTACCTAATTTTCGCGGTGACAGTGCTTTTTATACCTGGCTTTACCGAATTGCTATCAATACGGCAAAGAATCATCTGGTCGCTGCGGGTAGACGACCGCCAAGAGACGATATTGAAGCGCATGAAGCGGAACAATATGATGGTGCCGCTAGTCTCAGAGAATACGCTACCCCGGAGAATCTGCTACTAAAAAGTGAGCTGGAGAATATGATCCAGCTGGCAATAGAGAATTTACCGGAAGATTTACGCACAGCGATTATTCTGCGTGAACTTGAAGGCTTCAGTTACGAAGAAATTGCAGAAACAATGGAATGCCCGATCGGCACGGTGAGATCACGAATATTCAGAGCGCGAGAAGCGATTGATGCTCGAATCAGACCGTTGATCGATAACACCGGTGCAGGGGAAACAAATGAGTGACGATAAAGTAAGAGAGCAGTTATCTGCACTGATAGACGATGAAATTGATGACGTTGAACGGCCTTTGTTGCTGGGACGTCTGCAACGTGATGCTTCATTGAGCGCCAGTCTTGGACGTTATGAATTGATTGGTGAGGTGATGCGTAACGGCGCTGCACAAATATCGGAAACGGGTGTGGCTTCACGTGTGCGTGTTGCATTGCAGCAGGATGATATCCATTCGATGGAAGCGCCGTCGGTGGCTATTCCTCATGCTACTGAAAACAGAACCAGTAACGCTACCTGGAAAATGATTACCGGATTTGCTGTTGCTGCTTCGGTTGCTGTTGTCCTTGTTTTCAGCATACAGAATCTTGAAAGTGGTGGAAGCGAGGCATTGCTGACAGCTGAAAATGCCCAGATACCCGCTGTGAATTCAGCCAGTTTGCTGGTATCACCGATACAGAATGTTGCTGAAGTTGAAACATCGTCAGAACAATGGGACAGAATTGAGCCGAGTGTTGAGCGGCGTTTGAGTGGTTATCTTGTGAATCATAACGAATATGCAGTCAGCGATGCAATGCGTGGGGCAATGCCTTACGTCAGAGTGGTTGGTTTTGAAGGATATCGGTGAAATTGACACACATTTATTCCTGTCTGACTCTGTTGGTAACATCGTGCGTGGGTTTTTCTGCTTCGGCTGAAATGGATGCGCATGACTGGCTTGAACAGGTGCCTCTTGCTGTGCAGATGACTAACTTTGAGGGGACTTTTATATACCAGCGCGGCCAGCAGACCGATGTTATGCATATCACGCACAGCAGCGATAAAAATGGTGAGCGCGAGCGTTTGTTTTCTCTCAGTGGGCCCAAGCGTGAAGTGATTCGCAATAATAAAATGGTTACCTGCGTTCTGGGAGACAAGCAATCTGTCATCCTGAACAGAAGTCGGCCACGCGATCCTTTCCCCGTCAGTTTTCCGGGAGATCTTGCGCAAATCGAAAAAAATTACCATTTTGAGTTAACAGGAGAAGCCAGGATTGCCGGGCTTAAATGTCAGCGCATTCTGATTCGGCCGCTTGATAATTATCGTTATGGGCGTGTTTTGTGTGCTGAAAAAGACACCTACATGTTGTTGCAGACTGAACTCATTGATGACAGAGGAAATGTTATTGAGAGCATCATGTATACGGATATTAGTTTTCCTGACAGTATCGACGATAAAAAATTGCGGCCTGTTTATCAGGATGCCAGCTTTCAGTGGGTCCGGGAAAAAGATCTGTCTTTTCATCGTGACAAAAAGCATGGCGTGATGCCATCTGGTCACTGGAATTTTCAGAATCTACCCCCTGGCTTTATGCAAACCAGTCATTTCTGGCATGATCTTACCGAAGACAATCCAGGTGTCGAGCACTGGGTGTTCAGTGATGGCCTGGCAAGTGTTTCGCTCTATATCGAAAAAGCCGCGCCTGGTGATGAAAAATACGCCGGTATTTCCAGGCGTGGTGCACTCAATGCCTTTGGAACCATGGTGAACAATTATCACGTGACGGCGCTTGGGGAAGTGCCTTTGAAAACACTGGAAACGTTTGGTAAGTCGGTTCGTTACCAACCCTGACAGTAATAGAGGTACCTAATTATGCTGACAGAAAATGCGGAAATAGTCAGGGTTCAGGGTGGTAAGGTCTGGGTTAGAACATCCAGACAATCTACCTGTGGCAGTTGTTCAGTCAGGCAGGGATGTGGTACTTCGGTTATCAGTAAAGTAGTGGGTAATCGGCAAAGCGAAATAGAAGTGCTCGCGTCTGGCGATTATAAGCCGGGAGAGCAGGTGGTTATTGGTATTCAGGAGTCTGCCCTGGTGCGAGGGTCTCTGGCTGTGTATCTTGTGCCATTACTGGCTTTGTTTGCTGGCGCCTTGATGGGTAACTGGCTTGCGAATGCGGGGAGTTCAACACAAACAGAAGCAATGAGTATTTTTGCGGGCATTGCTGGTTTTGCCGGAGGTATGTGGTGGCTAAAATTATTCACCCGCAAAATCCGTTCGGATGACCGCTATCAGCCTGTGGTTTTATCGCGAACTATTTCGACCCGCTAGTTTCCATACTACTGGTTTCATACAGTGAATTTTATGAATTTAATAAAGTTATTTTGGTAGGAGTTTATATGTCTGTTCGAATTAAACCGTTATGCACATCTCTTATGGTGCTGGTAACAATCGTCATTACACCTTTTGCTTATGCATTACAGTTGCCCGATTTTACCGATCTGATTGGGAAAGTCAGTCCGGCAGTAGTGAATATCAGTACCACGCAGAAAGTCTCTGCTGGCCTGCAATTGCCTGAAGGTATTGAAATACCTGAGTTACCTGAAGGCTCACCTTTTGGCGAGCTATATAAGCATTTCTTTGGCCAACAGGGGCGTGGCGGTGGGCAAATTGAACGTGAAGCAACATCGCTGGGTTCAGGGTTTATTATCTCGGCAGATGGGTATGTTATTACCAATAATCACGTTGTCAAAGATGCCGATGAAATTATGGTTCGATTGACGGATCGCCGTGAATTAAAGGCAAAAGTCATCGGTACTGATCCGCGCAGTGATATCGCATTACTGAAAATTGAGGCAGACCATTTGCCAGTAGCAGAGATTGGTCAGTCGGAAAAGCTCGAGGTGGGCGAATGGGTGCTGGCGATTGGTTCACCTTTTGGTTTTGAGCGTTCTGCCACTGCCGGAATAGTCAGTGCAAAGGGACGAGCGCTGCCAAAAGAAAACTACGTGCCTTTCATTCAGACTGATGTAGCTATAAACCCAGGTAATTCAGGTGGCCCGTTGTTTGATCTTGAAGGCAAAGTTGTCGGTGTAAATTCACAGATCTACAGCCGTTCTGGTGGTTACATGGGGTTGTCCTTTTCCATTCCGATTGATGTTGCGATGGATGTGGTTGAGCAGCTCAAACAGAAGGGTAAGGTGAGCCGTGGCTGGCTGGGCGTGTTGATTCAGGACGTGACTCGGGAATTAGCAGAATCCTTTAGCATGAAAACCCCCCAGGGTGCTTTGATTGCTAAAATATTGCCTGATAGTCCGGCATCGAAATCCGGTTTCAAAGTCGGTGACGTCGTTGTCTCATTCAATGGTAAAGATATCGAACGCTCTTCATCCCTGCCACCGGTAGTTGGGAGTACGCCAGTCGGTAAGGAAGTGCCTGTTAGTGTTATGCGTGACGGCAAGTTGACCAAATTCACGATCAAACTGGGTGAGTTGCCTGAAGAAGGTGCGGTGATGGCAAAAGCTTCAGATAGCAAAGCATTGACGAATAACCGCCTGGGTGTGGATGTAGCTAATCTATCCGATGAGCAAAAGAGTGAACTGGAGCTGGATAATGGCGGTGTTCTGATCGAGCAGGTTGGTGAAGGTGCTGCATCGGATGCCGGTTTTCATCAAGGTGATGTGATCCTGCGTATCGATAACAAGCCTGTTGATAGCGTAAAAACGTTTGATAAGGTAGTTGACAAATTACCTGCTGGAAAATCAGTGGCCGTGCTGATTCAACGCCGTGGCGGACCCGTCTTCCTGGCGCTGAAAACGCCTGAATAAATTGCTTGGTTCGTTAGTAGTGAATAGAATGAAGCCCCGCATTTTTCGGGGCTTCTTTGTTTGAGGTGTTCGAATGTGTGATCTGACGCTGTTCAGCCGTTTCCATTGCCATCTATGTCAGGATATGCATCAACAATTATTGCAGTTGCAAGCCGAATCGGGTTTCAGGCTTGAGGTGATCGATATTGATACGGATCCCATGTTGGTTGCCAAATATAATGATCGGGTGCCGGTGCTGGTATCTGGCGAACAGCTTATTTGTGAATATTTTCTAGATATGGTTGTCCTGAAGCAGGTATTACACGCGGATTCGGGTTAAATTTCTGTCTGTCAGGTGGCTCAGTGGTATACTTTCGCTTTTTATCCACTAGCAGTACGCATAAACCATTGCCGGAACCTGAATGACTGACCTGTCCCACATCCGAAATTTTTCCATCATCGCGCATATTGACCATGGTAAGTCGACGCTTGCTGACCGGTTTATCCAGATATGCGGTGGTCTGAGTGAGCGCGAAATGGAAGCTCAGGTGCTGGATTCCATGGATCTGGAGCGTGAGCGAGGCATTACTATCAAGGCGCAGTCCGTTTCTTTGCCGTATAAGGCTAAGGATGGCAAAGTATACACTTTGAATTTCATCGATACGCCTGGACATGTTGATTTTTCCTATGAGGTTTCCCGTTCGCTGGCAGCTTGCGAGGGTGCATTGTTGGTGGTTGATGCGGCACAGGGTGTGGAGGCGCAGAGTGTGGCCAATTGCTATACCGCAATTGAACAGGGGCTAGAAGTGTTGCCGGTATTGAACAAAATTGATCTTCCGGCGGCAGAACCTGAGCGTGTGAAGCATGAAATCGAAGAAGTTATTGGTATACAAGCCAGTGATGCGATAGAGGTCAGTGCAAAATCCGGTATGGGTGTTGATGATCTGCTGGAGCGTCTGGTCAGGGACATTCCGGCACCTGAAGGGGATGCAGATGCTCCGCTGCAGGCACTGATTATTGATTCCTGGTTTGATAATTATGTGGGTGTTATTTCACTGGTAAGAGTGATGAATGGTAGCTTGCGTTCGCGCCAGAAAGTCAGGGTAATGTCTACCGGGCGGGATTTTCAGGTCGAGAAGGTGGGGATCTTTACGCCTCGGCGCGAAGACAAGCTTATATTATCAGCCGGGGATGTCGGTTTTGTTATTGCCGGCGTCAAAGATATCGAAGGTGCGCCGGTCGGCGATACATTGACACTGGCAGATAAGCCTGCCGAGACATCATTGCCAGGCTTTCAACATGTACAGCCAAAGGTTTTTGCCGGGATGTTTCCGCTTGATTCTGATGCTTATGAGGATTTTCGTGAAGCCCTGCAGAAATTGAGTCTGAATGATGCATCCCTGCACTATGAACCGGAAACCTCCCAGGCGCTGGGTTTTGGTTTTCGCATTGGTTTTCTGGGTATGTTGCACATGGAGATTATCCAGGAGCGCCTGGAACGTGAATATAATCTGGATCTGATCACTACAGCACCTACGGTTATTTACCAGGTATTAACGACCAAAGGCGAAGTGATCGAAATTGATAACCCGGCCAGTTTACCCGCTGTAAACCATATTGATGAGATACGAGAACCGATTATTCTTGCAAATCTGTTGATGCCACAAGATTATGTGGGCGCAGTGATTGGCTTGTGTGTTGAGAAGCGTGGCGTGCAGAAAAACATGCAATATCTGGGTAACCAGGTGTCATTGAGTTATGAACTGCCCCTGAGTGAGGTTGTGCTCGACTTTTTTGATCGTCTGAAATCGGTCAGTCGGGGTTTTGCTTCGTTTGACTACACATTTGAACGCTTCCAGGCGGCATCGCTGGTTAAGCTGGAAATCCTGATCAATACTGAAAAAGTTGATGCGCTATCCGTTATTGTACATCGTGATGTAGCTCAGGGCAGAGGCCGAGATCTTGCTGAAAGAATGCGTGAAATCATTCCCCGACAGATGTTTGATGTGGCTATTCAGGCTGCAATTGGCAATCAAATTATCGCCAGAACAACGGTGAAAGCATTGCGCAAGAATGTGACAGCGAAATGTTATGGCGGTGACATTACTCGGAAACGAAAATTGCTGGAAAAACAAAAAGCCGGTAAACGGCGCATGAAACAGTTTGGTAAGGTTGAAATACCCCAGGAAGCATTCCTGGCGGTTTTACAGGTCAGTAAAAAATAAGGGACAAAGTATGAGTTTTGATTTTCCAGCGATTCTGGTTTCAGCGACATTTGTTACAGGTGCGATATGGGCCGCTGATGCTTTATTGTGGGCGCCGCGTAGAAAGCGGCTGGCGCAGACAGCAGGAGAAGGGCAGGCAGAGGCTTCACAAGAGGCTCTAAAAGAGCCAACCATTGTTGAATATGCAAAATCTTTTTTTCCGGTGATTCTGGCTGTGCTGGTGTTACGCTCATTTCTGGTTGAACCTTTTCGTATTCCTTCGGGGTCTATGATGCCCACTTTGTTGTCTGGTGACTTTATTCTGGTGAATAAATTTGCCTACGGTATTCGTCTGCCAGTATTGAATAAAAAAGTGATTGAAATCGGTGCGCCGGAACGCGGTGATGTGATGGTGTTTCGTTACCCAAAGGATCCGGGAACCGATTATATTAAACGCGTTGTTGGTTTGCCGGGAGACCGCATACAGTATAAAAACAAGGTGTTGACAATTAATGGTGAACAGGTCGCTCAGTTACCGGCTGGCATCTATAATGGCAAGGGATCTGCCATGTCTATGTCAGGTGCGGCGGTTCGGGAAGAAGTGTTGGGTGAAGCAAAACACCAGTTGCTGGTGATTTCCAGAGTCTCTGGCAAAGGGGCTGATCTGGTGGTGCCCGAAGGTGAATATTTTGTTATGGGTGATAACCGTGATAATAGTAATGACAGCCGTTATTGGGGTACTGTTCCGGTAGAAAACCTTGTGGGTAAGGCTTTTATGATCTGGATGAATTTTGACAAGGCGGCAGGTGGTGTGGCCTGGGATCGTTTAGGCACACCTATTAAATAACTGATCTGCCAACTGAGTAATAAATTTAGGGAGAATGGTATATGGTAAGTCGAGATAAGCAGCAGGGTATGACCGCAATCGGTTGGATAATCGTGTTGGGGCTGATTGCTTTCTTTGTCACGATTGTACTCAGGCTTGCGCCTGTTTATATGGAATCTTCAAAAATATTTTCTGTGCTGGATTCCGTTGTTCAGGAGCCGGGTATTGCGAAAGAGAACAAGAAACAAATTCAGACGTTAATTCGTAAGCGTTTCCAGATCAATGATGTGAAAACAGTATCCGCCGGTGATGTGACAATTAGCAAAGATAAAAGTGGGCTCAGTCTGGAGCTGGAGTATGAGCGCAGAGAAAAATTTATTGGCAATGTGGATATTATCGCCAATTTTAACAAGAAGATGTCTTCAGGTAAGTGACCGTCAGCGATCTGTCAGGGCAGCTGGAATATAAATTCTGTAATGAGCAGTTGCTGATTACAGCGCTGACACATCGCAGTGCTAGTCATCATAATAATGAACGGCTTGAGTTCCTTGGGGACTCTGTGCTGGGTCTGGTTGTTTCTGAAACACTGTTTGCCAGATATCCAGATGCCTCTGAAGGTGATCTGAGTCGCTTACGTGCGAATCTGGTAAACGGACAATCATTGGCGAGTATTGCGAAAGGGCTTTCGCTAGGGGATTATCTGATTCTTGGGCCAGGCGAGTTGAAAAGTGGCGGTTTCAGGCGAGAGTCCATTCTGGCGGATGCTGTGGAGGCAATTATTGGCGCAATTTTGCTAGATAGCAGCTATATTCAATGCAAACAGTTTGTTTTATCCTTGTTGCACCAGCGGCTGGAAAATATACCGGCTGTTTCGGAACTTAAAGATCCAAAGACACGCTTACAGGAATATTTGCAAAGCAGAAAACTTGAGCTGCCCGTCTATCATATACAGTCAGTGACTGGGAAAGCGCATAATCAGCAGTTTGTTATTGAATGCAGGATAGATGAGTTACAGAAAAAATCACAGGGAAAAGGCAGCAGTCGGCGTAAGGCGGAACAACAGGCTGCCGAAAAAATGCTGCTGCTGTTAGGGAATAAAGCATGAGTGTTGAACCTTTTAAATGTGGTTATGTGGCATTAGTTGGTCGCCCGAATGTCGGAAAATCCACTTTGCTGAATCGACTGATTGGACAAAAAATCAGTATTACTTCACGGCGTCCTCAAACTACACGACACCGGATACTCGGTATAAAAACTGAAGAAACGTTTCAGATTGTTTATGTTGATACCCCTGGCATTCATTCCAAAACACCTCGCGCAATGAATCGCTATTTGAATCGGGCGGCATTAGACAGTTTGTATGATGTAGATGTGATTATTATGCTGGTAGAGGACACGCGCTGGCTACCCGATGATGAATGGGTGCTGGAAAAACTACAAGCATTGAAAACACCTGTTATTCTGGCGATTAATAAAATTGACCGCCTGGATAACCGGGAGTCGTTATTACCTCAGATACAAATGCTGTCACAAAAAATGGATTTCATCGATGTGATCCCATTATCCGCCAGGAAAGGTGACAATACGGATGCTCTTGAACAATCTATTTTGACGCATCTACCGGAGTCATCTCCCTTTTTCCCGGAAGATCAGATCACTGATCGCAGCGAACGATTTCTGGCGGCAGAGATGGTGCGTGAAAAGCTTTTCCGTAAACTTGGCAAAGAAATACCTTATGGTCTGACTGTGGAAATTGAACAGTTTAAGCGGGAAGATAATACTTTGCTGATACATGCATTGATTCTGATTGAAAAGGCAAGTCAGAAACCCATTGTGATTGGTAATAAAGGTCGCTTGCTCAAAGAAGTGGGTACTGAGGCTCGTAGGGATATGCAGAAAATGTTTGATTCAAAGGTTTTTCTCAATCTCTGGGTCAAGGTTAAGGAAGGTTGGGCGGATGATGAACGTGCCCTGCAAAGCCTGGGTTATCAATCGGATTAATTTTTTATGTCAGCGTCAACACGCATTGAGCTGAGTCAGGGCGTTGTCCTTCATCATTACCCCTATCGGGATTCCAGCGTTATTCTGGAAGTCTTCACCAGAGAGCATGGCAGGTTGGGTATTATTGCCCGGGGTGTCCGTTCACAAAAATCCAGAATTCGATCGGATGTTCAGCCGTTCAGGCAGTTGAGGTTATCCTGGAATATGCGTGGCGAGCTGGGCACATTGACGCACATAGAAACGACACGTTCTTATCCACAACCGCAAATTCCGGCTCTATATAGTGCCTATTATCTCAATGAACTGATGATGCGATTACTGGCACGCCATGACCCACATCCGGTATTGTTTGATACATATATTGAAACTCTGACTGCATTATTTGAGCATCAGGCGGTTGAACCGAGGTTGCGGTATTTCGAAAAATGCCTGCTTGAAGAGCTTGGATATGGCCTTGTCCTGGATGTGGATGTTGAAACGGGAGAAGCGCTTGATCCTGACCGATATTATGAATACAGGTTTGAGCATGGTCCGGTTGCAGCCAGAGAAGGCCATACGGGTGTTGTTTTTCAGGGATCACATCTATTGGCCATTGCAGCGAATACTTTTCAGCGGGATGATGTATTGTCGGATGCCAAGCGATTAATGCGCTATATCCTGAGTGGTTATCTGGGTGATAAACCCCTGAAGACAAGAGAGCTTTTCAGGCAACTGAACTGAGGTTCTTTGTGTGGGTTTTTGACTATCATCTGGCTGTGAAGGGAGCCTTTCTGCGGGTAGGCCACATCTATTAATCGTCTTTTCGCCCGATTTCTGCGTTGGATAATAATTGCGGTCCTCATATATGCTTTATATACTGCGGTTCTCAATATTCATCCGCCTTGAACTCAGACGAAAATCCTGTTTAATAGAGGCGCCATTATTTTCGATAACAGGATAAAATATGTCACTGATTCGCCCTTTTCGTGGTTTACGCCCGGCTCCTGATCATGCAGATGATGTGGTTGCACCGCCCTATGATGTATTGAGTAGCGCTGAAGCACGGCAACGCGCCAGTGGGCGCCCCTGGAGTTTTCTACATATATCCAAAGCCGAAATTGATTTGCCGGAGGATACTAGCCCTTATGATCCTGCTGTATATGCGAAAGCGGCTGAAAACCTTGAGCGCCTGGTTACAGAAGGGATTCTGCAGAGAGATGCAGAGCCTTGCTATTATGTTTATCGCATCATTATGGGTGGGCATGTCCAGACAGGTCTGGTAGCGGCGGCATCGGTTGCTGAGTATGACGTTAACCGTGTCAGAAAACACGAATTTACCCGACCCGATAAAGAGGATGACCGAGTCAGGCAGATTGAGGCGCTTGGTGCTCAGACGGGGCCGGTACTATTGACTTACCGCGCTGACCAGGAGGTTGATGCACTTCTCAAAACACTGTCCGAATCTGAGCCAGAATACAATATCACAGCAGATGATGGTGTTGAGCATGCGATATGGGTGATTCAGGATCAGACTGCAATTGATGCAATCACCCGATATTTCGATGCTATGACGGCTGTTTATATTGCGGATGGGCACCATCGTTCTGCTGCAGCATCAAGAGTGGCGGCAAACCTGGGTGGAGACAGCGATAGCATGAACAACTATTTCCTGTCAGTTCTTTTTCCGCATACTCAGATGAAAATTTTTGATTATAACCGTGTAGTAAAAGATTTGAATAATCTATCTGTAGATGATTTTATCAAAAAAATATCTGTAGCTTTTTCAATTGTCAGAGAAAACTCAGCTGTATCACCTGATAATGCTGGGGAGTTTGGTATGTATCTGGATGGAAGCTGGTATCGGTTAACAATCAAACCAGAGCGGATACCTGAAGACCCGGTTGGGCGACTGGATGTGAGTTTGCTAGCCACCAATTTATTCGAACCATTCTTGAATATCAATGACCCCAGGCGCGATCCACGCATTGATTTTGTGGGCGGTATTCGCGGGCTATCAGAACTGGAAAGACGTGTTAATAACGGGGAAATGGCAGCTGCATTTTCGATGTACGCAACCAGTATGGAAGACCTGATGGCAGTTGCTGATGCACAGGAAGTCATGCCGCCAAAATCTACCTGGTTTGAACCAAAACTGGCAGATGGTCTGTTATCACATGTGCTCGATTGAGGTTAGGGGGTTACCCTTAGCTGATTTCGCTAGTGAAATCATAATCCAGTGAGTCAGTCGCTTCACGGAGGAAGTTACCCTGAATATAATTGATCCCATTCTGCCAGAGGACAGCCAGACTGTGCGCGTCCTGGACAAAAGCTGCGATACATTGCTTATCGAGTGCTCGAGCTTGTTCGAGCATGGATTTGACAGCGGTCTGATTTTCTTTATTGCTGGCCAGATTATGCATGAATGAGCCATCTATCTTGATGAAGTTGATGGGTAGGTGCTTGAGAATCTGGAATGAGTTTGGGCTTTTTCCAAAGTGACTCAGTAAAGTATTGCAGTGCCACTGGTTCACTGTATGGATAAAGCTCTGAGCCTGCTTAAGATGTTGGCTGGCGATTTTCTCGGAAATTTCAAACGTTACCGCATCACCAGGAAGTTTGGTATCCTGTAAACATTGCAAAATATAGGTTGTAAGGTTTGTATCCAGCAGTGAATCAGCTGCGAGCTTGATAAAAAATCGTGTGTGATTGTCCTGACGACGTCTCTCCGCCAACAGGTTGATGGCGTTTTTGATGACCCAGTGATCGATGGCACCCAGTAAACCAGCCTCATCGGCAACGGGCATAAACTGGGCAGGTAAAATCAGTTCCCCATCATTATCCAGCATGCGTATTAGGATCTCATAATTTTCTCGCGTATCTCCCTGCAGACTGACAATCGGTTGAAACATGAGCTTAAATAGATCGTTGTCAAGAGCATCCTGAATGAGATTATGTGTCTGTTGATTCCGCGCTTTGCCTATTTCTTCGTCGACAATTGGGTTATGTATGTGTACTTTATTACCACCGGATGTGCGTGCCACTTCACAGGCAAGATCTGCTCTTGATAATGCATCCTGAGATGATGTCGTATGTTTGTTGATTTGTACAATGCCAATACTGCAGGTTGTGGTGATGGATTGATTGTTGATATCTGCAATGTGTTCTTCAATAGTATGCCGTAATTCTTCTGCGAGTTCCTGCATTGCCTCTTCATCTGCTCCACGGCGAAGGATGCTGAAGGTATGATCACCAAAACGGGCAACCAGGTCCGTCTTTTCAGTGTGTTCCTTGATGATACCTGCGATCTCGGTAATAATTTTATCAACAATGCTTATGCCTACGTTATCACGTATGTCCCGGAAGTTATCAATCAGTAGATATAACAGGGTGCCGTTATCGGAAGTGTTCAGTATTTCGGGGATTGCAAGGTCGAGTTCTTCTATAAAATACTGGCGATTAAATAACCCGGTAACGGTATCCTGTTTTGTCAGGTTTTCTATTCGCAGTTCCAGCTCCTCATTATGCGAAGACTGGTTTCTGATAATGATTTGCGTGCAGGGGTCACCATCAATACTGGCCGGCATAAATTCCATCAGGGCATCAAACTGTTGTCCATCCGGTAACAGGCCGTGGGTGACAAATTCTGTTCGTTCTGCCTGAAATAGTTTACTGGTGTAGTCACGTAAGAATTTTTTAAACTCATCATGATCAATCTGGGAAACCACATCCAGTAAGGGTGTTCCTTCAAACTCTTCAATGTTGCGAAAGCCAAACATATTGAGATATGCCTGGTTGCCGTAGATATGCATGCCTTCAGAAATATAAGCAATAGCATCTCTTGAGCTTTCCATTAAATAATGAGAGCGCACTTCACTTTCTTCGTAGCGTTTTTCGAAGTGTTGGGCACAGCGTTTTATCCGCATGTTCTCGATTTCGCGGGAAACAATTAACTGCAAATGCTCATACCGATCATATGAGCACATATCTGTTGCGCCCTTCTTCATTGCAAGGGTAGTGGATATTTCATTACACTTTTCTGATACAACAATGACAGGGCAGTTGATGTGAAAATGTTCTAATGTTGCTATCAATTCGTCAAGAGAGAGAGAAGGGTTTGAGGTCCAGATGGCCATATCTGGTTTCTGATCCTGCAATGCAGATTCAAGTGCTTCCCGGGTATTGATGAATGTCATATGGGACTTATGGCCCGCATCTCTAAGTTTGTTTGCTAATGCCTCAGCATCACTCATTGATTCTTCGGCGATTAACAGGTTAATTGTTATATCCTTGCCCACTGCTGACCTCTTTAAAATTGATAATTCGACACGGTTTTTAACTATGCTAATGTCGGCAGGTTTGAACTGTTTCTTTATGATTATTACCGGAGTAATCGTTGAGTATTTGTATGCGAGTGATCCAGGGTGTTGATATCTATATGATATTAGCGAAATACACCGCGCCGATATAATTTCCAGAATAATCCCCAGATGAAGAGTAATGGGTAACGACGAACCCGTTTTGGGATATCTATTTTTTGTCCGGAGTGCCGTTCCAGTTTCCAGGCAATGTAATCGAGACCGCCCTGAAAAGTGAATAATGCTTTGAGTAGGCGACAGACAGACAGGATCTTTCCCTGAAAGATACGCAGCGCCCAGCTGAGTCTGGATAGATATCGTCGCCTGTGTGTCAAAGTTGTCACATAGCTTTCGCCATTAATCGATAGCTTAACCTTAAGCTCACCCGCCGCTGCTATCGTGACGGTTTTGTAGTATTCCTGCCGGCTATCCACCAGAACAGAGGCCCGGCCTGATGATTCGGCACGTAATTCTGCTCGATAGCTCAGGCGTAGACTGTGTACCCATAGATCTGTCAATGATCCAGATGTGGGTATGGCGGGCAGGCAGCGATCCAGAAAGGTGATGATTGCATTTGACAGGCAGTGGATAATTTCTTCCCGGGATGTTTTGTCTCTGGCATAGGCAAGAGCAACGGGTTGTGTGAATCGTCCCCAAAGATAGGAATGGAACCAATGCCGGGAAGTTCCTTTGGTGAAGTCTTTTCTGGAGATGACTGCATATTTTGCGCGAATAATATTTTGTTGCTGATCGATGCTTTCAAAATAGAAAACATTGGGAGGCAGTAGCCAGTTTGACCACGCCTGTTGACGAGAGGAATGAAAGTCCGAATAGTCATCTACAATCAGATACAGGTCGGCAAGCCCGTCGTACAAATCCAGGCTGCGTAAGCAGGATCCATAAAAGAGAATGGCACTGACAGTTGATGGATGGTTGGCGAGTAAATCTGTGACCAGAATGTTCAGGGCATCAGGATTTTCCAGAGTGATTTGTTGTTCAATGAGTGACTGCAGTGTATTCATTCTCACTTACCCGAACGTAGAAAGGTCAGAGGGGCTGTTGCGGTAATGGAAATTCTGCCAGTTTTGCTGTCTGCCAAATAGATTTCACCATCAAGCGTAAACAGGCTATCCATTTCAAGATCGATATGTTGTGAGTTGTTACTGAAATAACTTGATGACTGAAGAATGCTGGCTGAAGGTTTACCTCGCAGTAGTGCGGGCAGGGCGCGAATAAATTTTTTGGGTTTTGCTGTAATCAAAGTGTTATGAAGTTGTCCGGGTTGCTTTCCCCAGTAAGGCTGCAATCCTAGTAGCAGTTTTTCCAGAGTGCTGGAAAAAAACAGCAATGTTTCATATTCTCGGGCTATGTTTTCGGGATCAAATCGGATTTTTATATCCACGGGTTGAGCAAAGCGACTATCATTTCTCATTAGACCCCAAATGGTTCTTGCCATGGCAATACCGGGACTGTGCCCATTTTTATGACAGTATTCGATACCCTGGATAATGGCGCCGGCGCCGAAAAACATGCCATAGATTGTTTTCGTTGGGCTGTCATAAGTCACCTGTAAAATGGGTCTCTCGACTTTTTCAGGCAGTGATTTTTCTGTGCTGATATTGCAGAGGGAATCAATAGCTTTTAGTAAGTTGCTATGCAACCCAACATCTCCCACATTCATGTTGGTGGTGCCACCAGGAAGCAGGGCGATTTCTGGCATAACCGGAAAGGGGGTGTCGGTAAAAAGACGGGTAAAGATAGCCGCTGTTGTTCCATCACCACCATTGATGGCAAGAGTCTTGACGCCTTTTTTCTGGAGGACGCTTAATGCTGAAGAAATATCACTGGCTGAGCGAGTGATAAAATGGTGAATTTTCGGATAATCTGCGACAATCCTGTTTATTGCAGCAAGTTGTTTTTTATTCGTGCCGCTGTTGGGGTTGCTGATTAATCCAATGGATGGCATTTATTGTTTTACCTGAGAGCTAATAGGTGCCCATGAACGAATTTCCATTCACGAATTATAGTGGAAAAATGGATGAAGCCATAGTCTGTCTGATTAATAGAGCAGTCCTTGTGATTTATTTTCTGTAATAACACTTTAAAGAGAAACCGATTGGCCAACGAAAAAAACATAGAGCAGTCAATAACGATTGCACATCTTTCTGATCCGCATTTAACCTCGTTGCATGGCATCCATTTTCGTTCATTGCTGAATAAACGAATACTGGGCTATCTATCATGGTTGAAGCGGCGGCGATTTGTTCATCGAAGAGAAATTCTGGATGCGCTGGAAAGGGATTTAAAGCAACAGAATCCGAATCATATTGTTGTGACAGGCGATTTAACGCACATCGGTTTACCAGATGAGTTTTGCCAGGCACGGCGTTGGCTGGAATCCCTGGGGAGTTCGGAGTCAGTGACCGTTATTCCTGGTAACCATGATGTTTATGTAGAAAGGCCCTGGCAGGAAAATTATCTTCATTGGCAGTCTTATATGTTATCAGACGAAGGTAATTCAGAAGAAGTGGGTGTGAAGGCATTTTTTCCCAGTGTTCGTCGGCGAGGTTCAGTGGTGATCATTGGTCTGTCATCTGCTGTCGCATCTGCACCCTTTTTCGCAACCGGTAAAGTAGGCGAATGGCAGTTGAAAAAATTGGCCGCTATCTTGAAGAAAACTGCAAAAGAATCATTGTTTCGTATTGTACTGATCCATCACCCACCTTTGCCTGGTATTGAAAAATGGCGTAAACGATTGGTGGATATTGAGCCTTTTCTGACTATTTTGAAACAATACGGTGCAGAGCTGGTTTTGCATGGTCACGGGCATACAGCAGTAAGCAATGTGATAGAAACAGCCGCGGGTAATACTCCGGTGATAGGCGTAGCTTCTGCTTCCTCGGCAGGTACCAGGGCAGGTAAAACAGCGGGCTATAATATTTATCGGATTACTCCATCAAAAGATGGCTGGCAACTTGAAGTGGCTGAAAGAGTCTGGCGTGCTGCCCAGAACCGGTTTGTCAGCGCAGGCAAAAAAGAAATTTAACCGGAATTCTGATCGAGTGGATAGTGATCAGGCGGTAGAACCGGTTTGATTGGTGGTGTTTTCTGTTTTTGATTTGAATCGATCCTGTACGATGATTTTGTCTGCAATGGAATCTACGTCGACCGCTGCTTCAGCATAGGGCATATCGACGATGCCTATACGTAATTCCAGTTGACGTGATAGTCGGGCGACGGCTTCGGTAAGTGACAGAGTCCCAAATAGATAGCGTAGAACGAAGAGCCATCCTAGCATGCGAATAATGCGTATCGGATTCTTACGGTCACTTTCAATCTGGCGCCAGGTGTTGGCTATGCGTCTGGACTCCGGTGTTAAAAAGGCAAACAGGTTACAACCACAATAATCACCATCCGAAAATTTCATGATAGTTTTTTTCATATTGGGGAACGAGGTTTTGATCAGATCATAGCGACAGAGTCCTACCACGACATCTACATCCAGGTCATTACTCTTGCTGCAAAAGCGTTCAATCATTTCAGATGTCAGTAGTGGGTGGTCTGCTGTGGTTAGCAGGATTGGCGATTTGATCTGAATGTTCTGCATGGCAAAATATGCGCTTGTACTGGGTGTTTTCTCGGGTTCTACCCAATGCACAGATTTGTCATTGATGAGTTTTTGCAATGCATATTCAGCGGATAATTGAGGCTTTCCAGGGCCGGATAATATGCGTTTTCCTACATTGCTGGCGGCCTGCAAGGCATCCAGCACATGCAATACCATAGGTCTGTTGCCAATTTCCACCAGCGCTTTGCAGCTGGCACCTGTGGCTTTAACCAGTGGGTCATTGTCGTTGCGGTCGCCAGCCAGTACAACGGCTGTAAATTGTCCTGTTATCCTGCTCATGATAAAGATTGTAGTTCTTTTCCAAAAACTCTGTAGCGTTTGTACGGGATGCCGCCGAGGGAGTCAATAATATTTCGCATGCCATCATTGGTTTCCAGAATCCAGGATAGCTCGACTTCTCTGACGTTTCGGCGACGTAAGCCGTGACGGACTTTTTCAATCACAATAAATGCCAATGCTGGTCCCAGCCGAGTATGGTGGAATTCCTTGCGCACACCCATAAGTGGCGTGCGTGCTGTTTGTGGGTATTTTACCTTCAGGCGCCATAATAGTTTGAGCCAGCCAAAAGGCAGCAGTTTTCCGTTCAAATCAGCAATGGCTTCGTTAATATTGGGCATAGCAACAATAAAGGACACAGCACGCCCATCAATTTCTGCAATTTGTACCAGGTCATCGTCAACGAGGAAGGCGATCATTTGTCCAATTTCCTTGAACTCAGCCTCTGTGAAAGGCGTAAATTGCCAGTTTTCAGACCAGGCGTCATTGAAAATATCGCGCAGAATCTCCAGATCCTCTTTGAGCCGCTTTTTTCGCAGTGTCCGCACGGTCACTTTTTTTTGCGCGCTGCTGGCCAACCTCTTCATGACGGCGGGCGTTTCAAAATCTGTGGGTAGCAGATAGGCGAGCAGATCCATGCTTTTCTGATAACCCGCGGCAATAATATGCTCCTGATAGTAGGGCAGTGCATGCCCCATCATGATGTAGGGCGGTGTGTCAAACCCTTCGACAAGCAAGCCTGATTCTTCGTTGATTGAAAGATTAAATGGCCCTTGAATCTGGACTATACCCTGTTTTTCAAGCCATGATTCGGCTGTGTTCAGTAATAGTGCAAACACTGATGCATCATTTCTGGCTTCGAGCATACCGAAATGCCCAACCCCATTTCTATTCAGTTGGTCGATTTGGGCGCTGATCCTGCCTACGGGCTGGTTATTTTTGTAAACAAGCCATTTTTTTCCCAGAGCATGTTTGAAAAATGGGTTCTTTTTTTCAGACAAACGTTGTTTTAGTTCGAAATCCAGAGGCGGGATCCAGTTTGGATCTTGTTGATATATTGACCTGGACAGGTCAATAAACTGTTTTAGCTGGCGCGCATTTTCGACCGCAGAAATACTCAGCGAATTAGAGATATCAGGATTGTTCATAGTGGGTTTTCCGGGAGTAAACCGGGTGGCACCTGCTCTGCATAGACGTAAACCGCAACATATGTAGTATAAACACCACAATCATCGAGTAGAATGAGAAAAGGTTAACATAATTACGGTAAACTGGTTGAAATTTATTTCAATTGCAGGAATAATGTGGCCTCAGGCACTATTCAATAGTATCCTTTTGTGTCGATTGGTTGTAAATAAACAACATACTGTTAGTTAACTTACGGGGTTCAGGGTGAGCAAAACAAATGAGAGCGCTGTGGAAATAGAATCTACCCCTACTTTGCATGATCTGCCCTTCCGTGCTGCGGATTTTTCCACTCTGTCAGAAGCACTTGATTATGCAGCCAACGGCAAAACAGGGACCAATTTTTACACGGGACGGGGGCAGCTTTACGCGTCGCTATCCTATGCTGAATTACGCAAACAGGCCATTAGCCTGGCAAAAAAACTCACGGGAATGGGGCTTTCCAAAGGTGATCGAGTTGCTCTAATCGCAGAAACTAACCCCGATTTTTTGCGTTTCTTCTTTGCTTGCCAATATGTTGGCCTTATTCCAGTCGCGCTGCCTGCTTCGGTCAATCTTGGTGGGCATACAAGCTATGTTGCCCAGCTCAAAGGTCTGTTGGCTTCCAGCAAGGCATCAGTTGCCATGTCGCCTACCGGTTATGTTGCATTCCTGGAAGAAGCGGGCGAAGGCCTGGGGCTGAAAATGATTGGTGATCCGGCCCATTTTGATGCTTTGCCTGAAATTGATAGCGTTTTTCCTGTCAGTGATCCAGATGATATTGCTTATATCCAGTATACCTCTGGGAGTACCCGCTTTCCGCGCGGTGTTGTTATCAAGCAAAGATCGGTAATGAGTAACCTGAAGGGTATCATTCGCCACGGTGTTAAAATGAAACAAGGTGACCGGTGTTTTTCCTGGTTACCGTTTTATCATGATATGGGCCTGGTTGGCCTGGTGCTGGTTCCCGTCGCGGCACAAGTATCTGTCGATTATCTGGATACGCGCGAGTTTGCTATGAGGCCTCGTCAGTGGTTGAATCTGATGACCAAGACGCAGGCAACCATTTCCTTTAGCCCACCGTTTGGTTATGAACTCTGTACTCGACGTTTGCGCGAGGGTGAGGCAAGCAAATATGATTTGAGTAACTGGCGTGTTGCTGGTGTGGGTGCAGAAATGATTCGTTCGGAAACGTTGCAGCGTTTTGCCACCGCATTGGCACCAGCCGGATTTAATGCGAAAGCATTCCTGGCTTGTTATGGAATGGCAGAATGTTCTCTGGCTATCAGTTTCTCGCCTTTGTTTGAAGGGCATACGACAGATTGTGTTGACGGGGATCATCACTCGGATCATCAGGAAGCGTTGCCTATTGAATTATTGGAAAACCCCGGCCGTGCACGCTGTTTTGTTGAGTGTGGAACACCGCTGCCGGAATATGAGGTTGAAATCCGTAATGTTGATGGCGTGCCTCTGGACGATAGACTTAGCGGCTCAATTTTTGTGCGTGGGCCCAGTGTTATGTCGGGCTATTTTAATGAGCCTGAAGAAACCCGAAATACACTTTCTGAAGATGGCTGGTTAAATACGGGTGATATCGGCTATCGCGTTAATGGAAACCTGATCATCACCGGTCGGAAAAAAGATCTGATCATTATTAATGGTCGCAATATATGGCCACAGGATCTGGAATATCTGGCTGAGCATCAGCCTGAAATTCGTATGGGGGATGCATTGGCGTTCTCGGTACCTTCACGTGATGATGAATTGAGCGTACTGGTTGTGCAATGTCGTGAATCCGATAAGGTTAAACGTGCAGCGTTGATTGATCGGCTGATACGCCTGGTTCGTATGGAGTTGGGTATTGACTGTTTTGTCGAGTTGGTGCCATTGCATACTTTACCCAGAACGTCATCGGGTAAACTGTCTCGCTCAAAAGCTCGACAGAATTTCATTGATAGTCATGATATAGAACAAATAGCTGCTGATATGTCGGATGTTCTTGAGCTGAAGCGCGGATAAATATTTCTGTAACTCCTGTTACCTTAACCCCCCACATTTTGAAATGAATTCTGTGATTGCTATTACTGGTGCAACCGGGTTTATTGGTAAAGCTATTTCCATCGGCTTGCTTGCGGCTGGCTATGAAGTCCGGGCTCTAGTTAGGCAGCCTGCCTGTGCCAGCGATTTACAGCAAGTGGGTATACAGCTTGTTCCAGGAAGTTTGTCGGATAATGATAGCCTACGCAGCCTTGTTGACGGAGTCGATGCTGTGGTTCATTGCGCAGGAGTTGTGCGCGGAGTCAGTCAGGAAGACTTCGACAGAGTGAATGTGAGCGGAACTGAGAATCTATTTTCAGTCATCAGTGAGCAGAAAAACAAACCCAAAGTATTAGTGTTTTCCTCGCTTGCGGCGAGAGAGCCGCAGCTGTCTTTTTATGCCCGCAGTAAGGCATCGATGGAATCCTGGATTCAGCAAAATGCAAAAGCTATCAACTGGCAGATTCTACGCCCCCCTGCTGTTTATGGTGCAGGTGATAAAGAACTGCTGCCTGTTTTTAAAATGATGGCTAAAGGAGTCGCACTTGTGCCTGGGAATGCTCATGCACAGTTTTCTATGGTTCATGTAGATGATGTTGTGCTATTGGTGTCAAAATGGTTGCAAATGGAAGAGGGATTTCAGGAAATTTGTTCGATTGATGATAGTCATGGTGGTTATGACTGGCACGAGGTGGCTGCGATTGTATCGTCTTTATGTCAGTGTAAGGTAAAGACCATCTGCGTTTCTCCCTGGTTATTAAATAACATAGCTGCCCTGAACAAGCTGGCTGGCAGACTCATAGGTTATTCACCCATGCTAACGCCTGAAAAGGTACATGAGTTACGCCATGAAGACTGGGTTTGTGATAATGATAAACTGATTGAGTGTCTGCATTGGCAGCCGACGATCAGATTGGCAGAAGGTCTGGCGCGTACGCCTGGCTGGCATTAACTGCCAATAATTTAGTCTCTATATTTGGGAGGCTAACGGGTTTTGGGATCAGGAATTAACCCAGATATTCAAACAGCTTGACGACCCGTTGAACGCCACCCAGTCTTCTGGCGATATCGGTCGCTGCGTCGCCTTCTGTGCGTGTTACGAGTCCCAATAAATAGACGGTGCCGTTTTCTGTTACAACTTTTACTCGTGTAGGGTCGAAGCCGGGCACTTTTACTTTTAAGAGACTGGCTTTGACTTTTGACGTCAGTAGCGCGTCACTGGAACGAGCCATCATGGCACTGGGTGCGGCAATTATTATCTCATTATGGACGCGTTTGACTTTGCGGGTCTGTTTGGCAATATCATTTGCCCGGGAACGGAGCGCTTCAGATGGGGCTTCTCCGGTTAATAGCAGTATGCCATTGTAGCTGGTGACATTGATATGGGTCTGTGCAGACATGCCGGGTACTTTCGACAATGCTGATTTGATACGCAGTTCAATGGCTTCATCTTCGACAACGGCACCGGTCGTTCTCCGATCATGTAAAAGTGAGGCCGTAGTTGCTGCAACGCCACCGATAATGACAGGTGCACAGCCCTGCAGGGATACAGTCAGACCCAGGAAGAAAAAAAGGAAAAGGCTTTTATTAAGCATAATGAATTATATCCTTACTGCTATTTTGATCAAGTTATTTGTTCTGTTCCGGATTCTACCAGGCTGTCTGGAAAGCATTGGGTATCCATTCTATCTGTGGTTGGTGATTTGCGCCCGTCACAGCAACAACATCAAATCTTGTCGGTATTGTTACTCTGTGTGATTGTAGAAAACGTTGAGCACAGAGTATTAATCGTTTTTGTTTGCGGTGAGTAACCGTTTCTGCCGGGGTGCCGAACCGAGTATTGCTTCGATAGCGAACTTCGACAAACACAAGCGTATTTTTTTCTCGCATGATTAGATCAATTTCACCCAATTTGCTCCTGTAGTTACGTTCGACCAGAATCAATCCCTGACGTTCCAGAAACTGGCTGGCAATTGATTCAATTTGTTGTCCAATTTGTACTGTTGTCATTTCATGTCCCTCCATGGACAAGGCTAAAATTACTTTAAACTATGTTTGTCATGGTTCAGTTGACCATTGCAGCCTGTTACCTGGCACCATTGTTTCGTCTGGTGATGAATCCAGAATCGGGATGGGTAGAGTGCCCAGGAGTTGGGGGTGCCCTTTTTTGAATTCGGCGCAATCGAGTCGTCGCTGCAGATGACGGTTTTCATCAAGTGTAATAATGCCGGTGACGCCATTAAAATCCCTGTTATTGAATGAATCTGTCATTGTCTGTAACCAGGGAATGAGTCGGTAGGCATCGACACCCAGTGAAAATAGACGCTGGTAATGATAGGCACGTTTTCCCCAGCTGGAAGTCAGTCTGCGTTGAATGTTTTTATCTATGTCTGCAGCCAGTATCCACGGGCTGTCACAGAAGCGAATGCCATTTAAATCCCTGTCTTTGCCAGGCTGTGGGCTACCGGAATAGGCGTGTGAGGTAGCATACACTGGCAGGTCACTTGCATGATGGTAATCAAGTTGCGGTTTGATTTGTCTGGCTTCTCTGGGAAAAGCGACAATGAATACTGAATCCACATCCTGTCGGCGTCTGGCCTGGTATTCGAGTTTGTTACCCAGGCGATGCTGCAGATTACGATGGCGTTGTTTGCTGCGATCCAGGTTTAGAATTCGTTTGATGTACTGTGAGAAATCTGTTGTCCGGGCAGGGTAGCGATCAACACCCATGAGTTCACCCCCAGACTTTTGCCAATAGTCAGCAAAGGCAGCCAGTACCCGGTCGCCCCATGCGCTGTCCGGTACCAGGGCGACGATACGTTGATGGCCATCAAGACGGGCACGTTCGGCTGTCTGGCGAGCTTCGTTGCCAGGGTCGAGGCCGAACTGGTAAACAGGCTGACTGAAGCTGACAGTCTCTTCGATCCGGTTCAATGCCAGCATCGGGGTTTGTACAACACCGCTCTGGACAAGTGTGCTGATGTTGTTTTTTAGCAGAGGACCAATGACGAATTCTGCGCCTTCGTAAACAGCCTGCTGATAGACTTCTTCAATTGACAGGGTGGCGCTGGTGTCATAAGTTTTTATCTGGGTTTGAGTGTTGCCGCTGAACTTGTGTGTGGCCATGATGGCATCATGAATGGCGCTGGCCTGGCGGGCTGTTTTTCCCGTCATGGGTAATAGCACGGCAATGTTACCGGCCTGAGTATAACTGACAGGAGCCTGGCTGATGAGTTCTGGGGCAATGTCTTCTTCGGCAGCATGAGCCGGGAACTGCTGACGCCACTGTTGGAGTGAGGCCTGTAGGGTACTTGCATTATAACGGCTGGCGCGTGCCTGGTAAGCCAGTTCAATCCAGCCACTGAATGCATCTCTCTGGTTATGCTGACTGCGCAGGGTTTTAAGTTCGTCATCAGGCAGGGAAGAGAGTTGCTGCCAGATAGTGGTATGGTTTTTCCTGCGCAATTCATTGTCTGCCAACAGACCATCCAGCCAGATTAACTGCTGCAGTGCCGTAGTTGTGTTGCCCGCAGCCTGATTGGCAGCAGCATTCAGCCGGTAATACTTTAATCCAGCCTGTGGTAACAGTTCGGGTTGGGTTACCTTGCGCAGTGTTTGCAGGGCAAGCTCAGCTTCATTTTGCGCCAGCTCAATTCTGGCTAGCGCCAGATGATAGCGATTGGCATCCTCATTTTGTAGCATTTGAGGATCAATACTGTCGATAACTGAGCGGGCATTGTCCCACTGTCTGCCCCTGATTAGATAGGCGACGGCAGATAATTTGCTTTGTGCCTGGTGGTCAGGTGTCTGTCCCGGCTGTTCAGTCAGGTATACTTGGGCGGCAGCCTGGAAGTTGTTGGCCTGGACGTATTGTTCGGCTCTGGATTTGAGCGGATCCTGCAGTGTTTTCCTTACAGGGGTGTTTTTGATCGTCTGGTTACAACCATTAAGCATGAGGAATAACGGCAAGATCAGAAATAAAATGGCTGGGGTTGTCCGTTGTCGAGTCATGTACACATGAACTCCCTGATTGGAAATGTAGCTATTGTAAACGACAGTGGGGAGAAAGTTTATGGATCTTTGTGAAAATATGCGACTAATCAGCCTTCGAGTCTGTCGTTATTGGCCGCAGGCGATATTTCAGGAGCGCTTTAAATGAAAGATGGGACAGCGTCTTTATCTGCAGGTTTATATATTGTTGCAACGCCGATTGGTAATCTTGAAGATATTACCTACAGAGCCGTAGATGTGTTGGGTGCTGTCGATAGTATTGCCGCTGAAGATACCCGTCACAGCAGAAAATTATTACAGCATTTCGGCCTGAAGACACCTCTGCTGGCGTTACATGAGCATAATGAGAAAGCAGTCAGCGAGGGATTGCTGGAGAAAATTCGGCAGGGGCGATCGATTGCTTTGATTTCCGATGCGGGTACGCCTTTGATGAGCGATCCGGGGTTTTATCTGGTGCGACTGGCACATGAAAATGCGTTGCCGGTGATTCCTGTACCAGGCGTCAGTGCCGCTATCTGCGCGCTTTCGGCGGCAGGGTTGCCAACTGACCGATTTGTTTTTGAAGGCTTTCCACCGGCAAAGAAAACCGCAAGAAAACACTATTTCGACGATCTGCAGGCAGAGACTGGAACACTGATTTTTTATGAATCAAGCCATCGAATTATCGCCTCTCTTGAAGATATGGCAAGCGCTTTCGGTGCTGACCGCCAGGCGGTGATTGCGCGTGAATTGACGAAAACATTTGAAACCATTCACGGTGGTCGACTAGCAGATCTGGTCGACTGGGTGCAGGCGGATAAAAATCAACAAAAAGGGGAGTTTGTGGTGCTGGTGCATGGTATGCCTGCGGCCAGTTCATCTGAATTAAGTGTGGAAGATGAGAAAGTATTGCTAACGTTGTTGGAAGAGTTGTCTCTAAAGCAGGCTGCATCGCTGGCCTCAAGGATTACTGGCGTTGGCAGGCGAGTATTTTATGAGCGGGCGCTGGCATTGAAAGAAGCTTTATAAGTTCTTTGTGTCATGCTGTTTTAGCGCCCATTCTACGTGCTCCCTGACTATTGCAGAGCTATGGTGGCTGCGTTGTTGTAGCGCATGAATAATCTCGGCAGAGGTGTTCGCATTACCCAGAGCGACTGCGATATTGCGCAACCAGCTCTCATGGCCGATGCGCCGAATTGGGCTGCCTTCTGTGTTGCTCAGGAAGGTTTTTTCATCCCACAAAAACAGTGTGACCAGTGAAGCGCTATCGAGTCGATGTCTGGGTGAAAAGTCATTTTCCTGGCTGGCTTCGGCAAATCGGTTCCAGGGGCAGACCAGTTGGCAGTCGTCGCAACCATAGATGCGGTTACCGATTGCCTTGCGGAATTCGACCGGAATCGAGCTGCGTAATTCAATTGTCAAATAGGAAATGCAACGCCGGGCATCGAGCTGGTTGGGTGCGATGATCGCATCCGTTGGGCAGCAGCTGATGCATTGGCTGCAGGTGCCGCAGTGCGCAGTTGCCGGTTTGTCGACCGGTAATGGCAGGTCAGTGAATAATTCTCCCAGGAAGAACCAGCTACCGGCATTTTCATTAATCAGGTTCGTATGTTTGCCGATCCAGCCCAGTCCGGCTTTGGTAGCCAGCGCCCTTTCCAGAACAGGGGCGCTGTCGGTGAATACCCGATAGCCAAAAGAACCGATGGCTTGCTGGATTTGTGTCGCCAGTTTTTGCAGGCGTTTGCGGATGATTTTATGGTAGTCCCGGCCCAGTGCGTAGCGTGAAACATATGCTTTGCTGTTGTCTGCCAGAATTGTTTCAGCATGTCCTGAGTCCTGTGGCCAGTAATCCATACGCACCGAAATAATCCGCAATGTGCCAGGAACCAACGCTTCTGGCTGAGCACGCATACTGCCATGGCGAGACATGTATTCCATTTCGCCATGAAACTGCCTGTCGAGCCAGTGCTGCAGATGAGTGCCGTCTGTTTGCAGGTCAATATCGGTGATTCCTGCCTGCTGAAAGCCCAGTTCACTGGCCCAGGTTTTTATTTGTTTGGCCAGTTTGTCGAGCTGTTGCAGGTTAAGTGACTTGTTGGCTGGATGATTGTCTGTTTGCATGGGCTGGTGTTATTGGAACTTAGGCGGTATGTTGCAGTGCCTGAATGATAAAGGAATTTAAGTATGAAATCCCCCTCCGCATTATTGTCGCAGCGGCGACCTCGTCAGGCACACAAAGGCCAATTTGGGCATGTGTTGGTGATTGGTGGCTGTGCAGGTATGGGGGGTTCTGTGCAGTTGGCTGCTGAGGCTGCGGCACGTGTGGGTAGTGGCCTGGTGAGTATCGCAACGGATCCGGGGCATGCAGCACATATTGGTGCAGCAGTGCCGGAAGTGATGTGCCATGCTGTTGAAACAGCCGAGCAGCTCAAGCCATTGCTGTCACGGGCGTCTGTGATAGTGGCAGGTCCGGGCCTGGGGCAGGGTAATTGGGGGGAATCGCTGTACCATGCTGTGATGCAAAGTGAATTGCCATTGGTGCTGGATGCAGATGGGCTGAATTTACTGGCAAAGAATGCTGCCAGGCGTGGCAATTGGGTGTTAACCCCGCACCCGGGTGAGGCGAGTCGGCTGTTAAATGCCGGAGCGTCTGATGTGCAGGAAAATCGGACCGGAGCTGTGAGTGAGCTGGCCAACCAATACGATGCCGTTGTGGTGTTAAAGGGCATGGGAACATTGGTAGCGGAAATGGAGTATCCGGTGCGTAAATTTGATCTGGGTAACCCGGGTATGGCCAGTGGCGGCATGGGGGATGTGCTAGCCGGTATTATCGGCGGGTTCATTGCCCAGGGCATGACATTGTACGAGGCCGCCTGTAGCGCGGTCTATATTCATGCGCATGCTGGCGACAGAGCGGCTGAAAAGGGTGGTGAAAGAGGTATGCTGGCACGTGATTTAATTGCAGAATTGCGTGAAATGGTCAATGCATTCGATCAGTGAATGGTTGCCCGATGATGCGGCAACCCGTGCCTTCGGAGCACGCCTGAAAAGTCTTCTACAGCCTGGCGATATTGTTTATTTGCAGGGGGATCTGGGGGCAGGAAAAACAACGCTGGTGCGTGCCTTGCTCCGTTCTATGGGTTATAAGGGGGTAGTCAAAAGTCCGACATATACTCTGATTGAAACCTATCATCCAGATGCCCTGACGGTACATCATCTGGATGTCTATCGCCTGACTGAGCCCGAAGAGCTGGAATGGCTCGGTATTCGGGACCTGTTTGATAAAGCGACGATTGCATTGATTGAATGGCCAGAGAAAGGGGTGGGGTTTTTACCGCCAGCGACAGTGACGGTATCACTGGCTGTGAAGCAGGAAGGGCGACAGATCGAAGTGTCGAGAGGCTTATCAGAATCATATGAAAGGAGAGAAAGTTAAATACATATCCAGTTTAGTGGCAGTAAGTGCAGTTGCCTTTTATATATTAAGAATGCGGTGTTCTTATGTTTAGTTAAGGCAAGATTGCACTTTTTCTGCCTATGGGAGAAGTCAATGATATATGGCATAGAGCTTTTAAGAATAACAAAAACCAGGTTGCAAAAGAATGCAACGATTGGATTAGGGTTAGCTATTTGGGTTAAGTGAATTAAAATCAGAACCCTGATTATTGCTAATAAATGAAGCAATGGCATTGACATTTTGCCAAGATTAATTAAGAATCGTTCAATAAGTGACCTGTGTCCAGCAGGTGCATGTGTTAATAGCCAACTGCTGAGTTACGGGTGTGAGCTGGTTCGCAAATTATGACCAACATTAGGAAACATTAAAATGTATAAACTAATTATATTGGCTCTTGTGCTATCAGGGTGTGCTGTTGTGCAAAATAGTATGCCCATCGCTGATAATGACAGAGCTTTAATCAAAAGTACGATGGTCGTTTCAACCTTAGGTGATGATCTGTATTGTTCATTTGTGGGGTTTACCATATTCAACAATAAGAATAAGACGTACGAGTTAGGCGCAACGTTTAATCAGGCATTCGCATCCAATGTTGCCTCCCAGTTAAATGCAATGGGGATTGATGCAACGCCGTTAGCTAGAACTGCCATCAGTTATGTTAATGAAAGCGAAGGGGCTCAAAAATGGGCCAATATTACGCTTAATAATTTACCAGCTATCAGTGAAGGTATAACTAACCTGATGATTTTTGATGGTGAAAATCACTATGCTTCAAGAGGTGGTTATTACGCAAGGAATAATGCCTTAAAAACATCGGCAACCCTGTATGTTTATGAAATTCCATCTGGAAAACTTATCGGAAAATCTTTAGCTAAACGATCAACACTCAAGAGAAGTTTTAGTTGTACGCAGGAATCAATACCAGTTGAAGATAATATGCTCAAATTAATTCATAGTTCTGGAGACTCTTTGCAAAGAGAGTTAGTGGAAACACTGTTTTTGAGCGGACAAAAGTAATATCAATTCAGCTTTGCCCTTTGGTTTGGGAAGCATACAAGCTGTTTAAGTGGAATGATTTTGGACCTCCGTATAATACTAAGCTAATACAGTTACTTTTCTTGTGTCTTTATGTACGGAGTACGGAATTTCATGGGATTCTCTTCGCTTACTGTGATGTAACTTAACGGAGAGATGAGTGCCGAAGCGACTTAATCCCAGAGGGGGTTAAGTAATAACAATAAAAACAATAAGTTGCTGCATTTATTGAAAATAATAGTATAGAAATCTTTGCATAATATGTGTCTATCTCTATAACAAATAAGGGTTTTTTCTTGCTATCGGTCTGATCTTGTTGTATAGATAGCCACATGATTTTTTGTGCCCGAAGCCACTTTTTGCAGACAGTGTTGTTGTGTCTGGTTGTCGCTATTTTGCCAGCCAGAGCAGCAAATATTCATGCGGTGAACAAAGTGCGTTTATGGACATCACCTGACAGTACCCGCATGGTGTTTGACGTTGACAGTGCTCTGGACCATCAGATTTTTCACCTGCACAAACCGGAGCGTGTGGTTATCGATATGGCGCAATCGCGGTTCAGTGCGGGAGTGGAAAAAGCATTGCCAACGGGTGGGGTTATCAAGGCGGTACGTACTGCAAAGCGCGATAATGCCGAACTGAGGGTTGTACTTGATCTGAGTGATAGCGTTAAGGCAAAAAGTTTTCTGTTACGGCCAAATGATCAATATGGCCATCGTTTGGTGATTGATCTGTTCACAGAAAAACCCAGGGTGGCTTCGATTAATCCGGTTGTTTCTGTGCAATCGCCTTTCCTGTCACGCGATCTGATCATTGCTATTGACGCCGGGCATGGTGGTGAGGATCCAGGTGCCAGAGGGCGGCATGGCACTCATGAAAAGGATGTTGTGTTATCCATTGCTCGGAAGCTTGCCAGACTGGTTGAACGGGAAAAGGGCATGCGAGCCGTATTGATTCGCGATGGTGATTATTATCTCGGCTTGCGTAAACGCATCAACAGGGCGCGTAAGCAGAATGCAGATCTATTTATTTCCATTCATGCTGATGCATTCAAAACCAGTGAGGCGAGTGGCTCATCGGTCTTTATCCTCTCGTCACACGGCGCTTCATCCGAAATGGCGCGCTGGTTGGCAAAGAAAGAGAATGCGGCGGATCTGGTGGGAGGTGTGAGTCTGGATGACAAAGATGACCTGTTGGCCGAAGTGCTGCTTGATCTGGCGCAGACGGCAACGCTGGATTTCAGTCTGGATGCTGCCAATCGTATACTCAGGGAAATGAGTAAACTGGGAAAAGTGCATAAGCCATCGGTACAAAAAGCGAAATTTGTGGTGCTGAAATCACCAGATATTCCTTCGATACTAGTGGAAACGGCTTTTATTTCTAATCCTGGTGAAGAGAAGCGCCTGACATCAGCGCGTCACCAGGAGAAAATTGCCGGGGCGATACTGAAAGGTGTTAAATCTTACTTCGATGCGAATCCGCAGCCAGGAACCCTGATGGCCAAACAACAACCGCGTGAATACGTTATCAAGGCTGGCGATACCCTGAGCCATATTGCGCATCGCTATGGCGTTAGCCTGAATATTTTGCGCAGTATGAATAGTCTGAATAATGACAAAATCAAGGTGGGTAAACGGCTCGCTATTCCGGCTGACGGTTAATACCCTGCGTTGTAATGGGCACCTCTCTATTAATCAGGATTTTCGTCTGAGTTCAAGGCGGAGGGTTTTTGCGAACCGCAGTATATAAGCATTATGAGGATCGCAAAAAAATCATCCAACGCAGAAATCGGGCGAAAAGACGATTAATAGGGGTGCCCTATAATGTAGTATCCTTACCGCATGCGCATACACTCGTTAGATACTCGTCTGATCAACCAGATTGCCGCCGGAGAGGTTGTCGAAAGACCTGCTTCCGTGGTCAAGGAATTGCTTGAAAATAGTCTCGATGCGGGCGCAAGCCGTATTGATATTGATATTGAAGAAGGTGGCAAGCGCCTGATTCGTATCCGTGACAATGGCCTGGGAATACACAGGGAAGACCTGGCGTTAGCGCTGTCGCGGCATGCCACCAGCAAGATTGCCTCGCTGGAGGAGCTGGAGCGTGTCGCCAGTCTGGGTTTTCGTGGCGAAGCCCTGCCCAGTATTGCATCAGTATCCAGATTAACACTGACTTCGTGCGAAAAAGACAGCGACCAGGCCTGGCAGATTCAGAGTGATGGCAGTGAGCAATCTGCAGCTCCCAAGCCCGCTGCACATGCACAGGGTACCACGATTGAAGTCCGTGACCTGTTTTATAATGTTCCGGCCCGACGCAAGTTTCTGCGTGCCGACAACACTGAATATAAGCACATCGAAGGGGTGGTGCAGCGCATCGCGCTGAGCCGGGCGGATGTTGCTATTCATTTGAAGCGAGGCCAGAAAGCTGTGTTGCAACTGGCAGCAGGCGCACTTTTTGAAGAGCAGGGTCGTCGTATCCAGGAAATCTGTGGCGAGGCTTTTTTCTCCCAATGTATTCATCTGGATCAGTCGGTGACTGATTATCAGCTGCATGGCTGGGTCGGCTTGCCGGCCTTTTCCCGAGCACAGGCAGATATGCAGTATTTTTTCGTCAATGGTCGCATGGTGCGCGATAAACTGGTCGCCCATGCGGTGCGCCAGGCCTATCGGGATGTGCTGTTTCACGGACGGCATCCAGCTTTTGTGCTGTATCTGGAAATGGACCCACGAGCCGTAGATGTTAATGCCCATCCGGCAAAGCATGAGGTGCGTTTTCGTGATAGCCGTCTGGTGCATGATTTTATTTATAGAACGCTGCACGCAGGTCTTGCTGATGTACGACCTGCTGCCGAGGAATCTGTATCTGTGGCGACGCCTGCTTCGTCGGCATCGGCTGCGAGCTACCAAACGGGTGCTGCAGCGGTGAGTTATCCATCAGGCTTCCAGGGTGGGGCGCAGCGCAGTATGCCCCTGCCGCAGGTCAATGAACAATTGACACAATATGCAAAATTACACCCGACCCCGCCGTCAGCAGCTTCATCTGTTGCGACTCAAGTAGTCGATGATAACGGGGATATACCCCCGCTGGGTTATGCGCTGGCGCAGCTTAGGGGAATCTATATCCTGGCAGAAAATTCCCAGGGTTTGATTCTGGTCGATATGCATGCCGCGCACGAAAGAATTACTTATGAATATCTGAAAAAATCCTGGCAGGGTGAAGGTATTCGTTCACAACCTTTGCTGGTTCCCCTGACCTTATCCGTGAGTCAGCGCGAAGCCGATCTGGCGGAGGAAAGACAAGACTGGTTTACCGGTCTTGGCTTTGAAATTGATCGGCTGGGACCGGAACAACTGGTGATCCGTCAGTTGCCTGCACTGCTGGCAAAAGGCAATGTTGAAACGCTGTTGCGTGATGTGTTATCCGACCTGCTTGAATACGGGCAGACCCGGCGCATCGAAGAAACCATTAACGAGTTGTTGTCAACCATGGCCTGTCATGGCTCGGTAAGAGCTAACCGGCAGCTGACGCTGGTAGAAATGAATGCCTTATTGCGGGATATGGAGCGCACCGAGCGCAGTGGCCAATGCAATCATGGACGCCCTACCTGGACAGTGATGACAATGGATGCGCTGGACAAGCTGTTTCTGCGGGGGCAGTAATGTCTGTTGATACACGGCCACTGGCAATTCTGTTAATGGGGCCGACTGCCTCCGGAAAAACTGGCCTGGCCGTTGAACTGGCCAAACATTTTCCTGTTGATATTATTAGCGTTGATTCAGCACTTGTTTACCGTGGCATGGATATTGGCACGGCTAAACCTGACGAAGAAACTTTACGCATTGCGCCGCACCGACTGATTGATATTCGTGATCCGGTACAGCCGTACTCGGCAGCAGAATTTGTGAGTGATGCACTAAGGGAGATGCAGGCAATTACTGCAAATGGACGCATTCCTTTACTGGTGGGTGGCACGATGCTCTATTTCCGCGCTCTGGAAAAGGGTTTGTCGGCATTACCCGCGGCAGATGCCGTGTTGCGCAAACAACTGGATGAGCGATTGCAGCAGCAAGGCCTGCAGGCCTTGCATGATGAATTGACGGTGGTAGATCCAATGGCGGCGCAGCGTATTCATCCTAATGACCCGCAGCGTATTTTGCGTGCCCTTGAAGTCTATCACCTGACAGGTAAACCCCTCTCTGAATTTTTTGATCAGGGTGTGGTAGCGGATAACTCTCATCAGTATTTAAAACTGATTCTCTCTGCGGATGACCGTGCATTGTTGCATCAACGAATTAATGTACGTTTTGACAATATGCTACAGGCGGGTTTTCTGAATGAGGTCAGACAATTGTTCCAGCGAGAAGATTTATATGCTGAACTGCCTGCAATGAGAGCGGTTGGCTATCGCCAGGCGTGGCAATTTCTGGCGGGTGATCTGGCAGAAGATGAATGGGTAGAAAAGGCCAAAATAGCTACTCGACAGTATGCAAAACGGCAATTGACCTGGTTGCGCAGTGAGCAGGATGCGCACTGGCTTAATCCGGGCGATACTGAAGAGACAAAAAAAAAGTTGAAATTGATCTGCACAGAGCGCGCAGTTCAGAAAAGGTTATGCTAGACTCGCGCCTGTAAGTTCTGTGAACAATTGAAAACACAAAAAATTTATTACCCATAAAATCATGATTATACGCATTAATTATTGTTCCTTATTCAGGAACGCAAGCTTGTCCATTGCAGACGTCAGCCACAGGGATTGTCAAATTTCCCCTGTATTATTACAAGTACGCGTTTTGCGGGAGAGAAGTTTTGGTGCACGTAACGAGAAGAAGGAGAACTGACATGGCCAAAGGGCAGTCACTGCAGGATCCATTCCTGAATACCTTACGTAAAGAGCGTGTTCCGGTTGCCATTTATCTGGTGAACGGAATTAAATTACAAGGTCAGGTAGAGTCATTTGATCAATTCGTTGTTTTGCTAAAAAACAGCGTCAGTCAAATGGTATATAAACATGCTATCTCGACGATTGTTCCTGCCAGGAATGTGCGCATGCCAACAAACGATCAGGAAGCTGCGACGAATGACAAACCTGAACCGGGCAATATCTAACTGAAGGCGATGGCAGGTCCGCCTTCAGAGTTCTGATAATATATTTTGTTTGAGCGTCCACGGAGCGGCGAGTCCGCTATTCTGGTTCATATAGATCTCCCTGGATTATCTGACAGGGATGATCTTCTTGAATTTACTGATCTGGTTCGGTCTGCAGGTGTAAAGCCTGTCGATACGATTACCGGTAGTCGGCCTGCGCCTGATGCAAAATATTTTATCGGTCGCGGTAAGGCGGATGAAATATCAGCAAGACTGAAGGCAGTTGAGGCAGATGTTGTGCTGTTTAATCATGCTCTGTCGCCAAGTCAGGAACGTAATCTGGAAAAGTTGTTTGAATGCCGGGTGCTGGATCGAAATGGTCTTATCCTTGATATTTTTGCCCAGCGCGCGCGCTCATTTGAGGGTAAACTTCAGGTTGAGCTTGCCCAGTTACAACATCTTTCGACACGCTTGGTTCGAGGCTGGACCCATCTGGAGCGCCAGAAGGGCGGTATCGGCTTACGTGGACCGGGTGAAACCCAGCTGGAAACGGATCGACGCCTGCTCGCTGTGCGTATCAAACACATTCATCAGCGTCTTGAAAAGGTACGTAAGCAGCGTGAGCAGGGACGCCGTTCCAGAGTGCGAGCTGAAGTGCCCACTATTTCGCTGGTGGGGTATACCAATGCGGGTAAATCGACATTGTTCAATTACCTGTGTGGTGCCACAGTCTATGCGGCTGACCAGTTATTTGCGACACTGGATCCGACCCTGAGGCGGCTTGATTTACCGGGTGTCGGAGCTGTCGTACTGGCTGATACCGTTGGTTTTGTGCGGAATTTACCGCATGAACTAGTGGCGGCCTTTCGCTCGACTCTGGAAGAGACGATTCAGGCAGATTTATTGATACATGTGATTGATGCTCACGATGAAGACCGACAATTGCGGGTTGAACAGGTGAATGAAGTGCTGCAATCTATCGGCGCTGATTCGGTCAAACAGCTGCTCGTTTACAATAAGATTGATCTGAGTGGTGAGTCGGCAGCGGTGAAGACAGATGCTGATGGACAGCAACGGATCTGGTGTTCAGCTATTAGTGGAGAGGGTATCAATGAACTGGTTGAAGCCATCGGCCAGGTGTTTCAGCCAGACAGAGCGGTTGGCTGGTTGAATATCCCTTCGGCGAATGGACGTTTACGAGCGAGAATTTATCAATTGGGTGAAGTCACAGACGATCGTCCCGATATTGATGGCGGCTGGTGGATGAGTGTTCAGATTGGCCGTCAGGAACTGGACAGAATACTTGACTCGGAAGGTATTGTTTGTCCACTCTTTGAGCATCCGGATCAATCACTGCTTGCGGGCAAGCAGTCAGGTCAATAAAATCACCTTATTCGGTTACATTGATGTGTGCAGTCAATGTGACATTTTTTATTAGTAACAACGGGAGTATCACATGGCCTGGAATCAGCCGGGTGGCGATAACAAGGACCCCTGGGGTAATAATGGGGGAAACAAAAATGATCAGGGACCGCCTGATCTGGATGAAGTAGTACGCAAAGCCCAGAAAAAACTCAGCGGCCTGTTTGGCGGCAAGGGTGGTGGCAGTGGTTCGGGCAGCAGTGGCGGTACCGGCAGCGGTTCGGCTTTTGCCGGTCTGGGTGTGATTTTGCTGGTTGGCTTTGTGGTTTGGGCAGCGAGCGGCTTTTATATTGTTGATGCGGGTCGTCAGGGAATTGTGTTGCGATTAGGCAAGTTCCACACAGCCACTACGCCTGGACCTCACTGGCGTATACCGATGATAGATCAGGTTGAAGTGGTCAATGTTGACGAACGGCGTACCGAAGAAATCGGTTATCGTGAGAGCGACAGTGGTCAGGGTGGAGCGATTGTGACGCGTGAAGCATTGATGCTGACCGAAGATGAAAATATCGTCAATATCCAGCTTGCTATTCAGTATCAGGTGAGCGATGCCCGACATTTTCTCTTCTCGGTACGTGAACCTCAGGCTGTTATACGGCAGGTTGCTGAAAGCGCTGTACGTGAAGTGGTCGGCAAAAGCAAAATGGATTTTGTGCTCAAGGAAGGTAGAACTGAACTGGTCACAAAAACCAAAAGTTTGATGCAGGCTATTCTGGACGCCTATAACAGCGGCTTGATGGTTTCAGATGTTAATCTGGTTGATGCACAGCCACCAGAAGAAGTGCAGAGTGCTTTTTCAGATGCCATCAAGGCGCGTGAAGACAAGGAGCGTTACAAAAATGAAGCGGAAGCTTATGCGAATGAAATCATCCCGCGTGCACGTGGTGCTGCCGCTCGCCAAACTCAGGAAGCTGAAGGTTATCGCTCAGCAGTGATTGCAAAAGCCGAAGGTGAAGCGAATCGTTTTTCTGCATTACTGGTTGAATATAAGAAAGCGCCGGAAGTGACCCGAAAGCGCCTCTATATTGATACCATTGAATCCGTATTATCGTCCAGTAACAAGGTAATTATGGACAGTGATAGTAGCAATAACCTGATGTATTTACCGATTGATAAATTGCTGGAAAATAAGGCTGAGCCTGCCTATACATCGCAAGGTTCAGGTCCGTCGGGGCGGACTTCCAAATCTCTACAATCCTCAGCAGGACGAAGTGCTACTGGCACTGTCAAGAATAGTCGTAATTCCAGGGAGCCGCGCTGATGATAAATAAAAGCCCATTGATTGTTGTTTTGTTGCTTGCTGCAATGCTGGCTTTTCTCTCCATGTTTACTGTGACTGAATGGGAAAAGGCCATTGTTTTCAGGCTGGGTGAAATTCGTAATTCAGACATCAAACCTGGCCTGCATTTCAAGGTTCCATTTATCAACAATGTGCGCAAGTTCGATGGCCGTTTACTGACGCTGGATGTTGATCCGGAACGTTTCCTGACGGTAGAGAAAAAGAATGTCATTGTCGATTCTTTCGTCATGTGGCGAATTGCGGATGTTGGTCGGTTTTACACGGCAGTGCAGGGCGATGAGCGCCAGGCCAGGCGGCGTCTTGAACAGATTATCAAGGATGGTATGCGTGCCCAGTTCAGTAAACGAACCATTAACGAGGCTATCTCTGGCGAGCGTCAGGAAATTATGGTTGCCCTCACCAAAGACGTGAATGAGCAAGCTCTACAGATAGGCATGTCGATTGTGGATGTGCGTGTGAAACGTATTGATCTGCCGGATGAAGTCAGTGATTCGGTCTATCGGCGTATGAAAGCTGAGCGGGCCAGAGTGGCAAAGGAATTTCGTTCTGAAGGTTTTGAAGCCGCAGAACGTATTCGAGCTGATGCGGATCGCCAGCAACAGATCATTCAGGCTGACGCTTATAGTGAAGCTGAAAAAGTGCGTGGTGCCGGTGATGCGATGGCGGCAGACACTTATGCCAAAGCCTATACGAAGGATAAGGAATTCTACGCGTTTACTCGCAGCCTGAATGCTTATAAGAAAACTTTCTCAAAAGGGCGTGACCTGCTGGTTCTGGAACCGGATAGCGAATTCTTCAATTACTTTAATGGTGCAGGGAATCCTTAAGGAGCCTCTGATCAATCATGAAATCGTATCTTGCACTTAGAATGGCCAGCTTCATAGTCGCTTCAGAATTAATCAGAGGTTCCCTAACTGATTCCTGTGGTATTTGATCGTGTGGCAAGAATTGTTGACAGCCATTGCGCTAGTGCTGGTGATAGAAGGCATTATTCCTTTTGTTAAACCGGATGTTTTGCGTAAAATGCTGGAAACGATGTCAGAAATGGATGATCAGGCGATAAGAATGACGGGTCTGGTCAGTATGCTGTGTGGTGTGGGTTTATTGTATCTGGTGCGATGATGATAAAATATAAGCAGAATCCCTGGTTGTTGCCGGACGGTGTTGAGGAGTTATTACCGGATCAGGCAAGACAGCTCGAACAATTACGTCGGGCTGTTCTGGATTTGTATCGAAGCTGGGGTTATGACCTGATTCAGCCTCCTTTTATTGAATATCTAGATGCCTTGCTGACAGGCAGTGGCAACGAGCTGGATTTAAAAACATTCAAACTGGTCGATCAGTTATCTGGCAGACTGCTGGGCTTGCGTGCTGATATGACCCCACAGGCAGCACGCATTGATGCACATTCACTGAAATCAGATGGCCCCAGTCGCCTGTGTTATCTGGGCGCTGTGATGCATACTCGTGCTGATACCGCAACGGGATCGCGTTGTCCGATTCAGCTCGGGGCCGAGATCTTTGGCCATGCTGGTCCGGAAAGTGATGTTGAGATTTTGCAGTTAATGCTGGAAACGCTCATGTTGACCGGTATTGAGAATGTGCATGTTGATCTTGGGCATGTCGGTATTTACCGGGCACTTGCTGAAGAAGCAGGTCTTACAGATGAGCAGGAAACGTTTCTTTTTGATGCTTTGCAACGCAAGGCACTGCCGGAAATCAGCCAGCTTTTGGCAGACATTGATATTTCTGCTGAACACAAAGCTAGAGTGTCATGTCTGGCTGAACTCAATGGTGACCGGTCGACTCTCGATGAAGCGAGACAACGCCTGCAGGGTTGCAGCCCTGCGGCAAAAGCGGCACTGGATAATCTCAGCGATATTGCTGATTTGCTGCGTGGCTGCATTCCTGATTTATCATTGAATTTCGATCTTGCTGAATTAAGAGGGTATCAGTATCAGACCGGAGTTGTGTTTGCAGCCTTTGTTGCCGAACGTGGACAGGAAATTGCGCGCGGTGGACGCTATGATGATATTGGTCGTTATTTTGGGCGGGCCAGACCAGCAACCGGTTTCAGTGCTGATCTTGCGACGTTAATGCAACTCGGTGGTCGCAAAGCCAGAATGGAAAAGCCTGGCATACTGGCACCCTGTATTGCTGATAATAATTTGCACGAACAGATTCGTGCATTACGTGAGCAAGGTGAACGAGTAGCTTATCTCCTGACGGATATTGATGCAGCTTATTCACTGTCAGATTATGACAGGGTGCTGCAGAAACAGGGTGAGAAGTGGACAGTCGGTCAACGAAATTAAATATTTAAGGTAAAAGAGTCATGGGAAAGAGTGTAGTTGTTATCGGCACCCAGTGGGGTGATGAAGGTAAGGGAAAAATTGTTGATCTGCTAACAGATCGTGCCGCTGCAGTGGTGCGTTTTCAGGGTGGACATAATGCTGGCCATACATTAGTCATTGAGGGAAAAAAAACGATATTGCACCTGATTCCATCTGGCGTATTGCGTGAGAATGTCAGATGCCTGATTGGCAATGGGGTGGTTGTGTCACCAACAGCATTACTGGAAGAAGTTGCTATGCTGGAAAAAGGCGGTGTGCCGGCACGTGAGCGAATCGGTATCAGTGAATCCTGCCCGGTTATTCTTCCCTACCATATTGCCCTTGATCAGGCGCGTGAAGTGGCGCGTGGCAAGAAAGCAATCGGCACTACCGGCCGTGGTATTGGCCCGACTTACGAAGATAAAGTTTCTCGTCGTGGTATCCGCCTGGGTGAAATGCTGGATGAGAAACACCTGGCGAAACGCCTGCAGGAAGTGATGGAATATCACAATTATGCGCTGGTAAATTATTTCAAGGCAGATGCTGTGGATTATCAGCAGGTTCTGGATGAAGCACTAACCCAGGCTGAACAGATTGCGCCCATGGTGGAAGATGTGCCGGGTACCCTGCATCGTTTGAAAAAAGACGGCGAAGGTATTATGTTTGAAGGTGCGCAGGGTGCACTGCTGGATATTGATCATGGTACTTATCCCTACGTGACTTCGTCGAATACGACTGCGGGTGGAGCTGCCTGCGGCAGCGGTGTAGGTCCCTGCTCACTGGATTATGTGGTGGGTATCGTCAAGGCATACACAACGCGAGTCGGTGCCGGCCCTTTCCCAACAGAATTGTTTGATGACGATGGCAATCACCTGGGTGAGAAAGGACATGAATTCGGTGCGACTACGGGTCGACAGAGACGTTGTGGCTGGCTTGATGCGGTTGCATTGCGCCGCTCACTTATTCTGAACAGTGTGACTGGCCTGTGTATTACCAAGCTGGATGTGCTTGATGGTATGAAGATGCTTCGCATTTGTGTTGCCTACGGGCTCAATGGACAGGAAGTTGATGTGCCACCGGTTGGCGCTGATCTGTTTGAACAGTGTGAGCCGGTGTACATCGATATGCCTGGCTGGAGTGAATCAACAGTCGGTGCGAAATCCGTAGATGATTTGCCGCAGGCCGCAAAAGCTTATCTGGCGAAAATTGAAGAGCTATGCGAGACTCCGATTGATATTATTTCGACAGGGCCAGACCGGGCTGAAACGATCATTAAAAAGCATCCGTTTAGCTAATATTGCCTAAGGAATCTCTACGCCTTGAATCTGACTATCAGAGATTCCCTATCTTTCGGTAGGGTGGATCAAGCGTAGCGGATCCACCTACGCTGGAAAAGGTAAAATAAAACAGAACGTCGAACCTTCTCCCTTACGACTCTTGAGCTCGACTCTTCCCTTATGTTTTTTTGCAGCAACTTCGACCAGTGCGAGGCCAAGCCCTGCACCTGTGTTTTCAGTATTGTCTGAATCCTGCCCGCGGTAGAAGCGATTAAAAATTCGGGGTTGTTCCTGTTCCGAAATTCCTGACCCCTGATCAGTTATGTGGCAATGTATTTCATCGCTACGAATCTGCAAACTGACAGAGATAGTCGACTTTTCAGGACTGAATTTAATCGCATTCTCCATCAGGTTGACGATGGCTCGTTCCAGTAGCTCTCCATTACCATTAAGCCACGCATCATCAGTATCGATTGATTGTTTTACATGAATGTTCTTTGCTTGCGCCAGTGCCCAGACCTGATCGATTGCATTGAGGATGACGGTCATCATGTTGATATCTGTAAATGTAAAGTATTCACTGCTTTCGGCTCGCGAAAGCTGCAGGAACTGATCTGCAAGATTCAGTGTGCGTAGTGTTTGCGTTTCCATTCGTTGTAACAGTGATTCAATGCTGTTTTGATTCTCGGAAGAGTTTCTTGCCAGTTCGATCAACGACGTGAGAGAAACAAGTGGCGCACGCAAGTCATGTGAAAGGAAATCCAATAATTCATTTCTGTTGCGTTCACTGGTTTTGATCCGGGTGATATCCGAGAGGTTAATAATCAAACCGCCATTCATTTTGGCATCAATTTGCAAGGGTGAGAGCTGTACCAGTAAATCCTGATCATCTGGAGTACGGATTTCGGTTTGGGGAGTATTGTTGTTATGAATAGTATCTGTAATCAGATCTGTCCAGATGAGCGGAGGAGGCAATGGCAGTGATTCCAGAACCGATAGAACAGGCTGTCCAACAATTGTATTTGAGTCATTGATCTGTAAATAATATTCTGCCCGGTCATTGGCGAGTAATATTTGACCACTTAAACCAGCTACCAGAATACCGTCAGCCATATTCTCCAGGCTGTCATCAATAAACTGGTTGAGTTGGTTGAGTTTTATGCTGGTATTCTGGACCTGGGCAATGCGTAGATCAATGTCCTTGTTCGCTTTGATGGCCTGTCTGTTTGGCGTATTGAAATTGAACAGGGCAGTCAGGATTCTGTTTTCTTTTTTATTCGGAGGCCGATTTTTTCCCCATGCCAGTCCCAGATAGCAGTCGACTATCTGAGTGTTATTCAGCTTCGTCCAGAGTGTTTGCTCATGACGAGTCCATTGTTTAAATCGGATTGTGGCAGGCAGGGAACCCACTGTTGTGCCTTCCTGCATCTTTATCTTTCTATCTAAACCAAATAATGCCCAGCCTTTAATCGGAAGCAGTTGTTGCTGGAACTGCAGGGTTTCCCTGAGCGTAATGGTTTGTTCAGGTTGTAGTGCGATTTGTTGTGTATGTAGATGATTTAGCTCATCATCCAGAAAATGCATAGTGCGTTCCAGGCGTTGCCAGCCCCATATCGGATAGCTGGATGCAATGGCCAGGAGTGCGCTGGTTGGCGGAAACCAGTAGTGAGTGCCAAACAACAGTATTGCACTCATCAAGAAACAGAATGAGAGTAATGCGATTGTGATAATCAGATTGCTGCGCGGTGTCCTGTTACGAAATAGAAAGATAGGTAACATTGCCAGGCAGACACTGAGTAAAATGGTTTGCAGTTTGCTGAAGGCTGTGATGTGTTTTTTATTGAGTAATGCATTCAGGATGTTGGCATTTAATTCAACGCCTGACATGGAATGATTGTAGCCTGAAACGGGTGTAGGTAATGCATCACCCAGACCTGCGGCAGTCGTACCAATCAGTATATATTTATCCCTGAATGTGCCTGGCAGGAAATCCTGTTCGATGACCTGATTGTAGGAAATGGTTTTAAAATGTCCGGGTGGTCCCTGAAAAGGAATCAGCATCTGGTCGGTGCGATGCCATGTCATTGCTGGTTCAAGCGGTGTCTGTTGTTCAGAAAAGGCGGGTGTATCTTCGCCAGCGACTGTCAGCATAGCAATGCCAAGGTGTGGCCAACGTGTTTTTCCAAGCCCCTCATATAGATAAGTTGTTCTTGCGATACTATCTGGATCCAGTTCTACATGGATATGCCCAAAGGCTGCAGCTGCCTCTGCCAGTGATGGGAACGGCAGGGTTTCTACAGCCTGGCCACTATTCCGAGTTTGTTCCATTAGCACGGGTAAAACAACGTGCGCGTTATTGGTGACAGCCTTTATGAAAGCCGCATCCTGTTCAGGGTGCTGCAGATCCGGTTCAGAAAAAATAATGTCGAAGGCGATAGCTTTCGGTTGTTCTCTGGTAAGTGTGTCAAGCAGGTTGGCATGCAGGGCTCTTGACCATGGCCAGCGGCCATGCTGGCGCAGGGACTGTTCATCAATCGCAATGATAACGATGTCGTCGGGTGGCGGTGCTTGCTGATATTTTAGATAGGCATCATAAAAAACCCGGTCCAATCGCCATGCCCCATCAAATTGAACCAGAAGAACAACCAGGAAAATCAGAAAACCGGCAAGTGCTATTTGTCCGGAGGTGAACTTACGCAGCGTGCTCACAATAACAGCAGGAGTGCCGGTAGACTAAACAGCCAGAGAAGGTGGCTATCAGATGCGGGGATATTGACAGCTTGTACGGCAGAATAAGGGCCATATTCACCCTGTGAATTTGCTGCTCTGATTCGCAGATAGTAAGTGCCAGCTTTTGTGGGGCGAAGAAGCCAGGTGTTTGCAGCGGCAGGATAGTCGGTTGCAATGATTTGGGTGAAATTTCTGTCTGTTGCCAGTTGAATGAAATATCGGTTGGCATTTTCTATCGCTTGCCATGTCAGCTTTAACTGGTTGGCAGTATGATTTACCTCAATATTGTCAGCTGCAGCAGGCAATGGGATGTAAGCAATTGCCTGCGCCTCACTGTAGTGACCCAGGCCGATTGTATTGTTACTGGCTACATGCCAATAATACTTGCCTGGTTGCAGAGGCTGAGGTAAGGAAATAGAAGGGGTGTCGGTTGACTGTTGCTGGACAATATTATTGAACTGCGGATCACTTGCTATTTCAAATTGATAGCTGGTTGCAGCTGATATGACTTGCCATTCAAAGTCAGGCGTTGCATTTCTGAGTACACCATTGTCTGCTATCGTCTTTAACTCAGGGGCTGGCAACGGCGTGTTTACATTAAAATCGAATGTTGAATCCAGGCCTTTGAGACCATATTCATCAATGGCGCGTACAGTCAGTGTGTAGTGATCATTTGCGAGGGTGTCCCAGCTGATGCGAGGGTGTCCCACTAGAATTTCTTCTGTTTTATTCGGGCTCTCCAATTGCACAGAATAAATCACCGCTTCTTCTACCTCAGACCAGGCGAAATGATAGGGTGGTAATAGTTGAGAGTTTGTATTATTTGCAAGATTGACAGCAGAGAGTAATTTTCGAGGAGGTGTTAATGGAGTTTCTGCCTGGGCAACCAGACCATAGCCTGAAGCGACATCCATTGTCCCCAATTTGTTGCGGACATAGACTTTTCCTTCAAGAACTTCGCTACGGCTGATAATCAATTGATCATCAGCGCCTACCCTGAATCGAGTGCCGCGCACAGCAGCAACAGCCGCTGGAGTAATGATCTCATAACGACTACCCGGCCCCTTGCTGGGAGTGACGTCTGCTTCAATACGCCCCCCCTGTAATCGGATTCGGGTATCTACCATGCCTGTTTTCCCCCAGGCAGTCAGAGTGTCCATAATCACTTCCGAATTTTCCAGTATTAACAGGACGGATTTGTCGGCAAACTGCAATTCGACGGATGCGCCTGCTTTGGTAATAATTTTGTCACCTTTGTAAATGTCAAATGTCGTGTTGAGTTTTTGTTGATGCTGGTTGCGTATCAGGTAGGCTGGACCTTTGGTGTGTTGAATGCGTGCTGATGCGGGTTGTTGTTTGAGTAATTTAAGTGGAATGCTGATTTTCTGACCAATAGGGATTTTGCTGTCAGAATCGATTGCATTCAGTTGCTGGATCTTTCGCCAGTCATCAGGGTTATTGCAGTAGATAAGAGCCAGTTTTGACAGCGTATCGCCAGACTTGAAGGTGTAAATCCAGCCTGAGTTTTCGGCTGCAAACAGAGAGTTCTGCGAGCCAAGCATGAGTAACCAGACGATCAGCTGCAGTATGAATTTGTCAATGTTATTGGGTAGCATAGGTGCCCCAGAGATATTTGCAAAGTGGCAAACCCTGGTCCAGTAAAAGGTCGAAATTATGCTTCTACTATGTCCATTGGTTCAAGCCGGTAGCCATGTTGATACACAGCACTTAATCGCCAGCCAGAATCGGGCTGGATGCCCAGTTTGTTGCGAATGCGACTGATATGTGTATCTACTGTACGGGTAGAAATCTCCGATCGCACACCCCATACATGTTCCAGGATGTAACTTCTGGATAACAGTCTACCATTATTCTGAAACATCAGTAATGCCAGTTGGAACTCTTTATGTGTCAGGCTGATTGGCTGATCATTTTTTGTCAGCACTTTATTTTTGAGGTTGAAAATGAACGGCGGGTAATTGTGTTCGTTATCCGTATCCATTGAGGGCAGTGCACGCCTGAGCAGGGCTGTAATGCGAGCCAGTGTTTCATTGCGTGAAATGGGTTTGATCATGTAATCGTCGGCGCCACTGTTCAGTGCCATGACAATATCTTCTTCGCGATCCCGGCTAGTGGTAAACAGAACCGGCATATTCCAGTCCAGAGTGGTACGCATCCAGGAAAGAATTTTGATGCCGGTGGTATCGGGCAGGTTCCAGTCCAGCACCAGTAAATCATAGGTGTCCTTGCGCAAGGCATCCATGTAACTGTTGCCATCGCTAAAACAGTAGCATTCATGGCCGGCAGTATTGAACCAGTCTTTCAATACCTCGACCTGAGTCAAATCATCTTCCAGAACCGCTATTCTCACTATATTTCAACCCTAATGTTATGTCTTGTTTATTTTGACTTTTATCAAATCAATATAACTATCGATCAAACAAGGAATTTTATGCATAGCAAAGCTCATATAGATACCCTGAATCGTTTAGGGAACGTGAATTTTTGTGAAACAAATGATGGCATTCCATGTGTTTTTCATGTGTTTGGAGAAGAGGAAAAATGTTGTTCATGCTTTTATCCTATCTATAATAGGATAAAATATGTATCGATCATAGGGCGTCTGGTATTTCTTCGCAATTGTTTCCAATTGGAAACAATTTTCATTTACTAAGAGTCTCTGAGTATTCTGGACAATTCAGGCGTGAGACGTGAATCAGAATTGATCATAAGATTCTCTCAGAATTCATAAACTTGGTAGAATAAGTTCAGTTGACTTCTGGTTTTTTTGCAGATTTTGATGAGTTTGATCGTTTTCGACTGCCAAGTAAATCATCTACCGATACCGAAGGATTGAGATTCAGCAGACCAGTCTCCTGTTTCTCGATCTGAAAGATACGATAACCGTTGATCATGGCAGATATATCAGCCCCACAGCCTTTCAGGTCATGCAGGATAGCAGTGACAATATGCGCCATGACTATGACAGTCAGAATGGGTGCCCACAAGCTGTGAATGTTTGGCAGGTACAGACCCATAAGGATCGGCTGCGATGCCATTAAAAATCCGCTGATTGTCATGATAGCAAGAACAATCAACATCAGGCTGTAAATGGGTAACCAGAAAGGGTTGTGCGCATACCATTTTGGTAGTGGCATGCGTGCGAAGCTCAGGTAGAAGCGCAACATTTTACTCATGGCAGGAAGCTGTGAACGATTAGGAACAAGGTGTTGCCAGCGACCTGTTGATCGATCAAAAAACAGCAGGCCAAGCCGCAGTATCAAGCCCATCGCGAGCAGTGCGCCAGCAATGTAATGGTAATCAATGGCAGCCTGATTGATGCCCGTGGTATAGCGTAATAACCAGGCGGTTGTTATTAACACAATCACTGGCAGAGCTATCAAGGCGTGTGCCAGTCGCATCCAGCCACTCCAGACCAGTTTTCTCTGCAGGGTGGGGGTTGTATCGTTTAGCATATTCTTCTCTTGCATAATTAGCAGATTTATTTTAGCAGGATACGCAACTTTCTGGTTTACGTCCTTGTAGTCGTTAGTCGGGGTAAGTAATTCAAAATTTATAATATTTTCCTCTGTCGTTAAGTCGTGCAGCGTAACGGTCCATAAATCAACAAGTTTTCCAGATTTATTTTATTCAAAGAATGTATAAATTAATATAAATATCAATAGCTTATTTATAATTTTTAATTTAAATTATAGTTTATAGACGGCTCAATGGCCGCAAAAAATTATCCGCGAAAAGACTATTACACATAGAGGGGTCCCAGAGGTTATGCCAGGTCAGTAACAGTAGATAATCTCATTGAGCTGCGGCTGTGATATCCAGCTGAGTTGTTCACCTTGTCGAATTTTTTTTGCGTAACGTGAATCTGAACGCATTTCCAGAAAGTGTCGGGCGATGACGGTTGCTGTCGGAGTTTCTCGTCTGTTGAGGTTGCGGTGGATAGCTGTGACAACCAGGGCATCATCAAGATAAAAGATATCCAGCGAAAATGGGGTGCTGGATAGCCAGACGGCTCTCGGACCCTCATGGCGGTAAAGGAATAACATGGCGTCATGCATGCCAAATTCGTCGGCAGATATGCCCGCTAATCCGCGAAATTTGCTTAGTCCGTCAATCGCCAGCCTGGTATTGAGGGCGCTACCATCGGCTAGTGCAATAATGCCCTGTTTTGCGCACCTGTGCTGGGGTGTAGCAAAAACAGGTGGGTTTATTGATAGTGCAGTCAGCCAGATGCTTATTAGCAGGGCCGTCATGCGAGAGAAAATTGTTCGGGTCATGCTGTTCTTATCGGTTCTTGTTGGGGTGATTTGAGTGCTTTTTATTGTAATGGAAATAATGCATTGGCGGGGTGAAAAAATAAATACAGAATAATGATTAATAAATGAATGTAACTTATTACATTATATAATATATTGATGCAGAAGCATGTGTCTTGAGAAAGAGAGGTTATGCAAAATTCGAGTTAAGATAGCTTATCAGGATATTGCCCAGTCTGCTGTTTTTACGACAAAACTATGTTTGTGATTGCGGTTGTGGTTAACTGATTTCAGAAGCAGCATTGATGATTGATGGAGAGTTTGATGTCGAATAAAGTCTATAAGGTGCCCGCAGAGTTTGCCGCCAGAGCCCATGTCAACAAACAGCAATATGAGGCAATGTATCAGCGGTCGGTGGATGATCCTGAGGGTTTCTGGGCGGAGCAGGCAGAAAATTATATTAGCTGGTTCCAGCCCTGGGAAAAGGTCAGTGACTGGAGTTTTGGCAAGGATGTATCCATTCAGTGGTTTACCGGCGGTAAGCTCAATGTTGCCTATAATTGCCTGGATCGCCATCTTGAAACACGCGGTGATCAGGTGGCGATTATCTGGGAAGGGGATGATCCCGGTGTCGAGCGGAAAATAACCTACCGGGAATTGCATACAGAAGTGTGCCGCTTTGCCAATGTATTGAAACAGCGGGGCGTCAAAAAGGGCGATCGAATCTCTATCTATATGCCGATGATCCCTGAGGCTGCGGTGGCGATGCTGGCCTGTACCCGTATTGGCGCGATGCATTCAGTGGTCTTCGGTGGTTTTTCTGCAGATGCCCTGCGAGACCGTATCCATGATTCTGATTGTCATGTGTTGATTACCGCTGACCAGTCGATTCGTGGTGGCAAAAAAATCCCCCTCAAGCAAAATGCCGATACAGCGCTGGAAAATTGCCCGGATGTGCATACCTGTATTGTTGTGCGTCACGGCGGTGAGCCAGTTGCATGGCATGACGGTCGAGATGTCTGGTATAACGAAGCCGTCGCTGAGGCTTCTGCAGACTGCCCGGCAGAAGTCATGGATGCTGAAGATCCACTGTTTCTGTTATACACCTCCGGCTCTACCGGCAAACCCAAAGGTGTGCAACACACCACCGCAGGCTATTTATTACAGGCGGCCATGACTCACAAGTTGGTATTTGATTACCAGGAAGGTGATGTTTACTGGTGCACTGCGGATGTAGGCTGGGTTACCGGGCATACTTATATCGTCTATGGGCCATTGGCTAATGGTGCGACTACGCTTATGTTCGAAGGCATACCGACTTATCCGGATGTATCGCGTTTCTGGCAGATCTGTGACAAGCATGATGTGGCGATTTTTTATACCGCACCCACCGCGATTCGTGCCCTGATGCGCTCCGGTGATGAACCGGTAAAAAAGACCCGGCGAGACAAGTTGCGTGTTCTCGGCACTGTCGGTGAGCCGATTAACCCGGAAGCCTGGGAATGGTATTACCATGTCGTCGGTAATGGTCGCTGTCCGATTGTTGATACCTGGTGGCAGACGGAAACCGGTGCGCATCTGCTAACGCCATTGCCCGGTGCTACTGCGCTAAAACCCGGCTCTGCCACGGTGCCATTTTTTGGTGCGCAACCGGTTTTACTGGATGATGAAGGCAAAGAGATAAGCGGTAATCCGGCCAGTGGTAATCTCGCTTTCAAGACACCCTGGCCATCAATGATGCGCACCATATACGGCGATCATCAACGTTTCTACGATACCTATTTTGCCCTGTACGAAGGCTACTATTTTTCCGGTGACGGCGCACGGCGGGATGAAGATGGCGATTACTGGATTACCGGTCGTGTTGATGATGTGCTGAATGTTTCTGGTCATCGACTCGGCACGGCTGAAATAGAATCTGCGTTAGTTGTGCATGACAAGGTAGCGGAAGCTGCCGTGGTTGGTTATCCCCACGAACTGACCGGGCAGGGTATCTATGCCTATGTGACACTGATGGTCGGTGAGCAGGGCAGCGATGATCTGGTTGCTGAACTGATAGCCCTGGTACGCAAGGAAATTGGCCCGATTGCAAAGGTCAATCTGATTCAGTGGGCGCCTGGTTTGCCGAAAACCCGTTCGGGTAAAATCATGCGCCGTATTTTGCGCAAGATTGCTGCCAACGATGTGAAGACACTGGGCGATACTTCGACCCTGGCTGATCCTTCCGTAGTGGAAGATCTGATTGCTAACAGACTGAACCGATAAGGTCGAAATTATGAATGTTACCGGGAGCAAAAAAATTCGCAAAATACTCGTTGCCAATCGTGGTGAGATTGCCATCAGGATTTTACGTGCAGCCGCAGAACTGAAGCTGCAGACAGTCGCTATCTATACCAATGAAGACCGTTTTTCGCCGCACCGCTACAAGGCGGATGAAGCCTACCAGATTGGTGAAGATGATGATCCGTTAAAACCCTATCTGGATATAGAAGCGATTATCGAAGTGGCGCGGCTGCATGATGTCGATGCCATTCATCCTGGTTATGGTTTTCTGTCTGAGAATGTACAGTTTGCTGCGCGTTGTCGTGAAATGGACATTATTTTTGTTGGCCCCTCGCCAGAAGTTATGCAGCAATTGGGTGACAAGATTCTCGCCAAGAAAAATGCCATTGAAGCGGGGCTGCCAGTCATCGAAGACAGTCAGCTTGCGCTGGAAACGGTAGAGATTGCACAACAGGAAGCGGATCGTATCGGTTATCCGCTAATGCTGAAAGCAGTGTCTGGTGGTGGTGGGCGTGGTATGCGTATTTTGCGTGATCCCTCCGAACTGGCAACGGCTTTCAATGATGCACGCAACGAAGCAGAAAAAGCCTTTGGTGATAACACTGTCTTCCTTGAAAAATACCTTGAATCACCCAAGCATATTGAAGTACAGATTCTTGCAGATGAACACGGTAACCTGGTGCATCTGTATGAGCGAGACTGCTCGGTACAACGCCGTTTTCAGAAAGTTGTCGAAGTCGCGCCGAGTTCCACATTATCGGATCAAACTCGCCAGCAACTGTTTGATTATGCACTGACCATCGCTCGACATGTAAATTACACCAATGCGGGTACGGTTGAGTTTCTGATCGACAGCCAGCAAAATATTTATTTTATCGAAGTTAATCCGCGCGTCCAGGTTGAACACACGATTACCGAAGAAGTGACGGGAGTGGATATCGTCCGCAGCCAGATACACATTGCCATGGGTAGCAGGCTGAGCGATCACGCTATCGGCATTCGCTCGCAGAATGATATTGAATGTCATGGTTTTGCTGTGCAATGCCGGATCACAACAGAAGACCCGGAAAATAATTTCCAGCCCGATTATGGCACCTTGATTGCTTACCGCAGTGCCGGCGGTTTTGGTGTGCGACTGGATGCTGGTGCTGCCTATCCGGGTGCTATTGTATCGCCATTCTTTGATTCCATGCTGGTGAAAATAACCACCTGGGGACGTACCCTGGAAGAAGCGATACAGCGCGGTAATCGCGCCTTGCGCGAGTTCCGTATTCGCGGCGTGAAAAATAATATCGGCTTCCTCGAAAATGTACTCGAACATCCCCTGTTCATTGCCGGTGATGCAACAGTGACATTTTTTGATAACCACCCCGAGCTGTTTAATATTGTTCCGGTTATGGATCGGGCAACCAAAACCCTCACCTACCTGGCCGATATCTCGATTAATGGCAATCCGGATATCAAGAGTTTTGATCGTGAGCAGGTTTTCAGAACGCCCACCGTTCCAAAATATGATCGCGCCACGCCTTGTCCGGCAGGTACAAAAAATCAGCTTGACGAAATGGGTGCAGAAAAATTCTGTCAATGGATCAAGGCACAGAAACCGATTTTCTACACCGATACAACCTTCCGTGACGCCCACCAGTCCCTGCTTGCCACGCGGGTCAGAACCCGCGACATGACGGCTATTGCCAAAGGGTTTGCAAAACAGCATCCGCAGATGTTTTCACTGGAAATGTGGGGCGGTGCAACCTTTGACGTGGCGATGCGATTTCTGCATGAATGTCCCTGGGATCGCCTGCGACAGTTACGCGAAGCGGTGCCGAATATTTTGCTGCAGATGTTATTTCGCGGTTCCAATGCGGTGGGTTACAAGGCCTATCCGGATAATCTGATCGAAAAATTTATCGAGAAGTCCTGGGAAACAGGTATTGATGTATTCCGTATTTTTGATTCCCTGAACTGGGTTGAAGGTATGCAGCATTCAATTCGTGTCGTGCGGGAGCGTACTGGCGGCATTGCAGAAGCAGCTATTTGTTATACCGGTGACGTGATGAATGAAGCGCCGGAGAATAGATACAATCTGCAATATTATCTGGACATGGCGCGTCGCCTAGAAGATGAAGGTGCACACATGCTCGCCATCAAGGATATGGCGGGTGTGTTAAAACCCTATGCCGCTGAACGGCTGATTACCGCATTAAAAGAAGCGATTGATATTCCGTTGCATCTGCATACGCATGATACCTCTTCCATGCAGGCGGCGACCTTGCTGAAAGCCATTGATGCCGGGGTGGATATTGTCGATGCGAGTATCAGCTCCATGTCGGGCCTTACCTCGCAGCCAAATCTGAATTCATTGATTGCTGTAATGCAGGGGCATGAACGCGAGCAGCCCTTTAATCTGCAATCCCTGAACCAGTATGCCAACTACTGGGAAGATGTACGGGAAATGTATTACCCTTTTGAATCCGGGCTAAAGGCCGGCACTGCCGAAGTCTATCAACATGAAATTCCCGGTGGACAGTATTCCAATCTGCGACCGCAGGCAGTCGCGCTTGGCCTGGAACACAAGTTTGAAGAGATCAAGAAAAACTATGCCATCGTTAATCAAATGTTTGGTGATATCGTCAAGGTAACACCTTCATCAAAAGTAGTCGGTGATATGGCATTATTTATGACCTCAAATGGACTCAGCGAAACGGATGTTATGCAGCAGGGTGAGCGACTGGCCTTTCCTGATTCCGTGATTGATCTGTTTGCGGGCAATCTCGGTCAGGTGGAAGGTGGTTTCCCGAAGAAATTGAGCAAGCTGGTTCTTAAGGGCAAAAATCCTCTACCGGGCCGACCCAATGACCACCTCGAACCTGTCGATTTTGATAGCGAATTTGTGGCTTTCCAGGAGGAATTCGATGAATATCAGACTCGGCTCGATTTTCTCTCTTATAAAATGTACCCGGATGTGTTCAAGGATTTTTACCAGCACAAACAGATATACGGAGATAACAGCTATTTACCTACGCCCGCCTTTTTCTACGGCATGAAGCTGAATGAAGAAATACTGGTAAAACTGAGCCAGGGCAAGAGTATCGTTATCAGCCTACTGTTCCGTTCTGATGTGGACGAAAATGGTATGAGTACTGTGACTTTTGACTTGAATGGTCAGCTACGGCGTATTGTTATCCGTGATCTGTCTGTAACACCAACAGCCGTTGCACACCGCAAGGCAGTAGAAGATACCGAAATTGGTGCGCCTCTGCAGGGGAAATTGTCAGCAGTGCTGGTGCAGGCTGGGGATAAGGTGAAAAAGGATCAGCCACTGTTTGTGATTGAGGCCATGAAAATGGAAACCACAATCACGGCACCATTCAAGGGAAAAATCCGTACTATCCACCTCGAAGATGGCGCGCTGGTCGAACAAAATGACCTGATTGTCGAGTTCAAGTAATATGCAGCATGACCGTATTAACACCATATGGGGATCAAGCTTGCGGATCCACACAATCGCCTATGTTGCAAAAACTATATATCCCGTTAAACATGAAGTCTGTCAGGTGAAACATGAGTTATGAAATAAAGGTACCGGTATTACCGGAATCCGTTAATGATGCAATGATTATCAACTGGCACAAGCAGCCAGGTGAAACGGTATTACAGGACGAATTGCTGGTTGAGCTGGAGACAGACAAAGTAGTACTGGAAGTGCCGGTACCGGTTGATGGTGTGCTGGAGAATATTGTTCAGGATGCTGGCGCCACGGTAGCCAGTAATCAGGTGATTGGCCGTATAAGCGAAGGCGCAAACGCCGAACCTGCCACCGCCAAAGCTGCTACCAATAGAGATAGCCAGGCAGCCGCTAACACTGCAACAGCCGCGATAACATCTGCAAATGCAAATGCAAATGCACATGCCAGCCCAGCAGTACGAAAATTACTCGCCGAGCATAATCTCAAAGCCAGCCAGATTCCGCTCACGGGAAAGCATGATCGTTTGTTGAAAGAAGATGTCGAAGCATATCTTAAAGCGCATGCACAGACAGAAACTGAAGCTGCGCCTGAATCAATCTCTGAACCCTCAGTGATAAAAAGTAGCGCAGTCACAAATCCACCAATCGGTACCATCGGAGACCGCCTCGAAAAACGTGTGCCCATGACCCGTTTGCGCGCCAGAATCGCCGAACGTCTCTTGCAGGTTCAGCAATCAACAGCCATGCTGACCACCTTCAACGAAATCAACATGCAGGCATTGATCAAATTGCGTGGCGAATACGGCGATGAGTTCGAAGATGTTCACGGTGTTCGTCTGGGCTTCATGTCGCTGTTCGTCAAGGCAGCAACATTCGCATTACAGCGTTATCCGGAAATTAATTCATCCGTCGATGGTGAAGATATAATCTATCATGGTTATTGCGATGTTGGCATCGCCATCTCATCCCGTCGTGGACTGGTCGTGCCGATTCTCAGAAACACCGAGCAACTGTCACTGGCAGAAATCGAAAGTGCCATTGTCGATTATGCCAACAAGGCACGTAACGACAAACTGGGCATCGAAGAACTGATGGGTGGCACCTTCACCATCACCAACGGTGGCGTGTTTGGCTCCCTGTTATCCACCCCGATCCTGAATCCACCACAAAGCGCCATCCTCGGTATGCATACCATCCAGAAACGCCCGGTCGCCGAGAACGATAAAGTCGTCATCCGGCCAATGATGTACGTCGCCCTGACATACGATCACCGCCTGATCGATGGCCAGGCGGCAGTAACTTTTCTGAAAACGCTGAAAGAACTGGTTGAAGATCCGGCGCGTTTGTTGCTGGATGTTTGACATCGAGATTCGGGCAGTATCAGCTGAAGCTGTCGTTAGGCGCGTAACTATGATTCGAACTTTATCAATTTTATCTTACTTATCATGGTTGCTGCGATGTTGGCATTGTCATCTGATCCAGCTGCGGACTGGCCGTGCTGATACTCAGAAACACCGAGCAACTGTCATTTTCAGAAATCGAATGAGCCATTGTTGATTATGCAGTTATCACCACCTCGGCGGCCTGTTTCTCCCTGTTGCCCACCTTTGATCAAGTCGGCCTGTAATCCTGCGAACGCCACATTGTGTGTGGGCGTCCATAATTGCTAATCATTCTATTTTGGAGTTATTGAAGAAGGGCATGGCTGGATTCTACCTGGGTTGCAGGGGAGTATATTCAATATTGCACTATTCTGATTCAAGCAACCCCTTCAGAGGTCGATAACACTGAAAACAAAGGTGGTAGTAGATATTACGCTTTGTAAGCGACTACGATATAGATCTAGTCTTGTGCTTGCAAGCGCAGTGACGAGGCTCTATATTAAGAAATAGCAAAGCCAGCTGCATTCGTTCAAATGGATTCTCTCTAGATGAGACTATTTGGTCTGCAAACTCTTTCGCCTGCTCTAATGTTTTACAAGATTTACCATCAATTCCTAGCTTCCTAAAGCGATTTCCCATTTCATTTAAATCAAGATTCGTAACCATCTCTCTCCATCCCGTGGCTTGGTCACGCTCAATGTTCGCAAACTCTCTTTTTTGCCATCGTGAGAATGCTTTCGACTCTGAGGACTCATCAACAACAATCCCTGTTTGGCCACCAGACTTAACAGGCCTTCCTTCTGCCAGAAGTATTTGGCCTGTCATAGGAACTCGATGGCCAAACAGTTCTCCTGTGCATGCTGTTACATGTTGCACATTAGGCGTGCCATGCATTTCTGGGAATTTGTCAGCAATAATTCCAACTTCTTGCTCTGGAGTGCGTCCAGCACTTCCCTGCTTACCCAGGTCCGCCAAAGTTTCAACATAGAACAATGGGCATACTACTGGAGCAAAAAAATGGTCGAACCATACAGACTCATCAAGACTAAGCGACTGCAGGAAAGATTTATCGAATAGTGTGATTGGTCCCATGTTTTCTCAAGAGGCTAACGCTTTGCTAAGCGGCGTGTTTTTTGCGTCCGCTTGAGCTATTTGTTAGCCTTTTATTTTCTAGTTTTATCATTTGAGTAGATCAAGGAAACTTACGCACTCAATGCTTACTTCAGGCAAATCGCAGACAGCTGGGATTTTGTAATTTGATTTTAAAGACGGTAATTTATTTTGCCGACTTTCATCGCTAACTAATATTTTTGCATTTTCTTTAGCAATTGAAATAATAAACAAGTCCATTTCTCCCACACCTTTCGTGTAGTTATCTTCGACTATGCCCAGCGTGTTTTTAATGTTTTGTGCCGTTGCTAAGCTACTAGCTGTTAGCGGGTGAACTTCAATGTTATTTCTTTTAAGCCAGTCGCCACATTCAGGGATTTTATGACCAACCTCTTCTAGTGCTTTTGCAGATATACTAAAATTTTTATTATCTATTTGCTCAGAAAACCATTGCCATAAAGAATCGAAGTGTGGGTTCTCAGGTGGGTAGTTATCCCATGCAAGAATCATTGATGATGCATCAAAGCTATACATACCGCTCCAATTGGCGTACATCACTGATTTTAAGATTGTCTAAATATGTACTGGCTTTTGCTAAAGTAATATTTCGATTGTGTAAAGAATCAAAAACAGCGTAAACAAATGGCTTACCAAATACGTTCATAGGTTCCCTATGTCGGTATTTTCTTGGTATTGGACCTGTATCTTTTTGACTATCTTTAATTGCTTGCTGGCTCTTGAAATTCTTATAACTTTGATAGTGCTGCTGTGTGATTATATTATTAATCAATAGCCGTACTAAAATTGCTTCACCACTAACGCACCAACGTTTTTTATAATCACTTAAATAATTATCGTATTCTTCAACCTCTAAATTTAATAGTTTTTCAAGGTTGAGTTCATTTAAAAAAACATCAGGAATTAATAAATTCCCTGCGAATTCATTAGCTTCTTTTTCCATGCCTTGATAGCTATGAAAATCTTCTTCATCATCAATTGCGCTTTCTTTATGTAGTAGTAAATGAGCAAGCTCGTGCATTAATGTGAACGTTTGAGCACCTTTACTGTACTGTTTTTTAACTACGATAACTGGCAACACGTTGTAGTAAAGTGAAAATCCTCGTACTGGATTGTCTTTATCAATTTGCCATTTACCGTTATAGCCATTAGAGACTATAACCATAATGCCTTTGCTTTCAACTGCTTGACGAATATCATCAAAGTTGTCAGATATAGAAATCCCTAGCCACTGACGCGCTTTGGCACTAGTTAATTTAATATCTTTAAGGTTCCATTTTATATTCGGATACCATTCCTCATTTAATGGCTCCTCTAGGTCTTCCATTAAACCTAAATAAACTTCCCTTTGTTTTTCAACACGCTCAATAAATGCTCTCAGTTTTGGTGAGCTAATAGGTTTTTGATTATTAATGGTGCGAAATTGTGGAGAATATATTGTTTCTTCTCTTGCCTCATTAGGGTCAAGAAAAAACAATAAGCTACGTTTAAAATAATTTGCTATTTTCTCTAATTGATTAACGCTCAAAGCAGCTTGGTTTTCCATAACCTGCTCGAGTGTTTGCTTGGCAATATGAACCTCTAAAGATAAACCATCAAGGTCTACCCCTATGGTATTCATGCACCACTGCAAACGATTAGGATTTATAGCTATTTTTTCCATGCTGTTATTATAGCTTATCTTTAACTACTTAATTTAATTAAGATTATTATGTGCATTGCCTGATAATGAGTTCGAAATGTACATTAGTGTCATGGGAGGCTAACGCTTGAACTCAGTTGACCCAAAATACAGAGAGCAGCGCAGCGAAACGGCGTATTTTTGGGTCAACTGCAGTGACTTGTTATGTGTTTTCTTCAATTACAAACTTACCTTTTTTACAAAAAAGC
>JAZGGH010000079.1:0-43481 GCA_036480335.1 Gammaproteobacteria bacterium | reverse complement strand
TTTTACCTGCCTGTTGGCATTGGAAGCGCAGGCAGCCGAGTGGCGAATTGATCCGTCTATCCGCTTGCGAACAGGATATAACGATAATATTACACTGACTTCCGGTGATAACGAGGCGGCTTCAAGTGAAATCACACTCAAACCCAGCGTCAAGTTTAGTCGAAATACTGCTAATTCGAGCTTGAGTGGGACAGTGGGGTTAAATTTACGCCGTTTTCCGGATGAAAGCGGGCTGGATGACGACAATGCCAATCTCCGGCTGAGTGCTACAAAATCGCTGGAACACCATGATTTCGGGCTGGATGTTGATTTCATCAAAGATACCACGCTAGACACTGAACTGGATGAAACCGGTCTGGTTTTTGGTCGTACTGATCGTACCCGTCAGTCATTACGGCCGAACTGGAGCTGGCGTTTTAGTGAACGCACCAATGCCAGCCTGAGTTACACTTATAATGATGTTGATTATGACGATAACAATAATGGCTATGTCGATTATCTGTCTCATTCCGGGCAGTTATCACTGAATCGCAGTCTCAATGAACGCGCTATTGGTAGCCTGATTGTCAGCCAGACGTTGACGGACAGCGATAATGATGTGCTATCTCGTGTAACTAACCTGCAGGCTGGCGTGCGCTACCAGTTTTCAGAATCCGTATCCGGCACACTGTTTGCTGGCGCCCGTAGAACAACGACAAAATTCTCCCGAGTTTTCTTTGTCAGTAATACCATACCTATTCCGGTAACCACCAAGGTGGATGATGACGGAACGGTTTTCAGCGGTAGCCTGACGAAAAAGACCGAGCGCGGTTCGCATGGAATAACCTTAAGCCGGGATGTCAGCAGTTCGGTTTCCGGGCGATTAATTGAGGTGACTCGCGCCGGACTGTCCAACGATTATCGCTTTTCAGAACGTCTGCGGGGTACGCTTGGGGTGAATTTTTATAACAGCAAAAGCACCAGTGATGCCAGCACCATTAACAATCTGGACCGGGAATACTATACAATATCGCCCGGCCTGCACTGGAAACTGTCGCAGTTCTGGGCTGCCTCCGTTGATTATCGCTATAAAAAGCAAATCAACGAAGGCAATAGTAATGATGCCGTTCAAAACGCATTTTATCTGAATTTAACCTATAACTGGCCACGCTTTGCCTGGTCTCGTTAGTCAAACACTTTTCTGGATTTAAGGTATGGAAGAAGAACAAACGCTTGAATTTTCTGACTATATTGCCGCTTTTAAACGACGCCGGGGTACTATCCTTGCGATCGCCAGTGCTATATTCCTACTGGGACTGCTGGCCGCACTGCTTTGGCCACCGACCTATCGTTCTTCAGCAACTATTCTGATCAAGGAACAGGAAATTCCACCGGAACTGGTTGCCTCAACCGTCACCAGTTTTGCATCACAGCGAATCCAGACGATTAGCCAGTATGTAATGGCGCGGAGCAACTTGCTCGATATCATTAAAAAATATGATCTCTACGAGAAAGAAAGTGATCGAATGACCACTGAAGAGATTTTGGAAGAGATGCGCGACAATATCAATCTGCGAATGATTGATGCTGAGGTGGTTGATCCCCGCTCTGGCCGCCCAACTTCTGCGACCATTGCATTTGCACTGAATTTTAGTGGTGACGATGCGGGTCAGGTGCAAAAAGTAACCAATGAGCTAACCAGCCTGTATCTGGCCGAGAATCTCAAGGAACGTTCAGAGAAAGCCACGGAAACCTACTCCTTTTTAAGCAATGAAACACTAAGATTAAACAATGAAATCAATATATTGGAAAAAAAGCTCGCAGAATTCAAAGGGCTGCACGCAAATGCTTTGCCTGAGCTGAAAGAACTGAATCTGCAAATGATGGATCGCACTGATCGGGAAATTACCGATCTGAATACGCAAATTCGTACTCTCGAAGATCGAAAAATCTACCTGAATTCGCAACTGGCACAGGTTAAGCCTTTTGGTTCTGACATCAGCCTGGATCCTTCCACACGGATACAGGCTCTGCGCAATGAATATTATCGGCTGATTGCCCGCTATTCCCCTGATCATCCGGATGTGATGCGTATCAAACGGGAGATCCAGGGACTCGAGCTTGAAACCGGCGATGTCAGTTCTGCCGCCTCGCATCTGCAACAGCTTGAATCACTGCAAGCTGAAATGGGCGCCCTGCGCCAGAAATATTCTGAACAACATCCGGATGTTATTCGCCTGCAGAAACAGATTACTGCGCTTAAAAATGCGCCGGTCGCTCCAGCTAAATTGAATACTGCCGCCAGAAATAATCCGGATAATCCGGCCTTCATTACGCTGAAAACACAAATTGAAGCCGCAAACTCTGAAATACGCTCGCTGCGCCAAAAACGCATTGTGCTGGAGAAGAAACTGCAGGATTATGAAAGCCGTTTGACTGAAGCTCCACAGGTTGAACAAGAATACAGCAAGCTCAACCGTGACTTACTCAATACCACCGCCAAATACCAGGAACTGAAAGCCAAGCAGAATCAGGCTCAGATAGCCCAGCAGCTGGAAACAGAAAGCAAGGGCGAGCAATTTGTCCTGATTGAGCCTGCCATTCGTCCTGAAGAACCGATTAGCCCAAACCGACCGGCCATTGTGTTTTTGAGCCTGGTACTGGCGCTGGGTTCCGGGCTTGGCTTTGCTGCTGTTGCTGAAGGCATTTCTGATACGTTACACGGCTCCAGAGCACTGGCAGCAACAGCAGGCGGCCCACCCCTGGCAGAAATCCCTTACCTGACCACACAGCGAGAAAAAACCGGCAAACGCTGGAAGATTATTGGCAGCCTGGTGGCTTTTTTCACCACCATTGCACTGATATTGTCTCTGGTGCACGTCTTCTGGACCCCACTGGATGTCCTCTGGTACAAAGCTGTCCGAAAAGCAGACATTATGATTAACACCTGAAATGCTTTATAATGGGTTTATACACAAGTTCACACACAATAATTATAGATAGCGATTAAGCATTATGGAAAGAATCAAACAGGCATTAGAACGGGCGCGCGCCGAACGTGAAAGTCATCAGCTACATCCGCGGATGCAGCGTTCTGCAACCGGCAAAAGGCGTCCGGCAGGTCAGGTGGCTGAACATACCGGCCCGATTGATTATACGCAGACTAAAAAGGTTGATATCACTCAGGATCATCTAAATAATCAACGCATTATTGCGCATCAGGAAGAAGACGAATTCGCTGATGCTTACAAAATGCTGCGTACTCAGGTATTGCAGCGACTGGTTGATCACGACTGGAATGTGCTGGCTGTCACCAGCCCCGGAAAAAAAGATGGTAAAACTACGACAGCAGTGAATCTGGCCTCCAGCCTTTCTCTGGAAGTGGGCTACACGGTGCTTCTGGTTGATGCCAACCTGCGGCATCCAGGTGTTCATACCCAGTTTGGGTTATCGGCTTCCGAAGGACTCAGTGATTACCTGTTGGATAATGCACCGTTATCTGATCTGTTGTTACACCCAAAAGGTATTGATGATCTGACCATATTGCCCGCTGGCAAGGTGATCCGTAATTCATCGGAAATGCTGAACTCACCGCGCATGGGAACACTGGTACAGGAACTGAAAAGCCGATATCCACAACGCATTATTATTTTTGATCTACCCCCCGTACTGGAAGGTGCAGATGCACTGGCATTCACACCCCAGGTAGACGCAACTCTGCTAGTCACTGCTGACAATGAAACAAAAAAGGCCGATATAGAGCGCTCGCTTGAATTGCTGTCTTCTACGAATGTCATAGGAACAATACTGAATAAAGTTAACAGTTAGGCCAAAGCGAATTACCCACTGCAGTAAATATTTACGTAGATACGCTCTCATGCCCCCACTACGAATACTCTCCCTGCTAGCTGCGATCATCTGGATCGCACTGGAATTTTATCTCTCCAGCCAGTCTACATTACCGAGCCTACATCTGTTTGTATTTGAAGATAAAGTCATCCATGCAATTTACTATGGGGTGCTGGCGGTTTTTTTTCTGGGAAGCTTTCATTTCACAGCGCCGGATTTTGGCAAAAAGGAGCGTGTCTCTGCGGTATTGCTGGCAAGTATGTATGGTGTATTTGATGAAATCCACCAGTTGTATGTACCTGGCCGATATGCGGATATCTGGGACTGGGTTGCTGATACCTCAGGGGCGATTTTGGCGGTTGGCTTACTCAGCTGGGGGCTACGGCGATACTGGAATTTGCAGCGAAGAGGAACGGATTTTAATTCCTGAGACTGTTCGGAAAACAGTACCGGTAAATGCCGTGGATTCGCCCCTACCGGCTGGTAATATAAACCGGTAGGTGGAACAAACGCAACGGTTCCACGCGGGCACCTAAAAGCTGGTGTTAGAGATACTGTCCCCAGTCGCGGCTATCATCACCTATAACCAGGAAGAAAGGATTCAGCAACGAATCCTTGGTGTTGTATTTCAGACGCTCCAGTGTTTCAACATTTTTCAGCTCTCCACCGGCTTCTTCAACAACACAGTGTGCAGCAGCTGTATCCCATTCGGAAGTTAAGCCAAGACGCGGATAAATATCTGCTGCCCCTTCTGCCACCAGGCAAATCTTCAATGAGCTACCCATGCTGACAATTTCATGATCACCCATTTTCACCAGGAAAGCTTTCAGCGAATCACCCTGGTGTGAACGGCTGCCAACCACGCCTACAGGGCCATTGCCCAACTGTCTGACGCTGATTTTCTTCTCACCGGCACCTGGCATGTCTTTCACAGCACCTTCACCACGTGCAGCAGCATAGGTCACACCCGTGACAGGCACGTAAACAACGCCCAACACAGGATAGCCATCTTCGATCAGCGCAATATTGACGGTGAATTCACCGTTGCGCTTGACAAATTCCTTGGTGCCATCAAGCGGGTCAATTAACCAGTAACGCGACCAGCTACTGCGTGTTTCAAAAGAAATCTTGGCGTCTTCCTCTGACAGCACAGGAATTTCCGGTGTCAGTACCTTCAGACCATCAACAATCGCATGATGCGACGCCATATCCGCCGCTGTCAGCGGCGATTCGTCCGCCTTTGATTCAACATTAAAGTCTGTGTCGTAGATTTCGAGAATTTTATCGCCGGCCACTTTCGCCAGATCGCGAACAGCGGCAAGATAGGTTGAAGGCGCAACTAGTGTCTGATTCATTGTGAATAAATTCCTTAACTTAAAGTTGTATTAACAGGCAATGATACGCGAAAGTGATAACTTTCCCAGTATACGGAAAACCTGTATGATGGATGATATCTCTCCAGGGCACCTCTAATCATCGTCTTTTCGTCTGATTTCTGCGTTGGATAATTTTTGCGATCCTCATGTATGCCTTATACACTGCGGTTCTTAAAATTCATCCGTCTTGAACTCAGACGAAAATTCTGATTAATAGAAGTGCTCTCCAGTCCCTGTATAATCGGTTGTTATGAGTGATTCTTTACCCTGGCAGCAAATAGACACCGTTTTCCTTGATATGGATGGCACGTTGCTGGACCTGCATTTTGATAATCAGTTCTGGTTGGAGCATATACCGCTGCGTTTTGCTGAAAAGCACCAGATTAGCGTGGATGCCGCCAAACAGTCTCTGTACCCCCGTTTTCAGTCCTTACAGGGGACAATTGACTGGTATTGTGTGGATTTCTGGAGTCATGAGCTGGATCTTGACGTCGCCAGCCTGAAGCTCGAACTGGCACACTTGATCCAGATTCACCCTCATGCCTATGAATTCCTGCTGCAGCTTCGTGATCACGATAAGCGGGTTGTACTACTGACCAACGCGCATCACAAAGTGGTGAATCTGAAAATGGATGTTACCGGACTGCGGAAGCACTTTGACGAGCTGATCAGTTCACACCAGTTTCGCCTGCCAAAGGAACACCGGGATTTCTGGACGGAGCTAGAGAAAATTGATCCCTTCAAGAAACACGCCACGCTGTTTGTCGATGACAGCCTCGCTGTATTGCAAGCTGCGCGTAATTATGGCATTACTCATTTACGCGGCATCACCCTGCCCGATAGTCAATCGGGTGAAAAAGCACTGGACGGTTTTGTTGGAATTTCCAGCTTTGAAGGATTGATTGCTGACCTGCAGAATATAAATTTGTAACTTTAGGGCCAGGTTAATCGTCATTGCGACCGTAAAATATTTCATTCATTTCACGCTCAACGCGCTGGCTGATTTTTACAATATCGGCAGTCGCCAGATCTTCCAGTTTTATCCCAAAAAGATAATCATCCAGTACAAATTCATTCAGCCGCATTTTGGTGTGAAAGATTTTTTCCTGATAAACATTCACATCGAGCATCTGGTAACGCTCACGGGTATCCTGCGAGAGAAAGTTCTGAATCGAATTGATCTTATGGTCGATAAAATGCTTTTTACCCTGCTCATCGCGGGTAAATCCACGCACCCGATAATCCATGATGACAATATCGGATTCAAAGCTGTGGATCAGATAATTCAGTGCTTTCAATGGCGAAATAACACCACAGGTCGATACATCAATATCAACACGAAAAGTACTGATACCACCATCCGGGTGAATTTCGGGATAGGTATGCACCGTGACATGGCTTTTATCGAGATGCCCAACCACAGCATCGGGTAATGGACCAGGCCTGGCGCTGTTACCCGATGCGTTGGGTAGAATCGAATCTTCAGCGATCAGCATGGTGACACTCGCACCTTGCGGCTCATAATCCTGGCGGGCAATGTTAAGAATGTTCGCACCAATAATCTCGCAAACATCTTTCAATATGTGTGTCAGACGTTCCGCATTGTATTCTTCGTCAATATATTCAATATACTTCTGTTCGTGCTCAACTTCGGCATAACAAATATCATAAATATTGAAACTCAGAGTTTTGGTCAGATTATTAAAACCCTGTAGCTTGATATTTTGCGGTATTACAGTCATGTCAGTTCAGGCAATCGGTGGATGATAAATCATTTGCACAATAACGCCCTCGGGATCACTGCAGTAAAAACTGCGCGCGCCATCACGATGCGATCTCGCTGTACTTTTCATTTCGACATCGTTCGCCAACAAGTATTCATACCATTCATCCACCAGCTCCGGTGTGCTGAGAATAAAGCCGATATGGTCAAGACGTTGCGGTGTGCCCACACAATCTTCCTGCTCTGTTTTGTGTAACGCCAGATTATCATTGCCTGAGGTCAGGTAGACATTCTCTGCATCCGGCCGCCATTCAACCTGCATTCCCAGTAAGTCAACATAAAAGGCTTCTGCACGTTTAAGATCGCGGACATTCAGCGCCACGTGGCGCATTCCCGCTGTCGCTGCCGGTTTTTTCACAGTTTATTCCTCGATAATTTCATAATCGTGTGTCACATCGGCTACCTTGCCGAGCATGATAGACGCTGAACAATATTTTTCAGCCGATAATTGAACAGCCCGTGCGACGTGCTTTTCGGCAATTCCATTACCCTTAACCACAAAATGCACGTGTATTTTAGTGAAAATTTTCGGGTCTGTCTCGGCCCTTTCGGCTTCTATTTCAACATAACAATCCGTTACCGACTGGCGCGATTTCTCCAAAATCATCATGACATCAAACGCCGTACAGCCACCCAGCCCCAACAGCAGCATTTCCATTGGCCGTACGCCGAGATTACGACCACCGTGCTCTGGTGGTCCATCCATTACCACGGCATGACCACTGCCTGTTTCTCCAAGAAATGTCTTGTCCTGCACCCATTTAACCCGTGCTTTCATAAAATAGCCTCCAGAATATTGCTTCAAAGATGTCCGCACACAGTGGAATGACTCTCTGCTGATTTTAGATTCAGCCAGATTGTCCGTTATTACAACCTATAAAGCGTCATCACATTTGGCCAGCGAAGGTACTTCTAAATTATGTTAAACACAATAGCCAGACCCGGCACCGAACAGAAAAAATCCTCCATCGACAGATTTCTGGAGCATTGCCATCGACGCCGTTATCCGTCAAAAAGTGTGATTATTTATGAAGGTGACCAGCCGGATGTGCTGTATTATATTGTCAGTGGCTCAGTTTCGGTACTCATGGAAGATAATGAGGGTAAGGAAATTGTCCTTGCCTACCTCAATAAAGGTGACTTTTTTGGCGAGCTGGGCCTGTTTGACGAAGAAATCAATCGCAGCGCCTGGGTACGCACACGTACCGAATGTGAGCTGGCAGAAATCAGTTACAACCGCTACCGGCAGATCGCTGAGAAAAACCCAGATATCCTGTTTGCACTGGCTTCACAAATGGCCGGTCGCCTGCGTAACACAAGCCGCAAAGTGGGTAACCTGGCTTTTCTGGATGTCACTGGTCGCATCGCTGCCACCTTGCTGGATCTGTGTAAGCAACCGGATGCCATGACCCATCCTGACGGCATGCAAATCAGGGTAACTCGTCAGGAACTCGGCCGGATAGTCGGTTGCTCTCGGGAAATGGCTGGGCGCGTACTGAAGTCGCTGGTTGAACAGGGACTGCTTACGGCTAAAGGGAAAACCATAGTGGTGTTTGGGACGCGTTAATCCCGGTAACCCAGAATTAATTCTAGGTGCAGATGCAAGTTCAGAATTATCCTGCATGCTCCACCTACGAAAATAATTCATTTAACTTTTCGCCTGGCTCATCGGCACGCATAAATGCTTCTCCTACCAGGAAAGTATGTATTCCATTAGTACGCATTTTGTCCACATCTTCCCTGCTGTGAATACCACTCTCGGTTACCAGTAATCGATCAGCAGGGAAATCCTTTTTAAGCGTTAGCGTAGTATCCAGTGAGGTTTCAAAGGTTCGTAGGTTGCGATTATTGACGCCGATTAAACGTGCTGGTAATGCCAGCGCACGTGCCATTTCTTCGGTATCATGCACTTCAACAAGGGCATCCATACCCAGCTCATGGGTAATCCCTAACAGCTCCTGCAATTGTTGATCTGTCAACGCTGCAACAATCAACAAAATACAATCAGCGTTTAATGATCTGGCTTCATAAATCTGCCAGGGATCGATGGTAAAATCCTTTCTCAATACTGGTAGAGAAACCGCCGAGCGCGCCTGTTGCAGATAGGCATCACTACCCTGAAAGAAATCTATATCGGTCAACACAGATAGACAGGTAGCACCACCACGTTGATAACTTGCTGCAATCACCGCCGGTTCAAAGTCTTCACGAATCACACCTTTGCTCGGTGATGCCTTCTTAATTTCAGCAATAACCGCCGCCTGATTTGTGGCGACCTGTTGTTGCAGAGCATAGATAAAACCTCTCGTCTTATCAGCATTACCCGCTTGTTGCCGGATAGCCTGCAAGTTCACACGCGCACGCCGTTCAGCAACTTCTTCCTGCTTGCGCGTCAGGATTTTCTTTAAAATATCGGAATTCGTCATAATTTTATATTGAACAGTCTGTTAGTAATTTTTTTGGGCAAGGTAGCGGATCCACATAATATGAGCAGCAGTGTAGGTTGGGCTTCGTACCTCAGCCACAACCTACCCAAGAGCTTTTTACTGGATCATCTCTGTCATGTGTTCCGGGGAAAAACAATGAGTTGCTGGAACACCGCTTTTGCCTGACCATCTGCGATCACTTCGGCTGCTCTGGTAATACCGGCTTCCAGTGTTTCTGTCAGGCCCGCAACATAAATCGCTGCACCAGCATTCAGCACCACGATATCCAGTGCCGAGCCGGATTCGTTATTGAGAACAGCATTAATCATAGCCAGGCTTTGCTGCGCATTTTCAACAGATAGCCCGGATAGTCGGGTGCGCTGCAGACCAAACTGTTCTGGGGTTATACTGTAGACACTTACCTCGCCATCTTTCAGCTCGGCGACGGTTGTTGGTGCGGCAACACTGATTTCATCAAGACCATCTTCGGCATGCACGATCATCACATGATGGCTGCCCAGTTGCTTTAATACATGTGCCAGCGGCTCTACCCATTCAGTGCTGAAAACACCCATGACCTGGTTGGGTGCCGAGGCTGGATTGGTCAATGGTCCCAGCAAATTGAACAGTGTTCTGACGCCCATTTCCTTGCGCGGGCCGATAACATGCTTCATCGCACTGTGGTGTTTGGGTGCGAACAAAAAACCCACACCCACTTCCTGGACACAACGTGCCACCTGTTCGGCAGACAGATCCAGATTAACGCCTGCAGCTTCTAGCACATCTGCACTGCCACAACTGCTGGAGACCGAGCGGTTACCGTGTTTGGCCACCTTTGCCCCGGCGGCGGCAACAACCATAGCGCTCGCCGTTGAGATATTGAAGGTTGAAGCGCCATCGCCACCGGTACCACAGGTATCAACCAGATGTGGCGTTGCAGCGACTTCGACACGCACAGATAACTCTCGCATCACCTGGGCAGCGGCGGTAATTTCCTCCACCGTCTCGCCCTTCATGCGCAAACCGATCAAAAAACCAGCCGTCTGCGCATCACTTGCCTGCCCGCTCATAATTAATTGCATGACAGTCTGCATCTGTTGCATCGACAGGTCTTCACGCTCAGTCACTTTGCGTATTGCCGTTTGCATATCCATCAACTGTCTCCGAGAAAGTTTTTCAACATATCATGTCCATGACGGGTCAGGATTGATTCAGGGTGAAACTGCACGCCCTGAATATCCAGCTGACGATGCCGGACCCCCATAATCTCATCCATTTCACCGCTTTCATTTTCTGTCCAGGCAGTTATTTCCAGACAATCGGGTAGCGATTCTTTTTCGATAACCAGGGAATGATAGCGGGTGGCTACAAAGGGATTCGTCAGCCCCTTGAAAACTCCCTGATCATGATGCTGCATCATCGATGTCTTACCGTGCATAATTTTTCCAGCGTGAACAATTTTTCCACCAAACACCTGACCAATGCTCTGATGACCCAGACAGACCCCCAGGATCGGTACTTTGCCGGCAAAAGCTTTGATGGTATCCATGGAGATGCCCGCCTCGCTCGGCGTACAGGGGCCGGGAGAGATGACAATCTGTGTTGGCGCCAGTTTTTCGATGTCTGCGAGAGCAATCTGGTCATTTCGCTCTACCCTGACATCCGCACCCAACTCGCCAAAATACTGGACGAGGTTGTAGGTAAATGAATCATAATTGTCGATCATCAAGAGCATATGGGCTGTACCGAGAATCTGCTGTTATATAAAGCCTGTTATCTTACCGTATTCTGGGGATTTTGGTTAACGATGCTGTCCATCCAGCCCAGCCTGTGCCTGCGCTACAGCGCGAAATATTGCACGCCCCTTGTTCATGGTTTCATCCCATTCATTACGCGGCACTGAATCGGCGACGATACCGGCGCCTGCCTGGATGTGTAACATTTCATCCTTGATCACAGCGGTGCGAATGGCAATCGCGGTATCCATATTCCCAGACCAGTCGAGATAGCCAACGGCACCGGCATAAACACCCCGTTTCACGGGTTCAAGTTCATCGATGATTTCCATGGCGCGGATTTTTGGTGCGCCGCTAACGGTACCGGCGGGAAAGGTCGCGCGCAGCACGTCGATGGCTGTCATGCCAGCCTGGATCTCACCGGTGACATTGGAGACAATGTGCATGACGTGCGAATAGCGTTCAATAAGCATTTTTTCAGTGAGCTTAATACTGCCTGTTTTACTCACCCGACCTGCATCATTTCTGCCCAGATCAATGAGCATTAAATGCTCAGCCAGTTCTTTTGGATCAGCGAGTAAATCTTTTTCGTAATCCAGATCTTCCTGCACTGTAGCACCACGTGGGCGGGTGCCTGCAATCGGTCGCACAGTCACTTCGCCATCTTCCAGGCGCACCAGTATTTCTGGCGAAGATCCGACGACGTTAAAACTCCCCAGATCGAGAAAAAACATGTAGGGTGATGGATTCAAACTACGCAAGGCACGATACAGGTCAATCGGTGGTGCCTTGTAAGGAACCGACAGCCGCTGTGACAGCACCACCTGCATGGCATCGCCTGCGACAATATAGTCCTTGATTTTTCTGACAGCAGCTTCATAAGCTTCGCGACTAAAGCCGGAGATAAAATCCGTTTCCTTTACCTGCACGGGTTGCTTGATAGCCGCAGGCATTGATACTGGCTGACGGAGTTGCTGGTGTATATCTGCAATGCGTGCCTGAGCATGATCATAACCTTGCGCATGAGTGGCATCCGCATAAACAATGATCATCAACTTGCCGGAGAGTGTATCGAAAACGACCAGCTCTTCAGATAGCATGAGCAGAATATCCGGATTTTTCAGTGGATCCGGATTGACGTTATCTTTCAGGCGCGGTTCAATATAGCGAATCGTATCGTAGCCAAAATACCCGACCAATCCCCCTTTGAAACGCGGCAGGCCATCCAGCTCCGGCACTTTGAAACGGGACTGATAGGCTTCTATCCATGCCAGCGGATCATCACTATCTTCCTGCTCAGTGATGCTACCAGAACAGCGGACTTCAATGTGTTGTCCCTGCACGGTCAGTACGGTGTTACAGGGCAGTCCGATAATCGAATAACGCCCCCATTTCTCACCGCCCTGCACCGATTCAAATAAATAGGAAAATGGGCCTTTTGCTACTTTGAGATAAGTGCTGAGCGGGGTATCGAGATCGGCGAGAATTTCCCGCATCAGTGGAATTCGATTGTAGCCTTCGGAGACGAGTTGCTGGTATTTTTCTGGCGTCATCTGCGATTACTCTGAATTACTGTCCTGTAACATACGTGGATCCGCAAGCTTGATTCAGCCTGCAATTTGTCGGCAAAACACCGCCCAAATCTCCCCCGTCAGGTTTTCATGGCTGGGATCAGATCAGCGATACTATCCATAACAATATCTGGATTCGCATCACGGATATCGTCACCATGATTATAACCGTACGGCAGACAGGCGATCATAAAACCCGCTGCACGTGCAGCTTTCACATCATTAACTGAATCACCAATCATCATGGCATTTTCAGGTTTTACATTAAAAAATGCAGCGGCATGCAACAACGGTGCCGGGTGCGGTTTTTTATGTTCCAGGGTATCGCCAGAAACAATAATTTCAAAATCATCGTGCAAGCCGAGATCCTTTAATAATGGCAGTGTAAACTGCTCAGCCTTATTGGTCACGCAGCCCATTTTATAACCGGCATTCTTCAGGTCATCCAGACCCTGTCGAACCCCCGGATATAACATCGAACGTTTTGAGGTGTTTTGTGCATACAGATCCAGAAAAATTGGGTATGCACGCTGGAACTCAGCTTCGTCTGGCTCGCCATCAAGCTGACCTATCAGTGCGCGTCGCACCAGCCGCTCAACACCATTGCCGACCCAGTTACGCACAGCGGTTTCACCACAGGGTTCGCGCTCCAGTAGCTGCATCATTTCGTCGACGCAAAAGGCGAGGTCTGGAACACTGTCAACCAGTGTCCCGTCTACGTCAATCAACATCATTTCAGGATTATACGCCATGGAAATGATTAACCTGCTTTTGCCAGTTCGGCACGCATTTCACCGACAACAGTATTATATATGTTGGTATCACTGTCGTTAGCAGCGCCAAAGATAGCAGAACCGGCAACAAAGGTATCTGCTCCGGCTGCAGCAATTTCACGGATATTATTGACCTTCACACCGCCATCAATCTCGAGACGAATATTGCGGCCACTGTCATCAATGATCTTGCGGGCAGCGCGTAATTTATCCAGTGTGGAAGGGATGAAGCTCTGACCACCAAAACCAGGGTTCACTGACATCAGCAAAATCATATCCACTTTATCAATCACCCATTCCAGGCAATCCAGCGGCGTTCCAGGGTTAAACACCAGACCGGATTTACAGCCCAGTTCCTGAATCAACTGCAGGCTCCGATCAATATGATCACTGGCTTCCGGATGGAAAGTAATATAGCTTGCACCGGCTTTGGCAAAATCGGGTATTAGCGCATCAACAGGTTTAATCATCAGATGCACATCGATTTCAGCCGTTACGCCATGCTTGCGCAAAGCATCACAAACCAACGGACCGATGGTCAGGTTGGGAACATAATGATTATCCATGACATCAAAGTGCACGATGTCGGCACCTGCTTTGAGCACGTTATCCACTTCTTCACCCAGACGAGCGAAATCTGCTGACAGGATGGAGGGTGCAATCTTGAAATCTGCCATAATAGTAAGCCTCTTGTTGTACGAACGGCGAAACCAGCCACTTTACCTGATCGCGGCAGACTTGCAAACTCCCCACTCGGTGATAGTCTCTCGGGTATAGAAAAATGGAGATATTTATGTTTAATTTCAGACAGTTATTAATGCTTTTCAGTTTAATAATACTCAATCATGGACAGGCGTCTGCTTCTGATATAGCGAAAGAAAAACGCTGGGCGGAACAAATTTCCGACAGTTTGCTGGATGGAGAAAGCATTTCTCTCAAAGCAGGCAAACAGGAATTCATGGCTATTTTTACTGAATCCGCAAATACCAGCAATGAACGCGCCATCATTCTGCTGCATGGACTGGGAGTCCATCCGGACTGGCCGGCAGTCATCCACCCGTTGCGTGTTGGCCTGCCGGAACACAACTGGAGCACTCTGTCTATTCAGTTACCGGTACTGGCCAACGGTGTAGATATTCATGAATACGGCCCATTATTCAAGCAAGCCGCGCCACGCATTCAGGCGGCCACTGAGTATCTGCAAAGCCAGGGCAGCCGATCCATCGTACTGGTCAGTCATAGTCTGGGGGCGGCGATGGCAAGCTGGTATATCGCCACACAGAAAAATACGCAGATTAAAGGGCTAGTGACTATCGGTCTCAGTGACCTGGAGTTACCACCGGATATCAACATCCTGAATAGTATCGAAAAAATTCAGCTACCGTTATTTGATCTGTACGGCAGTCGTGATCTTGATAGCGTTCTACATTCTGCCGCAGCAAGGAAAAAAGCCGCCATTAAATCTGCGAACAAGGATTATCAACAAAAACGCATCACCGGTGCTGATCATTTTTTCAATAACTATGATGATGCTTTGGTAAGGACAGTTTACGGTTGGTTGAAACGGTATTTCAAACCCTGACATCTGATAGACTCTGCAGGAACTTTCTGATCATAAACCACTATTAACAGCCGGGATTATTACATTATGTCAATCGCTATCACATTACATTTACTCTCTGTCGTCTTATGGGTCGGGGGAATGTTCTTCGCCTATATGATCTTGCGTCCGGCGGCTGCTAGCCACCTTGATCCACCACAACGACTGACACTCTGGTCGGCCTGCTTCAGCGGTTATTTCCCCTGGGTATGGGGGTTTGTATTGCTGTTACCGCTAACGGGATACTGGATTATCTTCAAAGTCTTTGGCGGCATGGCATCTGTTGGTATGCATGTTCACCTGATGCAGGGTCTTGGCTGGCTAATGATTTTGCTTTTCATGCATCTGTTTTTTGCACCGTTCAAGCGACTGAAAAATGCCGTTGCAGCGTCCGACTGGTCATCTGCAGCGAACCACCTGAATCTGATTCGCCGTCTTGTCGGTCTCAACCTGCTTATCGGTCTTATTACTATCGTTGTGGCCGCCGTTGGTAAATATATTTAAGCGCAGTGACACTGCATGTTAATAACACTTAAGGTACCTCTATTCATTAGAGGTACCTTTGTTCGATTGCTCAAATGGCTCCTAAACTTTCCTCGCCTCTTTAATCAGTTCATAAGCTTTCTGGATTTCCTGTGTCTTTTCCGTAGCCAATCTAACCATCTCTTTTGGCAAACCTTTTGATACCAGTTTGTCGGGGTGATGCTGACTCATTAAGCGGCGGTAGGCCGTCTTGACTTCCCGGTCAGTACTTTGCGGCGTCATACCCATAATTTCATAGGCCTCAGCAAGCACCTGTCCAGCGGCTGGCGCAGAGGTTCGCTGATATTGACTACCCGCATTCCCGGAAAAATCTCTGGCATGCTTGACCAATGCCTCTATCTGCCGGAATTCAAATACACTGAAACCCAATATTTCTCGAACATTCTCAAGAAACTGGCGTTCACTGGTTTCAAGAACTCCATCCGCATAGGCTACATGCATCAGGATTTCGATAAACATGCGTAGCAAATCACGGTAGTTGCCACACTCCTGGCGAAATGTCAGCAATGTTTGTTCAAGAGGAAAATCAATCTGTTTACCCCGGTTGAACAACTCAATGGCTTCACGACGCATGGCATCATCTAGCTGCATTTGCCCCATTACATTCCTGGCAAAATTAATTTCGTCCTGGGTAACCTTGCCGTCAGATTTGGCCAGACTCCCCATGACTGAAAAAATCGTGGTAAAGAAAAGTCGCTGCGTATCCTCTGGTCTGGAAGCACCGGCATGCTGAAAGGCTATGCCCGTCAGCCCCTTATCAAACCGGTGGCCTAACCAGATGCCAATAAGAGCTCCAAAAAGCCCCGCAACCCAATAGCCAAAAAAGCCACCCAGAAATTTTCCGATCATCGTTTTCCACATCCCGTCACATAAAGTTTAAAACACATTGCATTCCAGAAAAAATGTACTATATTTATTTACATAGGCGAAAGCTTCTTCTCCTCCAGATGCGAGTGCAACACCCGTATCAGGTTTTGCCGGGCGGCATAGTCCGCCCGACACTTTTATCAGCCTCAATCTTTGCATACCCACGCCGTTATATCACATTATACAGATACCACAGGAGTCAGGTTATGCACCGGATATACAATATTCTTACCGGTAAATGGGAAGCAACACTGCAGGCAAATGATTCCAGAAACAGGCATGAAATCAGTATGATGAACCCGGTTACTGAACTACAACTACAGCTATTGGAAGAAGATACCGAGCACGTAGAAACTCATCTATCTGTTATCAACATGGCTCTACATAAACTTACGCCGGGCTGCCAAAAGTAGGCTCTTTATGAAATACTCCCTGTCTGCAACCAGACAACCCCACCCTTAACCCTGATATCCAGGGCAGTCAGAGCGTCGCCCACACAGGGGCCGGACTGACACACTCCATCCTCAATCTTGAACTGTGCATCGTGGGTTGCGCACTGAATCATATTTCCATCAAGGTTCAGAAACTGATCGGGAACCCAGTCAAGCGGTCCGCCTGTATGTGGGCAACTATTCTGATAGGCATAAATTTCATCATCATGTCGTACCAGAAACAGATCCAGCATTTCACCTCGCACCGAAACACTGAAACTGCGTGTCATTGATTCTTCAAGATCGCCAACTGCGCATAACATCACTTCTTCAATTTTTTCTTTATTGCGGGACATATTTTAGGCTACCTTATTCTTCTCTTGCTAAATTTGTCAGACCGTCCTGACCACATTTACGGCCCGCCAGCCAGCAGGCATATTCCAGCGATGCTGGCAGTGTTAGATTCTTCAGACGGGCATCTATCATCGCTGCATTAAAAGTATCACCAGCACCCAACGTATCAATAACAACATCGGGCACAAAGGCATCTGCAACATGCAGGTTTCCTGATCGACTCATTGCCATTGCACCTTTCTCACCAAGACTACACACAGCATCCACCCATGCATATTGCTGGTGAACCCGTTCAAGCAATGACTGTGGATCAGCTGCCATCGCTTCCCCATAAGCCTGGGAAAACAACAACAGGCCAGCATATGGAAACAGGCTTTCGATGCCTTTACGAGCCTTTTCTATCTCCAGAGAAACTGGACAATCTGGCACTTCTCGTTGCACATGCTCAAGCATTTTCTTTGTTTCAATGACATTCCTGCCTTCAAAGTGTATCCAGTCAAACTGTGTTAGATCAATGCCTGAAAAATGCGCAAAGTCTAGCTCTTCAAGACCCCGATAATGGGTAATGGTACGCGAACCTGTCTGCTCATTGATTAAAATAAACGAGGTTGGATTTTTACCCTGTCGCACACATTTTGCTGATTCGCTAGAAATAGAAAAATGCCTGAACTCATTGAAAATAACAACGTTGTCCGGCTCATCCGCCCACACACCTGACCAACTACACTGATGACCTAACTGGCTTAACACTACCAGCGTATTAGCGGCATTACCACCACACCGCCGACTGTAAGCGGTCGCCCGCAACTCCTGGTTTTCCATTGGATACACTGGCACCTGAAAAATCACATCAATCGTTACATTACCAACTGCCAATATCCTGAACATAATTTAAGCCTGTAATAATAGTGTCATATTGTTGCACAACTCTTATAACACTATAAAACAGGGGATATTTAACAACAAGCGCATAAGAATCCATATAGAAAAATATATTTACATATCAGATCTGTATCTTTCTAACGACAACAGAAATCAACTTTACACTATCATACAGCTATAAAGTTGCACTTATTATTTTGAATGTGTTATCTTTGCGCAACATTTTATACGATACATTTATCTGATGTATATCTAAGGAGAGGATCACATGGCTGTAAAAAAGAAACGTGTTGCCAAAAAAGTTGCTAAGAAAACCGCAAAGAAAAAAGTTGCTGTTGCGAAAAAAGCCACTACCAAAGCTGAAACATTCACTTATCTTGCTGACCAGACCGGCCTAACCAAGAAAGATATTGGCGCTGTATTTGAAACATTGAATCGCCTGATCAAACGTGATTTGAAACGTAACGGCCCAGGCGTCTATACTGTTCCCGGCCTGATGAAAATCAAAGTTGTAAAAAAACCTGCCACCAGGGCACGTAAAGGTATTAACCCCTTTACCGGTGAAGAAACCATGTTCAAAGCAAAACCTACCAGAAACATTGTCAAGGTATTGGCCCTGAAAGGCCTGAAAGATATGGTTTAACCGCCAACATCTGAAATAACAAAAGGCAGCTTATCGCTGCCTTTTTTGTTTTCGGTGCTTTAATTTAACAGTACCGATTTATTCGTGGATCCGCTTACGTGTCTTCGGCAAGTACAGTCTTGTGCCAGTCAGGCGAAACCAGGTTATCTGCTCGACTACAAAGATCATTCCAGATGAATTCCATTGCCTGAATTTTTTCTTCTATGGCTACTAAACCTCCACTATGTTGGTGTGTCTCACCTGACTATAAAGGAAATTTACCTGCTTGATCTTGATGTAGGGAGATGGTATCTACGGCGCCGAGCTAGCTGGCCTTCAGTTTATTGGCGGTACCCCGCCTCATCAGGAACAACAAAGGCAACAGCAACCCGCTTAAACCGATAACACCGCTCTCTTGCTGGTATCGCAATACACAACCACCACCGCCACCGCCATTGCCCAAATCGAATATTGGTTGAACTGAAGGAATGACGGCATCTTCTGCTGCAACAAACTCGACGGCATTCTTGATATTGAGAATACCTGAACCGCAGGTTTGTACTGTACAGGCTGAATAACAGGCATCGAGCCTGTCCGGGCAAAGTGTCACAACATTGGCAGGAAATGGCCGCGAGGTTATTTGCAGAACTGCCTCAATTTCCCATGGCTTCAATGAGGGTTTTACCGCAAGTAACAGCGAAGCAGCTGCGCTGACCTGCGCCGAAGAGAAGCTGGTGCCTTCTATGCGCTCAAAGGAATTGTTATTCGTCAACCCGATTAAACGTCCCGTTCTGTTTGTAACCGTCTCAACCCCACCCTGCCCATCAGGCAGCTCCATTGTGGTGCTGTCGCTATCACCACCTGGCGCACTGATATCCGTTACCGTTCCGATATTGGTATAGGTGGTTACACCGCCATCACGCCGCGATGCGCCTACAGCGATAATATTGTTACAGTTTGCCGGGCTGTATAGATTCGAATTATCACCACTGTTTCCTGCTGCCGTAACAACCACAGCACCCGCCAAAACAGCATCATTAATCGCTGCCTGCTCCGGACGGCTACAGGCACCGAGACCGCTGAAGCTGAGATTGATAACATTGGCAGGCGTTGGGTTTGCAGGCACGCCCGGTATTGATAAACCAGCAGCCCAACGGATAGCATCATTTATATCCGACACCAGCCCACCACACTTGCCAAGTACTCTGACAGGCAAAACTTTTGCCTGATGATCAATACCGGTAATGAAATTATGATTATTCGCTTCTGCAATGATCATACTGGTGACTAACAGTCCGTGCCAGCTATCACGCTGCGAAGGCTCACCAACACCACATTCACCCGCAAAAACCGCAGTACCAGGGTCGACAGGATCGCTATCACGACCAGGCTGACTGTCATTTTCTATTTCAGGATCACTGATAAAATCATAACCTGGCAGAATGCGATTCGGGTTAATGTCAGCGTGCGGAAGAATACCCGAGTCCAGCACTGCCACCACAATATCACCACTTCCAGTGGTAATGTCCCAGGCTTCTTTTGCATTAATGCCCCAGGTTTGTACAGGTAGATTATCGGGATCAAGATCATCTGCACCATCAATCAGATTCCACTGCGCAAAAAAATCAGGGTCATTGGGAATAAACGCCGCTTGAAAACGTTTATTCGGAATAGCAGAAATAACCTGACTGTCCTGCAGCATGTCTTGCGCAAACAGCTCGGCTTCTGCCAGCGTCATTTCACGCGGCAACTGGATAACATACCGATTACCCCCTAACGAACGACGTTGCCCGGACGACTCTCCCGTAGAAAACACCGACGCAGACTGCACTGACTGCGATACCTGCAAGGCAGTGCCCCGGTACTCTATAAGCAATTGATTTGTGGTGCCCTGAGCTGCCAGAATATTTGCAGAACCGCAGCAAACACTGACTAGCAGCAAACACTTGTAAACCAGATTCAACATCAATGCAGAGTATCTATTCTTACGATTTTTGGTCATAGATTTATTGGCCATAAATTTATTGGGCCGGCAGCAGGAAACGTTCGCCATTGAAATTAAGAATAACGCCTTCCAGAGTGATTTCCTCAACCACAGGCCCTTCATTCATTTGCTCACCTTCGTGGTATTTTGCCAGATTAACCAAAATAAAGCGGTTATCAGGTTCGGCGGCATAAACATGCACATCCATACGCAGATTACCCTGTAACTGATCAAAAAGGCTGGAAGGCACCTGCGGCCAGACGGGCAAGTTTTCGTGCTCGGCAGGAGCTTCTGTCATTACTTGTGAGGAATCAGCTGGCGGTTGAGAATTGTCTGCTGAAGTCTCAGGGATTGATTGTGGGGGTATTTGTTGTGTCTGCATACTTTTCTCTTCCTGGAGAAATGTGACTGTCCCTGGCTTATTCGTATTCCTGATGCTTTGATCAACCGCTTCTGACGTAACAGTGACTGTTTGTTCTGTCGCTGGTTCTGGCGGTATCGGCTTCAGTGGACGATCATCAACCTCTGCCCATTCTTCGTCTTCGGCAGGCAACGGCGAAACTGAAACCAATTTCGGACGAGTAATATCAATAGATTCTTCAAGCGACTCAACCTCTTGCCTGGTTTTCTCTTTAGATTGGTCAATAGATCGAGATTGCTCAATAGACCGGTCAATGATTATTTCCGGCGATGTTTGATTCTCGGCAATTTGTTCGGCCAGGTCTTCATGACTACCCTGAGAAGCGGGCCAGAACAGATACCCCAAAACGGCAACATTGACCAAAGCCGCAACAATCCAGCCCCAGTGCAATGTCTTCCTCACAGCTTGAGCCTCGACCTTGCTCTGCACCTGCGCCGCGTCCAGACCCGGTACCGTACCGCGTGACCTTTCCTGGTCGGCTTTTCGCAGTGCTTCAAGAATATATGACATCCGTTATCCCTCTTTCACTATTGCTGTCAGCCGAGGTATATCCGGGTTATCTGTATCCGTCGAGTTAAGAAAAATAATCGTTTCCGGTCCGGCAACAGCATCAGCATCAAGTCCATGCAAGGTCTGAAAATCCCGCAAAACCTGTTTCACACGAAAGCTGAAGAAATTGGAATTAGCGGTAATTGCCTTTTCTCCCAACACCGATTGTAGTCGTTCACGCATCCAGCGAACGTCGGCATTGCGGTCACCAGGCCGCAATACCGTATTTCCGCCTGGCGGCGGCTGCCATAATAAACGGTATTTACCCAGCCAGGATTCCTGCAATTCCCTGACAGTGACAACCATTCTTTTCTCATCAACCATAATGGTAGCCTTGTCACCATCCAGCTTCTCCAGCAGAATAGGCACCTGACTGCCTTCAGGCCCATTCAATAACAGAATAGTTGGTCGGTCAAAACGAATCATCGACTGCCAGCTGCCACTGTTGCGTAAACAACGCAAACTGATACGCGGTGCCTGCACACAGGCAGCTGCTTCCGACTCGGCATTCGATGCATATCCCCAACGGCGAAACAGTGCCGCCCATGCATACTTGTTCACCGTTGGCGATACATCAGCCAACAGACTTTCCAGTTTCCCTGCAACGGCTACATCATCGGGCATTTCCGGTATAGCCGGCTCATCATTCTCTGCTATTTCAACAGCAACGGGCGTCTCAGATAATTCATCGGCTGACTGCCTGTTTATTCCAGTGTCAGAAAAGTCACTGTCTGCAGACAAATCAGCAGGCGCTGCCCCTTCAGCCGCAAAAGATGAAATTGGCTCACTGACTGCAGCCGATACCGGCCGTTGTTTATCCGCATCGAAGAAAGATAACAGCCTGTCTTTTTGCCAGTATAATATGGGAATTAACAGCAAAATGGCTGACGCAGTCATCCACCAGCGGCTGTTTGGCGGTTCCAACAAAACGGATTCTGGCAACACTTCTGCAGCAGCACGTTTGGCAACCGACAAAGTCACCCTGCGCTTACCTTCGACATACGCGCCCAGCAAAGCACGATCACACAATACATTGATGATGCGTGGAATTCCGTTAGACAGCTCACGGATATAATCGACTGCTTCTGATGTAAAAGTACCTGCTCGCCCATCAACAATCTGCAAACGATGATTAATATAGGCTTCAGTATCCGATTTATCAATCGGATCCAGATGATAGCGTGCAGTAATACGTTGCGATAATTGCCGCAAATCATCCCTGTCCAACAAATCCCGCAACTCAGGCTGGCCAATGAGGATGATTTGCAATAATTTCTCAGTGGTTGTTTCAAGGTTTGTTAACAGGCGCACCTGCTCCAGCGCATCCGTCTCAAGATTCTGTGCTTCGTCGATAATCATGACGATGCGTCGCCCTCTTGAATGCGCATCCAGCAGGTATTCATTCAGTGCATCGATGATGGGTTTACTGGTTGCTGCATCCTTCGGGTAATCGATCTGTAATTCGTCACACAAACTGGCGATCAGTTCCTGCCCGGTAACACGGGGATTCAGAATCAGAGCAACATCGACATTCTCGGGCAATTGTTCAAGCAGGCAGCGGCAGAGGGTCGTTTTACCCGTGCCTACCTCTCCGGTTAGCTGAACGAATCCACCACCTTCGCCCACCCCATAGACCAGATGGGCAAGCGCATCACTGTGGCGGTGACTCATAAATAGAAAACGTGGATCCGGAGCAATTGAAAAAGGCCGCCCGGTAAATCCAAAATGTTGTTCGTACATATCCTCAGTCTACTCCAGGAAGAGAACCTTAATTAATAGAGCCTAATTATGCCTTGCTCGGTAAAAACTGTCTGCAAAAAAGCGTATAAAGGGTTAAATTTACTGCCATTTGTTATTTTTCTGGCAGCTTTATCTCAATTATCTCGCTAATGTGAACTAAGGCACGCCATGGAAAGACTGTGCGGTGACAGACAATGACAATAGTTCTGTCGGAGAAAGGCCTGTTTTTAAGCTGAAGTCGGCCTGCCGGGCCGTGAAGAAATAGCCATAATTAAACTAACTGGTTCTGATCAGGCTTCTCGGTAAGCATATCAGATCCCTGGGAATAGACTGTTAACGCCAGCTGCGACCATTCTTTCATGTTCAGCGACTCACGCCGGCCATTGATAAATTCCAGCACAACACGTTGTGGCTGCATGGCGGCATGTAGAACAATACGCACCTGAAGCAGTTGCCCCATCGGGTTCGCATACCAGGTGCCGGGTTGTGGTAACTGCATTTGTTACTCTCCAGAGCAATCTTAAATTATAGTCGATTACCCGCATTTAGATTCCCCACAATTCAAACAGCTTAGACATCCGTCCAATAGCACAGCTGCTTTTGTGTGACATTTAGCGCATAACAGGGCATTTTCGGGGAAATCATCCATATCAATCGACTTTCCAGTCGCTGCTCGATACTCCGACCGCTTTGCATTCATCATCTTCTGGCGATGATCATCAATCTCTTCATCTACAAGCAATCCTATCATACGCATGTGTGATTCGATAGCATCACCGATTTCGGCCACCAGCGATGGCATATAACGTCCACCCTTTTTAAAATAACCGCCACGCGGGTCAAATACCGAACGCAATTCCTCGGCCAGAAAAGTCACATCCCCACCCTTGCGAAACACCGCTGAAATAATCCGTGTTAACGCTACAATCCATTGGAAATGATCCATATTTTTGGAATTGATAAATATCTCAAATGGCCGGCGTAATTCATGCTCGGTACCTTCATTAAGAATGATGTCGTTAATGGTCACATACAGGGCGTGTTCCGATAGCGGCGTCTTTATTTTATACGTACTGCCGAGCAGATTATCCGGGCGTTCCAGCTTTTCGTGCAGATGAACAATCTTCTCTGCATCGTGTGACTTTGTCGGGTTGTCTTTTGCAACCACTTCATAGCCTGTAATTTTGTCATCAATCCTGATAACCATATGCTTTCCTTATTTCCTGAATTCGTATCATAATTATCTTAGGAACCTCTGATTAATTCATAAAAACTCAAATGTCCATGCTGTGTAGGTTGGGCTGAGGCACGAAGCCAACCTACCAACTGCTTTTTACTGAATCAATCAGAGGTTCCTCAGTATTTGCCGTAATACCCTTCTTTCAGCGCATCATAGAGATTTGCAGCCGTATGCAGCTCACCGTCATATTCAATTTCTTCGTTGCCTTTCACTTCGACGACCGAACCATCGGCCAGGGTAAACCGGTAGCTTGTGTTTGCAAGGTCTTCTTCCTTGACCAGCACACCCTGAAAAGCTTCCGGATTAAAACGAAAGGTAGTGCACCCCTTGAGTTTCTTACGGTAGGCATAGGCGTAAATGTCCATGAAATCATCAAAGGGATAATCCGTCGGCACATTGATGGTTTTGGATATAGATGAATCAATCCATTTCTGTGCGGCGGCCTGGATATCGATATGCTCGTGGGGGCTTATATCATCAGTGGTCACAAAATAGTCTGGCAGACTGTTCGCGCCATCACCACTCGCCTGTGCATCAGCATCTATCATTTCACGGTAAGCCAGTAACTCCATTGAATAGACATCCACCTTCTCTTTGGTTTTCCTGCCCTCACGAATCAGATTACGGGAATATTGGTGCGCAAAACTCGGTTCAATACCGCTGCTGGCATTATTGGCAAGCGATAGCGAAATAGTACCGGTCGGGGCGATGGATGTGTGGTGGGTGAACCGGGCACCCTGTTTAGCCAATCGTTTTACCAGTTTCGGCGCCACCTCTGCCAGTGATTGCATGTAACGGCTGTAACGAGCATGCAGGATGCGCCCCTTAACTTTATCCCCCAGCTGATAACCATCTTCCTTCATTTCCGGACGTTGGTTGAGCATTTCTGCTGTCACGCTAAAGTCTTCTTCAAGAATCGGTGCCGGACCTTTCTCTTCTGCCAGTTCGAGTGCTATCTGCCAGCCAACCGCAGCCATTTCCAAACTGACGCGTTGAGTAAATTGCACTGACTCAGACGAACCATAGGGCATTTTCAGCATCGTCAGTGTCGAACCCAGCCCAAGAAAACCCATGCCATGACGGCGTTTACTGAGAATTTCCTGGCGCTGTTGCGCAAGTGGCAAACCATTAGTCTCGACAACATTATCCAGCATACGGGTAAAAATGCTCACCGTTTTGCGAAATTTATCCCAGTTGAAATTGGCTTTATCAGCAAAGGCATGTCGAACAAAACGCGTCAGATTAATCGAACCCAGCAAACAGGAACCGTAAGGGGGTAATGGCTGTTCCGCGCATGGATTAGTCGCACGAATTTTTTCACAGAACCAGTTGTTATTCATGTCGTTGACACGGTCGATCAGGATGAAGCCCGGTTCGGCAAAATCATAGGTCGACTTCATGATCAGGTCCCAAAGGCGTTGCGCCGGGAGAGTGTCGTAGATCTTGCAGGCAACCTGGCCCTGATCATTTGTAACGTAAGGTTCGATATGCGGCCATTCACGCCAGATAATCGTGGCCGGATCCTTCAGATTCAGTGCATCCAGCTCAATTTCTTTAGCCGTCACCGGGAAAGCAAGCTGCCAGTCGGTATTCTTTTCGACCGCCTGCATAAATTCATGGGTAATCAAGAGTGACAGGTTAAACTGTCGTAGTCGGCCATCTTCACGTTTGGCACGAATGAAATCCATAACATCCGGATGACCGACATCAAAGGTCGCCATCTGTGCACCGCGACGACCACCCGCCGAAGAGATGGTGAAACACATTTTGTCGTAGATATCCATAAACGACAGTGGCCCGGAGGTTTGCGCACCGGCACCAGACACCCAGGCACCATTGGGTCGCAAAGTCGAAAATTCATAACCGATACCGCAGCCTGCCTTCAGGGTTAGCCCGGCTTCATGTACACGCTGCAAAATTGTGTCCATCGAATCTTCGACAATACCAGAAACAGTACAGTTGATGGTTGAGGTTGCCGGTTTCACATCCTGTGCACCGGCATTGGAAATGATTCGCCCGGCCGGGATTGCACCATGTTGCAAGGCCCACAGGAAACGGCTATACCAGTATTCCTGTTTCTCTGCTGATATTTCAACATCCGCCAGGGCCCTCGCCACCCGTTTCCAGGTGTCATCAATGCTTTCATCAATGGCCGTACCATCCTTGTTGCGGAGGCGGTATTTCATGTCCCATATATCCAGCGACGCCGCCTGCAGCGGAATATCGGTAATTTTTTTACGCGGGGATTTCGGGCCTGCCTTCATGGCTGTCTCACTTCCTTGTTAATTATTGCTTCCTGGCATTGTAGGTTGTCGGCAATTTTCCTGAATTACTGAACGGTGTTTTCGGCAATCAGACACGTCAGATCTGTCTGCACTTTTGCCAGTACGGGTTGCCAGTGTTTTGTGGCAGCCTGTCGGTAGAGTTTCATGCCTGAATACCAGGGCGTAGTATCGGTTTGTAACTGCCAGCGCCACTGTGGATTGAAGGGGATCAGGTTCCATACCGGGGTCGCGCTACAGCCAGCAAAATGCGCGGATGAATTATCGATCTGAATCACCAGATCAAGGCAATCAATGACCGCAAACACATCATCAATATCCTCTGTGACATCAAAATCCTGCCATTCATGCAAACACAGCTGTGGATATTTTCTATGTAATTGTTTTAACTCATCACTAATTTCGCCGTATTGCAGGTTAATAAAACTCACATCGGGCAATGCCAACAACGATTGCCATTGCAGCAAATGAGTATTACGTTTTTCGGTATCCACCGCATCCACACCACCACGCCAGGCAATACCCACTTTCAGAGAGCCATCCAGTTCAGCAAAACGTTGCCGCCATTTATCAAGCCGCTGTGGATCAGGCGTAAAATGAAACGACGGCGATGGAAAATTCTCGCGCCGCTGGCGAAACAGGCTCGGCAAACTGCCACAGGCAATCTGGACATCCGGCTGAAAGGGTAGATGGGTGTAATCCTGACTGCGTTCGATCACATGCAAGCCGGGAAAACTCCGTTGAAACAGGGCAAGCAAGCGACGATCACATTCAACGATACAATTCTCTACACCACAAGATGCGACAAGATCAGGTAGACAAGTAGCATACATGCATTCATCACCAATACCCTGCTCCGCCCAGACCAGCACTTTTGGGTTTTTGTTCAGCTGTGATACCTGTAAGACTCGAATATCAGGAAAACGTTGGCAAAAGGGTGCTGGTGATTTCCGCTGCCGCCATTCATGTTCGAGCCAGCCTTTCTGCCAGCTATTCTGATCAGAACCTAGCAATAGCAGACTCAATCCATAATTGATATGGATATCAGGGTTTTCCGGCTCCAGCATCAGCGCCTTTTCAAACAACGGCAATGCCGCTTCCACCTGCTGCAAACTGATCAGCACATTTGCCAGGTTAGCAGCCGCCATTGCTGATGTCGGGTTGAGATCGACAGCCTTTTGAAAACAACGCTTCGCCTCATCGTCCAGGCCCTGATCCAGATAGACATTACCAAGATTCAACCAGCTGCTGGCATTTTCCGGTGCTAACTTGATTGCACGTTTGAAAACAGAAATTGCCTGCCTGTACTGCCTGTTCAGACGCAAAACGATGCCCAGATTATTACAGACTTCCAGTGATGTTGGCAGACGTTTGAGCAGTCTGCGGTAGAGGCTTATCGCTTCTCGGTAGTTACCCTGCTGCCGGTGAACCATAGCCAGCTTGAACTGGGCATTCTGATGTTTCGGATCAAGCTTGACTGCTTCGGCAAAAAACCTCATAGCCAGCTCGGCATCAATTAGTTTATCGGCTATGTTACCCAGATAAAAATAAGCATCCGCATGCCCTGGCTGTTGCTCTAGCAACTGTTGCAATAGCGCATTCGCTTCATCAAACTGACTAGCATCATAGAGGCGCTTTGCTGCAGAAAACAGGGCATCACCAGAGTTTTTTTGAGAAAAAATCATAGCTGACTGAAATTGAGTAATGCACGCTGGTGCAATGCATCCAGAATATCATCCGGCACCTGCTGCACGGTTTCCACTGACTGACGAATACGTTTAGTCACGCGCTCGCTAAAATTATTCATATCATAGCTTATGGGTGCTGGCAGAGATAAGCTTTCCGCTAACGCCCTATTTTTCTGTGTATTGCTGGCAAGCAGTACAAACGGTGTTTTCAGAAAAGCGGCGGCGATGCTGTGATGAAAACGCCCTGACACCAGCAGGCGAGCGCTGGCAATTTCGCTTAACCATTGCTCCAATGTCGTCGCATGGCAGAATTCCACACCGGCTAAACGACTTGCCTGCAACCTTTCGATATAGCGTTCTTCGTCTACTGCACCGTTGTCCTTTGCACCATACAGCACACGCACGGTAAATCCTGTTTTGACCAGTTGCTTCATGATTTTGAGCATGGCTTTCTGCTGTTTGTCCGGCATGTTAACGGCGTTGGTAAATAGAATCGTATCCTGCTTGTCTGTATTCGCCAGCTCAGGAAATTCTTCGCGGATGGTTAAAGGCAGGCAATCAAACGCCAGCGCTGAACTAATACCAAGCTGATTCATGGCATGTTGTGCGCGATGCTCACGAATAGCAATGTAGTCCATCCAGGAATAGGTTTTCAGATACATGGCCTGCACAAACGATAATAGAGCTGGATCATCATAGGCCTCAGGATAGGGCGAATGATTGATAATCTGCACCTGCTTCGACAAAGCCGTTTTACTCACATAGGCCAGATACAGCAGATTAACGACAGGCTCGGACAAATGATGCAAGGTACCTTCACCATTAATCAGCACCAGGTCAGCGGCATCTATTTTCGAGAATAACTCTGGATTGTTGATAATCGCTTTTTCCAGATGAGCAGGGTCATCAAAATCATCCAGCGTTTCCAGCGGATTTTGCATGCGATTGATTGTCATGATCGACACATACTCACAATGATGCCCGGCCGCCTGTACATGTCTTGAAATAGCCCGGCTAGTTGCAGTACAACCCCAGTGATACCAGTGGTAGGTATCATTCAGTAGAACGACATTCACTGACCTGTTTCCTTTAATAACGGTAATAATTGATCGGCAAGCTGCTCTCTATAGGTGCATCCAGCACTCGGCAATGGGGAAAAATCCAGACGTTCCGGATCTGTTGCCAATGCTTCAATAGCATAACGTTGCATACCCGTCTGTTTTGCATATTGTTGCATCGAACCCTGGTAGCGAAGATCCGGATGACAGCTTTGTGGGCTTAAACTACAAACCGGTTTCCCTGAACATATGGCTTCTGTCAGCATTGTCATACTGTCTTCGGTAACAAAAATACGTTTTGCTGCCGCCAGACAGGTTAACAGAACGCTTGATTGATCTTCACTGTACCAATGCGCCCGCAACACGACATCCGCATTCAAATGAATTTTTAAGCATTGTTCAGCCTGCTGTCCAGTGCGTGGCGAACTGCAAATCAGCCAGCTAATTTGAAATCTGTCAGCCATTTTATTCATCATATTTGCCAGCAACAGCCAGTCCATTTCCTGGTACTGATAACCTGCACCATCGCCACCCACCAGCATCGTCCAGCATGTTCGATTAGCCAAATTGGCTGGCATCTGGATTTCCTGCAACAACTGCGGATCGACCATGCTCGGCATCACAGGTAAAACAATGGCGTTAACAATATCCGGCTGCGGCAATATCGAAATCACCGCTGAAAAATGTTTCGCACTGAGGCCACGTAACGAACCTGAAAAAACAGTCGGTACTTTATAAACCCTGCCCAGCCAGGCGGTTGCAAACGAAGTTCGACCGCCTGATGAAACAATCATGTCTGGCTTATCATCAGGCAGTTTAATTGCATAAAACCATGCCAGTATTTCTAATGATAACGGACCACGGGTGCGATTCAGTAATTGCCTCATAATGTTGCGAAACAAACCAACACGCAGTTTCAGCGGCACCCATTCGCTCATCACAAGACGATGCAGGGCAATCGCCCGAACGATGCCCTTGGCCTGATTAAAATGTCCCGGCCGTCCATCCGAAAGCACCCAGATTCTGAATGGCACATCCTTATGCATATCAGGGTGGGTATCCGGATGGGCATTCTGCTGACTCATTTGAACAACCCGCGTCGACCAGTACGTATGCGTAATCGGAATGCACGCATATTTTCACGGCCACCGACCTTGATGCGACGAAGGGTAAAACGCTGTTCGGGTGTCATATCAGCGACTCCCTGCTCTGTTGTCACCGCATTGCAGTAACCAGCTTCTTCTACCAGTGTTACATGTTGCGGCTGAAACAGCCCAAAGGGGTATGCAAAACTTTCTACCGGCACTGCAAATTTCTCCTCCAGTAGTTGCCGTGAAGTGTTCAATTCATATTTCACCATAGCCTCATCGCAACGCTGAAAATTCGCATGAGTCATGCCATGCGAACCCAACTCAAAACGTCCGGACTGCAATAACAAGCTGACCTGTTCATCACTCAGTTTTGCTTCACGCATCAATTCGCCTTCATTGTGGTGAGCCTTGCGACTCACCGACCAGTCACGATCAAAGCGCTCTACCACCAGATAGAGCGTGGCCCGAAAATCATATTTTTCCAGCAACGGCAACGCCGCCAGCAAGTTATCAGCATAACCATCATCAAAGGTAATCACGACCGTCTTATTCGGCACCCTGCCCTGCATTGCTATTAGTTCACTGACGGTATAGCTGCTCCAGCCGTGCTCACGCAGCCAGCCAAGTTGCAACTCGAACTGTTGCAGCGGTACGCGCAGGCCGTTGAAACGGGCATCTTTCCTGTGCGCTGCGATCATGTGATACATCAGGATTCTTGGACAACTCTCATCCAGTGTCGGACGCCACCATGCGTAGCGTAACGAAAACCTGACGAATAGCAAAATAGCGATGAGTATCAACAATAGCCACATCAGTCGAGTAACTCCCGGTACACAGCCAGGGTATCATCCACCATTGCATCAATAGACTGAAACGTATAGCGCGCCACCGGCTCTGGTGTTTGCAGCAGGGAATAAACGCGCTCTTCCAGTTGCTCCATATTGCCGGGTTCAACACCACCGGGCGGGAAAGCCCGGGCCAGACTTTCAGCCACGCCGCCATGATCATAAGCAACCACAGGCACCCCCAGACTCAATGCTTCCTGCACCGTTCTGCCGAATGATTCAGGCTGGCTGGATAATGACAACACCATATCAGAAGCAGCCATAATGTTACGCAAATCAAGTCGCGCCCCGGTGAAGGCCATCTGCTCGTCCAGATTCAGGTGAGTAATTCTGGCCTGAATTTCATGCCAATAGGCTTCGCGCCCGGCCGCTTTACCGCCAACGATCAATCCGAAAACATTGCTATCTCTGGCAATCAGCCGTGCCATTAAATCAACAAAATCCAGATGCCCCTTGAGTCGCGTGACGCGCCCCGGCAACAACAACACCTTGCGATCAAACAAAAAAGGATATTCCTTATACCAATGTTGCTGCCAGGTAGCAGGTGGACGATACTGGAAGGGGTACTGAGTCTGATCAATGCCGCGTTCGATAACCCGCACCAGCGACATATCCAGAGCGGAATAATTATCTGCAAGGTACTGGCGCGTGGATTCTGAAACGGCAATAACGCGTTCGCCTTGCGTCATGATGGCACTGTAGCGTTTAACACTGTAAAAACCGTGTACTGTGGTAACAAAGGCGGGCCGCTGTGCTGCCGATAAGCCGTTCAACGCCTGCCAGGCAACCCAGGCGGGCAGACGCGAACGCACATGCAGAACATCGACCTTCTGCTGGCGCAGGAAACGCCGCAGGGCAAATACCTGCCAGAAAATCCGCAGGGATTTTTGCCCGACAGGCGCGATAAAATGCTCACTACCCGCATCCTGCAGACGCGACACCAATTGCCCGCCTGCCGACATTACCAACGAACGATGGCCACGCTCAACCAGACCTTGCGCCAGCTCCAGCGTGCCCCGCTCAACACCTCCACTTTCCATGGCAGGCAATAGTTGCAGGATGGTTAAGGTTCTGCTCATTGACGACCCCAGTGCTTTTTTATCCATTGAGCACAGCGCAGGGCTTCATTCAGAGGTAGTCGCGACTGAGATGACTGCAATGCTCCAGGTGCAAAAAGAGAGTGCCTGCGTACCAGCATATCGACACCACGAGAAACTCGTCCGCTACGTTTGCGGGGTACGGCCAGCAGACCGACAGCGGCACCGCAAGACAATGCCTCATAAACCATCGAGACACTGTCTTCACTGACAAAAATTTCGCCAAAGTCGGGCATCAACTGAGCCAGATCAGGCGTAGCTGGATCCAGAACAGTCAGTGACTGCATGACTGCCAACCTGTCGAGCATATCTGACGGAGTGCGTGGCGAGACGATAACAGACCACTGTTGCTCGGGTCTGTTATTCAGTAATTGCTGTATCTGTATCTGCATCGCCTGACTATCCCAGTCATACTTGCGTGCAATCCCACCGAGTAAAATCAGACTGCGATCTGATGCATGCAAACCCTGCGAGCGGGTAGCATTCAGGACGCCCTGCGTCACAAGGATATTCATCCTGTCGGCAGGTCTGTCATGCTCAGGCATAACACAAAGATCAAACCAGCCAACAGGAAAAGAGGGTTTCATCAAGACTATAGTACGTCCCTGCCAGCTGCGTTGCGCTACCAGCATGGGCCAATGTGTTGCATGACCGGCACCCAACAGGATATCCGGGGCTGGCAAATTTTTTCCAGCGACAAATTGCCGCGTGAACCAGTGCCAGGGCTGACATTGCAATTGTCTGACATGCAGCTCAAATACATCAACATCCACCAGTGACTGCAATGCCTGCAACAAACCCAGCGTCTGCTGATCATGTCCGGCACGGCCATCGATAAAACGCCAGATGATCATGTCAGGCAAACACTCACTTCAGGACACCTCTATTAATGGTCTTTTCGTCCTAATTAAAAGAGGCACCCTTCAAAATATATTTTGCACCACAATACGGACAGACTGCCTCGCCCGTTTCTTCAATCGCCAGGAAAACGCGGGGATGCGAACTCCATAGAGGCATATCATCTCGCGGACAATATAACGGCAATTCATCTCGTGTTACTGCATGTTCCTTGTTCGCAGACTCAGCTGCTGGTTTAGAGTTTGCCACAGGTTTCTCCTGAAATTATTTGACCGAATTATTCGACAAGGGTTAGCCAGTCCGGATGGTCGCTGCGGCGACCATGCACCAGATCAAAATACATGGTTTGCAGAAGCTCGGTAATCGGGCCACGGCTACCGGAACCAATGGTGCGATTATCCAGTTCACGGATGGGCGTCACTTCAGCTGCAGTGCCTGTAAAGAAAGCTTCATCGGCAACATAGACTTCATCCCTTGTGATGCGTTTCTCACGAATCTCCAGACCTTCCTGCTGCGCCAGAGTCATGATAGTTTCTCGCGTAATACCTTCCAGTGCTGAGGTCAGATCCGGCGTGAACAAAATACCGTTACGCACGATAAAGATATTTTCGCCACTGCCTTCTGCGACATAGCCTTCTGCATCCAGCAACAGCGCTTCATCATAACCATCAGTCAATGCTTCCCTGAGTGCCAGCATCGAGTTCATGTAGTTACCATTGGCTTTGGCTTTACACATAGTGATGTTGACATGATGACGGGTGAATGACGAAGTTTTAATACGCAAGCCTTTTTGCATATTCTCTTCGCCCAGATAAGAACCCCATTCCCAGGCAGCGACCATAACATGTGTTTTCAGGTTATCCGCACGCAACCCCATGCCTTCAGAACCGTAAAAACACATCGGACGAATATAGGCAGAATCCAGCTTATTCTCGCGTACCACAGTCTTCTGTGCAGCGCTGATCACATCCTTGTCGAACGGCATCGGCATCTGCAGGATATGCGCCGAACGGAATAACCGATCAGTATGTTCCTGCAGGCGAAAAATCGCCGTTCCCTGCTCTGCGTGATAAGCGCGCACACCTTCGAAAACGCCCATGCCATAATGCAGGGTGTGGGTTAATACATGCGTTTTCGCTTCTCGCCAGGGAACCAGTTCCCCATCCAGCCAGATAACGCCATCGCGATCATCCATCGACATCAAAATTCATCTCCCTCAACAAGGTTCAAACACAGCCTGCCACATTTTCAACACTGCCTGGCGCTTGCCCGATTCACAGTCGGCGTCCAGAATCACAGGCTCACCGCGCAAGGTCAAGTGATGCACCCGGCCACGGAAACACCGATACGCTTCGATAAGACTCTGCGCATCGTCCGCAGAAAACACGCCCACCTGCGCCAGCGTTTCCAGCAAACGCACGGTATCTGTGTATTGCAGCAATTGCGGCCAGGTTTCCACCCATCTCAAAACCTGATATTGAACCATAAATTCTATATCAACGATACCACCAGCACCCTGTTTCAGGTGAAATTTGTCCGTTTCCGCAGCATCCAGCTCGGCGCGCATCTGCAGGCGCATTTCACGTACATCAATCCTCAACACATCAAAATCACGTGGCTGCGACAGGATCTCATTGCGCACCTGCTCAAACCCCTGCTTCAGGCTGTCAGCACCGCTCACCATACGCGCCCTGACCAGCGCCTGATGCTCCCAGGTCCAGGCATGATGGCGCTGGTATTCGACAAAACTCTGCAAACTGGATACCAGCATCCCGGAGTGACCGGATGGACGCAAACGGGTATCTACTTCATATAGGCTGCCAGCGGCCGTCGGCGTCGCTAGCATATGCACAATGCGTTGCCCCAGACGGTTAAAAAACACCGAATTATCGACCGATTTATGCCCTTTGGTCTGCTGCACCTCGCCATCACTATCATGCAGGAAAACGATATCCAGATCCGAACCGTAACCCAGCTCAATGCCACCCAGCTTGCCATAAGCGACAATGCCAAAATTGACCAGCCGCAGTTTTCTCCCTGAACCACAGCGTGGTTCACCATAACGAGCTATCGTATGCAGCCACGCCAGCTGCCAGGTTTTCTCCAGAATCACTTCGGCTATCGCGGTCAGATAATCGCTGACCACGGCCACCTCAATAACGCTGGCAATATCCGCAGAGGCGACCCGCAATACCATCGCATGACGAAACTGGCGCATCAAATCCATCTGCATTTCCAGATCATCCTGCGCAACACCTGACAGACTAGCGCTAAGTTCCTGGCTAAGTTGCGCCTGCTCAAGCGGCGCATACAGGCTGACAGGATCGAGCAACTGATCCAGTAAAATGGGATAACGTGACAGGTAATCAGCAATCCATTCACTCGCATCACAGAGCTTAACCAGTTGTTCCAAAGCTGATGGATTTTCCAGCAACAACAATAGATAAGTGCTGCGGCCAGCGACTTTTTCAATGATTTTAAACAGCCGCGCCAGTACCCGGGTATTCTGTGGATAGCTTGCTGCCGTATTGATCAACAGCGGTAATAACTGATTCCAGGCAACCCGCCCCTGTTCACCGAGATAAGTCTGTGCCGCACCGCGGCGCAAATGCCGGATCCAGCGATGCGCCTCTTCAACGTCATCAAAGCCCAACTCGATGAGCAATGCGAGTTGCTCATCGTCACTCAGGCCATTGGTCCAGAGTTTATTCGCCGGTGACTCATTAGCTTGCTCTTCAACATCGGCAAATACATTATCAAAGTGCTGCTGCACTCTGTCACGATGAGCCTGCAAAACGTCAATGAATGCATCCCAGCCAACAAAACCCATGGCGCAGGACAGACGTTGCTGATCCAGCGCGTTTTCCGGCAACATATGTGTCTGTTCATCGCGCATCGCCTGCACCGCATTTTCAGCATGGCGCAGGAAACGGTATGCAGCTAACAACTCATCAACGCATTGTTCTGATAACTGATTCTGACTCGCCAGCAATGGCAAAATGACCTGCACACGCCGCTCTCGCAACGCATGCTCACGTCCGCCACGCACCAGCTGGAAAACTTGTGCAATAAACTCGATTTCACGAATACCCCCTGGCCCCAGTTTGAGATTGTTCTGCTGCCCTTTGTGTTCAACCTGCGCCTGAATCTGGCGCTTCAAATCACGCAGTGCATCGAAGGTACCGAAATCCAGATAACGCCGATAAACGAAAGGGCGTAACATCTGCATCAGTTGTTGGCGTAACACCTCCGAGCCGGTCACCGGACGCGCTTTGATCATTGCATAGCGTTCCCACTCAACGCCCTGGTTCTGGTAATACTCTTCCATCGCTGCAAAACTGCAAACTAGCGCACCGCTATCACCATAGGGTCGCAGTCGCATATCCACCCGGAAAACAAAACCGTTACTGTCACGGTCATTCAATGCACGAATAAGAGCGCGTCCCAGCTGGGTAAAATATTCTTCCGGACTTTTTGCGCCACGCTTACGCGTCTCATGACAATCAGGATAGGTGAAAATCAAATCAATATCTGACGACAGGTTCAATTCATCAGCACCCATTTTGCCCATCGCCAACACCACCAACTCAGCCTGCTTGCGGCTGCCATCAATAATCGGTACCGGCGTCTGTTGCGCCTGCCAGGCCGATAATTTATCCAGCGCTGTCGCGACGCAAGCCTCGGCCAACATCGACAAATCCGCCAGGGTGCCTTCAAGCTGTGCCCAGCGCATCAGATCGCGCCAGATAATGCGCAGCATTTCACGCTGTCGAATGAAACGTAGGCAGGCTTTCAGCTCAAACTCGTTGACTGTCTTTACAACTTGCTGGTGAATAGATTGATAAAATATTTCAGGATGGTAATCAGCTAACAGATCACCCGTTGCGAGCAAATCCATCACCAATTCCGGTTTTAACCGACAAACGCCGGCGGCATACTCGCTCAACGCAAATACCCGGCATAAACTGCTCTGCAACTCGACACTATCGGGCATATCGCAGCCTTGTTCTTCAGCCGCCTGCAGATACGATTGCCACGCCTGTTGCGCGACTGCCTGTAAAGCCTCTGGCAAATCTGACCAGGGTTGCCGGGTTAAATGCATGTGTACCTCCGTAGGGTGGATAATATCCTTCACACTCGCATAAAAAAACCCCGCCTCTGTAAAGAGGCAGGGTTTTCGGGGTACTACCGAATAGCAATGATTACATCATGCCGCCCATACCACCCATACCACCCATATCTGGCATTCCACCACCACCGCCACCAGCATCATCACTCTTTGGCGCATCTGCAATCATGGCTTCGGTTGTGATAATCAAACCAGCAATAGATGCTGCATTCTGCAAAGCACTGCGGGTTACCTTAGTTGGGTCAAGAATACCCATTTCCAACATGTTGCCATATTCACCGGTTGCTGCATTGTAACCATAGTCACCCTTACCTTTAACGATCTCATTAAGGATAACTGAGGCTTCATCGCCCGCATTGGCGCAAATCTGGCGCAATGGCTCTTCCATGGCACGCAGGGCAATATCGACTCCGGCATTCTGGTCGTGATTATCACCTTTCACGCCTTCAATAACAGAACGGGCGCGAATCAATGCCACACCACCACCAGGCACAACACCTTCTTCAACGGCAGCGCGAGTTGCATGCAGCGCATCTTCAACACGGGCTTTTTTCTCTTTCATTTCCACTTCAGTCGCAGCACCTACCTTGATCACGGCAACGCCACCTGCGAGCTTGGCAACACGCTCCTGCAGTTTTTCTTTATCGTAATCCGATGTTGCTTCTTCAATCTGGGCACGAATCTGATTAACACGCGTTTCGATTTCTGCGCTATTACCCGCACCATCAATGATGGTTGTATTTTCCTTGGTTATCAAAATACGCTTGGCACCACCCAGATCTTCAACTGTGGTCTTTTCAAGTGACAGGCCGACTTCTTCAGAAATCACCTGGCCACCAGTAAGCACAGCGATATCCTGTAGCATAGCTTTACGGCGATCACCAAAACCCGGCGCCTTGACAGAGCAGACCTTAACGATACCGCGAATGCTGTTCACCACCAGAGTCGCCAGCGCTTCACCTTCAATGTCTTCGGCAATAATCAACAGCGGACGACCACCCTTGGCAACACCTTCAAGAATAGGCAGCAGATCACGAATATTTGAGATCTTCTTATCAAACAACAATACATAAGGCTCTTCCAGCTCAGCCTGCATATTCTGCTGGTTGGTCACAAAGTAAGGTGACAGATAACCACGATCGAACTGCATGCCTTCAACCACATCCAGATCATTTTCCAGTGAAGAACCTTCTTCAACCGTAATCACGCCTTCCTTACCCACTTTTTCCATGGCATTCGCAATGATGTCACCGATATTGGTATCAGAATTTGCGGAGATAGTCCCGACCTGAGCAATAGCTTTAGTATCTGCGCAGGGCGCTGAAGATTTCTGCAAAGCGTCAACAGCGACGATAACAGCCTTATCGATACCACGCTTCAGATCCATCGGATTCATACCGGCAGCAACCGCTTTCATGCCTTCATGCACGATTGCCTGTGCCAGAACAGTCGCCGTTGTTGTACCGTCACCAGCAACATCCGATGTCTGTGAAGCAACTTCCTTCACCATCTGCGCACCCATGTTTTCGAACTTGTCTTCCAGCTCGATTTCCTTGGCAACAGAAACACCGTCCTTGGTTACAGTTGGTGCGCCGAAAGCTTTGTCCAGAACAACATTACGGCCTTTAGGACCGAGGGTAACTTTAACAGCATCAGCCAGAATATTGATACCGGCAACCATACGGTGGCGTGCTTCGTTTGAAAATTTGACTTCTTTTGCAGTCATTTTATTTGTCCTCTAAAAATTTATGTATGCAAATAATTCAGCTAAGGTTAAAGAACCTCTGATTATTTAACCTTCAATCACTGCCATGATGTCGTCTTCACGCATCACCAGCAGTTCGTCACCGTCAGATTTCACTTCGGTGCCGGAATATTTACCAAACAGAACGGTATCGCCGACCTTGACATCCATGGCGATAACTTCACCGTTGTCATTGCGCTTGCCGTTACCGGCGGCAATCACTTCACCACGAGAGGGTTTTTCTGTTGCTGAATCAGGAATCACGATACCACCCGGTGATGTGGTTTCTTCTTCCATGCGCTTTACAATCACACGATCATGTAATGGGCGAAGGCTCATATCTTAAATCTCCTTTAATAACAAATAATTAGCCATTTAATGCCATTTTTAAACAGGCATCGGCTGTACTTCGAGATGCTATTATTAGCACTCGATCCTAGTGAGTGCTAATAATAGGGATCAAACACACAGAGTCAAGAAAAATTTACAGAGGTTCGCTAATCATCTTCCCGGTGATATTCACCTTCGATGATTTTCGGGTCAGCTGAACGGTTCTCAGTAGAACGCCGGGTAGAAGATCCAGCAGGATGGATTTTTGCAGATAGGAAATGGCGAATAAAGTAACGCCGTAAAGGCGGAGTGAGTAAAGCAAAACCAATGGCATCAGTGAAAAACCCTGGCGTTAATAACAGGGCTCCAGCCACGAGTAACAAGGCACCTTCCATGATCTCCATGGCAGGCATGGCACCGCGACTCACGGATTGGCGGAAATTATTCAGCGTTACCCAACCTTGATAACGGAGCAATAAGACGCCCAGTACCGCTGTAAAAACCACCAGAAAAACTGTCGGTAAGGAGCCGATAACTCCACCAATATGGATCAAAAAATAGATCTCAATCAGCGGTATGAGCAGAAAGGCTAGAAATAGCAGACTGAACGGATTCATTGATCCACAATACAAGCAGACTAACCGCTATACAAGTCTGGGGGCTAGGCTGCGGAAACTATTTTTTCATGAACACAATCACGAAAAACACACCCATTCCCAACATAAATAGAATAACAAACAAAGACATCAATCCCATCGGAGAGCTGAGCAACAGTTCTACCACTTTATCCATAAATATTTCCAATCGATAATTGCAATTAATGCCTGTATATTAGAGGTTCGTGATAGAAATCACATGATCTGGATCAAGTTACAGTACAAACCTCTGTCAATCAGGATTTCTGCTCTGTAAACCCGCAAATGATTCCGGTAAGGTTCACCCATGCACGACAGTCAAAGCCATCAACTTGTTTTCAGTAGCGTTCCTGACAGAAATAGTGGCAAGCAAATCGCCACAATTCTGGTGAAAGAACAACTGGCAGCCTGCGTCAACCTGATACCGGAGATTCTATCAACTTATCAATGGGATAATGGCATTCAACATGACGAGGAATGCCTGCTGATTATAAAAACACGCGCTGATGTATATAAAGATCTGCAAACGCGTCTGCAACAGTTGCATCCCTACGAACTTCCCGAGATTATAGCACTCCCAATATGCACGGGTTTGCCCGACTATTTACAGTGGATTAACACTTGCCTGGATAAAACATCATGAAATACATTCTTTCTTTCTGCCTGCTCCTGCTGTTCCATACTTCAGCGTCTGCCGATCTGTTTGGTGACGATGACCTGCTACCTGCCGATCAGGCTTTCGCCCTGTCCAGTCCGGTTATTAAGGATGGCAATATCCTGCTGAACTGGAAAATCACAGACGGTTATTACCTGTACCGAAGCAAACTGGCTTTCGTCAGTAAAACAGAAGGCGTAAGTCTTAGTGAGCCTCTTTATCCTAAAGGCAAGATCAAACAGGATGAGTTCTTCGGTAAAATGGAAATCTATCGTGGCGACATTCAGGTAAGCCTGCCAACCAGTCGTTCAGACTCTTCTCTTAGCAAAGCCTTGTTGCAAGTAACTTCACAAGGTTGCGCAGACCGTGGCATCTGTTATCCGCCACAAAAAAAGACGGTTGAAATTACTTTTCCGCAACAGGCAGCTGCAGCCACAGCCAGCACAATGACCGGCCTCAGCTCTCTTAACAAAAACTTCGGTTTTGGTGCAGATACAGAGCTACTACCTGCCGATGAAGCATTCAGGCTTGATGCAAAAGTGATTGATGCCAATACGCTTGAAGCCAGCTGGTCTATCGCAGATGGTTATTACCTGTATAAAGATAAATTCAAATTCTCCACGGACAGCAACAACATTTCCCTGCAGGCGGCTAAACTGCCGGCGGGCGAAACCAAACAAGATGAGGCTTTTGGCAGTGTCGAAGTGTTTCATACACGAACACAGGCAACTATCCCGCTAAACCGAACCAGCACCGATAGCGAGAAAATTAATGTCACCTTTACCTTTCAGGGTTGTGAAGAAAAACTCGGCGTCTGCTATCCGCCGATTAAAAAAACACTCAGCTTTCTGATTCCTGCCGCCGAAGCAGCGACTGCACCGACCAGCATGAATACAGTAGCAGACTTGAATACAGACGCAGGCGCTGGCACTGATACAGCAGGCACTGCTGCCTTACTCAGCGAACAGGACAGCATCGCCAAACGGCTGGCGAGTGGCAATATCGCCACCACACTGCTCGCCTTCTTCGGTTTCGGTCTGTTGCTGGCATTCACACCTTGCGTATTTCCGATGATCCCGATTCTGTCATCCATTATCGTTGGTGAAGGCGAACAGATGACTACGCGACGCGGCTTCATCCTCTCAACTGTGTATGTTCTCGCCATGGCGACGACCTATGCCGCTATCGGCGTCATCGCAGGTCTGTTTGGTGAAAATCTACAGGCCGCTTTCCAGAACCCCTGGATATTATCTGCATTCGCAGCCGTGTTTGCCCTGCTGTCACTTTCCATGTTCGGATTTTATGAACTGCAAATGCCGTCCTTTATCCAGAACAAGCTCACCACTATCAGCAACGAACAGAAAGGCGGCAGCCTGGCCGGTGTGGCTATCATGGGCTTTCTGTCGGCGCTGATCGTTGGCCCCTGTGTTGCTGCACCGTTAGCCGGCGCTCTGATCTATATCGGCCAGACGGGTAATGCCGTGCTCGGCGGCATGGCATTGTTTGCCCTCAGCCTGGGGATGGGCGCACCCCTGATTGCCATTGGCACCGGTGCCGGCAAGCTGCTACCCAAAGCAGGTGGCTGGATGGAAGTCATCAAGGCTGTGTTTGGCGTCATGTTACTCGGTGTTGCCATCTGGATGCTGGAACGTATCCTGCCTGGAGCGATCACCCTGCTGTTATGGGCAGCCCTGCTGATCATATCTGCAATCTACATGGGAGCCATTGAACCTCTGTCCGAAGGCGCTTCCGGCTGGAAAAAACTCTGGAAAGGTACTGGATTGATGGCGCTGCTCTACGGCGCCCTGTTACTGATCGGTGCCGCCAGTGGCGGTAGCGATCCTTTCAGGCCACTAGCTAACCTGCATGCAGGCGGCGGCACCCAGCAGAGCACGCAAACGCATATGGCCTTCAAGCAGATTAAAACGATTGACGACCTGGAGCGCGAACTCAAGCTGGCAAGCGAACAGGGAAAACCGGTCATGCTGGATTTTTATGCAGACTGGTGCATCTCCTGCAAGGAACTGGAAAAATACACCTTTGGTAATGCCGATGTAAAACAGGCCACACAACACATGACGCTACTACAGGCTGATGTAACGGACAATGATGAAACCGACAAGGCATTAATGAAACACTTCGGCATCATCGGCCCGCCGAGCATTATTTTCTATGATAAGCAGGGCCAGAAAAGACCCGAACTGCAGCTAGTTGGCTTCAAAAAGCCTGGCGAATTTATCGCGCATATAGCAGGGCTATAAGCGAATGTCACTTACATAAACCTGAGATGATTAAAATTGCGGATTAGATGTAGGTTGGTGCTGAGCTTGCGAAGCCCAACAA
>JAZGGH010000078.1:0-12882 GCA_036480335.1 Gammaproteobacteria bacterium | reverse complement strand
ATCAAAACCATTGGGGGAATTGATCGAACCACTGTGCTGTAATCCAGTCGTACTGCCACCGCCGGGAGCACGCATATGCCATTGCCCTGTCCCGCAGTCTTTCCAGAGGAAGAGAGCCTGATCAGCAGCGCTATCAATGACAGGTTCTCCACATGCATCAACAGGTGGTGGTGTCGTCTGACAACTTCCCAAAGTATCGAGATTGATTGCCATAGTGACTGGTTGCCTGTTTGTTCCCAGTAAAACTGGAGTGGTTGAGCGCGTTGCATCGAAACAGGCATTGGCTCCCGGTACGAAATCAAGACCATCTTCACCGCTTAACCAGATCTTCATTGTATAGTCCAGTTGCTGACCATTGGCTGACAGCGTCAGTGAATCACTGCTTTCAAGACTATAAGCCGTATAGGTATCAAAACCATTGGGGGAATTGATCGAACCACTGTGCTGTAATCCAGTCGTACTGCCACCGCCGGGAGCACGCATATGCCATTGCCCTGTGCCGCAGTCTTTCCAGAGGAAGAGAGCCTGATCAGCAGCGCTATCAATGACAGGTTCTCCACACTCGGGATTCACTGTAGTCGGCATTTCTACCAGCCAGCCAAAACCAACACTGTCTGAATGCTGGCCATCTGAAACCGTGACTGAGACGCTGTAAGGGCCAGCACTGTTTTGATCCAGCGTACCGGAAATAACACCGGTGGTTGTCTGAATCTGCATGCCGGACGGTAATCCCACCGCAGTGTATGTCAACGGGTCATTATCAGGATCACTGGCGCTGACAGTAAATGAAATGGAATCGCCGACCATTCCCCCCTGATTACCTGGATTGGTGATCACAGGCGGCTGATTGACCGTATTTGAATCCATACAGATTTCCAGCGACCAGCTATCTAGACTTCCTCCATCCTGATTGGTGCCATCCTGTATAGATAATTCCCACTGACCGCTACTTTGTTGTCCAATAAATATGGCAATTGAATTAGAAGGTTTGTATCGCGCACCATCTATCGGTGGGCAAGGCCAATTAGCGGAAGCCGCCTGGTCGTCCAGCGCAAGGTTGAAATTATCCGCGCTACCACAGGAACTGGCAATAATTTTGACGGCTGTTCCCGCTGGACTGGAAAGCGTAAAGTCCAGATCAGATATATAGGTATGACTACCTTTCAGGTTTAGCACGTTGACGTCAGTGATTGTTCCGCTGTTGGCAATATTCAGCACAGATTTTATCAATGGTGTCCCACTGCTACTGATTGCTACAGGTATATTAGTGGATGCGTAAATCTGACAACTGCCGCTGCTGGTAGACTGGACAGTCCATTTGAATGTGCCCTGATCAGTAGCCAAACCATCATTGACTACAATCGACACCTGAAAAATACCGGCCGTGGTAAGCGTACCGGATATCACTCCATCATTTGATATCAACAAACCGTCAGGCAGATTTGTAGCTGAGAAGGTTAGCCCATCAGCATCATTATCAGTCGCTGCCAAAGTCAGAGAAACACTACCACCGGCCATGTCATTCTGGTCGGCTGGCATTGTCAGTACCGGTGGACTATTAGCAGGTATCGAACCGTCAGCCAGGGGATTTTTGCTTGTCACATTCCGGGGAACAATCTTGAAACTGTTCCAATGCGCATGCATTTTTGGTTCGTCTTCGTCACGGGGAATATGGTGAAATGTCATGCCATACCAAATAACCAGATCTTTGCCATTCAATGAATGACCATTGACAAACTCTGCCAGATTATCGGCACAATTGTTTATTGTTGGATTATGCGAGGCATACTTTTCACAACTCTTATTCACCGTGACGTAAAAATCATTTTTTGTCCATGGCTCATAAGATGGGCCTTCATCTCGATGCCCTGTTAATAATGGCTCGATCTCATAGGAAATAGCATGGCCATTAGCATTGGTATGTGCGCCATCTCGAATCCGCCAGGAACGGTAGCGTTTCGGCGCGATGGAACGGGCCACTTCAGTTGAAAATCGGGTAATAAGCTTCTTTCGAGAGGCATTGCCAGACTGACTGACAAATTCAATTTGCTCCACCATATCATCATTTGCATCTACACCAAGATCAAAATCCAGGCGCCAGTAGTAATTGTGTAAATGTGAAACGCCATAGCGATTACTTGAGTCCAGCAACCATCCACTTGACTGATAGTTTGAACCTGTTCTGTAGCGTTGCAGGCTACCCGTGGCACCCATGGCGATCTCCATACTTCCATCATCGTTGAATCGCCAGGTTGGCATATAATTATACGCACCCACATGTGTCACACTGAACACTTCAAAATACTGCCCCATTTTATGTTCATCCGTACTACCAGAATGATGGGCATGCGCATGATTGCGCTCACGAGTAAGAGTACAAATCAAATTCTTACCATTTTCTCCACGCCGCGCACCACCCGGACAATCAGCGGACTGGATGTCATTCATGTAGTCCCCGCCCAGTCCATAGTCACTAACATCGTGATAACGTGCACCGTTATCATCGTATGGCACATGGATCTGAGCAATGTTGGCCTGATTAAAAATACGCCTTTCAGTTCCCTGGGGCGGTGTATAAAATATATCGTGTAAGAGAATCCCTTCACGTTGTCTGTGCTCCCAGCACATTTGCCATTTTGCCCCACTGTTGAAAGTCTTTTCGAGCAAATGATTTCCGCTACAGGCAGGGCCTGCGATCATACGGGTGGATACAATGCTGCTGACGATCATTAAACCAATTGCGAATAATCTCCGCATAGCGCTCACCTTATAATTTGTTTTAGTCATAATTTATTATGTGAATATCAGTACTAAACTGTGCTCAAGATAGAGGAGAGGTTGCCGTCCAGTCACGTGGAATCAATTGAAATCCATCCCAGCGGGTTGGCATATAGGGCTGATCTTCATCACGAGGAAAATGGTGATAACTCAATCCATACCAGACAACCACATCAGCTCCATCGATACTCTGACCACTGAGATATTCGGTGAGCCCACTGCTACATCCCCCTGTAGTCGGATTGGAGTTCACAAACCGCTCACAGGAATCATTTCGAGTAAAGTAAATATCCTTTAAAGACCAGTCCTCATCACTGCGGCCTTGATAGTCATAGCCAGCATGCAGAGCCTCCAGATGATAAGAGACAGCATGACCATCGGCATTTTTGATGCTCTTGTCGCGGACACGCCAGGAACGTTTTAACTGCAGATTCACACTGCGGCTGGTTTCCTGTGTCAGCCGGTTGACTGACAGAGATTTTTCAGAACCGCTGTTGGTAGATGAAACATTAAATTCTTCTACAATGTCATTAGCACCGTTGCCGCCGATATCGAAATCAAGCCGCCAGAAATAATTGATCGCAGAGGTCACTGCAACGGCGCCGTTATTGCCTGTTTCCTGACCATAGTCGGTATTCGAACCAAAGGTATGGAGTGCACCAGTGGCACCAATAACGGGTTCGATTGTCCCATCATCATGTAACTGCCAACGGACAATCCAGGTATAACCATCAGTATTTGACTGGCTGAACAAATCCAGCAAGTGCCCCTGCTTCTGTTCACCATAGTCTTTATAAACATAGCCGCGCGATACTACACGCTTGCAGAGTCCATGCTTCGTACCCACCATTAAGCGCTGGCCATTCTTGCATTGTGAGCTGGATAAATCCTGCAGGTTGCTGCCTCCCAGCCCATGCTCAGCCAGATGGAATACGCGCTTGCTGCCGTCATCAAATGCCACATGAATCTGGGCCAGACTGCCTTCATGCAATACTTTTCGCTCAAGACCAGCTGGCGTTGTATAGAATATCTCTTTGAATACAATGCCTTCTCGGTTGTAGTGCTCCCAGCACAACTCCCATTTTGAACCATTGATGAATGTTTGACTGATCAATTGTCCATTCTGGCATGCCGGCCCTGCGATACTGCTCCCCCAGGCTGACAACAATAAAAGAATACCAAGTATGTATATATTACTTTTCATGAAGATAACCATTTTTGTTATGAGGCTGAAGTTATTGAGGTGATCTCAATAATCACTGACCAGTTGAATGTTGAGAAACTGTTGTTGTCGACAGATCAATAATCGGTGCTGTCTCTAAGGCAATACGCTCCTGTGTATGCATCACCAGTCGCGCACATCGATGCAGACCACACTGTCGTGAACGCTGATTAAGCTGGCCAGGCATTGAACTGGCAAGAAAAACAAATGCTTTGACCTCTAACTGATCAAGAGACTGAAGTGGTTTCCCTGTGATTTTCAGGTACTCTCTCTCCAGCAACCCTCGCAAAATAGTATCTTGCGAAACAATTGATCGCGCACGATCAATTTCATTTTTGGTCAGTGGTAGTTGAACTTCTTTCAGGTCCTCGCTATCCATTATCTGATTATTTTCAAGATTGATGACCGAATGGTTCAGAGTATCCGAACGATAATCATAGGTATAAACATCTGCAAGACGCCCATTTGCAGATGGCTGATTTTTATCTGCTGGTCGTCTTTCAATCAACAGTAATTCTGTATCCAGAGTTGATGATTGCGGGCTTTGTCTAAGTCCTCCGCGGCCCACTGGCAGCGTATTGTCACAGAGATAATCAAGTCCCGGCACCTGTCTCGCTAGAGCCACCTGGCAGGCAAGCTGTTTTTCCTGATTAGAAAGTGATTGATATTTCTGGGGTGGCGCTGCAACGGTAGCATTCTGAAATATTAGTGTAACCAGGGCAAACCCAACGAAGGAAATTCTTTTCATACGTACACCATAACGTTATTGGATGTGGATTAAAAAAACTTATAAACAGTGCAGAGCCAATCGCATTCAGGCCAATTTTTCTACTACATTATTTTCTTACTATATATTTTTTTTGTGGCTAAATTATAGCGTGTATTTTCTTTTTCTGTCAAATCATGATCAAAGTCTACTTCTTGTTTGAATCTACTCATGGCTCAAGTTTTTGATGGGCAAATATACCTATCTTCCACAAAAAGTGTAGGAACAGCTTTAGGTTATATTAAAATACAGGGAAATTGCCAGAGTCGAGAATGACAAATAATAATATTTGTGACTTTTGCATCAATCGCTATACTGTATTTAAGTCATCAAGGAGCCCGATCAATAGAATTCATCTGTCGGCCATGGCCAACTAAATACCCACCATAAAGAGGGAGAATGATGATATTCAAAAGTATCAACCCGGCTACTGCTCAGATCGTTGCAGAATACCCGCCAATGTCATCCAGCGATATACAGAACATTCTGCATGAATCCCGACGCGCACAACAGGAATGGCGCAACACCAGCTTTGCTGAACGCAAGCGCCTGATGCTCAATCTAGCAGACTGCTTACTCGACAACAAACAGCAATACGCAAAATTGATGACCGATGAGATGGGAAAAATCGCTGATCAGAGCATTGCGGAAATCGAAAAATGTGCCTGGGGATGCCGTTTTTATGCTGAACAGGCAGAACAGTTTCTTGCTCCTGAGGATATCGATACCGATGCCCATCACAGTTTTGTCACTTATAAACCCCTTGGTGTTATCCTGGCGATTATGCCCTGGAACTTTCCTTTCTGGCAAGTGATGCGTTTTGCCGCACCCGGTTTAATGGCGGGCAATGGCTGTCTTTTAAAACACGCACCCAATGTCTATGGTTGTGCATTGGCTATTGAGGCACTTTTTCGTGAGGCTGGATTTCCGCAACATTTGTTTCGTTCATTATTAATCGATATTCCACAAACCACGACAGTTCTGCGTGACCCCTGCGTGGCAGCGATCACTATCACCTCCAGCGTCAATGCCGGACGTGCAGTTGCCGCAGAAGCAGGCAAGGTACTCAAAAAATGTGTATTAGAGCTTGGCGGCTCTGATCCCTTCATCGTACTGAAAGATGCTGATATAGACAAAGCCGTTGCCACTGGCATTATTGGACGTTTTCAGAACAGTGGCCAGAGTTGTATTGCCGCCAAACGGTTTATTGTGGTTGATGCTGTATATGAAACATTCAAAGACAAATTCGTCGCCGCTGTAAAACAATTAAAAATGGGCGATCCATCGGAAGATGGTGTCTATATCGGCCCAATGGCCCGGCTAGATTTGCGCAATGAACTGGCTGATCAGGTAAATCGCACTGTTGCTGCCGGTGCGACAGTATTAACGGGTGGCGAAGTACCCAGCGGTATTGGTGCCTTTTACCCTGCGACTGTACTGGCAGATGTAAAACCCGGCATGGCTGCCTGGTCCGAAGAGCTGTTTGGTCCTGTTGCTACATTGATCCGCGTGGCTGATGAGGCTGAAGCGATCAAGGTTGCGAACGACACAGACTTCGGCCTCGGTGGTTCCGTCTGGACCAGGGATCTTGCACGTGGCGAACGCATTGCTGCCGACCAGATAGAATCTGGCGCTGCATTTGTCAACGATATGTCAAAATCTGATCCACGCATGCCATTCGGTGGTATTCGCCATTCCGGGTATGGACGGGAACTGTCTGTTTTTGGTATTCGGGAGTTTGTGAATATTCATTCTGTGTGGGTTTCATAGTGCTTTTTTGAAGTAATAAATAGCGACACAAATCGACTACTTAGCGATACATTAGCGGGAAAACTGGTGAATCAAGCATAGCGGATCCACGCATCAAAAAGAGCGAACAAACAATGACCACAGCAGCAGAGTTATTCATACAATGTCTCGAAAACGAAGGCGTCGAAAAAATCTTCGGTATTCCTGGTGAAGAAAATCTGGACGTGATGGATGCCCTGCAGGACAGCAATATTGAGTTTATTACTGTCCGACATGAACAGGCCGCAGCCTTTATGGCAGACGTATATGGCCGTCTGACCGGAAAAGCCGGTGTTTGCCTGGCAACATTAGGGCCAGGCGCAACAAACCTGATTACCGGCTTTGCTGACGCCAACATGGACCGTTCACCTGTGGTTGCCATTGCCGGCCAGGGTGCAACCACGCGTATGCACAAGGAAAGCCATCAGATTCTTGATTTGGTCAGTCTGTTTGATCCCATTTCAAAAATCAGCTCAGAAATTCTTGAAGCAGAAATCATACCGGAACTGGTGCGCAAAGCGTTCAAAGACGCGCAGGCAGAAAAACCAGGGGGTGCTTTTATCAGCTTTCCTGAAAACATTGCCGGGCAATCTTTAGCCACATCCCTAAGCCCTCTCAAGGTACAAAAACCCTTGATGTCAGACGCACCTGATTTAAAAATCTTACAAGCCGCAAAGGTCATTGATAACGCCAAATTCCCGATCATCATGGCGGGTAATGGTGTGTTTCGTTCACGAGCAACAGATTCACTGGTAGCTTTTGCAGAAAAACTGGGTATTCCGGTCGCACAAACGTTTATGGCAAAAGGTGCAATCCCTTTTTCCCACCCATTATCACTGGGAACTGTTGGCTTGCAGGCTCACGATTATGTTGCCTGTGGTTTTGATCGAGCCGATGTTGTGATCTGTATCGGTTACGATATCGTGGAGTACCACCCGCATTTATGGCATCCGCAGAAGGAAAAGAAAATTATCCATATCGACCAGAGTTATGCAGAAGTCGATGCGCATTACATTCTTGAAGCTGGCGTCCTGGGGAATATTTCTAATTCTCTACAACGCATTGCTGATCAAGCACAGACAAAACACGCCGGTAAAACCGAAAACCTGAAAGGCATTATCATGAATGAGCTGGATGACTTTGCCGATGACAGCAGCTACCCGCTCAAGCCACAGAAAATTCTGTTTGATACTCGTCAAGTTATGGATAAAGAAGATATTCTGGTATCGGATGTTTGTGCGCATAAAATGTGGATCGCCCGCCTGTTTCGTTGTGAACGCCCAAATACCTGCATTATCTCAAATGGTTTTGCTTCCATGGGCATTGGCGTGCCGGGGGCTATTGCAGCAAAAATGACCTACCCGGAAAAAAAGGTTATCACCATCACTGGGGATGCCGGTTTCATGATGAACTCCCAGGAAATAGAAACGGCCTTGCGCTACAACATCGCCATCGTCATTATGATCTGGAATGACAGCGAATATGGTCTGATCAAATGGCATCAGCAACGCCGTTTTGGTCGTACCGGCTATATCAGCTTTAATAACCCGGACTTTGTGAAATATGCCGAATCTTTCGGCGCTATCGGCTATCGCATTCAACAGGCAGAGGAATTAGTACCCACACTTGAAAAAGCCTTTGCAGACAATACGGTGGTTATTATCGATGTGGCAGTTGATTATTCTGAAAACATGAAACTGACAGAAAAACTGGGGGAGCTGGTCTGCCCAGTATAAATACCATGACGATCAAACACCTCTTTATCTTTCTATCGATCCTCACTGTTTCCCTGCTATTGCTCTGGTGCAGGATCTGGCCTGGCGCCTATGGTTTCTTCTTTATTCTACTACCTGTCATTGGCCTCGGTATTTACGATATCCTGCAGCGTAAACACACCCTTCTACGGCTGTATCCAGTGGTTGGTCATTTCCGCTATATTTTTGAATCTGTGCGCCGCGAAATCCAGCAATATTTTGTCGAATCTGATACCAATGGTATGCCGATCAATAAAGAGTTCAGAGAGCTGGTATATCAGCGTTCGAAAGGTGTGCGGGACACCCGCCCATTCGGCACCGTATTTGATGTATATCGTAACGGCTATGAATGGGTGAACCATAGCCTGGCTCCGAAAACCATTCAGGAGCATCACCCACATATTCTATTTGGTGGTCCTGATTGCAGCCAACCCTATGCAGCATCGCCTCTGAATATTTCGGCCATGAGCTTTGGCGCACTCAGCAAAAATGCCATTCTTGCGCTCAATAAAGGCGCCTCTCTCGGCGGCTTTGCGCATAATACAGGTGAAGGTGGTATCAGCCCCTATCATTTACAGTTCGGCGGCGATCTAATCTGGCAAATTGGAACCGGTTATTTTGGCTGTCGTGATAAAAAAGGTTTTTTTAATGAACAAAAATTTGCTGACAAAGCGACAAGCGATGTTGTAAAAATGATCGAAATAAAATTATCTCAGGGAGCGAAACCAGGGCACGGTGGTATTTTACCCGCCGCCAAAGTCACTCAGGAAATTGCCGATATTCGTCACGTTCCCGTGGGCAAGTCAGTTGTTTCTCCACCCGCTCACAGCACCTTTGATTCACCTGTCGGCCTGCTGGAATTTGTGGCAAAGCTACGTAGACTGTCTGGCGGAAAACCTGTTGGTTTCAAACTATGCATCGGCGACAAAAGCGAATTTCTTGCTATCTGTAAAGCCATGCTGACAACAGGCATTACACCCGATTTTATCACCATTGATGGTGCCGAAGGCGGTACCGGCGCGGCCCCGATTGAACTGACAAATTCGGTTGGTACGCCTTTGCGTGATGCTCTGATCTTTGTGAATCAATCCTTAATCGGTATCAATCTACGCAATCAAATACGCCTGATCGCCGCAGGCAAAGCCATATCAGCCTTCCACATGTTACGACTGATTGCACTGGGTGCCAACACCATCAATTCAGCACGCGGCATGATGCTGGCTCTCGGCTGCATTCAGGCCCGCCACTGCAACACAGGTCATTGTCCGACCGGTATTACGACGCAGAACCCCAACCGCTACCATGCACTGGATGTCGAAAACAAGGCGCAACGCATCTACAAATACCACAGTGCGATGATTGCCAGCCTGACTGACCTGCTTGCAACTGCCGGCATCGAAAAACTGGAAGATTTACAACCCAGGCATATTCAGAGGCGCGTGGATGGTAATATCACGCGTAATTATGAAGAAATCTACCCTGGTATCTCAGCAGGTTGTTTGTTGACAGATGCGGACAGACCGGAAGACTGGCAGGCAGTCTGGGAAAGCGCTAATGCAGATGCATGGTAGCTAATTAATAGCGCTGCCCTTATGACTCTAACCGGCCTCTTGCATTTTTTAATTTCTCACTCACCAGTGATATGCTTACCCATTTTCGCTAAACCAAAACGTGGCATATTGATATAAAGACTTTCGTGGTTTCCCTTATCGACAACGTATGTTTCATGCCAGATACCCACGCCATCGGTTGAAGTTTTCCTGTTAAACCGTGCCCATTCAGGTAAGTGCGTTGCATTTCTGTTTCTGGCGTAGGCTTCCAGATGATCAAATGATTGCCAGTACTGCACCATGATCGTAGTACGTCCAAACCAGGACTCCTGACTGATAAAGCCCAGGTCAGGATGGGTATAAAGCTCTCTGATCATTTTTGGCATTGCCATCAAAACAGGCAACCACTGGTGAATCTTCCACCATTTGTTAATCCGCATTCCAATCAGGAAAACAACGAATCCACTGGATACTTCAGATGTCATGCGCCCTCTGGATAACGCTACCATTCTTTATCCTCCTGCAAATACACCTCAATTTCTCGTTGTGCTTCTGCGACAATCTCATCCGTCCGATCCATATACTGATTTAATCCAGATGCGGTTATGCAATGTGATTCTATACCCATAAATTCCAGACAGGTTTGTATCAGGAGTGTTGCATAATCCATGCTTTTTTCAGGTTCCTGAGTGAAATCTGCACCTGTGGTCATCAATATCAACGCCCGTTTACCCAGACACAAACCCTCATAGTCACCATTTTCTGTCATTTTAAAGGTTTGTCCCAATTGAACAACAGCATCAATCCAGGCCTTTACTGCAGCAGGCAAGCTAAAATTGTACATAGGGAAGGCGATGACAAGACGCTCTGCTTGCAGTAATTTCTGTACTAACTGATCAGTGCTTTTCACCGCAAGCGATTCATTTTCAGTCAGCTCCAACCCCATAAAATTTCTCTTCAATAATGCATTCAAATTTTCCTCCAGCAATAATGGTGGCGGTTCTTTAACAAGATCAAGATGTGTCATCGAAGACTGCTTGCCTGCTGCTTGCACATACGTTTCCACAAGCTTTGCCGTATTCGATTCAAAACGTGGGGTATAACTGATCAGTAATGTTTTTTTCATATTGATTCCTGGTTAATTACAACTTGTTAACGCTGTTAACATCGAGTGAAAAATAAACTCTCTATAAATATGACAGGTAGTTGTTAATCTGGATGGTATACATATCCATAAATGTCTTTTTATCGAGCGGCAGTTTACCCACAAGGTATAAAGCAACCAGGCCGTGCCCAAACGCCCAAATTGCCGCCGTCAATTGCTCTGTATCCTGACCTTTGAACTGACAATCAATCACCAGTTGTTTGTGAAACAGATAAGTTTCCTCCATTTCCTGTGCGCCTTTATCATTCAGATGTTTTAATCCTGTCATCTGGTCAGTACTCATAAACATAATCTCGTAATAACCGGGATTCTCTAATGCAAAATTCATATATTCTCGGGACGATCGTTGCAGACGCATGAGTGGCGAGGATTCTTTCTCACACCGTTTCAAATACACTGCAAACAACCTGAAACCTGCCAGCAAGATATTGAATAACAGGGATTCCTTGTCAGGAAAATGTCGATAAATGGCCGTTGCACTGATGCCAGCGCAGGCTGCAACCTTTCGCATTGAAAAGCCATTGAAGCCTGCCTCCAGATAGACATCTCTTGCACAGATGATGATCTCTTCTTTCATGTTAACAGTGTTAACTAAATAAGCTGAAAGGTCAAGTTTACGTTTTTATCGTTACGCAAAAGATCAGGTATCAGACCTGGCGCTACTGTTAGCTCTTCTTGAAACCTATGCAGCATGTTCTGAACGAACAGCGAGTACATCTGATTCTGCCAGGGAACGGATATCTTTATTTTTCAATGTGATCAATGCCCGTGTTTTCCCTGAACCCATTACGAATTCAACCTCAATACCGTCTGGCTCATAAATTTCTACTACAGCTCCCAAGTCTCCTTTTTTCAAATTATTTTCAGGTATATCTTTATTAAGAACAACAGTATCTAAAACTTTTATTAACATCACTATACTCCTGGGTAGGCTGTAATGAACCTGGGGAAATCTTCACCTTTTAAAACAATCCAAACAGTAATCATAAGTACTGCCCTCCCACTTGGCCCAGTCATTTTACCACGTATTTCGTATTTTTTACCGTACTCCGTAACCTCCTTCTCTAAAACGGTTTTTCCTAATTGTTCTTTTATATCAGACTGATATTTTCTCCAATTCTTCTGGGAATATATAACAGCTTTAAATTTTCCAATTGGATGGCTGTGTGACAGCAGATAACCCTGTATTTTTTCTTGCGATATAATCGCTTCCTCTATGTTGGATAATTTCATTTTCTGCTATCACCTCTTATTTTTGGGCAACGTGTAAATCAACTTGACGCACGTCTTTTTGCGCAGTCAATGTACTGGCTCGACTACTTCATCTCTTGAATAAGTTTAATCAACTCAGTTCGACCGACGAATTTTGCTACATTGAGGGAATTCGGTGATGGCCTTGCGCCATTAATGACAAGCAAATTAATGACTTCCATAGAGCTTCCAATTATTGCCGCATCAAATGGACTACCTTTTCCCACTGCATAGTACTCTGCATCAGCACCTTCTTTTAGTGCCAATTTTACCATTTCAAGGTCATCATAGCGCGAGCAGTAATTAGCTTTTCTGTGGGCGTCATTTTCAAGTAGCGCCTTTTTTTTGAGATCTGTAGTTCGGGGAGATCCTTTGATTGTTGTATTCCAACTATCAATGTTTCATCATCCTTGAACTTGTATGGTGGAATGTACATGTTGTTTCTGGCTGGAAGGCCTGTCGCGCTACCTGTTAGTTGTCCTTTGTAGTGGCATAGTTAATTTGGCCACCTAACAAGAGATGATATTATTCATCTCCTGACAAAAAGGTGACAAGATGACTGCAGAGACAAGATCAAGCTTTACGCCGGAATTTCGACGGGAAACCGC
>JAZGGH010000077.1:0-9589 GCA_036480335.1 Gammaproteobacteria bacterium | reverse complement strand
TGTTGCTCATCGAGACCGGTGGGAATGATGTATATGACAATATGAACCCGACTATCACACCAGGCAGTCTTTCAGTCATTATTGATCTATCTGGGAATGACCAGGTGCGTTGGGACAAAACTCCAGGGCCTGGTGCGGGCCTGTTTGGTCTTGATATCTGGATGGATTTATCTGGGGATGATCAATATATAGGTAGAAATTACGGCATAGGTACTGGTTTATTTGGTGCGGGATTGCTTTGGGATAGAGCTGGTGATGACCTGTACAAATCTGGCTCAATGGGCCAGGGCGCTGCGCAATATGGTTTTGGCGTCATGATGGACGATGCAGGTAATGATCGATATATTGCCGAACTTGCATCACAGGGATTTGGTGGTCCCGGGGGGTATGGCGTACAAGTTGACAGGTCTGGCGACGATTATTACGAGTGCGGTAGTGTTGTGCCTGATAGAGTGGCTGCTCGGAACCAACGTCATGGTGGTGTCCACTATTTTAGTCTGTGTCAGGGCTATGGGTATGGTATGCGGCCCGTTATATCTGGTGGGGTCGGCGTGTTGCTTGAATTGGCAGGAGATGATAAGTATCAGGCGGATATGTTTGCACAAGGTGCTGCGACCTGGTTTGGTTTGGGTGTTTTAACAGATGTTGCTGGGAATGATATATTTCTCGCTTACGAACACTGTCAAGGCGAAGCCTTACACGCAGGTGCTGGATTTCTTGGAGACTGGTCAGGTAACGATCGCTACACAGGCCATGAGCATTGCCAGGGTGTTGGCGTTGACCGTAGTATTGGTTTTCTAGTAGATGAGTTGGGCGATGATGTGTACCGCGCTAATCATGAATCACAAGGCGCCGGGGTAAAACCATTTGGTATCGGCTTGTTGTTAGAATTAACTGGTAACGATACGTATGAAGCAGCATCCAAAGCACAGGGTTATTCGTTATTGCCACCAGGCTTTCCAGGTGAACAGCGTCCGCTGGGAGTGCTCATGGATTTGCATGGATCAGATGAATATCTGTACCCCTTACTAGAGCAGCCTAATGCAAAAGGTCGAGTGCAGGCCTATCGAGGGTTAGCAATTGATCGATAGATCTAGGGTTGACTGTCTGCGCTAAGTAAAGACACAAGATAGTTAAAATCTATCTGTCAGCGGTATAAAGTCGAGGTGTTATTATTAATGGCGTCCGAGAGATTTGATCCCCATCCCAGGTAGATTAGTATGCAATACGAGATAGCTGCTAAACGGCTACGCTCCTTGATTTGTTCTGAAGACGTTAGCAGTAACTCTGGAATATGTATGAGTAAAAAGTTAAATAATTTAGTTGAGAGGAAACAATTTGCTGCTCAGCTTTATAGTTTGGGTCGCCCTGATGAAGCGATGCGTGTATGTGAGGAGATTTACAAAACGGGTGACAGGGATCCGGGAATTTTATGCTTATTAGGCGTGCTCTGTAGGCAATCGAATCAATATAGCCAGGCAGTGAAATATTGTGAGCAGGCTATCGTAATATCACCGCAATATGTAGAGGCGCATTACCATTTGGGGTGCGCATTGTTACAACAGGGATATGCAAGAAAAGCGCTAAAGCCTTTTGAGTATGTGTTGTCAAAAGCACCTGCTAACGCAGATGTTCAATTTAAGATTGGTTCAGCGAGAGAATGGTTAGGCGATTACGATGAAGCGGTAGATGCTTATCGCAATGCGCAGGAGCTGCAGTGCGATTTCTTCGCTGCGATCCTTGGTGAGGTTTCTGTTTATGAAAAGCAGGGGGAATTGAGCAAAGCTTACCAGGTGATTAAACCCTACTTAAACAACGACGCGCCACTTAATGAATGGATAGCTTTGGCTTATGGGCGGATTGCGCCAGACATTGAGGGTTACAAGGTTGTCGTAGGAAGGCTTTCCCAGGCGCTCAGTATGAAATCTGTTTCTTTAGAAGGTCGTCTACAGCTCCATTTTATGTTGGGAAAAATCCATGATAAAGCGGAGGAATTCGAGGAGGCTTTCCAGCATTTCCAGGAAGGAAATAGACTAAAAGACGTTGAGTTTGATGTGCCAGCGTTTAGAAATCTGATTGATGTATTGGTCAACAGATTTCAGAAAAAATCTTTGTTAATTGCGTCTCGTTCAGAGTGTAAATCTCACCGGCCAATTTTTATCGTGGGGATGATGCGTTCAGGAACGAGTCTGGTTGAGCAAATTTTATCTGGACATAATAAGGTTTTTGCTGCGGGTGAATTACCCTACCTGGACCGTTTGGTGAGGGCGCTTGCAGAGGATGAGCCAGATATTACCCGATTAACTACGCAACAACTGAATCGCTATGCGGAAGATTACCTGAATCAAATTCATCAGCTAAATGACGATGCAATCTATGTTGTCGATAAAATGCCACAGAATTTCATGCATCTTGGGTATATTTCGTTGCTCTTCCCTGGGGCCAGAATTATTCATTGTAAGAGGAGCTCTATTGATACTTGTCTATCATGTTATTTTCAAAATTTTTCGGCAGCGCATGCGTATACATTTGATCTCGTAGCTATGGGGCACTGTTATCTCGGTTACCAAAAGCTAATGAATTACTGGAAGCGAGTGCTTGATATATCTATTTACGATGTTTCCTATGAGCAGCTGGTGGATAACCCGGACGAGGAAATCGCCAGGTTACTGGACTTTTGTGGTCTTTATGCAGCGCCTGGATGTTTTCGTTTTTATGAAAGTAAACGCACCATATCAACTGCAAGCTATGATCAGGTGCGTAAGCCTATATATAAAAATTCGGCAGGTCGTTGGAAAAATTATGCGAAGAAAATTGAAGTGTTAATTAAATTATTAGAGTAAATAGTTTGGTTTTTTTGGAGAGGCAGTAAGACTATAATTTTTTTGTATTGTATTATGCCACTGTAGATTTTATTTGTAAGCGCGGCTTTTGATAGCTGGAGCTTTGGTAGGCATACTGATTTTAGTATTTATAAATAGGGTAGCCAAAACTAGTTAGGTAGTCTAGAAACCGGTTCTGTACGTGTTGGTTAGCTGCGCTACTAAGTTCTTTTCGAAAGTTGTGCGATTTCCCTTTTCTGAGAACTTTATGTTTTTCAGAAAATCCTGTGCCATTGAGCGCGGATTCGTTTTTATGCAACCGACTCATGTTTTTAAAGCTAGTGTGTTTAGTAACGCGATTGATATTTGAAGATGATAAGTCGATCTCAAGAAAGTCCATCAATCTTCGTATTTCACCACGTGGGTGCTCAAGAAGATTTTCATAGATAAGTTGAAAGTATTGGCAATTGTTTGCCTGGTTTATATAAGATGCGGAGTGTTTCTGTAAGTCACCGGGCCATATCTGGCCATCGGAAAACATATCTACAAATTCATAGAAAGTCGGTTGCTTCGTTATGGGGCTATAATAGTGGCCGCCCTCACCCATGGTGAAATGAAAATAGGATACGATAACTGCGCGAGGGTCACGAATCAGGTGAATAACCTTTTTATAGATTGGATCGAATGGGAAATGTGTTTTTATTACTCGGGGTTTTATATAGTCTCCAGTAATGTCGTCAGTATGAATACTCGGCAAGTTTTGCAGGCCGGCAAGGCTATCTGGTGGTTTTCCGTATCTATCGAGATGTAATGCTGTAAGAATGATAAATCGGACAAAGTGATTGCCTGAGCGAGGGTAGGAGGCAAGGAAGCAATCATCAGGTAGGAATATTTCATCGTTGAGATAGTCTGACTTTAAGTGGTAGTGTGTGCCGCTTTAAGCAGTGACGATGAGAGCTCTCTTTGTGTTTTCATTAGGGTATTTTGCGATACATGATGAGTAATAGGAAGAGAGTAGGCTCTCTATCTTCAGCGTTCACGCATATAGACCGGGTGCCTGGTCTCATTCTATTGTTCTTTTCAGTGTCATAGAGTATCTAATTGTCCAGGTAAAAAATCAGGGATTGGCCACTGTTTCGTTATCATATTCGCCCAGCCAAGTGCGTCATTTATTTCGTCGCTATACTTGGTTGATAGGAAGGCATTCCGTTCAGATTCGGCTTCTGGATTATAAGTCTCTAGGGGGTTTTTAGAGTGTTGACGAAAGAGGTCACTTTCTACCAATGTCTTGCACACATCATCAGTGGCATCGATGTCGAAGAAATCAGCCGTTGCCTTAATGCATTGCGCTGGCTGCATATGAAACAAGTCGCTGCGTAAAGAGCAGAGATTGTTTGTGTTCCTGGATTCGTATGCGTTAAGGTAATGATACATCTGAATCAACCAGTGCATAGCTGCAATGCGAGCATCGCTGAGCGATATCTTATCGATGGATGCGAGTGCAGGGATAATGTCGGTTTCACGAAATGATTGCGTTACACGTTCTCGTGCATAGGCGCGCCGTCTTTCCTCACGGTACACGGCTTTAAGATAATCTGACAGTGTGGAATAAAGAAATACACCTGCTGTGTTTTCAGTGACATTGAGCAATTCAGGAATAATATAGTTTGTTAGTGGCTGGTCTTTTATCAAAGCAATTGAATTCGGTTCAAAAGTTCTCCCCATTAACCCTGCCGCAACTTTCAGTGCCGCTTTCCACTGCTGAAGGTTGCCAGTGGAATCGAAATTGATGCGCCGTTTCTGCCGGGATAATGAGACAAATGCTCGGGGTTCATTATAGCAAAATAGTCATCAAGCTGTCCAAGCGCACGCGCGAGTAGTGTTGACCCACAAAAATCAGTCATAAAAATATAACGAAGAGGTTTTGGTGGGCAAGTATCAACAGTACAAATTTTCAGGAGTTCGTTAATGGATATGTCACAGGCTGGGGCACGCGCCCTTGCAGCGTGTGCAGAGTGAAATCGATGCTCTGCTTTCGTTAATTTTACAAAACGCGCACTACCAAATTTCCATCGAAAACTATGGAAATAAAATTCTGGGTCATTGACAAGTTTTGCAAAGCTATCTGGGTCATTAATCATTGAGTTCTTCGCTCCAGCTTTTATTAGCCTATTTTGCCACGCACAGATATATGGGGTGCCACGAATTTTCGCCATAAGCCGACTATTTCGCCGGAGCACTCAGTGATTAGACATTAAATATGATTCACTCCGGTTTCTGCTTTCATCTGGAGGCCTAGATACTGTTACTTTAATTTAAAGTGAATAGTAACATTATCAGTTGTTATGCATAGAACTGATAAATTTCAGCCAGTTATAAACAGTGCTCTCCAATACTTGCATCGGATGCCCTGGGAATCAAATTTTGTGGTTATCAGCGAGGGGGCTCTGCTTAGATATTTATCGATTCCTCGTAATATTCCCCTATTAGCATACTGTTATCATGGTTTATGCGGTTTGCGCTTAAATAACTGGCTAATCTTGAATATGGGGTTAACTAATTCATTAATATAAGTACTTTTCATCTATCCCATCTATTTCATCTACCTAGATAGCATTAGATTGCCTTCTTCAAAGTAGGCAAAAAAAATTCAGTTTTTCATCTACACGTTTGATTGCAGTATTAATTTTGAAATTAATATGTTCGGACGTTTACTTGCGTTAGGTAAATTCCGAAAATTATTGTACTATTTAGCCTTGTGAGGATATACATCGACAGATGTAGTGCTGATTTAAGGCAAGCCGTTGAGTTAGTCGAGGCAATAATATACTAAAATAGTAATGCTTATTACCTTGCCTTAATAAGTATTACTGCACTTTAGCTGAGGATTAAACTATGAAAATTTATGGCGTTACAAACTTAACAGGATTAATCAAACGAGTATGGGTTTTTCCGGTTGCGATACTGACTTTGTCGAATGTTTTATCTGGGTGTTCAGGCCTGGAAGTTTTCGGGCAGACAGTTGCTCCGGGTGACACGGTATCCCTTGCAATCCAGTGGCAGCCCGACGTTTATCGTGATGATGCTGAGATAGTAATAACTGATTCAGTGGGTAGTACAACCATTCCTGCGACTGATTCGAGTGTGCGTTCGTGGGTTAATGCTTATCCAGATCCAGTATCCAAAGTTGTTGTGGGTCAAGCAACTTCTCAGGGCCTGGGTGTTGGTGCAAAAGGTTGGGGACAAGCTATCGAGCTTGTTACAACGAATGGCGACAAAGATTGGTTTCAAACAATCGTATTGCTCGACCTCCCCGGAACAATAACACCTGGCCCGGCTACAATAGATGTTACTGTCAATGGGGTTTCTATACTTCCGCAACCAATAGCACTCAATGTGCTGAATATTGCCCCAGTATCACCCCATGATTTTTTAACCGAAGAATATGATCAGCTAACCCCAAATCAATTTGGGGTCATGGAGCGTGCAGATCACTACACAATTACTTTCAGTGGAGGCGCTACGGTTCCTGCTGCAATCGAGCTAGAAATGACCCATGATCCAGATAAAGACAATAGTGGTGTCGGGCAAGCATACGTTATCCCACCGCGAGGCGATTTAAAAGGAGTCTTGTGGACTGATTCTGGAACAACGATGAAGGTTCTGGTTATTCCTACCTGGATTAAAACGGCAGAGGATATTAGCCGTACAAGTGATACCCCTGAGACGTTGAGTTGGTTCAAGTTTTATGTTGCCGGTGGTGTTACCGGTTTGCAGACCACCAGTGTTTCAGCCTATGACCTCAATGGAGACCAGGTAACAGGTGTCACTGCTTCAATAAACTAGACGATGGCTTGAAAATGGTGCTGGCTGATTAGCCAGCACCATTAAATTAAATTTGAGTGCTTTCTGCATTCCCCTTTTTATATTTGTTCAGTAGTCTTTGTTTAAATTGCGCTTCCTCGTCTAAATAAGCTGTACTCGAATCAACAGATGCTAAGGCGGCAAATGCTGTTACTCGAAAACAAAATGACCGGCGCGCATTCCAGGCCGTTAACTTCAACGTATGAATCAACAAGAACTCACAGAACAGGCCTGGGCCAGTGTGGAATCTGGGCAGTTAGCCGAAGCGAAAACCCTGTTTGGGCAATTGGTCTCGTTGGATCAGTCCGATGCCGAGGCCTGGATGATGCTGGGCAGTTTGCAGGGGGCCTTTGGTGAAATAGAACAAGCCCTGTCCAGCCTGCAACAGGCCCTTGCGCTGGAAGCAGACTACGCTGATGCGCATTTAAATTTGGGCAAGATTCAGCTTTCAGCGGGGCGACTGGAAGCGGCATCATCAAGTATAGGGCAAGCAGTGGCCTGCGATGCAAACCTGTTAGAGGCATGGCAATTGTTAGGGGGAGTGTACGGTCGGCTGGATGCCCATGAACAGGCAGAGAGGGCGAGCCGCAGAGCATTAACACTGTCGCCTGATTCCGGTGAGGCACGCTTACACCTGGCCAATGCCCTACTGGCGCAAGACAAGCCAACAGAGCCAGAGAGCCTGGTCAACACAGCCCAGCCAATATTTATTGTGGGGTTACCCCGTTCAGGGACATCATTGGTAGCCGGTTGCCTGCAGGCCTGCGGTGCCTGGTTAGGAGAGACCCTGCCCGGGAATACATCGAATCCAGACGGGTATTTTGAGAACCGTGTACTACGTGAAGCCGTGCTCAAAGCCCAACTTAAACAGCTTGGCGCGGATCCGCTGGGGGTGAAGCAGCTGCCACGGCTGGCCGGTCAACCGCCACAGCCGCGATTAGGCGGTCAAATACTGAGTCTGCTGGCAGACCAGGGTTATACTGGCACGCAGCCCTGGTTGTATAAAGATGCGAAGCTGACGTTGGTTTGGCCACTGTGGCGGCAAGTATTTCCACATGCGCGCTGGATCATTGTGCGCCGCAGTGCAGAAGAGGTGATTGAGTCCTGTTTACGGACGGACTTTATGCGCCAGCATACACAAGATCGGGCTTTTTGGCAGAGCTGGGCATCAGCCTATGAGCAACGTTTAGAGATTCTGAAAGCCTCCGGTGCCTGGTATCGAGAAGTTGAGTCGGGGGCATTAATAGGAAATGGCGGCGAGAGCCTGCGAGGGCTGGTTGACGAGCTAGACCTGCAATGGAATGCAGAAGGCGTTGCCCGATTGATCAAGCCACAGCACTGGCACAGTTCAGAGCAGCGACAGAGTGCGAAGGTCACCGTACAGCCATCGAAAACGTCACAATGCCCGCCATTGATTGTCAATAGTGTTCCAAAATCAGGTACACACTTGCTCGGTAAAGTTTTTTCTCTATTCGGTGTTCGTGATGCCAGAAGGCGATTAAACCGAAGTCAGGGGGAGTCCGGGTTGATTACAGAAGCGATCAGTACCCACATTTCTGTAGGCGGTGTCTGGCCATCCTTAATAACAATAGAAAAACTTGCTGAAATGCTACTTAGTATCGAGTCTGGATCCTATATGCAGGGGCACCTACCCTATGAGCCCCGCGCGGCTCAACTGCTGAAGATTTTTGGTTTTCGAATGGTGCAGATCATTCGCGATCCTCGTGCCGTAGCAGTATCGCAAGTACGCTGGATGATGGATAGGGAATATGACCCCTCACGCGAATATATAAGGTCACTCCCTGAAAATGAACGTCTAAGCAGGACGATACGCGGTTACTGTTTTGAACCTAACGGGCCAGTTGTTGTTAGTCTGCGTAGACGATATGAGCATATGCTGCCTTGGATTGAGCTGCCTGAAGTATATACAGTAAAGTTTGAAAATTTGGTTGGCCCAGAGGCAGGTGGTGATCGAAAGAGACAAATGACTGAGCTGAGTAATATCGCGGACCATATTGAAATCTCACAATCAAAAGAGCAGTTATCAAATATTGCTGATAATATTTTTGGAGGCACAATGACGTTCAAAGGTGGTCAGGTAAATCGCTGGGAGGAACTCCTTTCAGGAACTGACAAGCAGCTTATTGAAGATGAAATGGGAGATATCATTCAACGGTTAGGTTATAACTAACCAGAAAGAATTCTCAAATGGCGACCCTTATACGAATGATTTCCCGTCATTCTATTAGCCGGAATCTACGGTGTGTTGTTTTATTGTTCACGTAAAATTTTTTCGTGCAAAGCGCTTAAATGAGTTTTAAATTTCACCGAGGGTTTCTATCAGTGGTTGCAGGTGGGCTCTATAATTATCCCTCCGGTTGATTGAATGGGAATAAATTGGCTGTTTTACCTGCATGCTGCTTGCAGTGGCAACCGGCCGATCCAGCTTGTGAAAAGACAGGCATTCTTCCTCCCATTTTAATCCTAGAAAGTCAAATAATTGATGGCAGGTTTGTGCCGTCTCCTGGATCATTGCTTCGTAGTTGACAGTGATAATGGGTAATGAAAGAGCATCATTCCAGTGTGCCATCAGTTTTTGATATAGCGCGTAGTAGGTACCAAGATCTGACATATTGTAAGCATAAGAATGAGTGCCGCTAAACTCCTGAAAATAACATGAAATGCAGGTATCGATCGGGTTTCTTGTGCAGTGGACTATCCTGGCATCAGGGAAGAGAAGCTGAATTATTCCCAGATGAAGGAAATTTTCAGGCATCTTATCGGTAATAATGCAGGGTTTACTCTCAGTCAGTTTAGCAAGCTGTTCTAAATAATGGTTTGCCAGTTTATTCAACATCCCTTCTGTCAGAGACCCAACAATGTATGGATAAGGATTATCGCAG
>JAZGGH010000076.1:0-15329 GCA_036480335.1 Gammaproteobacteria bacterium | reverse complement strand
TCGTCCAGTAAAGTTTCTTAAAAAACTCCTTAAAAGATTTGTTACTGAGTGGATCAAGCTCAGGCCGAGACAGAAGTATTTGGCCTAATTCTGCCGCCATACGTAAATACCCAGCAGGTGCAGGTTTAGGAGGGTTGAAAATAGTCACAAATCCTTTTTTCAGCTTTCCTTCACGATTACAACGGCCTGCCGCTTGAGCAATAGAATCTAGTCCTGCCATTGCTCTAAAAACCACAGGAAAGTCCACGTCAACTCCCGCCTCAATTAATTGTGTACTCACCACTCGCACCGACTCATTACGTCTTAGTTTTGCTTTTATCTGCTCAATTACATCGGAACGATGCTGACCACACATCAAACCCGATAGATGAAGCGTACCAGTAGGCAATAATTCATACAGCTCTTGTGCATCACTGCGCCGATCCACAATACATAAGAAACTCTCATGCTCCATTAGCTGTTTAACTAATTGCTCCCATTCTTCAATCTTGTCACCTAACGAAACAATTCCTACTCGTTTAAATACTTCTGTCAGTTCATCAGGGTTTTCAATAATTTCTTTTACAGACTCTTCATCAAAACCATCGAAGTTAAAATCTGTACGCTTTTCTAAGGCTGGTTGTGTGGCGGTACACAAAACATGGCTTACATCATAATAAGCACTAAGTTCTTTAATCACTTTCAAAACAGGCATTAAATAATCAGGTGGTAACATTTGTGCTTCATCCAGTATCACCACACTGTTCACAATATTGTGTAACTTACGTACACGGCTGGTACGCGCCGCATAAAGTGACTCAAAATACTGGACGGCTGTTGTTACGATGATAGGGGCATCCCAGTTTTGGCTGGCTAAACGACTGTACGAGGTTTCTTTTTCTGGGTCTAAATTACTGTGATGTTCTAATACAGCATTAGGAAAATCTTTAAAAATACTTTTGAGCACATCTGATGTTTGTTCAATGATGCTGGTATAAGGAATAACATAAATGATACGGTCTTTTTTGTGCTCGATTGCATGACGTAAAGCAAAGGATAATGATGATAGTGTTTTTCCTCCGCCTGTGGGTACGGTAAGTGAAAACAAACCTGAACGCTCTTTGGCACTATTCTGGCAATTATCTAATATTTGTTTACGATAAATATTAATGCCTTCGGGTTCTTTTTCTGAAAATTTTGCCAAGTGCTGATCTAATGCCTGATTTAATGTTTCTAATGGTACATCTTGTTTTCGATTTTCAGTTTTTTCTGGCGACATAAAACTTTCTGTATCCAAAAAATCTGCATCAACCAAACATGAAAACAACATACGGATCCAGAAAGAAGGATCAGCACCTTGTTTTAAAAATGTAGACGTTGGCAACTTAAAACCTGTCACCGAATCAGGCGGATTTCCCCTCAAGGCATCTAATAATAAATCCGTATCCTGCATTCGATATTGCAGTGAAGATTGCCCCGATTCACTACTCCAATCTGCTAAACCTGCGTGATGCCCTGCTATCAAGTACGCAATTATGCGCCCTGCAATATCAGTTCCCATTTCTTTTTTAAACTGTTCAAGCGCATACAAAGCACCTGCGCTGGAATGATTAACACGACCTTTCATATTAGTGGTTTCTACATGAGCATTCTCACGTTCATAACCTGATTGATCTCGAATATATTCTTGAAAATCAGCACTATATTTACCCAAATCATGCCAACGCCCAGCCAATTCAACCCAATCCTCACTACCAAAAACTGATGCATATTTAGCCGATATATTTGCAACATTACACAAATGATCTTCCAGCCAATGTTCTACAGGATTACCCTCTCCATCAAAACGGACATGCGCAATAAAGCTATTATTTTTCATGTTTTCATTTCCAGGTAAAATCAATTACTAATAAAGCGGTTAATTATGTATTTTACATACGGTCTTTCAAAACGGAGTGTTTCACGGTGGTATTGGCGATGGGGATATTCCAGTATTGCTTGTCCGCCTGTTCTTCAGTGAGGTAAAGCACACGGCCACCTTTCTGCATCACCCGGCATTTATCCAGATAATAAATATTTGCTCGCTTCGAGTGAAGGATAGCTTTCAGGTCTGTTAATTGTTCTTGCACATCATTCTCCGTCTATAGCTTTGAACAGCATACCCTGTCGCCTGGTCATAGCATGGCCAGGCGCTAATATTTTTCTATTGCTTGCTGCAATCGCTCTTGTACCCGTTTTCTCAGGCTGCGCGGCGCTTTCACTTCCACATCCGGCCCGTATTTCAATATATCCATCACCAGTTCTCGTGGATCGTTGTAGGGGATGGTTAGTTCATAGCTGCCATCTCTGTTTGCTTTACTCGTTTGTTGAGGATGCCATTGTTCATCTGCAACCCAGCGAGCAGCTTCTGCTGAGAAATTCAGTATTGCCTTGTGTTCTGGTTCACCTGAAAAGATGCCATAGGCGCTTGCGAGTTTTTCATTGAGTTCTTTATTGCTGATATTTTTAGCCTTTTTGCCCAATTCAGCCACGGCATGAAGGCGATCTAGCGAGAATATGCGTAGGCCGTTTCTGAGGTGGCACCAGGCATCCAGATACCAGTTGCTACGGTAGTAGACCAGGCGTTGGGGTGAGATTTGGCGTTCGATGGTGCTGTCACGTTCGCGTCCATGGTAGAGTATTTTCAGTTGTTCTCTTCTTAAAACAGAGGCCGCAATTTTACGAAAGTTTTCGATATTGTTTGGCCTTGCGGCTATTTGCAAGATGCGTATGCGGTCTTTTAGTACGGGTGTTTGTATATTTTGCTGTACCAGTAGTTGTTCCATGCGAGTCTGCAGTGGCGCAATTTGTTCGCTGAGAAAGCCGGGTTGCAGGTTGCTTAGCAGGTGGTAGGAGACTAGCAGCGCATACAGTTCTTCCGGGTTGAACCAGAGACCGGGAAAATCAAATTGTTGATTTTGTTGGTGATTATAGCTCCAGCCGTTGTGCTCTCGATCATAACTCAAAGGCGCATTGAGGCTGTCTCGCAGGAAGCTCACTGCTCTGCGGGTGGTTGATTCCGAGCATCCCAGTTTCTCATTTAAGTCTTTGAGTGAAATGGGTGTACGTCGGTTAGAAAATATCTGGTGCAGTTCAAAAATACGGTGAAATTTTTCCATGTTCAATAAAACCGGTTATTTGAATCGTTATTATACGGTTATTATTCTATATTTATAGCTGGGAAAAACGCACCGGAAGTAACAAGCAGGGGTATCCCTCGCCTGTCACTTCTTTTTGTTATAACTGTTTTGCAATACGTTTAGCCAGTGCTTTGGACATCCGGTTTATTCGTTGGCTTGGAGCTGGCATTCCAAAGCCACCAAGGGCCGTTGATGTATTCGTTTTGAAGTTCTTTAACTGAGATCCGTTTGATTCAGCTTCAACATTAACAGCGAGTATATCGGCACCTGCCAGGACGCCAGCAAGCATAGCCGTAACACCGGATCTTAGTCGAAAAGCGGATACATTAATATTTACTGTAATGCCCTCAGCCGAGCTGTCAAATACGCCTTTACCCTGTAATACATCCTGCAGATCGTTTTTGACACGTTCCGTCAGGGAGTATTTAGTGGCGGCTTCTTTACGATCTAACTCAAGGCTATCATCAAGGCTAACGACGATTTTGTTAACTGAACGTCCAGTGGTTAGTACGCTGTTTGCAGCCTGCTTAGCAGCAGCTTCGCCAGCAGAGGGGTTGGATGCACAACCTTGCATTAATAGTGAATAAAAAAGAACGGTAATTATCGAAATTCGAGCTATCATGTTTGACTCCTGAAAATTGAACAGTAAGCATACTCAATCAAAAAACAAATAGCATCTTATCTCCAGATCTAATATGTAAATACCCTGTTGTCGAGGATAGTCTGCCAGAGTTTTCTCCAGGTTTTCCAGTTATGCCCACCTGGTGTAGGAAATACATATTTCACGCCCAGTACTGCAGATAATACCTGATGTCCCTCTTTATATTTATCCTGCAGACCATAGGCGAGATACATTTCCGGCTTCCGATTCCGGCTCCCGTTCCGGGATGCCGCATATTTTTTTATCCAGGCCCACAGGCGTTGTTCCGGGCCAGGATCAGAGCCAGGTTGCCAGTTTTGTAGGCCACCCTGCTGTTGAATGTCAGCTATCGACTCTTCTGTTCCAGGATAGGGAGACAGCATGATAACGCCATCAATCTCCTGCGCATGTTTGGTGGCATATAAAAGTGCACCAAAGCCACCGAGCGAGATACCTGCCAGCCAGATTTTTTGATAGCCTGCCTTTTTTGCCGGGAGGATAATGTCTGTGTGTAATCGTTGCACAATGCTTCTGTCTTCAAAATAGCCGACATGACTATCAACGGTTAAAAAATCTGCCTGCACTCCCGCTTTACGCGCAGCGGATATAAAATGTTTTTCTATAAAATCTTCCGGTTTATCATGAATGCCGGGCAGTAAAATAATCAATTCAGCGGAGCGGGCAAGAGATGAATAATGATGTTGATAAGATTTCATTGGTGTTACAACCGGTCTGTTCATATGACAGCCGCTGGTTATTACCAACAGCAGAGTGAGAATGGCTGTTGCAATGAGGGCTTTATTGAATAGTCTATTCATGCTATATCACTATAGGGCGCCTCTATTAATCAGGATTTTCGTCTGAGTTCAAGGCGGATGGTTTTTGAGAACCGCAGTATATAAGGCATATATGAGGATCGCAAAAAATCATTCAACGCAGAAATCGGGCGCAAAGACAAAATGAATAGAGACGCCCTATAAACGATACACTCAATCGGGAAAACACTCATGAAACAATTGATCGCGTTCATTACTCTGCTCACTTTTCACTGCCTGGCATTGGCTGAAGATGACGATGCATTTATAGCCACCTTGAATGCTGATGGTGAGCAGGAGGTCAGCATAGAAGCCAGCAGTTATGCCTACTCCCCAAACAACATTATTGTTAAGGTCGGTGTGCCCGTCGTGTTAAAAATTAACAAGGTGGGCTGGGTGCCGCATGATTTGATTATTGATGACCCTGCTTCAGGACTCTCCATCAGGGAAAAACTGGGCAAGGCGACTGAAATACGCTTCACTCCACAAAACACCGGTGAATTTCCGTTTTATTGCGGAAAAAAATTACTTTTCTCAAAGAGCCATCAGGAAAAAGGCATGCATGGCATGCTCACAGTGCAGGAGTAACTAACTTCCTGCAGCGCAGCAAGGTATGGCCTTCACCGAGATCATTGATATCTTCTTCAACTGACAGGCCTGCCTTACTGATCAGGGATAGCAAATCAGATGAGTGATACATGCGGCTATTGCCATTTGCAACACAGGTGAAATAAAGCGATGTGGCGTTCAGGCTGAAGCTGGCCGCTGCATATTTCTGTCTGTCCCAGAGCAGCTCAATAATATACAGCTCGGTTTTCTCATCCATCACGGCGGCCGCTTTTTTGAGAATACTGAGTATTTCTTCTTCGGAAAAACAGTCCAGAAACTGGCTCATCCAGATAACATCGGCACCCTGATAGAAAGTCTGTTCATCTTTGAGTACATCTGCCGGGTATGCATTAAAACGCTCACTGAACCCGGCTTCATCAATATTTTTCCTGGCGACTTTCAATTGAACAGGTAAGTCCATAATCGTTATACGCACATCGGGATTATGCGCCAGACAACGCAAAGCCCAACGCCCTGTGTTGCCACCGACATCCAGAATTTCCCTGACCGGTGATGCAAACACAATCGGCAGTAATTCATCAAAGACACGATCGGAATAAAAATGATCAAAGCGGAACCAGCTTTCAGAGGCGGTTCCCGGCAAGGTTGTAAGCCCTTCATAGAGGGTATCCCAGTCGCCCAGTTCTGCCAGCCCTCGCGGCTTGCCATCGCGAATCGAGTCGCCCAGATGATCTAGCGCCCGGTAGCAAACATCCCGAGTGAAATCCATGTTGACACGTGTCATTTCATCCTTTTGTATGAAATAACCGATTTTTGACAAAACGTAACGCCCGTCCTGCAGCACGACAAGACCAATGCTAGCACCAAAATCCAGTAGCGCCTTGATGCCATAACGGGATAAACCACTTTTCTCCATCAGCGCCGTCAGTGTTTCACCATGCTCGCCGGTCTCGGCAATGGCTTCGAGTAACCCTGCATCGCGCATCACGGCGGTAGCCTGAAAAACAAAAGGCGCAAATGCGATCCACTGCGCCATGGATTTGGCTTCCAATGCACTGATTTTAGTTGTATCTGCGTCTAATTTCATGAGGGTTTGCCTATCCAGAATGCCATCTTAAGTATTTGCAAGGGCGCCTCTATTAATCAGGATTTTCGTCTGAGTTCAAGGCGAATGAATTTTGAGAACCGCAGTATATAAGGCATATATGAGGATCGCAAAAATCATTCAACGCAGAAATCGGGCGCAAAGACGATTAATAGGGGTGCCCGCAATATCATACCGACGAAAATTCTGATTAATAGAGCTAACCTTACTAATATTGGTACAATTGCGTACAATCAAGACTGAGCCGTTACATTCAAGAGAACCCTGGCCGTTAAAAGACACATGTTATTGTCTATACTCAAAAAAATTCAGGGCGGCCTTCTTGTTGCGAGCTATCCTCTGATCATCTATTTTCTGATAACCCACGGTGTCGCCTGGTTAGGCGCTGTTTTCATTTTTGCTATGATCCTGTGGAAAATCCACCAGCGTGATAACAGACTCTGGTGGATACTCGGACTATCCGTATTTATGCTGCTGACGATCCGTCTTTTTGGTGTCGAAGCCATCCCCAAGCTGACGCCGCTTCTGATCCATACTGGCTTATTCTATATTTTCAGCCAGAGCCTCAAAAACGCGCCGCTTATCGAACAGTTTGCACGCCTGGATTACCCGGATCTTCCGCCAGAAATCGAAACCTATTGCCGCCAGCTAACCATTTTATGGAGCGGTTTTTTTGCCTTGAATATTATCGCTTGTTTCTGGCTGGCTCTTTGGGGCAAGGATACCTGGTGGGTGCTGTATAATAGCGTGATCATTTATGCCCTGATCGCAACGCTGATGCTAGGAGAATATATCTGGCGACATATCCGTTTCCCTGACATAGAAATCCCTTCATTCTCACATACGATCAAGAATATAATAAAGAATGGTCATACCATTTGGGGTCACAAAACACATGATAACCGCTGAAAAACAGTCTGGCTTTGCGGTTACTTTTTCATCGTCTGAAGAAAATCCGCTAGCATTTTCTGCTAGCAGAGCAATTTCTCTGGGGCAATTTCATCAGGATGTTTTACAGAGCAGTGAACTTCTCAAATCTGATGGCGATGTATTGATTTCCTGCCGTGGCCGTTATGCTTTCAGCGTTGCATTGCTGGCTGCGTGGCTGGCAGAAAAAACCGTCATCCTGCCTCCCGATGCTCTAGATGAAACGCTGGCAAGCATTCATTGCCGTTGCCATATCGCACATGAGTTTGATACTGCCTGGAGCGATTCCCTGTTGCGCGGAGAAGCTGTCGTTATCCATGGTGACTGGGCTGTGACTCTCAATTCAGCGACTTCCCTGCAGCTATTTACTTCCGGATCAACAGGCAAACCCAAAGTCATTGTTAAATCCATTAGCAATCTTTTCGACGAGGCTATCGCCCTGCGTGAGCAATTCGACTGGCCTGAGAGTCCCATTGTCGGCAGCGTCACACCGAATCATCTTTATGGTCTCACCTTCACTATTTTACTGCCCTGGATACTGCAGCTACCCTGGGTTGATGACATTCCGCTTTTTCCAGGCGACATTGTTAACACATTGAAACAGACTGGCAGCAGAACCCTGATCAGTATCCCTACCCAATACAAAGCGTTACTGCAGGACAATACCGACCTGTCTCAGCTAACCTGTATTTCTGCGGCAGCGCCCTTATCTGCTGAACTCTCAGCACAATGGAAACAGCAAAATGCTGGCGACATACTGGAAATTTATGGTTCTACCGAAACGGGTATTATCGCTTATCGTCAGCAGAACATAGCAACGGACTGGACTGCATTTCCAGCAGTTAGCCTGAGCACAGAAAAAGATTTACTCAAGGTTTGCTCTCCCTTTGTTAGCCAACACTGGGCAGCAGGATTTCAGACTGCCGACCGGGTAAGGCTTGAAAATGACCGATCTTTTCAATTGCTCGGCAGAGCCGATTCAATCGTAAAGATTGCGGGTAAACGGATATCATTATCTAAAATTGAAAACCGGCTTTTATCTTGTGATGGAGTTGCTGACGCCGTTGTCATCGCGGTACCAGAAACGGGTTATGTTAGAGATAATGCAATCTGGGCTGCCGTGACGGCTAAACAACAACATGAACTGTCTAGCCGACAGTTACAGGCGGAATTACGTGGCAAGCTTGAATGCATTGAGATACCCAGAAAAATTGTAATTACCGATAGTTTACCCCGCACTGCAAATGGCAAACTCCCGCTTGATGCGATAAAAACCCTTTTTAACAGCGATAAAATACAGCATGTTTGAATTTGAGAACATGACTTCAAGCGAAAATGGTCGAAACGTCAACGCAAGCTGCAAGATCCAGTCAGACGCCAGATTCTTCAAAGGCCATTTTGATAATTTTCCAGTCATGCCTGCCGTCGCTCAGCTATTGATGATTCAGGCCTTGATAAAAACCAGTAACATCAGTAATGATCAAATTACCGCAACAAAGTCCTGCAAATTTTATCAACTGATACAACCCAATCAATCTGTGCAGATCATATTATCAAAAACAAATGATGACACCCTTACCTTTATGATTAAAAATGAGGATCAGGTTTTCACAAAAGGTACTTTTCAATTGACCAGGAGCCAGACTTTATGAAAAAACCTGGTGACCATCAGCCACCTCCTTTGCCAATTACAGCATGCTCGGTAGCCTGTGCATCAGGTATTGGCACAGAAAAGCTTTATGATGCCCTCCTTTCCGGCCGAAGCTGCCTGCAAAAACCACAACTGATCTCAACCGATTTCCCGGCTTACACGGGTGAAATTTCGAATACGCTACTACCTGAACTGGATGATGCATTGCAATCCTATTCCTCCAGGAATGCGCGTATCGCACTGGCAACACTCAATCACTCTGAGGATAATTTACGTGGCGCGATAAATAATGCCATAGAACGTTATGGGGCGAATCGCATTGCAGTCGTCATTGGTACCAGCACGTCAGGGATTTACGAAACCGAAAACTGCTATATAGAAATAGAAAAAAATCAGCAGACACCTGACACATTCAACTTTATAAATCAGCACATCTGGTCAGCCACAGCGAATTTTCTGAAGCTGGAACTCGGACTGACTGGCCCCTGTTACGCAATTTCGACCGCCTGTTCGTCAAGCAGCAAGACACTGGCCTGCGCGCAACGACTAATCACCACGGGGCTTTGTGATGCCGTACTAACCGGCGGTGTTGATTCATTGTGCCGATTGACATTGCAGGGTTTTAAAAGCCTCGACATCGTCTCTGGAAAACCCTGCACACCGTTGGACAAGGATCGTTGCGGCATCAGTCTCGGCGAAGGCGCTGGTCTTCTGTTGCTGGAAAAACAGCATGATGATCACGCCGCATGCGTCCACTTACTCGGCTGCGGCGAATCCTCTGATGCCTACCATATAACGGCGCCGCATCCTGAAGGCAGAGGCGCTATCGCTGCCATGCAGGGCGCACTTGAACAGGCTGGCATCAATGCCGGGGATATTGATTACGTCAACTTGCATGCAACGGGTACGGTACTTAACGACCAATCTGAAATGCGCGCCATGCATACAGTGTTTGGCACTGATATTCATTGCAGTGGTACCAAAGGATTAATCGGACATACGCTGGGTGCTGCAGGCGGCATTGAAAGCATCACAGGCTGGCTGTGTCTGGTAAAACGCTTTCGACCAGGCACCAGTGGGCTTATCGAGGTTGATCCATCATTTGAATGTTCTGTTATTCAAAACAGTGAAACCGACATTCCGATAAACGCCGTCATGAATAATAACTTTGGCTTTGGCGGTAATAATACCTCTCTTGTCCTGGGATTACGTCATGAATGAGCCTGTTTTTAATCCGTCTCTCATGGCCATACTGGGAACCGGGCTGTGTATCAAAGACAATGGAATAGCCGCTCAACAGGGCTTTCATGACTGTGCACTAGACGTATCACTGTTACCCGCCATGGTGCGTCGCCGTACCAGCCTGGCTACACGCGTTGCAATCTCTGCAGCCACACGTGCCTGTGCGAATGCCGATTCAAGCCAGCAACTGCCAGCCATTTTTGTGTCTTTGTCGGGCGAGATTCAGGTGACAGATAAACTCTGCCGGGCGATTGCAAAAAATGATTATCCACTATCGCCTACGCAGTTTCATAACTCGGTACATAATACTGCCTCAAGTTACTGGAGTATGGCTGCAGATAGCCAGGCCCCGATGATGGCTATGGCGGCGCTAGAAGATGGCTTTGCACTGGGGTTACTGGAAAGCTGGTGTCAATTACAGACGGGTGCAGAAAAAGTATTGCTGGTGGTCTACGAGGAGGAAGCGCCGCAATATTTACTTCCCGATTATCACTGGCAACCCTGTGCTGTATCACTGGTGCTTGGTCAGGCGGAAAACACCACCGTTTCTGTAAGTTGCCCGCTTCAATCCGGCAGTGTCAGTAAACCAACGACTGAAAGCTGTATCTCCTCTCAGAATCCGGCAATGGCAGCTTTGCCACTCCTCAAAACACTCATCAGCAATCAATCTGGCAAGCACCGTATTGAAGTATCGCAGGGAAGCACTGCATGGCTGGCAGAGGTTATAATCCCCTGATGCTGGATGACAAAGCTGCATTTAAACGCATACTGCCACATCGTCAACCGATGCTCATGCTGACAAGTGTTATCCAACAGGCAGAAAAATCGATTCATTGCACCAGTGTCATAGCACCGGAAAACCCGCTATTACTCAACAACTGTTTCCCGGTCGCTGCTGGCCTTGAACTGCTGGCGCAGGCCTCTGGTATCATGCTGGGCGGACAGGAAACTGGCGAGGAACCCAGAGTCGGCGTAATAGCACGCATCAAATCCCTGCAATTTGTTGGAATGACCATCCCTGTCGGTGCTGAGTTACATATTCATGCCAGGTTTCTGGGAGGTAACATGGATGCAGCCATGATAGAAGGTGACGTAATCATGAAAAATCAAACCTTCTGTAGCGGAACATTAATGCTCGCAACTTTACCGGATCTATTTTAAGAAGGAACAAGCGGATGACAAATCCTCAATACGATATCATCATTGCCGGTTCCGGCCCTGCCGGTTCAACCGCAGCAACATTACTGGCACAGTACGGTCACAAGGTGCTTATCCTGGAACGGGATCAGCATCCGCGCTTTCATATTGGTGAATCCATGTTACCTATGAGCACACCCGTGTTTAACCGCATGGGGATAAACTGGGACAAAAAAAACTACCTGCATAAAAATGGCGCCCAGTTTATTAATGAAGACAACGGCCAAAGTGTGCGCTTCTGTCTGAATGGAGATCACCAACCCTACCAGGTCGAACGTTCTGAATTCGATCTGATGATGGTCAACAATTCTGTTAAGCACGGAGCCACTCTCAATCAAAACGAAGCGGTAAAAAATGTTGCCGTAGAAGCTGATGCTGTAGAAGTAACCACCAGTGAAGGTCAGTATTCATCTCGCTATTTTATCGATGCGACCGGGCGCAGTGTATTGATGGGCCGACAACATAGCAGCATCAAACGCATTGATAACCTCGGTCGATTTGCACTCTACACACATTACAGCAATGCCTGTTCGGATGCGGCAAAAGACATGTTTATCTCTGGCGACATCAAGGTATTGATGCTCGACATTGGCTGGATATGGATTATTCCACTAATCAACAATCGTCTGAGTATCGGCCTGGTGGTACAAAAAACTCTTGATCAATCTCAACGTGGCCCGCAACTGTTTGAGCAGTATGTTAAAGCATCCCCTTTTCTCGATCAGTTACTCGCCGGTGCGGAACAGGAAACGGATATTCGTGCCGAGGCCGATTTTAGTTTCACCAATACTCAACGACACGGCGAACGCTTCGCCTGTTGCGGTGATGCTGCAGGATTTCTGGATCCTATTTTTTCTTCCGGAGTATTCCTCGCGGTCACCAGCGCAGAGCGTATTGCTGATCGCCTGCATCAGGCATTGCTCAACGCAACAGAGAATGACCCAGCCTTGCACGCTGAAGATGACGACGACTACATCCTCGGCTTTCGTTCCATGCTGTTATTTGTTGAGCGTTTTTATCAGTACAACATGGTCGATCATCTGTTTTTTGAAGCCGATAGAAATGATGGGGTAAAAAATGACATCGCTGCATTACTGTCGGGCGATTTATGGCGCGGTGATAACAATTTTCAGCGCATGTTACTGGAAGGCAGACAAAGTAAAAATTCTGCCTGTTGAAACAATGTCTCAGGAAGCCCCTAATCCCAACTGCATTGGCTGCAATAATGTTGGGCTTCGCAAGCTCAGCGCCAACCTACTAATACTGATTCATTCATAGCGGCACCGGAAAATTCCGTGGATCCGCTGTGCTTGATCCACCCTACCTTTCATACAATATCAATTACCGACTCGATCCATACTATCCGTAGGGTGGATTGAGCGCAGCGGATCCACGCACGCATCAAAGAACAGCCATGTATCGATTTTCCGCCATGGCTTTAATTAGAGCAAGATACAAAGTTCATGAAATACATTTCTGAATTATTAATCGCGCAGGGACTGGCCCTCTAACGCTACTGATTGTCGGACACTCCATACAAAACCGATACCAAGAGAAACATCCAGCGCCTGCGTGACTAGCGGGCTATCGTCGACAACACCCTGAGACAAATCTCTGAGTTGTATAAATGCACCCATGCTCAAATATTTGCTCCAGGCATAGGTCGAGCTGAGCTTCATAAAATAACTGTGAAAACCACTCTTTGCTACATAAGCTGGCCTGTCCTGCCTGGCATATTGATCCGCAACAGTATAATAATATTTATTGAATGATTTTCCTGCCAGTAAACCACCCATCCGCAAATGCAATGAAATTTTATTCTGCAACACGGGTAAATTTTGCTTAACAAGCAGTGATGGCTCCGTCACCCAGCCCAGTTTTTTAGCCTGAACATCCGCCACATATCGAATCGGTAGATGCAAGCTAACTTGCGGCAGATTTCCTGATCTTGAAAACTTCCAGTTAAGCTGGGGACCGATCTGCCCGGTCAGGCTTAGATCCGGCATATCTTCACGCGCCTTGTTATTATTATTGACAGGCAAGCCAAACCCCAGCCCCAGATCAAGAGAGAAGTTTTTCCGATTAATCAAAAGCCCCTTGATACCCCGCCTGTTAGCTCTGATAAATTTTCCACGATAAATGAAATATGGCGCGGCTATTGGCAGAATATAACGTTGATCACTCCCCATATAGTGAGGTGTCGACAAAACTCCGCCTGCGACGCCAATCTCCCATAATGGCTCTTTACCCGCCTCATCTATCTGGGCCAATGCATCATTCTGCCAAAATAAAATCATGGCTATAAAAACTGACAGTTTTTTCATCATTATTCTTTTCATGAGAGATCGTTCTTAATGGACCACAGCCAACTGCCTACTTCCTGGCACCAACACCCAGCATAGCCGCAATAATATTCCTCTGAACTTCCGAACTCCCCGACATTAACCGGCCTGCCATACCATCAAGCACCAGATCAGCCAGCCCATTTTCCAGGCCTTTGGCACCATGGATATGTGCCGCATCCAGGCTCGATTGTAAAAAAGCTTCGCTGGCAAAAAGCTTGGTCTGCGCACTTTCCAGCGTAATACGTTTCTTACTATCCAGCAATTCTGCACAACGGTTCACCCATAAGCGGGTTGTTTCGAGGCGTAATTTCATATCAGCAATTTTGTGAGAAATGACCTGATGGTCTGATAAAGCCCCACCACCAGATGCCCGTCTACGTGCGTACTGAATTGTGTGATCGAGCTGCCATTTCATCACACCAGCAATCCCTGCAAAGATGAAAGCTCTTTCCAACTCAAGCGCCAGTTGAATCATGGTCGCACCTGCACCCGGAGCTCCGAGCGCACGATCTTTGGATATTTCACATTCAGACAGCGTAATATCTCCCATCGTCGCGGTGGCACAGCCTTTGACAGTCGGACCATCCTCAAAATTTGCCCCAGAATCATCTGACCTGACGAGAAACGCAGATATCGCAGAGGTAGCACTATGTTTCGCATAAATGACCATCACCTCGGCAATCGGCGAGTTAGTGATATAGCGTTTATGACCATTAAGCATAAAACCTTCAGCGGTTTCACTCACCGTTGTTTGCATCGCCTGAACATCGGAACCTGCCTGGGATTCGGTAATCGCATGCCCACCAATCAGCTCACCATTCAATAGCGAAGGTATCCAGATTTGCTTTTGCGCGTCATTGCCAAATCGCAGCAGTGGAAACACTGCACCCCAGAGATGCGCGCTCAATGCCAGCATTAAACCCGGATCATGTGTTTTCTCACCAAGCTGGGCATGGCTATCCGCCAAAACCCTGAAAGACGTTCCGGCACCTCCAAATTCTTCGGCGACGGCGTGTCTTAAGAATCCTGTTTCAGCACAGGCAAGGAAACGTGTTCTTGCCTGTTCAGGTTTTTTGTTTTCAGCCGCAGCAAGGGCCAGCACTCCGAGGTTTTCCTGTTTCATGTCATTTGATGCCGTATTTCCTGATGGATTCGTTGGTAGTCTTTTTTGCCATTTGCCAGCGTTGGCATTTTTTCCAGATAATGAAAATAAGCAGGCCGCATATAGGCTGGCAAATGTTTTTTTGCAAATAGCTGCAGTATCCGCCTATCCTGTTGTTCAGACTCAATAGCTGCAGCGATACGTGTACCGGTAATCGGATCAGCAATACCAATAATGGCACAGGCCACGACGCCCGGTGCTGCTGTTAATACCTGTTCAATTTCAGCCGGTTCGATTCGATAACCCGAACATTTAAGCATACGGTCAAGCCGCCCATGATAACTATGCTCATGATGACTGTTCAGCGAGACCCTGTCGCCAGTATGAAACCAGCCCTGCTCATCCAGAAGAGGCTCGCATCGTCCATTTTCCCAGTAGCCTGACATCAGACAAGGCCCTTTTACCAATAACTCTCCCTGTTCCGGATCAATGCCCAGCTCTGCTTCGCAGGCGGGATAACCGACAGGTATATCTTCGCCAGCAGTCAAACGTTTTCTGTCGACAGGCCAGTATAAAC